>NZ_CP138989.1:2122500-2722500 GCF_044594645.1 Algibacter sp. R77976
GCCCTTTGGGGTGACGGCGTGCCTTTTGCATAATGAGCCTACGAGTTACCGTTGCTAGCAAGGTTAAGCACTTCAGGTGCGGATCCGTAGCGAAAGCGAGTCTGAATAGGGCGCTTAGTTAGTAGTGGTAGACGCGAAACCGTGTGATCTACCCATGGGCAGGTTGAAGCAGTAGTAACATACTGTGGAGGACCGAACGGATATACGTTGAAAAGTGTTCCGATGACCTGTGGGTAGGGGTGAAAGGCCAATCAAACTCGGAAATAGCTCGTACTCCCCGAAATGCATTTAGGTGCAGCGTTGATTTATAGTTTTATAGAGGTAGAGCTACTGATTGGATGCGGGGGCTTCACCGCCTACCAATTCCTGACAAACTCCGAATGCTATAAAATGTTAATCAGCAGTGAGGGCATGGGTGCTAAGGTCCATGTCCGAGAGGGAAAGAACCCAGACCATCAGCTAAGGTCCCAAAATATATGTTAAGTTGAACTAACGAGGTTGAACTGCTTTGACAGCTAGGATGTTGGCTTGGAAGCAGCCATTCATTTAAAGAGTGCGTAACAGCTCACTAGTCGAGCGGTTCGGCATGGATAATAATCGGGCATAAACATATTACCGAAGCTATGGGATAGAAATATCGGTAGGGGAGCATTGTAGTGTCGTCGAAGGTGTGCTGTGAGGCATGCTGGAGAAGCTACAAAAGAAAATGTAGGCATAAGTAACGATAATGCGGGCGAGAAACCCGCACGCCGAAAGACTAAGGTTTCCTCAGCTATGCTAATCAGCTGAGGGTTAGTCGGGACCTAACGCGAACCCGAAAGGGGTAGTGGATGGACAACAGGTTAATATTCCTGTACCTGCTCTCATTAAAAGTGACGGAGGTGTGAATTTGGTGCGTACTGACGGAATAGTACGTTGAAGCGAGTAGTGATACCGCGATAGTACACTGAGACTTCGGTCAAGGTGATAATCCAGAGTAGCAACTTCCAAGAAAAGCAAGAGAAGCAGCCCGTACCCTAAACCGACACAGGTAGTTGGGATGAGAATTCTAAGGCGCTCGAGAGATTCATGGCTAAGGAATTAGGCAAAATAGACTCGTAACTTCGGGAGAAGAGTCGCCACCCTTCGGGGTGGCCGCAGTGAAAAGGTCCAGGCGACTGTTTATCAAAAACACAGGGCTATGCTAAATTGAAAGATGACGTATATGGCCTGACACCTGCCCGGTGCTGGAAGGTTAAGTGGAGGGTTTAGAAGTTTACTTCGAAGATCTCAAATGAAGCCCCAGTAAACGGCGGCCGTAACTATAACGGTCCTAAGGTAGCGAAATTCCTTGTCGGGTAAGTTCCGACCTGCACGAATGGTGCAACGATCTGGACACTGTCTCAGCCATGAGCTCGGTGAAATTGTAGTATCGGTGAAGATGCCGATTACCCGCTGTGGGACGAAAAGACCCCGTGCACCTTTACTATAGCTTAGTATTGGTTTTGGATAAGTAATGTGTAGGATAGGTGGGAGACTTTGAAGTGGCGTCGCTAGGCGTTGTGGAGTCATTGTTGAAATACCACCCTTTGCTTATCTAGAGTCTAACCTTCGTAGAAGGGACAGTGCTTGGTGGGTAGTTTGACTGGGGTGGTCGCCTCCAAAAGAGTAACGGAGGCTTCTAAAGGTTCCCTCAATACGGTTGGTAATCGTGTGTAGAGTGCAATGGCATAAGGGAGCTTGACTGAGAGACCTACAAGTCGATCAGGTACGAAAGTAGAGCATAGTGATCCGGTGGTTCCGCATGGAAGGGCCATCGCTCAAAGGATAAAAGGTACGCCGGGGATAACAGGCTGATCTCCCCCAAGAGCTCATATCGACGGGGGGGTTTGGCACCTCGATGTCGGCTCGTCACATCCTGGGGCTGGAGAAGGTCCCAAGGGTTGGGCTGTTCGCCCATTAAAGTGGCACGCGAGCTGGGTTCAGAACGTCGTGAGACAGTTCGGTCTCTATCTACAGTGGGCGTTAGAAATTTGAGTGGATCTGACTCTAGTACGAGAGGACCGAGTTGGACTAACCTCTGGTGTATCTGTTGTTCCGCCAGGAGCATTGCAGAGTAGCTACGTTGGGAAGGGATAAGCGCTGAAAGCATATAAGCGCGAAACCCACCACAAGATGAGATTTCTTTAAAGGGTCGTGGGAGATTACCACGTTGATAGGCTATAGGTGTAAAGGCAGTAATGTCATAGCCGAGTAGTACTAATAACCCATAGGCTTATTGTACGCCTGTTTTTTTACATAAGTTCAATATTATTACAAATCATGTCTCTTATTTTCAATATGTTAAGATATTTGTTCCGATTTTAATCGGAACGCTGAGACTGGAAGTGAAAACTAACAGTCAGCAGCTATAACTTAAGGTGGTTATAGCGATGGGGCTCACCTCTTACCATTCCGAACAGAGAAGTTAAGCCCATTTGCGCCGATGGTACTACATTTGTGGGAGAGTAGGTCGTTGCCTTTTTTAATCCCGATTCTAACGAATCGGGATTTTTTTTGCTTTAAACTCAAATGATTGGCTTAGATAAGACTTTACTTTTGTGTAACCAATAGTTAGTAGATAACCGCGGGAGCGATAGTAGTGGTTAGCTTTTGTAAAACTTTCATAAATGGTTTTACAAAACTAGAAACGCATAGCGCAGTTTTTATTTTTTTAAAAACCCGCCAAAATAACCTTCATAAATTATTATCTTGAAATTCTTAATCTCACATCTATTTAATGACTGAAAATAAGGAGCTCGAATTGGCATGGTCGTTTGTAAATAACACAAACCGATCAATTTTTTTAACGGGTAAAGCAGGAACTGGTAAAACAACTTTTTTACACCGTTTAAAAATGAGTAGTTTAAAACGCCTAGTGGTTGTGGCACCTACAGGTGTTGCTGCTATTAATGCTAAAGGCGTAACTATACATTCTTTTTTTCAGATGCCTTTTGGACCTATGTTGCCCGATGCAGATTTAAATGCAGGTAAAGGTTTTAATAGAAGGTTTAACAAAACAAAAATTAATATTATCAAGTCAATGGATCTATTAGTGATTGACGAGATTAGTATGGTACGAGCTGATTTGTTAGATGGCATTGATAAAACCTTACGGCGTTTTAGAGATCGAAATAAAGTTTTTGGTGGTGTTCAGGTGTTAATGATTGGGGATCTGCAACAATTATCTCCGGTTATTAAAGAGCAGGAATGGGAATTATTGAAACCTTTCTATGCTAATGGCTTCTTTTTTAGTAGTCATTCGTTTCAACAATGTAATGCAGTTACAATAGAGTTAAAACACATTTATAGGCAAGAGAATCCGAAATTTATTGAAATATTAAACGAAATTAGAAACAATAAATTAAGTGAAGCTGGTGCTCAAGAATTAAACAAACGTTTTATACTTGATTTTACACCTGAACCTGATTCAGGCTATATCTCTTTAACGACACATAATAATAAGGCAGAAGCAACGAATCGAACAGAGCTAGGTAAGTTAACATCAAGAGCGTTTACGTATAAGGCCGAAGTGGATGGTAAATTTCCTGAGCATGCGTATCCTAACAATGTAAAGCTTGAGTTGAAAGTGGGTGCACAGGTTATGTTTGTTAAAAACGATAGCAGTCCAGAAAAACGTTATTTTAATGGAAAGATTGGTAAAGTGATTTTGTTAGATACTGATGAAGTAGTCGTGCATTGCCCTGATGATGATTTTAATATTAACGTAACTCCAGAAGTTTGGGAGAATATTAATTATTCTGTTGATACTGACACAAAGGCGATAACCGAAGAGAAGATAGGAAGTTATACTCAAATGCCATTGCGTTTGGCCTGGAGTATTACTATACATAAAAGCCAGGGTTTAACCTTTGAAAAAGCCATTATTGATGCACAGGGGGCGTTTGCCCATGGACAGACTTATGTGGCTTTAAGTAGATGTAAATCTTTAGAAGGATTGGTGTTAAAAAGTAAAATTAATTCTAGTCAGATTATTAGTGATGGTAATGTTACCTCATTTAATGAGAATGCTGAGCAGAATGCTCCAGATGAAGCAATTTTAATGGATTCACAAAAGAATTTTCAGTTAGACTTGATTGCTGAAGTATTTGGTTTCTATAAGTTTTTATACCCGTTGAATCGCATTTTGGATATATTTTATAAGAATAGAAATGTGATTAAAGGTACTGTAGATGATACGTTTTTATCTATTAAAGATATTATAACTAAATTTTTAAAAGTAGCCAATGGATTTAATGCTCAATTAAAACTACTGGCAGATGATAATGGCTTACCCGAACAAAGTAACGTTATACAAGAGCGCTTTAAAAAAGGAATAAATTATTTTAAAACTGAAACTGAAACTAAAATACTAGAACCTTTAAAGACTTTTGCATTTACTACAGATAACCAAGCTGTTGGGAGTGAAATAACTAAAAATTTGGATGCTTTTGAAGATTTACTTGCGGTGAAACTCACTTACTTTAAAGGTTTGATTTCTGGTTTTACAGCTGAAGATATTTTGGAACTTCGTGCTAAGTCAGTTTTCATGGGGAAAGAAAAGCCGAAGAAAACTAGAAAGTCGGTTGTTGAAGGTACAAGTAATGTCGAATTATTTGAAAAATTACGCATGCTTAGAAATGATATTGCAGCTGATAAAGACTTGATTCATTATCAAATTTATACCCAAAAGGCTTTATACGAAATGTGTGAAATGTTACCAACGAATAAAGCAGAATTGCTCAAGATTAACGGAATGGGTAAAACTCGTGTTGAGAAATATGGGTCGGCTATTTTGAAAGTGATTAAATCGTATTGTGATGAACACGACATTGAAACTTCAGCTGAAGTTGAAATTTTTGACGAGCCCAAGCCAAAACGTAAAAAAGGAGACACTAAAAAGGAATCTTTAGCTCTTTTTAAATCAGGTAAATCTGTTCAAGATATTGCTAATGCACGTGAATTGAACATGAATACGATTATTGGACATTTGGCTGGTTTTATTCCAACAGGTGAAGTAAAGATTACAGATTTGATGTCGGTTGAGTTTTATGAAGAGTTGAAATCTATTATTCCGAAGAAAAAATTCGAGAATTTATCTGATTTAAAACATCAGTTGGATGATAAGTATAGTTATGGGGAAATTAGATTGGTCGTTGATGCCCTAAAGAACTAAGTTACTTGTTTTTTAATGGTTTGGTTTTGTTACTAATGATAAATATAGCTGTAAGGATTTTTAAGTGTTTAGACTAAATGTTAATATTTATGAAATTCGAAAAATTTAACTAATTTAGTGTCCATGAACATTATTATCCAATCTACTTTAAAAACACTTAAGAAATCCGAAATTTTATTAGACCATTTATCTAACAATCAGTTGTGTGATGCTTCTGTTTCTCCATATTATTCAAGCATTGGTTCTCATATTAGGCACATTTTAGATTTCTATGATTGCATTTTTAATTTAGATTCTGATAAAAAAGTAAATTTAACAGCACGAAGTAGAAATAAAGCTGTTGAATCAGATTGCAATTGTGCTCAAAATTATTTGAATGAAATTATTGAAAAACTGACTACTACATCATTTGATATTGATGATACCGTTTTTGTTATTGATGATTTAGGTTTAGGAAAAACTGAAATACCATACACATACGGTTCTTTATTGGCTCAAGCTAACAGTCATACTATTCACCACTACGCAATTATAAATTATATTTTTGATAGTTTAGGTATTGTTATTAATGATGATGAATTTGGATATAATCCTACCACTCCTAAGCAAACAATACTAAAATAAGCTTACTTCTTTTTGAACATACTGTTCATTATTAATCTGATACCTTTAAAAATAAGAAATATAGCGAAGGCACAAATTAAACACCCTATAACTAACAGAGGCATATAAAGTTTATCATCTGGTTTGCTAAAAGCAAAACTTAATAAAACGGGTCCCATTAGAAGACTTAATACTGCAAAGGCCAATGTTTTTATTCCTTGGAAAAGCATGACTCTATCTGTTTTATTATTTTCCATCATTATAGAATTTTACTGCGTTACGGACGCTTTTGTGTTGGTTTAATAATGCTAATGCTTCAGTTTCAGAAACATTTATTTCTTTCATAATCATTTTGGTTCCTCTATCAACTAGTTTGTTATTACTCAGCTGCATATCTACCATTTTATTGCCTTTAACATGACCTAATTGAATCATGGTAGACGTGGTAATCATGTTAAGAACTAATTTTTGGGCAGTTCCAGCTTTCATTCTAGAACTTCCTGTTACAAACTCTGGTCCAACAACCACATCTATTGGGTATTTTGATACTTTAGAAAGAGGACTGTTTTTATTACACGAAATACAACCGGTTATAATATTGTTTTCATTACATTTCTCTAAAGCGGAAATGACGTAAGGTGTAGTGCCAGAAGCGGCA
The DNA here is from genome assembly GCF_044594645.1 of Algibacter sp. R77976. Classification (GTDB taxonomy): domain Bacteria; phylum Bacteroidota; class Bacteroidia; order Flavobacteriales; family Flavobacteriaceae; genus Algibacter_B. The sequence goes on from NZ_CP138989.1 coordinate 2,128,956, forward strand.
ATACCTACAACAACATCTTTGGTGCTTATGTTGTTTTCTTTTAAATCTTTCCAGCCTTGAGTTTTCGAATCTTCAGCAAATTCAACTGCTTTTCTTATGGCAGAATCACCTCCAGCAATTAGACCAACAACTAAATCGTGAGATACTCCAAAAGTAGGAGGGCACTCTGAAGCATCAACAACGCCTAGTCTACCACTTGTACCTGCTCCCATGTAAAAAAGGCGCCCACCGTTTTTTAATTTTTCTACAATTTGGAAAACCAAAGCTTCAATTTGAGGTAATGCTTTTTCAACGGCATTAGGAACAGTTTTATCTTCTTTATTAATGTTTTTTAATAATTCTGAAACACTCATTTTTTCCAAATGATTATGGTTAGAATCTTGCTCGGTTGTTTTTATAAAACTCATACCTCAAAAATACATAAAATTTGAAGTATACGGTGTACTAAATAACCAATGAACTCATAATTATTCAACAACATAAGTAAAAGCATCAGTTTCGGAAACTCTAAAATAACCTAATGGAAAATTAGTTGGATTAGTTTGATTTACACAATTTCCTCTAACGGTTGCAGGTTGCGTTTGAAAAGGGTCTCCTGAGTCTTCATCAGTTTGTTCCAATAGGATGTTTAAATAGTTATAAGTACGTTCAGAAATACCAGAATTTCTAATCACAATACTATCACCTGATTCTAATTCGTCATCTGAATAGAAAGCGAAAATTTGGTTTCCATCCGTAAATTCGTCGTCATAAACTTCAAGGGCGGAAGTATTTTTATCTAATACAGAGAAACTGAAAAGATAAAAGTTTGCTGCGTTTTCAGGATCTGTGTAATAAGCTTTGATTTCTATTTCTTCACCAGAAAAACCACCATCATTTTTTTGTTCAATATATTCAATTGAAACAACTGGCGTCATTGTTTCTGTTGCAACATAAGTTTCACCATTGTAAATAATGGTTAAATTATAAACTTCCCCAATTACTGGTAAGAAGTTTTCATTTTTATAAAGGCCTAAGTTATTTTCATCAATAAAATTAAAAATAGTATTATCCGAATTTGTTATTGTTACGGTAGCTCCAGTAGCAGGAGGAACCTCGCTATCTAAATAAGGTGCAGTTAGCGACAATTTAATTAATTGACTTTCTCCTGTAGTATCTTTATTCCAATGAATAGAGGCATCAATTACTAATCTTGGTTCTGCAGTATTTAGGTCAACATCTATAACATCTTCACATGAAAATATAAGTGAACAGAGAAATAATAAATTAAATATTTTTCGCATAACTCTAAAGTTTAAAATTATAAGATATTGATGGAACTATTCCGAAAATGGATAAGCGCGTTGCTTCATTAGCACCTGTAACATTATTTTGACCAAAAGATATTGAAGCGGCATTTCTTCTATTATATATGTTATAAAAACCAAAAACCCATTCACCTCTCAATTTTTTTGTTTTATTTGCTTCTGGCGTATAACTTAAAGATATATCTAGTCTGTGATATGCTGGTAGCCTGTCAGCATTCCTATTGCTATAATTGGGAATACTTAAACCATTGTATTCATATTGTCCGTTTGGAAATGTTGCGGGTTGCCCAGTTTGAAATATAAAATTGGTGTTTATTTTCCATTTTTCATTCCAATCATAACTCCCGGTAAGTGAAATATCATGTGTTTTATCAAAAGGTGTATTATACCAGTTTCCATTATTTATACCTAATTCGTTTGCTGTTCTTCCTGGTGTTTGTTGTTCAGATTTTGATAGGGTATAAGCTAACCAGCCTTTAAAACGTCCTTCGTTTTTCCTTAACAATACTTCTAAGCCGTAAGCTCTAGATTTTCCGTTTAATATCACTTTTTCAATAGCGTTGTTAGCAACTAAATCTGCTCCATCAATATAATCGATTCTATTTTGAACATCTTTATAAAAACTTTCTACTTCAAGCGAATATTTGTTGTTGTTAAAGTTTTTAAAATATCCTATTGCATATTGGTCTAGTAATTGTGGTTTTACAAATTTTCCACTAGGCGTCCAGATGTCTAAAGGGGTAGGAGAACTAGTATTTGATAATAGGTGTAAATATTGAGCCATACGATTATAACTTAATTTCACAGAACTTTCTGAATTTAATTGATATGCTAAAGAAGCTCTTGGTTCTAGATTGAAGAAACTTTCAATAACATCAGATCGTTTGAAAGATTCAGTTCCACTAGGTTCAGCTTTTTCATAAATTTGAAAATCTTCATTAAACAAAACGGCTTGATCATTTTCGTAAACATTTAATTCATCCTGCCCTAAACGATGAAAACTGCTAAAACGAAGCCCATATGATAAAGCTAGTTTATCTGAAACCTTATGTTCTGCATCTAAATAAATAGCATTTTCAAAAGCATATTTATCTGTTAGTTTAAATGGGTTTATACCTGAGCTCTCTACAGTAGGTTTAATTTCTCCTGGATTGAACCTATAATAGATGCTATTTAAACCATATTGTAATTTTATTTTATCGTTTAAATAGTGTTTAAAATCATATTTTAAGTTGAAATTCTGGATTCCAGAAACCCAATCGAATTCAACAAAATTCAATTTTAAATCGTAATAATAGTCAGAATAAATTAATGACAAGTTTGAGAATAGTTTGTTTGAAAATAAATGATTCCATCTGAAGTTTAAAACGGAATTACCATAGGTGTTTTCAAAAGTATCTTCAATTCTAAAAACGTCTCTTCCAAAGTAACCAGAAAGGTAAATATTATTTTTATCGTTTAGCTTATAACTCAATTTGGTGTTTAAATCATAAAAATATGCTTTGTTATTAATATCAAAAAGAGGCAAAAATAAATGTGCGTAACTTGATCGTCCTCCTAAGAGAAAAGAACCTTTGTCTTTTTTAAGTGGTCCTTCTAATAGCAATCTACTAGAAACTATACCAACTCCACCATTGGCATGAAATTCTCTGTTATTTCCTTCTTTCTGATAAATATCTAAAACGGAAGCTACGCGACCGCCATAACGTGCAGGAATACCTCCTTTATATAATCTTATATCTTTTATGGCATCTGGGTTAAAAACAGAAAAGAAACCAAATAAATGTGATGAGTTGTAAATGGTTGCTTCATCCAATAGAATTAAATTTTGATCTGCAGCGCCACCACGAACATTAAACCCAGAAGCCCCTTCGCCAGCATTGGTAACTCCAGGAAGTAAAGTTATTGCTTTTATAATATCAGACTCTCCAAGTACCACAGGAATATCTTTTATGGTGCTAGAGGATAGTTTATTAACACTCATTTGAGGTGTTCTAATATTTAATTTTTCAATATTTTCCGTGATAATAACTTCATCTAAATTCTCTAAAGCATCCGTTAAGCTGAAGTTTTTTGAAAGATCTTCTGAAAGCGAAATAGTTTCAGAAAGTGTCGAATACCCTAAGTAACTAACAATAATATTATAAGTACCTTTTGGTAGGGTTATAGAATAAAATCCATATTCGTTGGTTGTTGTACCTGCTGATATTTCTGGAAAAATAATATTAACTCCAATTAGAGTTTCATTACTTTTTTCTTCAGAAATGGTTCCGCTTAATGTGAATTTTTCTTGTGCGTTTATTGCAGATATTGAAAAATAAAACACACAAAGAAACCATAGTAAAGGGCTCTTCATTTATTAGCTTTTTTTTATAAATGTATAAAAAAAGCTCCTAAAAAGGAGCTTTTAAAAGTTATATTGTCTTTATTTTTTATCTTAAAATAGCATTAAGAGTTTCGCTAGGTCTCATTACTTTATTGATAAGAACTTCATTTGGTTCATAATAACCACCAATATCGGTAGGTTTACCTTGAATGTCATTTAATTCTTTTACAATAGCTACTTCATTATCTGCTAACTGTTTTGCAATAGGTGTAAACTCAGCTTTTAAAGTTTCGTCTTTATTTTGTTTAGCCAATTCTTGTGCCCAATACATGGCTAAGTAGAAATGACTACCTCTATTATCTAACTCTCCAGCTTTTCTAGAAGGTCCTTTACTGTTTTCTAATAATTTATCTGTTGCATCATCTAAAGCTTCACCTAAAATTTTAGCTTTTGCGTTGTTATTAACTTGGCTAAAATGCTCTAGAGAAACCGCTAATGCCAAAAACTCCCCTAAAGAATCCCATCTCAAGTGGTTTTCTTCAAGTAATTGTTGTACATGTTTTGGAGCAGATCCGCCAGCACCAGTTTCAAATAAACCACCTCCATTCATTAATGGAACTATAGATAACATTTTTGCACTTGTACCAACTTCTAAAATCGGGAATAAATCTGTTAAATAATCACGCAATACGTTACCAGAAACCGAGATAGTATCTTCTCCTTTTATTAGTCTAGCACAAGTAAACTTTGTAGCTTCAATAGGCGATAAGATTCTTAAATCTAAACCAGTAGTATCGTGATCTTTTAAATATGTATTAACTTTTTTGATTATTTCAGCATCATGAGCTCTATTTTCATCTAACCAAAAAACTGCTGGAGTTTCTGAAGCTCTTGCACGAGTTACGGCTAATTTTACCCAGTCTTGAATTGGAGCATCTTTAGTTTGACACATTCTCCATATATCACCTTCTTCAACTGCATGTTCTAACAATAAAGTTCCTGAAGCATCAATTACTTTTACTGTTCCGTTTGAAGGAATTTCGAAAGTTTTATCATGCGAACCATATTCTTCAGCTTTCTGAGCCATAAGTCCAACATTAGGTACTGTTCCCATAGTTGTTGGATCGAAAGCTCCATTTTCTTTACAAAAATCAATTGTAGCAGCATAAACCCCTGCATAACTACTATCTGGAATTACAGCTTTAGTATCTTGAAGTTTGCCTTCAGCATTCCACATCTGTCCAGAAGTACGAATCATTGCTGGCATTGAGGCATCAATAATAACATCACTAGGTACGTGTAAGTTGGTAATCCCTTTGTCTGAGTTTACCATTGCTACTCCTGGGCCATTTTTATATGTTGCATTAATATCTGCTTCAATAGCTTCACGTTCTGCATTTGGTAATTCTTGGATACGCTCTAAAAGGTTTCCTAAACCAGAATTTACATTAACACCAAGTTTTTCTATTGTTTCTGCATGTTTAGCAAAAACATCTTTAAAAAATATTTTTACAGCATGTCCAAAAATAATTGGATCGCTCACTTTCATCATGGTGCCTTTCATATGAAGAGAAAATAAAATGTCTTTTGCTCTTGCATCGTCAACTTGCGTTTCTAAAAAGCTTAGTAAAGCTTTTTTACTCATTACTGTAGCATCAATAATTTCTCCTTTTAATAAAGGAAAACTATCTTTTAAAACAGTTGTATTACCACTATTATCTGTATGCTCAATAGTAATGCTGGTAGCATCATTTAAAGTAACCGATTTTTCATTATGAGCAAAATCACCTGCACTCATTGTAGCTACATGTGTTTTAGAATTGCTAGACCAAGCTCCCATAGAATGAGGATTTTTCTTAGCATAATTCTTAACCGCTTTAGGAGCACGTCTATCACTATTACCTTCACGTAACACAGGATTTACAGCACTTCCTTTTATTTTATCATAACGGGATTTAATATCTTTTTCTGCATCAGTATTAGCCTCGTTAGGGTAGTTAGGAATGTTAAAACCTTTAGATTGTAATTCCTTAATTGCAGCTTTTAATTGCGGTACAGAAGCACTAATATTTGGAAGTTTTACAATATTAGCTTCCGGTTTTTTAGCCAATTCACCAAGTATTGCTAAATCGTCTGTAACACGTTGGTCTTCATTTAAAAAATCTGGAAATACAGCTAAAATTCTTGCTGCTAAAGAAATATCTTTGGTTTCAATATTAATGCCCGATGATTTAACAAACGCTTGAACAATTGGTAATAAAGAGCGTGTTGCTAAAGCTGGAGCTTCGTCAGTTTTAGTATAAATGATTTTAGACATGTTGTGTCGCTTTTAAGAATTAAATTAAAGTGCTAAAAAACTATAGAAATTAGTAGATTTATTTTTAGCGAAGCGAATATACAAAATTAGACTATTATATGCTTTTTTTAGGGCAACGAAAACGTTTTAGGAAGTTTGATTTAATAGAATTGTAAAAAATTGGTATACCAATAAGAATTTAATAAAAAAGAACCCTTTACTTTAAAAAAACAAAAGCCATATCACTACAGAACTTAATCTACGTTGATATGGCTTTTTTGAAATAACTTAGCGTGACCTAATGTGTATTGCTACACATGTTTGTTTAAATTTTCATCTAAACCATTTTGGTTCAAGTTTTGTTATTTCAACGAAATAGTGTTGCAATTTTCAAAATGTATTGACCTATTACTACAATATTTCTGTAATTGTTTTCTTGAAACTAGTCGCTTCCTCTTCACTTTCGTGTTAATTGGCTATTAGCATTACTTGCATTACAACATACACTTTCGCTTCTGCTGCTTTTTAAGCTTTTCATTATATTAGTTTTCATCTGCTTGTACATATGAAACTATTTACAATGTCTTGGTCTCCTGATATCACACATATACACATGGAACATTACAACCTCAAAAACAATTATTATTTAAAGAACGTTATCTTATTTAGAAAGTCATGCAAATTCGTTGTTGAAGCGAAACCAGCCAGAGCTGTCATTTATTTCTGTTGTAAATATAACATCACTTTTCAAAAAAACAAATTTTTTAAGACTTTAGATATCAACTACTTATAAACCGTAGTTATTAACTTTTGTTAATAAAAAAAGCCTTGAGATATCTCAAGGCTTTTAAATACTGCAATTGCAGATGTATTGTTATTAACGTCTACGCTCTGTAATTCTAGCTTTCTTACCTGTAAGGCCTCTAAAGTAGAATATACGTGCTCTACGTACTTTACCACGTTTGTTAACTTCTATTTTTTGTAATGCAGGTAAATTAATTGGGAAGATACGCTCTACACCAATAGTTCCTGACATTTTTCTAATTGTAAAAGTTTCTGAAGCTCCAGACCCTCTTCTTTGTATTACTACACCTCTAAAAAACTGAGTACGTACTTTCTCGCCCTCTCTAATTTCGTAGAATACTGTAATTGTATCACCAGCAGCAAATTCTGGTAAATCCTTTCTTGTTACAAATTCGTCTTGTACAAATTTTACTAAAGATTCCATATCTTTAAATTTAATTATAATTAATCCAGAACAACATTCACGATTCTCGCCAGAGGTTAACCCGAAATTGGCTGCAAAAATAACTATTAATTCATAACCTACAATGTTTTATTTGTGTTTTTTTGGTGTTTCTTTTTGCTTGAATATTTAGTAGATATTTCAAATTTTAGTAAAGCAAAAAGTCAGGCTTTCACTACTCGCTTCCTCCTGCGTCGGCGAGCTCAAACATGCCGTTCAATCCTTAACACGTGTTTTATTAAGCTTTCTTTTTAATAGGAATATATACGTCTTCTTCAGAATTCGGATTATTTTTAATGTATTTATCTCCTAAAACATTAAAATGTGGCCTGTTGTCTAAGGTATATTCAGATTGAGGAAACCATTCTGTAAATACATAATTCATGAATCCACCAAAATTCTTTGCAAAACCACGGTATTTAAAAATAGCGTATAAACCATTTTCTATGGTTAAATCTTTCATGCCCTCAGGAATAGTATTAAAATCAGAAACCTCTAGTGTGGCCCATTTAATAAAAGTTTTATTTGGATTAAAATTTTTAAAATGTAAGCTATCATAAATCATCACTTCAAATTTATCATCACTTAAAGCATTGCTAATTTGTTTTCTTTTAGGCATAAAACCAGTAAACAAATCAAAGGTTTTGTTATCAGTTAAGGACATTGAAATTGAATGTCCTATTAATTTTTTTTGTTTAATTAATTCTATTCTTGGTTCCATATATTAGTCTTCCAATAAATCAGGTCGGCGCTCTTTAGTTCTTAAATACGCCTGTTCTTCACGCCATTTTTCAATTTTTGGTAAATTGCCTCCAAATAATAATTCCGGTACTTTCCAACCTTTATAATCTCTTGGTTTTGTATAAATAGGAGGCGCTAATAAACCATCTTGAAACGAATCGGTTAGGGCAGAGGTTTCATTTCCTAATACACCCGGTATTAAACGTATAATGGAATCGCAAAGTACAGCTGCTCCCAACTCGCCACCAGATAAAACATAATCTCCAATAGATATTTCTCGAGTTATAAAATGATCGCGCACGCGTTGGTCTACTCCTTTATAATGTCCGCATAAAATAATAATGTTCTCTTTTAAGGATAAATGGTTGGCCATACCTTGCTTTAAAGTTTCGCCATCTGGAGTCATATATATAACTTCATCATAATTGCGTTCTGCTTTTAAAGCCGAAATACATTTGTCTATGGGTTCCACCATCATCACCATACCAGCCCCACCACCAAATTGAGTATCGTCAATAGATTTGTAATTATCAGAAGTATAATCTCTTAAATTATGAAAATGGACTTCTACCAAACCAGCATCTATGGCACGTTTTAAAATAGAAGCTTCAAATGGGCTTTTAAGTAGTTCAGGTAGGACTGTTATGATATCTATGCGCATGGTAAATAATTAAGTGATGCAAAGATAATTTAATTGTTTGGGATGTAGTAAGGAAGTTCTGTATTGATTCAATTAGTATTTAAAAGGCTGTTTAATAGCTCTATTCTAAAATTTCGTAATCAATACTAAGTTTCCGTAAAGCTCTTAAGGCAGATCCAGAGTTTTTATCTGTAACTTCAATGTCTACAGCGTCTCCTTCTAAGAGAATATCTGTAAGTTCATTTGCTAACGATTCACTCATATTAGATGAAATTTCTAAAATACATTTAGTTATTGCTCTTCTATCTGGTCTTAGTGCATCACAAGACAATAAGTTTAATTTCATAATATGAATAATTTTTAAAGTAGTCGAGAAAAATGTTATTTATTCAACATCCAGTTTATTAAATTCTTTTTATCTACAATGGCCCAACTATGTGGGTGGCGTTCCCCATTAGCCCTGTAGCCTTTATTTACTGTTGGAATATATTCAACATCTTTAAACTCCAATTTATTTAGTGTTTCCGTAAGCTTCTTTATGTAGTAAGCATTAGTATGTTCGTAATCTGCCTTTTTTGTTTTCTTCCACCAAAGTGTATCTGGTTCAGTATAAAATCTGATTTTAGTCTTTTTTAAACTCTTTAAATTATCAATATTTTCTGTGTTTGAATTGAAAACTGAATATTTTAAGTATTTAGAAATATCCTCATTTGGATTACCAAATTTTGTACCTAAAGTTTCAATTAACCAAGTGCTTTCCTGTACAGCAGATTCAGAAAAATTTAATTTAATATTTTTTTCTGCTGTATTATATAATTGTTCTAAATCAATAGGTGAGTCTACTATAAAAACGCCCTTGGGTTTCATGTCTAATACTTCATTAGTTAAGAAATTACTAATTAAAAGTGCCATATTACCACCACTTGAAAAACCACCTATATAAATATTGTTTTTAGGTAATTCATTTTGTTTAAATATGGTTTTAAGATGTTCTGATAGTTGAAGTTTTTCTTCTTGTTCTAGCCATATTTTTCTGCTGTAGTTCATAAACAAAACAGCTATGTTATTGTTTTTTGCGTCTTCAAGTATTTTAAATTCTCGCTTTACATCTTCTGGTGTTTCTGGGAAACCACCAAAAAGTACTAAAACTGCTTTTGTGTTTCTAGATGGTATATATAATTCGTAGTCATCATTTTTTATTTCTTGAAATATTGTTTCTGTTAAGTTTTCTTTTTTTTCTTTTTCTAAATTTTTACAAGAAAGCGCAACTATACATATTATTAAAACAGTTAAAATTTTTTTCATTGGCTTCAATTTTTTAAAAGTAAGTACCATTAATCATTTTTATTTTTTAAAGCCACCAATTCCGCAATCTTACAAATCACCTCGGTTGCTTTAATCATACTCTCAACTGGTACATATTCGTAGCGTCCATGAAAATTATGTCCGCCAGCAAAAATATTTGGACAAGGTAATCCCATATAACTAAGTTGCGACCCATCTGTTCCACCACGAATAGCCTTAATTAAGGGTGTAATATCAAGCGCTTTCATAGCTTCTTCAGCAATATCTACAATATGCATTACAGGTTCTACTTTCTCCTTCATATTGAAGTATTGATCTTTAATTTCAGTTGTAATAACTTCTCGACCGTATTGCGAATTTAATTCATTGGTGAGTTTTACCATAACTTCTTTTCTGGCCTCAAAATGTTCCATATCATGATCGCGAATAATATATTGTAATGTGGTTTCTTCAACATCACCTTCCATATCATGTAAATGGAAAAAGCCTTGATAGCCTTCAGTATGTTCGGGAGTTTCCATTCTTGGAATAGAATTTATAAACTCGGTAGCAATATACATGGAGTTTACCATTTTATCTTTGGCATAACCAGGATGCACAATTTTGCCTTTTATTTTTACAACTGCTCCTGCGGCATTAAAATTTTCATATTCTAATTCGCCAATTTGACTACCATCCATAGTATACGCCCAATCTGCTCCAAATTTTTCAACATCAAATTTGTGAGCACCTCTACCAATTTCTTCATCGGGTGTAAAACCAACTTTTATAGTGCCGTGTTTAATTTCAGGATGCTGAATTAAGTATTCCATTGCCGAAACAATTTCGCAAATTCCAGCTTTATCATCGGCACCTAGAAGGGTTGTGCCATCAGTTGTAATTAATGTTTGTCCTTTGTATTGTAATAAATCATCAAAATAATCTGGAGATAGAATAATATTTTCAGCTTCATTTAAAATAATGTCTTTGCCATTATAGTCTTCAATAATTTGAGGTTTTACATTAGCACCTGTAAAATCTGGCGAGGTATCAAAATGCGAAATAAAACCAATAGTTGGTACTTCATGTTCAACATTACTTGGCAAAGTAGCCATGATATAAGCATTAGCATCAATACTGACATCTTGCATGCCTATAGTTTTAAGTTCTTTGGCGAGTTTGTTTGCTAAATCCCATTGTTTCTTTGTGCTAGGTGTGGTTTTTGAATTTGGATCAGACTCCGTATCAATAGTAACATAACCTATAAAACGTTTTATAATGTGCTCTTTTGAAATCATATAAATGATGTTTTTTCTTAGTAAGATATTTGTGGCTAATATTGGCTGTAATTTACAATTATTAAGCGTGAATAAGTAAGGGTAACTCAATTTTTTATTTACAGTATTTCAACCTATTTTTGCATCAAATTATACAGATGTACAAATTACTACTTCGCCCATTATTTTTTTCTTTTGATCCTGAAAAAATTCACCATTTCACTTTCTCACTAGTAAAATTCACTTCTAAAATACCTGGTTTTAAATCGATATACAGAAGTTTATATGTTGTAGAAGATGAAAAATTAGAACGTCAATTATTCGGACTCACATTTAAAAATCCTGTAGGGCTAGCCGCTGGTTTTGATAAAAATGCAGTTTTGTATAATGAATTGGCAAATTTTGGTTTCGGTTTTATTGAAATAGGAACGGTTACACCTAAAGGGCAAGCCGGAAATCCTAAAAAAAGACTGTTTAGATTAAAAGGAGACAAAGGCATTATTAACCGAATGGGCTTTAATAATGATGGTCTTGAGGCAGCTATAGAGAAGTTAAAAACCAATAAAGGTAAATTGATTATTGGTGGGAATATTGGAAAAAACACAAATACAAAACCTGAAGATTATACTAAAGATTACTTAGAGTGTTTTAATGCATTACATCCATATGTAGATTATTTTGTTTTGAATGTTAGTTGCCCTAACGTTGGAAGTCATGCTAAATTAAATGATAAGGATTATTTAGAAGAATTAATTGGTGCTGTACAAAAAGCAAATAAAACGTTTAATAAACAGAAACCTATTCTTTTAAAAATTGCACCAGATTTAAACAACATTCAGTTAGACGAAATTATAAGTCTAGTAAAAGATACTAATCTTGATGGAGTTATTGCAAGTAATACGTCTACAGATAGAACTGGATTAAAAGTATCAAAAGACAGGCTTGAAGAGATTGGCAATGGTGGATTAAGTGGCCAACCTGTAAAAGAAAAAAGCACTCAGGTTATTAAATACCTTTCTGATAAAAGTAACAAAGCGTTTCCTATAATTGGAGTAGGAGGAATTCATTCAGCAAACGATGCGCTTGAAAAAATAGATGCTGGAGCAGATCTAGTTCAGATTTATACAGGATTCATCTATGAAGGTCCGAGTCTTATAAAATCTATAAATAAGGCCATTCTAAATAAGTAAACTATTTAATAATCTTCTTTATAACTCTTGATTTACCATTAGTTAAAATAAGTAAATAAGTCCCAGACGATAATGAGCTAAAGTCAATAGGATTGCTATTTACTGTTCCAGATAAAAATGGCTGACCCACTAAATTAGTAATAATGAAGTTAGAGGTCGTATCCACATCATTATTCTTAACATATAGTAAATCACCTTTTATTGGGTTAGGATATACATCATATAAAATATTAGTTATAGGTGTAAAAATGGTTTTTAAAAACACATTATCTATAGCAATATCACCTTTCCAGCTAGAACCTCTAACGGCTCTAAATCTAACTTTTATAGTTTTGTTAGTATAAGATGCTAAGTTTACTGTTTTAGTTATAAAACTATCACTTTGTTGCTCTTGCTGACTGCCATAAATGGGGTCAATAACATCATTTATAAAACCAGAATCTGTTTCAATATCAACGTGTAATTCACCAATATTTTCACCAAACATATGGTATGAAAATTCTAATTCAGTATTTTGATAGCTCACATCAATACATGGTGATGTAAATGTCGTAACATCACCTTCTAGTGCACCAGAAGCCTCAGCATACATATAAGTGTTTAGAATATTCTCAGCGTTTTTGTAGTTTGTAGGTCCTGTTTCAATTGATTGCGTGTCACCAAAGTTAGAATACCAAAGATATCCGTTTCCTGAAAGGTCTTTAGAGGTCCAACCATGATTATCAAGAAGATTGAATTCTTCAAAATTTTCATCTAATTTATTGGCAATCGTTCCTACTTTAATATAGTTTAAAAATGTTTTTTTAATAGTTTTGGATTTGTTAGAAACAGTAAGTGTTACATCATAAATACCGGTTTCAAAAGTATGTGTTGGGTTTTTAGTGGTATAATCAACAACACCATCATTATTTATATCCCATTGCCAATTAGTAACATTTTCGCTTAAACTTTCAAATTCTACCGTTAGAGATTCTTCACATGTCACACTTTCATTTGTAGCTATATTTGCATTGAAAGAAGGACATGATAAATAACTTTTAGTAGTCATATAATAAGCAAACATTCTTGCTAATTGCTGTTCAGAAAAAATAGTTCTACATTCTTTTCTAGAATAGGACATGATGTTATGAGTGTCTGGACTATACTCATCACCATTTGCATCCCTTTCAGTACTGTAATAATTACAAGAGCTATCAACATTTACAGTATTTAATCCAGGATCAGCAGGAGTATCACAAATTCCATCACCATCTGTATCACAATTACTACCATCTACTAATTCACTACTTGAATTCGCAGGGCCATGGGTATGAAGAAGTGAGAAAAAGTGACCTAATTCATGAGCAAGAGAAGAGCCATTTAATGCACAACTATTATTCATAACAATCATATCATCTCTACCATCATTATCACTAAATCCACAAATACTCTCGTTAGATAGGTTTTCAATATAATTTGTGAAATAAATATTGATTAATCCAGGAACATAATTAGATTCTGTAAAGCTCTTTTCATCTCCCATTTTAAAATGCCCCAAACTATCATCATCAATGTATTGAATACCATCACACATGAAAAAATTCAGGAAGGCATCCTTATATATAGAATTCAGATTTGTGAAAGCATCATTTAAATCAGCAGTATTTAAACCGCCAGAACCATCAGAATTTCTAATTATATATACTTTAACAGGAATTGAATTTATTACGTTTTCAGAGAAATGTCCTTTTGCCAATTTAGTAGCATAAAATGCCTCTTCATACTTTTCTACTTGAGGCTTTATACTGTTGTAAAATTCAATTGATTTTTTGGATGTTATATTACCACAATGCACCTCATTACTATTTTGAGAAAATAGGCTAGTTGAAATCGATATTAAAATCGAAAACACTAAAAGGTTTAGATTGTAGGTCAATAGATTCATTTGGGGTGAAAACATTTATAATCAAATGTATACCGAAATGATTCCCAACTATAATAAAAACGATATAATGTTAATATTATCGATTATTAACAATTTATTAATATTTGTTTATAAGTTTAAGGGCATATTGTTGTTTAAACCTCTAGAATAATCATTGGATTACTAGTTTTTGAGTAGTCGTTTTACCAGTATTAGATTGAAGTTTTAATAAGTAGATTCCTGTGTTTAAATTTGTTAAATTAATATGAAGTTGCTCTTTGTTTGGCACAATAGAAATTTGCTCTACTAACTTACCTAACACACTATAAATTTCTATCGTTTTTAAGTCTACATTTTGGTTGTTTGAAATAGATATATTTCCATCTGTAGGGTTTGGGTATACTTTTAAACTTTCAATGGTATTAAAATTACTAGCACTTAACGTAGAAGAATTGTATGTAAAAGTAATCGTAGCCATTCTATTTCCGTTTATTGGAGAACCAGATACCATAGAAATTGGATCTCTAGGTGATGTTGAAGAATTTCCTGAAGTATAATCTGTTCCAGAATCTGTACCAGCATCATAGGCAAAAACGTCTATGGTGAAAGTATCTTTCCAACCATTGTTTACTGCATTATTACCAGATCTTAGGTCTAAGTTGTTTACAGCAATAAACCAATCAGGACTTGGCGCTACCATGGATACTAAAGTAATTAACGGGAAGTCTTCATTTACAGAAACATTACTTATCGAAGCATTACTATTGTTTCCTGAAAATGGTGAAAAACCTTGCTGTAAATATTGATCTGCATTACCCGCTGCAATGGCATCATTGACTTCAGTATTAAAATTTGAAGTATTTCCCGTTTCTGCTATATCTTTTATACCATTTGTAGTTGGAGCTATTACTCCAAACTCTAAAATATCATTTAAGTTTTTATGAGTTGCTCCAGCAAGTGGAGACCAATGTGCATTTCCTGGTAGTGAGGTATGATCTGTAGCGTTCCAAATAGTTGTTATTGATATATCATAATTAGCTGAAGTTTGCCCAAAACTTAAAGCACAAACTAATAAAAATATAAGAAGCGTAATTTTTTTCATAGATATAATTTGAAGGATTAATAGCGTTAACCTTGAGTCGTAATTATACATTTAAGCTTACATTCTTAAAAATAATAGTATTTTTATCAACTGAATTTCTTGAAAAATGTCTAAGCCAGTAAAAATAATTGAATGTCCACGTGATGCTATGCAGGGTATAAAACAATTTATACCAACAGAGCAGAAGGTGCAATACATTCAGTCATTATTGAGAGTAGGTTTTGATACTATAGACTTTGGCAGTTTTGTATCTCCAAAGGCTATTCCGCAAATGGTTGACACAGCAGAGGTTTTATCAAAACTAGATTTAAGTAAAACAACAAGTAAGCTTTTAGCAATTATTGCGAATACAAGAGGTGCGAACGATGCTTCTCAACATGCAGAAATAAATTATTTAGGATATCCGTTTTCAATTTCAGAAAACTTTCAGATGCGTAATACGCACAAAACCATAGCGCAATCTGTTATTACACTTTCAGAAATATTAGAAATTGCAGATAAAACAAATAAAGAAGTGGTTGTTTATATCTCCATGGGCTTTGGAAACCCTTATGGAGACCCATGGAATGTTGACATAGTAGGTGAGTGGACCGAAAAATTAGCAAACATGGGCGTTAAAATATTATCACTAAGTGATACGGTAGGAACATCAAACCCAGAAAGTATTAATTATCTGTTTTCAAATTTAATTCCTAAATATCCACACATTGAATTTGGTGCACATTTACATACTACGCCTTCTAGTTGGTTTGAGAAAGTTGATGCTGCATACAAGGCTGGTTGCCTTCGTTTTGATGGCGCTATTCAGGGCTTTGGAGGTTGCCCAATGGCTAAAGATGAACTTACTGGAAATATGCCAACCGAAAAATTATTATCATATTTCACTTCAAATAAAAGCAATAGTTTAAATGCCTTAAGTTTTGAGAGTGCTTATAATGAAGCCTCAAAAATTTTTAAAAATTATCATTAATATAAATAAGGTATTAATCTGTAGGTTTTTGCTTTATAAATTAGATATTGATTACCGAACTTGGTTTCTAAAAACTGCTCTTCACTATATATTTTAAGTATTAATGTAATAATTAATAAAACAAAAACTAACATTGAAAAACTGGTTGGGTTGTTAACTATTGTAGGAGAAAACAATACTATTATTCCAATATACATAGGATTGCGTATCAATGAAAACGGGCCCCGAGTTATTAATTCATTAGATTTTACTTCTGGTTGAATATTAAATTTTGTAACACCTCCAGCTACAATACCCCAAATGGATATGCTAATACCTAAGAGCTGTATTAGTATGATAATGAGGTTTTTATTGAGTGATAACTGACTAATAAGATACCCCATACACAAAAACTGTAGGCATAGTAGTATTGATGATTTAAGAGACATTATATTGATATTTAATGGGTTAAATATAGTTTTTTTCATTATTTCGTATTCTGTTAAATATTATTTAAATTTAATCTAAATAAACTTTGTGTAACTAATAATGTGTTTTATATTTGCGGCTTTAAAACAATATTTATTTATAATAAGTCTAAATAAAAACAACAAACCAATTTTAAAATGAGAAAATTAACCTTACTTTTTTCAATCTTATTAGTTTCATTAGTAAGTGCACAAACATTGCAAGATTCTATTACTTTCAATCCGCAACAACAATTAAATGCAGCGCAACGTATCCTTTCAGGAAACTACGGTAAAGCGGTAACAGTAGGAGCTTATGGAGAGGTAACTTACAATCAGCCAGAAGCATTAAATGGAGAATTAGATATTCAAAGGCTAGTATTGCTTTTTGGTTATAAATTTAACGAGAAAACGCAATTTGTAACAGAAGTAGAGTTCGAGCATGTTCAAGAAGTATTCATAGAACAAGCATTTGTAAATTATAACGTAGCTCCAAATGTAAATTTACGTGGTGGTTTAATGTTAGTACCTTTTGGTATTATAAACGAATTTCACGAGCCAACAACATTTAATGGTGTAGAACGACCTTCAGTAGATAACGTAATTGTGCCAACAACCTGGAGAGAAATTGGTTTTGGTGTATCTGGAAAATTAAACAACCTTTCTTTAGGTTACCAAGCTTATGTTTTTAATGGTTTTCAATCTACTTCTTTCGATGGAGAAGGCGGGGTAAATGGTGTCTTAAAAGGATCAAACGGGTTGCGTAGTGGTCGTCAAAAAGCCATTCAGTCAACAATAGATAGTCCAACACTTTCTATGAAATTAGATTATTATGGAATCTCAGGACTACGTTTAGGGCTTTCAGGATATTTTGGAGATACTCAAGCTGAAGATGATGTAGAAGAAATAGATGGCGCAAATATTGGTATTTCTATGATAGGTTTAGATGCTCGTTACGCATACCAACGTTTCACAGCTCGTGGGCAATACGTTCATGGTTCTCTTTCAGGTACCGAAGATTACAATAATTTAACGGGAAAAGATTTAGGAAGTGAGTTACAAGGTTGGTATTTAGAAGCAGCTTATAACTTGTTACCACAAGAAAAGACGCAACGTTTGTTTGCCTTTGCAAGATACGAGCAGTACGATACACATGCAGGAACAGATGGAGCCTTAGCAAGAAACGATGCTTATAACCGTAACGATTTAACAACAGGATTAAGTTATCACCTTGCACCAGGCGTTGTTCTAAAAGGCGATTACCAATTTAGAGATAATGCCGTTTCCGGTGGAGAGGTTGCAAATAGATTAAATTTCGGAATCGGAGTATGGTTCTAATATAATTTGGGCGTTACCACAAGGGTCGGGCTTTCGCAAGTCGCTCTCGAAAAGAGGAGCTCCAACAATTGCTCAATCCCTAACGCAAAGCGAAGGCAATTTTATAAATGATTCCTCGAGGTAAAGCCTCGAGGTTTCTGCTTAAGTTGTCATTCCCTTGAAAAAGGGAATCATTAAAAATTAAATTTAGTAATTGCCGTTTTGGCATTTTACTTGTAAGAACAATAAAAAACAATACTTTTGTACTATGAATTTAAAACCAGTTTCAATATTGATTTTAGCTTTATTTTTAATGTCTTTTGGCTTGCCCAAAAACATTCTAAAAAAAGTAAATAAAGAAATCGTTAAGACCTACGGTATTGAAACCTTTAATTTTACAGAAGTAAATATTGCTTCAGATATTGCAAAAGACTTGCCTTCAAAATTCGAAGAAGATAATCTTTTTAAGATCGAAACTAATAGTACAATTTTAGGTTATGCTTATCTATCAAAAGCACCAAGTAAAACAGCACAGTTTGATTATTTAATTTTGTTAGACAAAGATTTAATAGTAATAAAGTCAAAAGTCCTCATGTACCGCGAAGAATATGGCGGAGAGATTGGTAGCACGCGTTGGCTAAAACAATTCATAGGTAAAAAAGGAGGAGACGAACTAAAACTTGGTGATAATATTGTAGCTATTTCTGGAGCAACAATATCTGTTCGTTCAATGACTAAGGCCATGAATGATTTCTTGGAATCGTTAAAAATTCTTCAAAACAAAAACATTTTATAAATGCAATTAAACGGCTTAATACTTACACTACCTAAAGAGATTAAGGTATTAATCGGTGCTTTTATAATTGTATTAAGTATTGGCTTTTATACCGGATTATTATTTGTAGGCGAAACATCTTCTGCTAATCCTCATGGAATAGAAGAACAATATTTAGGAAATGAAAATGATGAAAATGCTGAGGTCATGCGTTTCAAAAAAAGCCCTAAAGAAATGCTTACTTTAGTGCATAATCACATCCTATCAATGTCTATTATATTTTTCTTGGTAGGGTTATTAGTTTCTATAACAAAACTTAATAAAAAGCTTAAAATGGTTTTAATTGTAGAGCCATTCATTTCGGTTATATTAACATTCGGGGGGCTTTATTTACTATGGACAGGTCTACTCTGGATGAAGTATATAGTTATGTTTTCTGGCTTATTAATGACGCTAACTTTTACAGTATCAACGCTTATTATTTTAAAACAGTTACTTCAAAAAGCCTAGATTCTTGTAGGATCATTTCTTAACATAAAAGACGCTATTTATTCTATTTTAAAATTGTATATTTGCACGCAATTATAACTGTAATTGCAACATGACTGCACACGAAAACAAAATTGTCGGAGAAGGTTTAACTTATGACGACGTTCTATTAGTTCCAGCTTTTTCTGAAGTACTTCCAAGAGAGGTAAATATTCAAACAAAATTTACACGTAACATTACTATTAATGTGCCTATTATATCTGCTGCTATGGATACAGTAACAGAAAGTAAAATGGCTATTGCCATGGCGCAAGAAGGAGGTATTGGTGTGTTGCATAAAAATATGTCGATAGAGGCACAAGCTCTTAAAGTAAAAAAAGTGAAGCGTGCAGAAAGTGGAATGATTATAGATCCTGTTACTTTACCACTTACAGCTAAGGTTAAGGATGCAAAATTAAGCATGGCAGAACATAGTATTGGAGGTATTCCTATTGTAGATGAAGAAGGTAAACTAAAAGGAATTGTTACAAACAGAGATTTACGTTTTGAACATGATAACACAAAACCAATTACTGAAGTAATGACGAGTGAAAACTTAGTTACTGCAGCAGTTGGAACCTCTTTACAAGATGCTGAAAAAATTCTTCAGAAACATAAAATTGAAAAATTATTAATTGTAGATGATAATTATAAATTATCAGGTTTAATAACCTTTAGAGATATTACTAAAGTTACTCAAAAACCTAACGCGAATAAAGATAAATACGGGCGTTTAAGAGTTGCAGCTGCAATTGGTGTAACAGGTGATGCTGTTGAAAGAGCAGAAGCTCTTGTTAAAGCAGGAGTAGATGCTGTAATTATAGATACGGCACATGGACATACTAAAGGTGTAGTTGAAGTTTTAAAAGAAGTTAAATCTAAATTCCCAGAACTTGATGTTGTTGTTGGAAATATAGCAACTGGTGCTGCAGCAAAATATTTGGTAGAAGCAGGTGCCGATGCTGTTAAAGTAGGAATAGGCCCAGGTTCAATATGTACAACGCGTGTTGTAGCAGGTGTAGGGTTTCCACAGTTTTCTGCAGTATTAGAAGTCGCTGCGGCTATAAAAGGTACAGGTGTTCCGGTAATTGCAGATGGTGGTATTCGTTACACAGGAGATATTCCTAAGGCGATTGCAGCTGGTGCAGATACTGTTATGCTAGGGTCTCTTTTAGCAGGAACTAAAGAATCGCCTGGTGAAACTATTATTTACGAAGGACGAAAGTTTAAATCATATCGTGGAATGGGATCGGTTGAGGCTATGAAAAAAGGTAGTAAAGACCGTTATTTCCAAGATGTGGAGGATGATATTAAAAAATTAGTACCAGAAGGTATTGTTGGACGTGTGCCATATAAAGGTGAATTAAACGAAAGCATCCATCAGTTTGTTGGAGGTTTACGTGCTGGAATGGGTTACTGTGGATCAAAAGATATTGAAACACTAAAAGAAACCGGGCAGTTTGTAAAAATTACTTCTAGTGGTATTAATGAAAGCCACCCACATGATGTAACTATTACTAATGAATCTCCTAATTATTCAAGGTAGCTGATATATTTTTAAATAAATTTCATAAAAAAGCGCATATTTTATATGCGCTTTTAATTTTGCTATTAATCATAGGGATTTACAATGTATATTATGTTAATCTTAGCTATATGGCAAAGGTATATTGATAAATCAATAAAAAAATTGATGTATGTTAATAAATTTAGTTATTTGATAATTCTTTTCTAATTCTACTCAAACTTTGTGTAGTAATACCTAAATAAGATGCAATGTGGTAGTTTTTTAGATTCGGCTCAATATCATTAAAAGTTTTAATAAAGTTGATGTAACGTTCAGTTGCAGGTTGAGATAAGTTTGCTAAAATTCGTTTTTGAAAAGCGGCAAAGGCACGTTCTAGTTTTATTCTAAAAAAGGTTTCTACTTTTGGTATTTTCGTTAATAAAAAATCTTTATCTTCTTTAGAAATCTTATACAATGTAGCATCTTGTAAAACTTCTATTGTTAATACAGCTTTTGATTTGGAAAAAAATGCTGTAAAATCACTAATCCACCAATCATTAAAACCAAACTGGACCGTATATTCTTTTCCTTGAGAGTCTAAATGAAATGAACGTAAACATCCATATTGGATATAATACTGAGCATTAACAATATCTCCAGCTTTTAGTAGTATGTAACCTTTTTTGTAGACTTCTTTATGGAATAGGGAATCAATAATTAATACCTCTTCATCTGAAAAAGTAAGACCTTTAAATATTTTGTTTACTATTGAGTTACTAGCATCCACTTTTAAGTTCTTAAGATTATTAAAGTACTGAAAAGTACTTGGAAAATGTAAGATACTCGTTGTTTTGTAAGATAAATTAGTCAATATACTTATTACCTCTAGTTTGTTGTAATTCAATAATTTTAAAAGACTATAAATCAAATAAATATTAATGTTTCGTTCATATTAAAAATATCATCAGATTATGAACGTTTTGCCTCTTAAATCGATTTTATAAAAAAAGCCACACTAAAATAGTGTAGCTTTTTTTAACTGTATTACAAAAAAATATTTCTAATTACTCCACTACAATAGCAAAAGTTACTTCTACATCTGTGCTACCACCAGCACTCGAAGAAGTACCATCGTTTGGTTTAGTAGGCTCATGCTTTAAAACAATTGTTAAAGACCCTGTTCCTGCATCACCAGTAGAAAAAGTTGATTCTATACCAATTGGGTTTCCATCGGCATCAGTATCATTTTTTGTAATCACTATATCAGAAATCGTAGAAGTAATGAAAAACTCGTGTTCGTCACCTTCTTCTTCAACCTCTTCGGTAATATCTTCTGCAGGACTTTCAGTTTCATTTAATAATTGAATTTCTCCAGAATACATTGTATTTGCTGATAAAGAGCCAGATACAGTTGTTGTTCCGTCTGCTCCACCATCACCGTCTAAATCTTGAAACTCTAAAGTAACAACATCGTTACCGTTAGTTAATGTATAAATAACTGTTGTTATAAGTTCTTCTTCATGGTCGTGGTCATCATCATGATCATCATCACTAGAACAGCTAACTAAAGCTAAACTAGAAACGAAAAATAAGGTTAATAATTTAATTGTGTTTAATTTTAAATATTTCATGTTTTTTGTTTTAATAATTTATTTTTATTTTTAAGTTAAAGTTTCTTCCTAATTCATCTGCAAAATATCGAAGCCTGTTAAGGTATTCTCGATATGACGTATTGAAAATATTTTCAATATTAAATTCTAATTTTAAAGTTCCTTTATTAAAGGCTTTAAAGCTTGCAGAACTATTAAAACTAAATAATGAATAGGCAGAAGGGGGTGAGCTAATATCGACATATACAAAATCGTCTATAGTAGCATCATAAGTGGTAAAATTATAATCGGGATATTTTTTTTGTTGTAATACAGTTTTATGATTTAAACTAAAATATAATTGGTTTAAATCTTTATTATAGTAAGATATACTATTTGTAAAATTTGTTGAAGGCATGTGTATAAGCGGAACATCATCAGTTAGATTGTCTCCTTGTAATAGACTTATATTCCCTCTGTAATTTATTTTATTATTAATTTTTTTATCAACATCGATGTCAATACCAAAAATTTGAGCGTTTACTTGGTCGTATTCCCAAACAGGAAACGCACCTCTAACCGTTGTTGTAATTCCAGTAGGGATAAGCTGTATATAATCATTAATATAATTAATATACGGACTAATAGTAAAGCCTAAACTCTGATTATTTCTTTCTATAGATGCTATAAATTTATGGGCAACTTCTTTACCAATGGTTAGTTTTCCTGTTTCAATTCTTGCAGCACTATGGTGTAGCCCATCGCTAAAGAGCTCTGAAGGGTTTGGCATTCTTGATGCTAAACCATAATTAAAAAAGAATTCAAAATCATTACTAAAATGTTTTTTATAACCTAGATTGGCAGAGAAATTATGGAATGAAAATTCTGGATGGGTTAACGTTTTAGAATTATCGGTTGTACCAGAGTCAAATTCTGGAAATAGTTCATCATAGTTATAGGTGTCTTCCCAATCGGTGGTGTTATAACGTTTTGTGGCTTCAATTCTAGAAAAATCATAACGAAAACCAGCACTTAATTCATTAAATAAATCAAGTTTGTAATTCACTGTTGAGTAAACGCCAGCATCATATTTTTGAAAATCTGGGATTAATGGACTAACACCAGTTCCTGAAATAGCATCATTTTGTTGGAAACGTAATAAAAAACCCGTGTTAATTTCGAAATCGTCTAAAGCATCAATAAGTAAATTAGGCTGAAAAGAAGTTGTAAATAATCGAAGGTCTATTACAGGTGTATCTGCTAATTCTCCTCTTCTTAAATCGTATTCTTTACGTCTGTTAATTTGAAAATCGTATTGAGCCGATAATTTACCTAACCCTTTAAAACGTTTATAGGCTTCTAATTTACCAATATGATGTAAAATATTTTGTCTTGGATAATCAATATCATACGAGAAACCTTCAGTAATACGAGGTTCTTTATTATTGATAGCTGAAACTAAATCTCTTACGTTACCAATATGAGATGATTCTAGAATAGCCAATTCATTGTCTACAAAACTGTAGTAGGCATTAAACCCTTTTTCAAAACTATTAAAGCCAAGAGAAGCAGATGCATTTAAATTTTTTTGTCCACTATTAGTCAGGTAATAATCTGGTGCTTTAAAATCTCCAAATTGCTTGTAACTTGCTTGAAGTTTAGTATAAAACCCAGATTGATAGGTTTTTATAATTTCAGAATTAATGTTACCACCAAAACCATTGGAGTTAACAGAAAGCATCGAGCTACCAAATAAACTATCTTTAGCGAAGTGTTTTTTAGGTTTAATTAGAATTAAGCCTCCAATAGCATCACTACCATATCTAAGGGTGTTTGCGCCTTTAATAACCTCTATTTTATTATTAGAGTTAATATCAATATTTGGTGCATGTTCGTCTCCCCATTCTTGGTCGAACAAACGTACGTTGTTATTAACAATTAAAAGCCTGCTGCTGTGTAATCCATGAATCATAGGTTTTACAATAGTGTTACCAGTATTTAGAGAAGAGACACCACTAATTGTATTCAAGGCATCACCTAATGATTTGTCTGTAAAATTATCTATTGTTTTTTGTTTTACAGACTGTTCAATACTAGTACTTTCAGTCCTAGAGTTTACGTTTAATACAACTTCTTTTAGTTCTTCTAAATGATGTTCTAAATAAACAGATATAAAGGCATTCTCTGATACATTAACCGAAATGGTTTTTGCTTCACAATTAAGATGTGCTACCTCTATTTCAATTTTATTATTACAAAGGTTTTTTAATGTAAATTTACCGTCCTTATCAGATATGGCGTATGCCTCTGAGTTTATTACTTTAATTGTGGCGTTTTCAATAGGAGTAATGTTATGAAAATCTATAACTTCACCTTTAAGACTATAATCACAATTTTGACTAATAACAACCGTACTTACAAGAAAAAATATAACAAATGATATATTTTTCATTGATTTAAGTAATTAATTACTAAATGGTTTTAATTTAATTCTGAAAATTAAACAGAGTGAGGAGGTGCTCTTAATGAAAAAGATAAGTGTTGATAATTTATTAAGTATTTATAACTTATAAGAGGTGATTTAAGTGTAACAAAAAAAGACGTGTAGTTAAATGTGTTTTCTGTTAAAAATAAATGGTGATTGAGTTGAAACTTTTGAAATTCACAATCTAAATCAACTTTATGAATATGAGTTTCATCTCCACCTTTACAAACCTCATGTTTATGATGTTCAAAAACGTGAGCTAACTTTAATCCAGCCGGAACCAATAACGTTATTACCAACAAAAAGGTTAGTAATTTAAAAACAATATGTTCCTTTAAAGGTTTCATTAGTCTACAAAACGTTTTAGGCCTAATCTACGAAGCATCTTTTTTTCAAAATTCCAGAAAAATTTGTGTTGACCAAATAGCCAGCCAAAAAACACTAGTAAAAATTGATATACAATAAAAAGAAGTAGTATGCGAATTACCCAATACCCAACATTACCAAAGCCCTCTGTTGTTATATTTAAAGTACTTAGTATAGGTTTACCAATGTATGATGCTGTAGATCCCGTTATAGCAAAAACACAAAATATAACAATAACTTGCCAATTGTGCTCTATGCCCCAACGCGCTTTTAATTTTTCCAATTTTGCAATTTTAATGCAAAAGTATTAAAACAGATTTAAATTCTAGGAACAAAAGGACCTAATCTTTGATTATATGTTAACTGGAAGTAAATAAAATAGTTGTAGAGTATGTAATTTACCTCGTAACCATAGTCTATACCTTGTTGATAATCAATTTGTAATTCATATAAATTTGGATCAAAAATTTGAGGTTGCAAAACCCTCTGATTCCACTGCATAACATATTGTTGGTTTCTAGTTTCTAAAAAGGATTGTGAATAATAGCCTTTTTGTCTAGCTCTGCTTGCTAACCAAAAATTAAAACCCGGTTCTATAATTATAATCTCATATTCAATATCTTCATTAGCAATTTTAACAGTGTCGTTCTGTTTTATGTTTTCTAAACGTTCATCTTTTTTCGATGCAGTCTTTTTTGTTGAATTACAATTGAAAACGAAAATGGAAACAAGTAAGATGTATATTATTTTTTTCATAGTTAATGATTTTTTTAATTCTTTCTCAAATGTATTGCAGATGACTATCAATAAAAAGTAAGAATGAGTGAACTCTTAATTTGATTGAGTAACTAGCTTACAGCCTTAACTAAATTTACAAAAAGCATTCCTTAATTGTTGGTTTAAAACTGTTTTTAACAAAAAAAGAGCCAAATAGAAATATTTGGCTCTTTTTTGAATTTTATATTTAAGGAATTTTATTTTCCGAAAAGACCACCTAGTAAACCACCAATTCCGCCTTTTCCTTTTGTTGCTTGACCTAGTACCATTCCGGCAACATCATCAACAATACTTCCATCGCCATCTGCATCTAATATTGACTCTAAGAAACTCTGTTCCTTTTGAGCTGAATTTCCACCAAGCATACCGCCTAATAAATCTCCAATACCATTAGAAGAACTAACGTTTTGTTGTTTAGCTTGATTTCCTAAAACACCCATTAAAATTGGTGCAGCAACTTTTAAAATGTTACCAACAGAACCTGCATCTAGACCAGATTTTTCTCCTATTATTTTTTCTACACCTTGTTGTTTTGCTCCCAACACGTGTCCTAATATTTTTGAACCGTCTTGTTTTACATTATCATCAACGCCGCCGCCAAATAAACCACCAAGATTATCTAAAATACTTCCATCGTGTTTACCTTGAATAGCACCCATAAGTCCTTCTGCTCCTTGAGGCGTTGAAGCATTACGTTGCATAGCTTTCATTAAAACTGGTAATGCCATTGTTAATACGCTACTAGTTTTACTTGAGTCGTTTCCTGTTGAACCTGCTACTCCACTAATAATAGTTTTTCCTAAGTCGCTGTTTAATAAATCTAAAATTCCTGCCATGAGTGTTTTTTGTATATTTAATTAATAAAGTTTAATAAAATTGGAAGCTTAATGTACAAAAAAAGTCCCAACTTCTATAAGTTAGGACTCAATATTATTATTTAGGTCACAATTTATTTAATCTTATCCTAAGATACTGATAATTTGCGATGCTAATTCTGTACCAATTCTATCCTGCGCTTCGTTAGTGGCTGCACCAGTATGTGGTGTAAGCGATAAAGCAGGATTCATTAATAATTGCATTTCTGGTTTAGGTTCTTTTTCAAAAACATCTAAAGCAGCTCTTGCGACTTTTCCACTTTCGATAGCTTTTACCAATGCAACTTCGTTAAGTACACCACCACGAGCAGCATTAGCAATAATTACACCATCTTTCATCATGTTAAATTCTGCTTCATCAATAACATAGTCTTTTTGAGCAGGAACGTGAAGTGTAATAAAATCTGATTGTTTTAAAACGTCTTCTTTAGAAATGGTTTTTATTTCGAAATTAACTTTTTGACCATCAAAAAATTCTAATTCTACATCTGTTTTTTCTAAAAATGGATCGAAAGCAACAACTTTCATTCCAGCACCTAAGGCAACTTTTGCTGTAGCCTGACCAATACGACCAAAACCTAAAACACCTAAAGTTTTACCTTTAAGCTCGGTTCCTTTAGCATAGGCTTTTTTAAGTCCTTTAAAGTTACTATCACCTTCTAGAGGCATTTCTCTGTTTGAGTTATGTAAAAAACGAGATAATCCGTAAAGGTGTCCAAATACTAATTCGGCTACAGAGTGTGATGATGCTGCAGGCGTATTGATTACACTTAATCCTTTTTCGCGAGCATATTCAACATCAATATTATCCATTCCAACACCGCCACGACCAATAATTTTTAATCCTGGGCAGGCGTCAATTAAATCTTTACGTACGGTAGTTGCACTACGTACTAAAAGAACAGTAATATCTTTTTCGTTAATGTAGTTTATTAATTGTTCTTGAGCTACGGTAGTTGTTATCACTTCATAACCACCTTTTGTTAAGGCATCAATACCGCTTTGAGAAACTCCGTCGTTTGCTAATACTTTCATTTATATAAGTTATAAGTTATAAGTTAAAAGTTAAAAGTTAAAAGTTAAAAGTTTTGTGAACAATTAATTATTCAACTTAAAATTAAATTCTGTTTTATTTATCTGAGTAAACAATTGCTAACTGCGACTGCATACTACTAATTTTTTTATGCTTTACTTTCTAATTCACTCATTATTTCTACTAACACCTTTACACTATCTAATGGCATAGCATTATACATTGAAGCTCTATAACCTCCAACACTTCTGTGTCCGTTTACACCGCTAATTCCACCTTCTTTAAGCATAGCTTCAAAAGTGTCTTTTAAGTTTTCGTTTTCTAAAGTGAACGTGGCATTCATACTTGAACGATCTTCTTTACTAGCAAAACCTTTAAACAATGGGTTTAAATCTATTTCAGAATACATTAAACGAGATTTTTTTTCGTTTTCTTTTTCTATTGCAGCAATACCACCTTGTCCTTTTAGCCATTCTAGGGTTAACATAGACGTGTAGATAGGAAATACAGGAGGTGTATTAAACATACTTCCTTTACTAATATGTACTTTATAATCCATCATAGATGGGATTTTACGAGATACTTTTCCTAATATATCTTCTCTAATTATTACCAATGTAGTTCCAGCAGGCCCCATGTTTTTTTGAGCTCCAGCATAAATTAAACCAAATTGAGTAAAATCTAGAGTGCGAGAAAAAATATCACTACTCATATCGCATACTAAAGGAATATCACATTTAGGGAATTCCTTCATTTGTGTACCGTAGATAGTGTTGTTTGAAGTACAATGGAAATAATCATAATCTGAAGGGATGTCATAACCTTTAGGAATATAATTATAGTTGGCATCTTTTGATGAACCAACCTCATAAACATCATCATAAATTTTAGCTTCTTTAATAGCTTTATCTGCCCAAGCACCAGAATTTAAATATCCAGCTCTTTTTTCTAAAAGATTTAAAGCTACCATTAAAAATTGTGTGCTAGCTCCACCTTGTAAAAATAAAGCTTTGTAACCTTTGCCTTCAAGACCAAGTAATTCTAAAGCTAAAGCTCTAGCGTTCTCCATAATATCAACAAAAGCTTTACTTCTGTGAGATATTTCAATTAACGATAACCCACTATTGTCTAAATCGACAACAGCTTGAGAAGCTTTTAATAATACTTCTGGTGGTAAAATAGATGGTCCTGCACTAAAGTTATGTTTTTTCATTTGTCCTATCCCTGAGCTCTTTCTAAAGGAAAGCGCATTTGTGGGGGTAATTTTAATTAATAATTCTATTTTCTATTTTTCCTTAATTTTTTTAAGGGGAAAATGGTATGAAATTTAAAGAAACAAAGGTGCTAATTAATTGGGTAATTTTTGTTAAATATTCAATAATTTTTTCGTCAAATTGCTAACAAAAATTCAATAGAATCTACATCATCCGCATAATCCCAAAGTTGAGGTTTTTGAGTTTCTCCAAATGCAATTTCATTTTCTGTGAATCCATTAGAAACTACACATTGAATTTGATCTTTTTTTAGGGTTAAGGTTTCTTTTAATTCTGATAAATCTTCATAATACTCATAAAATAGTGTTGCTATTGGAGAAGTAAAACTTTCATCTTCTTTAATCATAAAGAATCCGTTTTCTAACATTTCAAATTCACTCATTAAATACACAGCTTTATTGTAATCGTAATTATTAGCATATTTAGCTTTTTCAACAATAGGGTGCCAATGGTAAATGGATTCGAAAAAGGCATCAAACTTATAACCGTTTGGGACAAATATTTTTGAAACATTTCTGCAGCCTAAACCATAATACCTGAAAATATCTTCGGATAGGTTTTTTAAATCTTCGGCAGTTTCTTGTCCTGTTATAACAGCTACCGAGTTTCGGTTGTTTCTAATTATTGATGGTTTTCCTTTAAAATAGTATTCAAAATAACGCGCGGTGTTGTTGCTTCCCGTTGCAATTACAGCATCAAAGTTACTAAGCTTAGCTTCGGTAAATGTTATGTTGCCTTTAAACTGTGGTTCAACGTATTCTAAATATTTAGCTAAGTAAGGTAGTAAATGTTTATCGTTTGATGATTGTTTAACTAATACGCTGTGTCCAGCAATAAGAACCGATAAAAAATCGTGAAATCCCACTAGAGGTATGTTGCCAGCCATGATTATGGCTACTTGTTTAGGATTTATGTTTTCAAATTTATACGTAGCTAGCCAAGTATTCAAGTTTTTTACCGATAATGCATCAGACCAAGATTTTAATGCAAATTTAATATTCTCTTCCGTAAACCAACCGTTGTGTTCTTTAGCTAATTTTAATTGATGTTTAAAGCCTTCAAAGAATAAATCATTGTGTTCAATATTATCAGCCTTTTTTATAACTTCATTAGAAAATTGCCTTAAAAAATATCCTAATTTTACAAAAGCGTTAATTCTTTCTTGTAATTGCATGCTGAATTTGGTTATGAATGGTTTTGGCTTTATTTTTGCAACTGCAAATTTAAGGAAACTCAAGTAGAGTTCTTAAATTTTAAAAGATAAAAATTTACTATGGCAATTATAATAACAGACGAATGTATAAATTGTGGTGCTTGCGAACCTGAGTGCCCAAACACAGCAATATATGAAGGTGCCGATGATTGGCGCTATAAAGATGGAACCAGTTTAGAAGGAACCATTGTATTAACTAATGGGAAAGAAGTTGATGCGGATGAAGCTCAAGAACCAGTAAGTGACGAGCTTTATTACATTGTGCCAGATAAGTGTACAGAATGTAAAGGGTTTCATGATGAGCCACAATGTGCGGCAGTATGTCCAGTAGATTGTTGTGTGCCAGATGAAGATGTTGTTGAAACCGATGAAGAGTTATTGGCTAAGCAAAAATTTATGCATCCTGAAGATTAGGTAAGAATAAATATATAAATGATAAAAAAACCTAAGTCTAAAAAGACTTAGGTTTTTTTATTAGAATAATTTGTTGCTATTTTTAATAAATGAATACTAAAAACGTGTTTTTACTTCTTAATGGAGAAGCTCCAATTAACATACCTGATTTAAACAGTTATGCTATTGTCTGTGCTACAGATGGTGCTTATAATACATTAAAAAAACTAAATATTACTCCAAGTTTTATTAGTGGTGATTTTGATTCTCTTAAAACGATTCCGAAAGGTGTTGAAGTTATTCATACTCCAAATCAAGATTTTACAGACTTTGATAAAATTTTGCAGATCCTTTTTGATAAAGGTTTTATTAATATTCATGTATATGGCGGGAGTGGGAGAGAACAAGATCATTTTTTAGGTAATTTACATACAGTATTACAATGGCAGAATAAGCTTAAGATTACTTTTTTTGATAATTATGGGTTTTATTTTCTTGCAGATAAAAAAGTGAAATTATCAAGTTGTAAAGGAAAGACGGTGTCTTTGATTCCTTTTTCTAAAGTAACAGGTGCCATTACAACAGGATTGCAGTATACCTTGAATAATGAGTCGTTAGCTTTAGGAGAAAGAATTGGTACAAGAAATAAAGCTATTGAAGATAGTGTTGAAATAGTCTTTAAAACAGGATATTTATTTGTTTTCGTGAATGATTAAAGTTTATTGTCGCTTTTAAAAGACTTCATCTCTTGAGTAGGTTCAATAATTTGCTCGTCTTCCCACATTGTTTTTTCAAATTTATTTAATTGTTGGTAAGTAACAGTAGAATCTTGTTTTATAGATTTAAAATCGTCTAAATTCATTTTTATATGCGAGGTAAATAGTAACTCTTCAGTAGTTCTATTATCACCTTCAATTTTAAAACTAAAACCTGTTTTGTTTCTGGCTTTACTGTTCTCAATAAATTTAATATCCCTGTTTACATAAAAATAGCTACCAGAAGTATATTTTAAGTATTTCGGATAATACATATTAGTGCTATCTTTTTCAAATAAAATGTTAGCTCTGCTTAAATTTTCAATGTATTTTATTCCTAGAATAAATTTTAAATTCACCTTTTCTCCATGTCTGTTTTTATAGTATTTATAATCCACTCTTGTTACGGCATAAGTATTATCGTTTATAAATAATTGTCCAGTATATTTTGCTTTCCCTTTTTTTGGTGTGAAGTTAATTATATGGGTTAGTTCGTTATTGTTATAGGCGGTATCTTCATATGTGAATTCATAAAGATTGAAATTTAAAAGTTCATCTAAGAAGGAGTCTTCATAAAACAAGTGCTGTTTTATAAAAGCTCGCGTGCCATCATTTAAATGAGAAACATTATATTCTTTTTTCTTGTTGTTTTCTTGGTTTTCATCATTTAATGATAATGAGTCTTCAATCTTAAAAAGTCCAGATTTTAATTTATAAGTTTTCGTTGTGTCAAGATATTTTAAGATAATATTTTGAGTTTTTTCTTGTATTCGCTCAATAGAAAAATCGTTTTTAGAATCTAATAATTCTGTAGCTTTTTGTACTACTAGTTTACTGCTGTCTTTATTTAAAGCATAATATTCACCTTTAAAATCTGTAAAGTTTACCATATCACTTTCCTGAATTTTTTTTGATAGGGCTTTAAGTTTTTCATTTGCAGATTCAAGATTAGTTTTTTTTACATGTGAAGCTTTTTCAATTTCAAAGGTCAAGTTTTTAAAGTTTACCTTGTCAGTAATCCTTCTAAATATATTGTATTTGTTAAGTTCGTGATTATAATTTGAAGTTAGTTTGCTTTTTGTTTTTGCTATAATTGAATCTGCATTTAGCGCTTTACTACGAATAAATACTTCGCCTAGCTGGTTTATAGATTCTTCTAATTCAACATTATAATTTAAAATTATTAACTCTTTAATAGTTAGAGATTTATTTTGATAACCCATACAAGAAATAGTAAGGGTTTTGTTTTTAGAGTTAATTGTAAAATACCCTTCATCGTTAGATATAACTCCAGAGTTGTCTCCTGTTTTTATGGTTGCAAACGGAATTGCTTGTTTTGTGTTTTTATCTGTAAGTTTTCCAGTAATATTTTGAGATAAAACGCTAAAACATGTAAGAAGTAAAATTAAGGTAATTTTAAAATTCATATTTAAATATTATATATGTTTTCAACGAGTGAAGTTAAATAATGTAACAAAGAGCAAATGTTAGTAAGTTGTTATTTAACTTTTAATTGTGTCTATTTTAGAGGTTTTATTAAAACAATCTTAAAATTATAAACTATAAAAATTAAAATGCACTAGGTTATTTAAAAGCAAAAATTCTTTTTTATTAACTACATTTGCACTCGCAAAAATACATTCCTGACGTAGGTGGGAATCGTTTATATAGAAGTTAGTTATTAAATAGATTTCCGTTTTTACGGAAATGAAAAAAATATTTTCAATGAAAGCAGGTATTGTAGGATTACCAAACGTAGGAAAGTCAACGTTATTTAATTGTTTGTCAAACGCTAAAGCGCAAAGTGCTAACTTTCCGTTTTGTACAATTGAACCTAACATAGGAGTTGTTAATGTTCCAGATCCTCGATTAGAAAAATTAGAATCTTTGGTTAATCCAGAGCGTGTTTTACCTGCAACTGTTGAAATTGTTGATATTGCTGGATTGGTAAAAGGCGCTAGTAAAGGCGAAGGGTTAGGGAATCAATTTTTGGCTAATATTCGTGAAACTGATGCTATTTTACATGTTTTGCGTTGTTTTGATAATGATAATATTGTGCATGTTGATGGTAATGTAAATCCTATTCGCGATAAAGAAACTATCGATATGGAATTGCAACTTAAAGATCTAGAAACTGCTGAAAAGAAGTTAGATAAAGTTAAGCGTGCTGCGAAAACAGGAAATAAAGAAGCTCAAAAAGAAGAGGCTGTATTACTAAAAATTAAAGAAAATTTGGAAGCCGGTATTTCAGTAAGAGCGTTAGAGTTTAGTGAGGAAGATTATGCTGATTATGTAAAGCCATCACAATTTATAACCGATAAACCTGTTATGTATGTATGTAATGTAGATGAAGGTGCTGCGGTTTCAGGTAATGATTACGTAGAGCAAGTAAAAGAGGCTGTGAAAAATGAGAATGCGGAGGTTTTAGTTTTGGCTGTTGGTACAGAAGCTGATATTAATGAATTAGATGATTATGAAGAACGCCAAATGTTTCTTCAAGATATTGGATTAGATGAGCCAGGTGCGGCTAAATTAATTCGATCTGCATATAAACTGCTTAATCAACAAACCTACTTTACAGCTGGTGTGAAAGAAGTTCGTGCATGGACTGTAGATGTTGGTGCAACAGGGCCTCAAGCTGCTGGTGTGATTCATACAGATTTTGAAAAAGGATTTATTAGAGCAGAAGTAATTGCTTATAATGATTACATTACTTATGGAAGCGAATCTAAAGTAAAAGAAGCTGGGAAAATGCGTGTTGAAGGTAAAAACTACATTGTTAAAGATGGCGATGTGATGCATTTTTTATTCAACGTATAAAAAAAACTTCAAGAGTTATAAGGTTAATTGTGATTATTTGCTTTTTTTTGTGTCTATATTTAGAGGGAATTCTCTCTCGTTTAAGATTATGAATAGCAAAAATATCTTATGCCTTTAGTAAAAGTTGAAACCCATATTAATGCAGGTATCCAAACGTGTTTTGATTTAGCTCGTAATGTTGATTTTTATCAGAATTCAATAAAAAACTCCAGAGAAATTGCTATTGATGGTAAAATCACAGGCTTAGTTGAGGCTAATGATTCTATTACTTGGGAGGCAAAACATCTTGGTTTTGTTAGGCATATAACTTTAAAGGTAACCGAATTTGATAATCCAAATTTATTTGTAGACGAAATGGTTCATGGTAATTTTAAGGCTTATAAGCATGAGCATATATTTCGTGAGGATAATAATAAAACAATAATGATTGATAAGTTTTATTTTGAATCTCCTTGGGGAATTATTGGAAAGATGATAGATGGATTGTTTATGAAAAAATATATGATCAATATTTTAAAAACAAGAAATAGTATCTTGAAAGCTCAGGCAGAAAAAAAACAAATATAAAAATTGTTTTAGGGTTTTTATAAATGCCCTTATTAACATTATTTATTTCTTATTATTTACAAAAAAATGGTTTGGGCATCGTAATTTCTATTTTGTGGTTACAAGAGTTTAAAAATACCAGTCTATTTTCGTTTTATGCAATCAAAAAAACAGTTTTGGTACGGAATAGGCATTGGTGTTTTAGGAATCGTTATGTTTTCCTCAAAAGCAGTTATGGTAAAATTAGCCTATAACTATAATGTGGATGCGATAAGCATTTTGCTTTTGCGAATGTTGTTCTCTTTTCCTTTTTATGTCGTTATTGCTTTTTTCTACAAAAATCAAAATGCACTAAGTAAGCCAAGCTCCAAAGACTATATCTGGCTTGTGTTTTTTGGGATTATTGGCTATTATTTAGCAAGTTATTTTGATTTTGCTGGGCTGGTATACATAAAAGCAAGTTTAGAGCGTATTATTTTGTTTCTATATCCTACTATAGTTTTATTGTTAAATAAACTCTTCTTAAAACAATCTATTACTAAAACTCAAGGACTTGCTATAGGGTTAACTTATTTGGGAATTGTTATAGCGTTTTCAGACGAGGTGGCTATTTCAGGTTCAGATACTTATTTAGGAGGTTTTTTTATATTATTAAGCGCTATAACTTACGCGTCTTATTTAGTTGGAAGTGGTTGGTTAATACCAAAATTTGGAGTTGTGAAATTTACAGCTTATGCTATGATTGTTTCCTGTTTATGTGTCTTTATTCATTACATTCTAATAAGTGAAATAGATCTTTTTAGCTTTTCAAAAGAGGTTTATATATTAGGGTTTTTAATCGCTGTTTTTGCAACAGTAATTCCATCTTTTTTGGTATCTAGTTCTATAAAAATGATTAGTTCTTCAAACTTTGCAATTGTAGCAGGTGTGGGACCAATTTCTACAATTGTTTTGGCAGCTATCTTTTTAAATGAGAGGTTAACTGTGTTGCAATTACTTGGGGCATTGGTGGTTATTGTTGGTATTTTGTTGGTTTCAACTAAAAAAGACAAGAAACACATTAAATAATTAATAGTCTGCATTTCATCGAATTGTGGGGTTTAAGAATTGTAATTTATAATCTAAAAACAGTCTTAATTCGTAAATAGGTTAAAATAAACCCCAAATTTATGAATGCTAAACAATCACTATTAACAGTTTTATTATTAATTTTTTCATTTCTTTCTCATGCTCAAGTAGATGCTGATGAGCCAAAATTTGCACTTGGTCTTGCCGCAGGTTATAATAGAGGTTTTGGTGCTCAAATAAGTGTAACTGCATTACGCCCTCTAGAAAGTCTTCCTGTTCAAATTCGTTTTGGGTTTGGTTTAACCAAATTAAATCCCGGAAACTCCGCAGATGCAAGACGTATTTTTATTAATAATGCCACGAACGGTGTTCCAGAAGAAAAAGCTAAAGCGTTTGATTACAGGCTTGATTTTTTGCTTAATTCTAATTTTCTTGATTCAGAATCTTCTAAAATAGTTTTTGGTCCGAGATACTCCAGTTTTAAAGCTAATTTTAAATACGTTGGCGGGAATGAGGATTTTGATGTTACGTCCAAGCAATTTGGCGTTGGTCTAGGAGCGGAGAGTCAATTTAAAATAAATGATAAGCTTAATCTTTTAGCTGCTATAGGGTTAGACTATTTTTTTAATAATACTTTAAAGGGGCATGATACGTCATATAGCCCAGATAATGATAATGTAAATGCCAGAAACGATAATACAAATGATAACGCAGAATTTACTTTTAAAGATGCAAATAAAGCTATTAAGCAGCCTAATTTAATGCCTAGAGTTCTCATAGGTTTAGTTTATAATTTGTAGTATTTATAATCATATTATTTTTTAAGCCAATGTTCTCAACAACATTGGCTTTTTATTGTTAATTACTTTGTATGCTTCCTGTTTCATTTTTTAATTGGTTATGTTATATTAGCAACCCCTCACTAAATTCTCTAATTGATAGATGGCAGAACAAACCAAATATACCGAAGATAATATACGTTCATTAGACTGGAAAGAGCATATCCGTATGCGTCCTGGAATGTATATTGGGAAACTTGGTGATGGATCTTCGCCAGATGATGGAATATATATTCTTTTAAAAGAAGTTTTAGACAACTCAATTGATGAGTTTGTGATGGGAGCAGGGAAGACCATCGAAATTTCAATACAAGGAAGTAAAGTAATTGTTCGGGATTATGGTCGTGGTATTCCTTTAGGAAAAGTGGTAGATGTAGTTTCCAAAATGAATACTGGTGGGAAATATGATTCTAAAGCATTTAAAAAATCAGTAGGTCTAAATGGTGTTGGTACCAAAGCGGTAAACGCATTATCTAATTATTTTAGAGTTGAATCTACAAGAGATGGGAAGTCAGCTTCTGCTGAATTTGAACAAGGAAACTTGACCAATCAAGAAATGTTAGATGATACAACCCGAAGAAAGGGTACTAAAGTATCATTTATTCCAGATGAAACTATCTTTAAGCATTATAAATATAGAAGTGAGTATGTTGTTAAAATGCTTAAAAACTATGTGTATTTAAACCCTGGTTTAACCATTGTTTTCAATGGCGAAAAGTATTTTAGTGAAAACGGCTTAAAAGATTTATTAGCTGAAAAGATAGCTGAATCAGATTTACTTTATCCTATTATTCATTTAAGAGGTGATGATATTGAAGTAGCCTTAACACATAGTAAAACCCAATACAGCGAAGAGTATAATAGTTTCGTTAACGGGCAAAACACAACACAAGGCGGAACACATTTAAATGCCTTTAGAGAATCTTTAGTAAGAACTATTCGTGAGTTTTATGGTAAGAATTACGATGCTTCAGATATTAGGAAATCTGTCGTCAGCGCGATTGCTATAAAGGTTATGGAGCCTGTTTTTGAAAGTCAAACAAAAACCAAATTAGGGTCTACAGATATGGGGGGTGAATTACCAACCGTAAGAACTTATATAAATGATTTTTTAAAAACAAAACTAGATAACTTCTTACATAAAAATGCAGATACAGCCGAAAAAATTCAGCGTAAAATTCTACAAGCAGAACGTGAGCGTAAAGAGTTATCAGGTATTAGAAAATTAGCAAAAGATAGAGCTAAAAAAGCAAGTCTTCATAATAAAAAACTTCGCGATTGTCGGGTTCATTTTGGTGATGCAAAACATGAGCGTAATTTAGAATCTACTTTGTTTATTACAGAGGGAGATTCGGCATCAGGAAGTATTACTAAATCTCGTGATGTAAATACGCAAGCAGTTTTTAGCTTAAAAGGGAAACCGTTAAACTGTTATGGTTTGACTAAAAAAATAGTTTACGAAAACGAAGAATTTAATTTATTACAAGCGGCACTTAATATTGAAGAATCTTTAGAGGATTTAAGATATAATAATGTGGTTATTGCTACCGATGCCGATGTAGATGGTATGCATATTCGGTTATTATTAATCACCTTTTTTCTTCAGTTTTTTCCAGAAGTGATAAAAGAAGGTCATTTGTATATTTTACAAACCCCTTTGTTTAGAGTTCGTAATAAAAAAGAAACTATTTACTGTTATTCAGAAGAAGAACGCGTAACCGCCATAGAAAAATTAAAGCCAAAGCCAGAAATTACACGATTTAAAGGTTTGGGTGAGATATCTCCAGACGAATTTAAATATTTTATAGGGGAAGATATTCGATTAGATCCTGTAATGTTAGATGAGCAAATGTCTATAGAAGATTTATTATCCTTCTATATGGGGAAAAATACACCAACACGGCAAGAGTTTATTATTGATAATTTAAAAGTTGAGTTGGATTTAATTGAAGAACAAAAGTAATTTGAAGAACCTCTGAGAAATAAAAATATTACCGTATTCCTTAATAGGAATGATAAATAGAGTATGATAGAAGACCAAAACGACGATTTTACAAACGAGAATATAGATAACCAAGAACCTCAAG
Source organism: Algibacter sp. R77976 (assembly GCF_044594645.1). Taxonomy (GTDB): domain Bacteria; phylum Bacteroidota; class Bacteroidia; order Flavobacteriales; family Flavobacteriaceae; genus Algibacter_B. The sequence continues at coordinate 2,167,931 of NZ_CP138989.1, forward strand.
AAACCATCACCAGAATTACAGGAATGTATAAAGAATGGTTTTTAGATTATGCTTCTTATGTCATTCTAGAACGTGCAGTACCAGCTATTGAAGATGGTTTTAAACCTGTGCAGCGTCGTATCATGCATTCTATGAAAGATTTGGATGATGGGCGTTACAACAAAGTAGCAAACATTGTTGGACATACTATGCAATATCATCCACATGGCGATGCTAGTATTGCAGATGCCATGGTACAAATTGGTCAGAAAGATTTATTGATTGATACCCAAGGTAACTGGGGTAATATTTTAACAGGAGATCGAGCAGCAGCTTCTCGTTATATAGAAGCTCGAATTTCTAAGTTTGGATTAGATGTGGTGTTTAACCCTAAAATTACCGAATGGCAAGCCAGCTATGACGGGCGTAGAAAAGAGCCTGTAAATCTGCCTGTTATGTTTCCTTTGCTTTTAGCGCAAGGAGGTGAAGGTATTGCTGTAGGTTTATCAACAAAAATATTACCACATAATTTTATAGAACTTATAGATGCATCTGTTAAGCATTTGCAAGGAAAACGTTTTACGTTAGTTCCGGACTTTCCAACTGCTGGAGTTGCAGATTTCTCAAACTATAATGATGGTTTACGTGGAGGGAAAGTAAGGGTTCGTGCTAAAATATCTCAAGTAGATAAAAACACATTAGCGATTACTGAAATTCCTTTTGCTACAACAACATCTTCACTTATCGATTCGATTTTAAAAGCGAATGATAAAGGGAAAATTAAGATTAAAAAAATTGAAGATAATACAGCTGCTGAGGTTGAAATATTAATTCATTTACCATCTGGATTATCACCAGATAAAACTATAGATGCCTTGTATGCATTTACAAGTTGTGAATCTTCAATTTCGCCATTGGGATGTGTTATTGAAGATAATAAACCTTTGTTTGTTGGGGTAACAGAAATGTTAAGGCGTTCAACAGATAATACTGTCGATCTTTTAAAACAAGAACTAGAAATCAAGTTAGGTGAATTTGAAGAACAATGGCATTTTGCATCTTTAGAACGTATATTTATTGAAAACAGAATATACCGTGATATTGAGGAAGAAGAAACCTGGGATGGTGTTATAAACGCTATTGATAAGGGACTGCAACCTCACATAAAACATTTAAAACGTGCTATAACAACTGATGATATTACCCGTTTAACGGAAATTAGGATAAAACGTATTTCAAAATTCGATATTGATAAAGCACAACAAAAAATTGATGCTTTAGAAGAACAAATAGCAGAAGTTAAGCATCATTTAGAGCATTTAATTGATTATGCGATTGCTTATTTTACAAGGCTTAAGAAAGAATATGGTGAAGGTAGAGAGCGTAAAACAGAAATACGAACTTTTGATGATGTTGATGCTACAAAAGTGATTATTAGAAACACCAAGCTTTATGTAAATAGGGAGGAAGGTTTTATTGGTACATCATTGAGAAGAGATGAATATGTTGGGGATTGTAGTGATATAGATGATATTATCGTATTTACCAAAGCAGGTAAAATGATGGTGACTAAGGTAGATTCAAAAACCTTTATAGGTAAAGACATTATTCATGTTGCCATTTTTAAGAAGAAAGATAAGCGTACTATTTATAATATGATTTATAAAGATGGTACAAAAGGCCCATCTTATATAAAACGTTTTGCTGTAACAAGTGTTACTCGAGATAGAGATTACGATTTAACTAATGGAAATAAAGGTTCTGCTTGTTTATATTTTTCAGCAAACCCTAATGGTGAAGCCGAAGTTGTGTCTATCAATTTAAGACAAGCAGGAAGTATTAAAAAGTTAAAGTGGGATATTGATTTTGCAGATATTTTAATTAAAGGGCGTGCTTCAAAAGGTAATTTAGTTACTAAATATCCTGTAAAGCGTGTTGAGTTAAAAGAGAAAGGTGTATCTACTCTAAAACCTCGAAAAATTTGGTTTGACGATACTGTTCAGCGTTTAAATGTAGATGGAAGAGGTGAGCTTATTGGAGAATTTAGAGGTGAAGATAAGTTGCTTATCATCAATCAATCTGGAATTTTAAAAACAGTAACTCCTGAGGTAACTATGCATTTTGATGACGATATGATTGTTATGGAAAAATGGATTCCTAAAAAACCTATCTCAGCAGTTTATTTTAATGGTGAAAAAGAGCTTTATTATGTGAAGCGTTTTTTAATAGAACAAGAAGGTAAAGAGGAATCTTTTATTTCTGAGCATCCAAACTCACAATTAGAAATTGTTTCAACAGACTGGAAACCTATGGCAGAAATTGTTTTTGCTAAAGAACGCGGTAAAGATCGTAAAGATAATCTAGAAATTAATTTAGAAGAATTTATTGACTTAAAAGGTATTTCTGCACAAGGCAATCAACTTACAAAAGATAAAGTTAATCAAGTTAACCTTTTAGAGCCTTTGCCTTATAATGCTCCAGAAGAAGTGCATGCAGATGATTTAGAAGTTATTGATGAAAAAGAAGTGCCTTCAGAATCATCAGAGAGTAATACTTCAACAGAAGAGCCTAACTCTAATAAGAATCCAGATATTGATGATGAAGGGCAAACGGCATTATTTTAATTGTTAGGTTTAAAACGGTGAATAGTATTTTAAAAAAGGCGAGTTATATTTTAATTAGATTGCCTAGTGTTCTTTTGTTATTTGGTTGTGTTTTTCAATTTTTTGCAAATAATTTTGTGTCTTTTGGATTTTCCTTGATACTGCCAATTCTCTTTGTTTTAAATGTAATTATTGGTGTTTATTGGGTAATCAAAAATAATAGGTTTTTCTTGTTTTCAATATTTTGTTTAATCGTTTATTTTCTGTGTTTTGATTCATTTTTGCAATTTAATACAGAAAAAGAAATAAGTATTAGTAGTTCATTATCATTGTTAAGTTTTAATACTAATGGATTTATGTATGAGCAGAATATAGAACATGAAGAAGGAGAGATTGCACGTTTTATAAAAAGTGAAAATCCCGATGTGTTTTGTATTCAAGAGTTTTCTGCAATTAAATATAAATTTTTTAAAGACTACCCTTATTGGTATAAGACTAATATATTTACAAAAGGGAAGTCTGTAATGGCTATTTTTTCTAAATTCCCTATTAAAGATAAAGGGTACATAAGCTTTCCGAATTCAAATAACGGAGGTATGTATGTAGATGTTATTTTTAATAAAGAAGAAATACGTATTTATAATATACACTTGGAGTCCTATAGAATGGACGCCATTCACCAATTAAATAACCCAAATAGTTATTCTCCAATAGCCAAAAGAATTGGTAATGCCATAAAAACAAGAAAAGAACAGGCAATACAAGTAAAGAATCATATTGATGCGTTTAATGGTAAAGTTATTATATGTGGAGATTTTAATAGTACTCAATTTTCATCTATTTATAATGTATTAAAAGCTTCAAAAAAAGATTCTTTTGTTGAAGCTGGATTTGGTTTTGGTAAAACTTATGGACTTTATAATTATCCTTTTAGATTAGATTATATTTTAGTTGATGATAAATTTGAAGTTTTATCTCACCAAAATTTCAATTTAAAATTATCGGATCACGAACCTGTATTAGTAAAATTGGCTTTGTCCAATTAAGTACGTTTAAGTTGTTTCTGTATTTTTTTAATTGCGGACTCAATAGATTTTTCAGGTTCTATAATATTATAAGCACCCCAAAAAAGCGGATCTGAGAAACCAGAAGCTTTTTCGCTTAAAATTGTGGTTGGTCGTAATAGTTGTCTTCTTATTTTGGCTAACTTAGTATCATGAATCTCCCAATCTGTTATAGCCATTTCGCTACTTAGCGTATAAACACTATTAAAAAGTTTTCCCTTCCAGTTCACTTTAAAAGTTAAGGATATATTACTATAAGAATAATGCCATTTGCCATTTGTTGTTCGGTAATTAACTCGGTATGTTGCCTGTGTAGGATAGACATCAACTTTTCTTGGTTTTTTTCTAACATACATTTGACTAGACAACTCCCTATTTGAGACATTTAAACTGTACACAGCATTTGTTAAAGCTAATGTTTCTGCATCTATAAATAATTTTCCAAAATAAAGAGGAATACTAATGTCGTCTTTTTGTTTAAAGGTAATAACAAATATTTCGCGGTCATTTATTTTTGTCGAATTACCAAAACTAAATTTATATTTAGGTAAGTCTTCATTAGTAAAAATAAACTCAGGGTATTTAATAATATCTGTATATAAATTACTAAAAGGACCACCTTGCAATTTTAAAGCTAAGGTGTCAAGCTTCGAATAGTCTGTATTTTTTCTTGCTTTAATAAGTTCAATATGGTCATTTCTTACATTGTTATATGGTTGCTTATGGATTTTAACAACGGCTTCAGAAAGCGATGCGTTTCTTCTTCTTTTTTTTATGGTTTCTCTATAAAAAGCAGTCATTAGTGTATTGTTGTTATTATAAATACTGCTTTTCTTTTTAAGAGTTTCTTCAACTATTTTACGTGCATTTTTAGTTGTGGTCGTTATATTTATTTCAGATAATTTAGTGAGGGCAGGGGAAAGTGTTAGTTTTTCATGATTTTCTATCAAAGAAATTTTAAACTTTCTAGTTTCGTATCCTAAGTGGGAAATTGTTATTTCTCCTTTTAGTAAAGCATTTGGGATTTTTAAAAGGAACTCGCCATCGCTATTTGTAACGGTACTGATGTTTGTGTCTTTAATCACAACATCCGTAAAAACTAAAGGTGATTTTGTCTCATTATCAATAACTTTTGCTTGAAGCTCTTTAAATCCTTTTTCAGGTTCCGATTGTGCTTTTGTATTTAAAGAAAATAAAAAAAGACCAAAAGTTATAATTACCGTAATTTGGGCTATCTTTTTCATGACAATTAAATTTTAAGGAGTCCTTAATATACGAAAAAAATATTTCATAACCACTTAATAATCAGTTGTTTTTTTTTGTGATTTGTGATATGATTAATATATTTAAGATTTACTTTTTTTCTGAATCTTAAAATTTAAAAACTCTATAAACAATGAAAAAGCAATAGCAAAATATAAATAACCTTTTGGAATGGCTCCAACTTCATTTCCAAAAAATTCGGTATGAGATAAATGGGCAGCTTCGGTAATCAACATAAACCCAATTAGAATTAAAAAGGCTAAACCTAGTAATTGTATGCTTGGATGTGTTTCTATAAATTTCCTAATAGGATTTGCAAAACCAATCATAATAATTATAGATATTATTACTGCTATAATCATTAAAACTAAATTGTAATTATGATTGGGGTGTAAACCATTGGTCATTCCCACAGCTGTTAAAATAGAATCAATAGAAAAGATAAAATCTATAATTAGGATTTGCACAATAGCTTGCGATAAGGTTTTAAATGTCTTTTTTTTAAGATTTTTTTCATCTTGATGCGGCATTTCTACTTTTTCATGAATTTCAGATGTGCTTTTATAAATTAAAAATAAACCACCAGTAAATAATATTACAGCTTGCCAACTTATACCAATGTGTAACCAAGTATTATTTATAGTATAAAAAGGTTCTTTTAAACCAATTAAAAAACTTACAAAAAACAATAATATAATACGCTGCACCATAGCTAACAATAAACCTATGTTTGTGGCTTTGGAGCGCTGGTGTTCTTCTAGCTTATTAGCGGCAATAGAGATAAAAACTATATTATCTATACCTAAAATTATTTCTAAAAACGTTAATGTTAACAAGGCCATTATAGCATCGCTTGTTAGAAGAAAATCTATCATGATGTTAATGTTTTAACTATAAAAATAACTAAAACTTTTTAAATTAAGTATGATGCCTTTTTGTAAATAAGATTTATTAAAAATTTTAATAGAATTGGTCTGTTAAGGACTTCATGAAGGCAATAATGGCTTCACTTTCTTTCTTTTTTAAATTTAATGAATCTGGTGGTAATGTTTGATATGGTACATCAAGACCCATGCCTTGCCCGCCACCAAAGTTATAAAAATCTAATACTTCTTCTAAAGTCTTAAAAGCACCATTATGCATGTATGGAGCAGTCAATTCAATGTTTCTTACTGTTGAGGTTTTAAAGAAATGTCGTTTTTCTTCAACTTTAAAAGGGTAGTATAATCCAGGGTCTTCATCTATAATAGGATTTATGAAATTAGCAGTTTTTGTTACTCCTAAATTTTCAAATTCTGTTTCATCAAATTTTGGAGGAACAGTACCAAAGAATGAAGGAGGGAAGTGGCAAGTTGCACAGGCTGCTTTTCCCATAAAAAGGTTGAAACCTTCAATTTCTTGCTCAGTTAATGTTTTCTCTTTTTTTTGCATATTTCTATCAAACTTTGAATTGAATGGTGTTAGACTTCTAATATAAGTAGCAATGGCGTGTCTTACATTCTGATTATTAGTTTTTCCGCTGTATAAAGAATCGAATTGTTGCTTGTATTTTGGGTTTTCCCTTATTCTTTTTTCAATTGTTTTTAAGTCTATATGAAACTCATTTTTATTATTTGCTACATTAACAATTTGCCCTTCAAGGCCATCACCTCTGCCATCATAAAAAAATGTTGTTTGATACATGGCGTATGCTAGAGTAGGTGTGTTACGTTGTAATTGTGTGCCATCTAGGCCTATGGCAAGCTTATTACCATCAGTAAAAGCTTTTTCTTTTATATGGCAAGTTGCACAACTTATGGTTCCCGAAATTGATAAGGCTTCATCATTAAATAATGTTTTTCCTAGGTCTATACGTTCTTTGGTTATTGCTGGAGAATGAGGAATTGAAAACATTTTTTTATTAAAAAACGTTTCAGAAAATATGTTTGTGCTTGTTGGGTCTAAGGCTCTAGATTGGCTTAGTTTAATGTTCCAATCTTTGGCTGTTTCATTAATTAACTCAAGTTGTTTGTTTGAGTGGTCTCTTATAAATAAATATCTATCAAAAGTATCAAAATCACCAGATTTTAACATGGCTATAGAATTATCAATTTCACTTAACCATTTTATGTGTAAATTAGGGTTTTTAAAAGTGTTTTTGTAGATGTTAATAACTGTTTTTATTGCATTATAGTTGTAAATGGCTTCCTTTAATGAGTTGGCTAAAATTGGTGAGTCGAAACCAGTAATGCCTTTTGTTGCAATATTTACAATACCATCTCTAATCATTTTTAAATTATGTCTGTCGCGCTGTCTAACAATAATATGGTTTTTACGAACAAATGGTATTCTTGCCTTTAAGTAATAATAAACTCTATATAATTCTTTGCTTGAAATAGTCTCGTCTCCAAATAAATATTCCTCAAGTACTTGGTAACTTTTAGGCTTTATTTTTTTTATTTCAGTAATGTCGTCCATTTCTATTTTTAAAAGATTTGGTGCATTCATAGATAAATAGTTTTCGTAATCGTAGGCAATTAAAAGTGGTTCAACATGTTTGTACCATTTTCTGCTTTCTAAAAAGTTTGTTCTATTTTCTTCAAGAGTATTAAGCGTATCAATTTTTTGCATGTAAAAAGCAGCACTATCTAGGGTTTGAAAATAATAGTCTCTTATGTCATCATTAAACATTGAGTTTTCTGTTGATGAAATTGTTTTTTCAGGTTTATATTTTTCTTTTTTACAAGAAATAATTAAAGCTGAAATAAATATAATTTGGAATACTATTTTTTGAATTTTCATTTTCTAGATTGTGATTATGATGTTTAATGCAAAAAGGTTCCTGTAAAGGAACCTTTTTTATAAAATATAGTCTGATTTATTGAGGAAGACCAGTTAATTTAAATACTACTGAACCTTCGTTACCACTTCCTGTACCTGTAAGAGAAAGGTCTATAGCTGTAGGATCGCTAAATAAAAGTCCATCTGCTCTTTTTGCGGTTTCAGGATTGTTTTCAGGTCTCCAACCGTGTACTTGAGCGCCGCCAATAAAAGTTGGTTCTGAAGCCCCAATAATATCGGTTACATCAATTAAACCTGTTATTTCCCACATGCTATCCGTATTTCCAATATTTAAAGCAGAAGCAGCTACTTGAGCACATTCCATAACTTCAGTAAATGTTTTGTTAACAATGTCGTATTGCCATAGTTTTGCATAACCAGTAATATCTGCATTTAAACTAGCATATCCATTAGGATCTTCTTGAATGTAAGCGTAGTTTTCAGTTACTAATATATTATCAGGAGAGTGTAAGCCATCACCAATACCACCTTCAACATCGCCATCAACAACAACAGTTAATTTAGCGTTAGCAGTAGGATCCGTAGCATTTAATTCTAATTTGTAAACTCTTCCAAGTGTAGTACCCCTGTTAGCTAAATCTGGGTTGTCTGATCTGTATCTTCCCGTGGCGTTAAAGAAAACGTTTCTGTTGTTTTCAGCAGAACCTTTTTGCCAGTCTATATCTTCAATTCTTTGGAAACCAATTGCAGATAAATCGATAGCTTCTTGATTTAATTCGTCAATAGTACGTTCTGTAACTTTTACCCATTCTACATCGTACTCAATACCTTCGGCCATGCCCATTTCAAATAATTGACCACCTGCGCCAGGAGCAGATTCAACAGGGTTTAATCCTTTAAGAACATAAAGATCTCCACTATACAAATCTCCTAAACCACCAACATACATTGCGAAATGTGCTTGTGGGTAGGTGTTGTTACTATCGTCGTCACCCATAAAGATTACTGTTTTTCCTGGGTAAGCATTTTTTCCAATGGCAACGGCGTTTTCAGTAGACCATTCACCTAAAGAAGAAAGCCTTTCAACTTCAACTCTATCGTTGGTAGAACGGAAAGGATTTACTTTGTAAACGCCTTTAGCGCTTCCTCCCCATTCACCTCCGGAAAGGTATAAAGGCCCAAATCCATGCTCTTCAACAGTAATTGAAGATCCAGAACATTGTGCAGTAAATGCTGTTGCTCCAGCATTAACAATATAATCACCTTCTAATGGTTGTAAATCTGAGTTTAAACGAATTCGAGCAATAGAATAATCTCTTTCTAAATTGTTAATAAAAGCGAAAGTTCCAGAACCATCATTATACGGATAAAGTGCAGCACCATCCATATAAGATCCGTATACAAAAGAAGGGTCCGTTGGAAGTATATCTGCAGAACTCATAATAATTGATAATTCTGCCGAGCTAGCAAAAGAACCTTTTAATTCAAATAATGAGTTTGGTGTTACAGAACTTTCAAGAGGTACCATTTCGGCTACCGTTAAATCTTCTCCGTCTTCTCCATCGGCACCATCAGCACCATCTTCTCCGTCAACACCGTCAATTCCATTAATACCATCTTTTCCGTCTTCACCATCACAGCTTATTAGAGTTGTACTTGTTGCCATAACTACTAAAAGCACTAATAGTAGTTTAAAATAATTCTTCATAATTTTGATTGTTTTAGTTAATTATATTTTGTTTGTCAAAATTATTATTAGAATCAATCAGTTCTGTTAAGTCATTCTTGTTGTTTTATTAATTTAGGGTTATTCTAAAGTTAATTAGGTTAACGCATTATTAATTTGGATTAATAATTTGCCTTTTTTTTTGCTTGAATATTAATTTGATGTAAAATCAATATTTTATTAACGTATTTTTTAGAATTCAAAAATTTGAATAGCTGTATATTTACATGATTTTTAATTAAAGCATGAAGCAAAATTATTTAGCATTTAAAAAGACCGGTTATTTTTCAGCCTTAATTTGTGATTATTTAGAAGAAAATCAAGATTTAAGGCCATTTTACAACCGCTTTCCAGAACTTGAAAATTTTAAAGCACAAATTGCTGAAAAGGAACTTGTTTTTTCTGACGACAACAGAAAAACATTAGTTTCGGTATTAAAGAACCAATATGAAAGTATAGAAACATCGAGTTTAACACTAGAGAATATAAATGCTTTAAAGTCTAAAAACACATTCACAATAACTACAGGACACCAACTTAATTTATTTACTGGTCCACTTTATTTTCTTTATAAAATAATATCGGTTATAAACCTTTCGAGTGAATTGAAGGTTAAGTATCCAGAACAAAATTTTGTTCCTGTGTATTGGATGGCGACCGAAGATCATGACTTTGATGAAATAAATTACTTCAATTTTAAAGGTAAGAAGTTTCAATGGAACCGAGAAGCAAGTGGGGCTGTTGGAGAGCTTTCAACAAAAGGATTAGAGGCTGTTTTAGAATTGTTTTCTAAAGATTTAGGAACCACCACAAACGCTGAAACAATAAAAAATCTTTTTAAGGAGGCTTATTTAAACAATGAAAACCTTGCCGATGCTACACGGTATTTGGCTAATACATTATTTAAAGACTACGGGTTGGTAATTATAGATGCTAATAATACTGACTTAAAACGCTTATTTATTCCTTATGTGGAAACTGAATTATTAAACCAAACTGCGTTTAATACCGTTACTAAAACGAATAAGAAATTAACTGATGCTTCTTTGCAGTATAAAGTTCAAGTTAACCCAAGAGAAATTAATTTATTTTATTTAAAAGAAAATTTAAGAGAGCGTATTGTTTTTGAAGATGAAACCTATAAAGTATTAAATACAGACATAATTTGGACACAAAGTGAATTATTAAAACACCTTAATGATTCGCCAGAGCGATTTTCGCCAAACGTGATTATGCGTCCGTTATATCAAGAAGTTATTTTACCAAACCTTTGTTATATTGGAGGGGGAGGAGAATTAGCCTACTGGATGCAGTTAAAAGATTATTTTGATGCTGTTGAAGTTCCATTTCCCATGCTGTTATTAAGAAACTCTGTTTTAATACAAACTGAAAAGCAAGAAGAAAAGCTTCATAAATTAAATATATCTAAAGAAGATTTATTTTTAAAAAGAGATGCTTTTATTAATAAAAAAGTTAGAGAAATATCTAATATTAATATCGATTTTTCTGAACAAAAAAAGCATTTAGAACAGCAGTTTAAAAACTTATATGCTCTGGCAGAGCAAACAGATAAGTCTTTTGTTGGTGCTGTTAAAGCACAAGAAATAAAACAATTAAAAGGCCTTGATAATCTTGAAAAGCGATTGTTAAAAGCGCAAAAAAAGAAGCTTTCTGATGAGGTAGAAAGAATGACTAGGATTCAAAATGAGTTATTCCCGAATGGAAGTCTGCAAGAACGGAATACTAATTTTTCTGAACTTTATTTAGAAAATGGGGAACAACTCATACCAAAACTTATTGAAAAACAAGAGCCTTTAAAAGGAGAATTTTTAATGTTAAAAATATAGCGATGCATAAATTAGATATAGATTTAATAGAAATGACTATGGATATTATGAAATATGCCATAAATAGAATTTCTATATCACAACCAGAAATGGGCACTCCTAAAAACGAAGAAACATTAAAGAAATTAGTAGGAGAAACGATTACAGAAAAAGGAATAGGTGGAGAAGTCGCATTTGATTTGTGGAAAGAGCATCTAATGAAAGTAAATGTGCCTGTCGATCATCCGCGTAATTTGGCATTCGTTCCTGCTGCACCTACTAGAGCGGCTACTATGTTCGACTTAGTTACATCGGCTTCAAGTATTCATGGTGCTTATTGGATGGAAGGTGCAGGAGGTATTTTTTGTGAAAACGAAGCTATGAAGTGGCTCGTGTCACTAACAGGATTACCGAAAGGCGCTTTTGGGGTTTTTACAAGTGGTGGTACCGCAGCTAATTTATCGGCTATTGTAACGGCGAGAGAATATTGGAGGAGTCAAAACAAACAGAATCAACAAAAACGTGGTCTTATTTTAACTTCTGTTGGTGCGCATTCTTCAGTTAAGGCTATGGCTAAAGTAATTGATGCCGATGTATTTTTGATTGAAACAGAAGACCGTCTTTCAGGAAGTACAGTTCAAAAAGCTATTGATGGATTAGAGCGTCAAGAAAGAGAGCGTTTATTTGCTATTGTTGCCACCGGAGGAACAACAAATGCAGGAATTATAGATGATTTAGATGGTATTTCAACAATATGTGAACAAGAAAATTTGTGGCTTCATGTAGATGCCGCTTATGGTGGTGGTGCTTTGGCAGCAGATTCTGTACGCCATTTATTTAATGGTATTGAAAAGGCAGATAGCATAACTATAGATCCTCATAAATGGCTGTTTTCGCCTTACGATTGTGGAGCGATTATTTATAAACAACCAGAGTTAGCGAAACAAGCACACGCTCAAGAAGGGTCTTATTTAGATATTTTTAAAGATGAAGGGGCTCATGGGTTTAATCCAACCGATTATCAAATTCAATTAACAAGACGTGTAAGAGGATTGCCTCTATGGTTTTCTCTAGCAACGCATGGCACAGATAAATATAAGGAGTCTGTAGAAAGAGGTATTGAATTAGCAACAATTGCAGGGAAGTTAATAGAAAGCTTGCCACATGTAGAATTAGTTAGGCAACCAAGTCTGTCTTGTGTTTTATACAGAAGAATAGGTTGGGAACCTCAAGATTATACAAACTGGACTTATGATAATCATAAAAAAGGTTTTGCATTGGTAACGCCAACAAAATGGAAAAGTGGAGATGCTTTTGAAACCGTTTCTCGTTTTTGTTTTATTAATCCAGATACCACAGAAAAGGATATAGAAATGATATTAGAAACAATGGTTTAAAAAATGTTAATAAAAGAGTAAACAGTAATTCGTCATTATAAAATCAATTCCTATTTTTGCGCATGCAACATGACAAGGTATTAATTTTAGACTTCGGATCGCAATACACACAGCTTATTGCCCGTAGAGTTAGAGAACTCAACATTTACTCCGAAATACACCCATTTAATAAAATCCCAACAAATATAGAAGGTTACAAAGCTGTAATTCTTTCTGGCAGCCCAAACTCTGTAAGAGGCGAAGATGCATTGCATCCAGATTTATCTGAAATTAGAGGAAAAAAACCAATGCTTGCCGTGTGTTATGGTGCGCAATATTTAGCTCATTTTTCTGGTGGTGAAGTAGCGCCATCAAACACAAGAGAGTATGGTCGTGCTAATTTGTCGTTTATTCAAAAAGGCGAACCATTCTTTTCTAATATTTCTGAAGGTAGCCAGGTATGGATGAGCCATAGTGATACGATAAAAGCATTACCAACAGGTGGTGTTTTATTGGCAAGTACTAACGATGTTGAAAATGCGGCATATAAAATTCAAGGAGAAACCACATATGCTATTCAGTTTCATCCAGAAGTGTATCATTCTACAGATGGAAAACAATTACTAGAAAACTTCTTAGTAGCTATTTCTAATATAAATCAAGACTGGACACCAGATTCTTTTGTTGAAGAAACGGTTGATGCTATTCAAGAAAAAGTAGGCAACGATAAAGTTGTTTTAGGACTTTCTGGAGGTGTAGATTCTACAGTAGCGGCAGTACTATTAAATAAAGCGATTGGTAAAAACTTGTACTGCATTTTTGTGAATAATGGTTTGCTTCGTAAAAATGAATTTGAGAGCGTATTAAATCAATACGAAGGTATGGGACTTAATGTAAAAGGTGTTGATGCTTCCAAACGATTTTTAGATGCATTGGCTGGAATTGAAGACCCAGAGAAAAAACGTAAAGCCATTGGTAACGCTTTTATTGAAGTTTTTGATGATGAGGCGCACAAGCTAGAAGATGTAAAATGGTTGGCGCAGGGTACTATTTATCCTGATGTTATTGAAAGTGTTTCGGCAACTGGAGGGCCATCGGCAACCATTAAGAGTCACCATAATGTTGGCGGATTACCAGATTTTATGAAACTTAAAATTGTAGAACCACTTCGTGCTATTTTTAAAGATGAAGTAAGGCGTGTTGGTGCTACTTTAGGTATAGATCCAGAATTACTTGGGCGACACCCATTTCCAGGACCTGGATTAGGAATACGAATTTTAGGAGACATTACTGCTGAAAAAGTGCGTATGCTTCAAGAGGTGGATGCTATTTTTATCAATGGTTTAAAAGAATGGGGATTATACGATAAAGTTTGGCAAGCTGGTGCCATGTTATTACCTGTAAATAGTGTAGGTGTAATGGGCGATGAGCGTACATACGAAAAATGTGTAGCTTTAAGAGCTGTAGAAAGTACAGATGGTATGACTGCCGATTGGGTTAACTTACCGTATGAGTTTTTACAAAAAACATCAAATGATATAATAAATAAAGTTAAAGGCGTTAATAGAGTAGTTTACGATATTAGTTCGAAACCGCCAGCAACTATTGAGTGGGAATAATTAAGTATACAGTTTTTTAGTAGGCAGTATGCAGTTAGTTAGTCTATGTCAATTACTGAAGACTGCAAACTGAAGACTGCAAACTGAAGACTGCGGACTGTTTCGCGTTAGGGATAGTAGTGAAAAGCCCACAGCCCGACGAAGGAGGAGCGAGGACTTGTAACGAATAGCCCGACCTATATCCTGAAATAAATTCAGGATATAGGTAACGCCCAAATAATTTTTGGCATGTTATGTGCTAATGTTAAAAAAGGTAATGGGGTTTTAATCTTTTAAGGAGATTGAGACGTATATTATTTTAGGTAATCAGGTTTTATTATATTTATTTAGTAGATACAACAACATGAAGAGATTTTTATTAGTACTTGTTTTAGTTTTAGCGTTTGGATTTACAGGTGTTGAAGCTCAAAACTTTAGCACGCACCAAGTTAAAAAAGGAGAGACCGTCGAGAGTATTGCAAAACACTATTTTGTAACACCTGTTGATATTTATAAGTTAAATCCTGATGCTAAAAAGGCATTGAAACCTAATACGGTTTTAATAATACCTATATCTAAAGCTAATAAGCCAAAAGTTACTATAAATAAAGAGTTACAAGGTTTTAAAGAACATAAAACGAAGCGTAAAGAAACGCTTTATAGTTTAGCTAAGAAATATAATGTTGAGGAGGAGGATATTAAGAAATATAATAAATTCTTGTATGCAAATCCGTTACGAAAAGGTGATAAACTTCAAATACCTAATTATAAAATTACCGAAATTATTGAGGAAGTTGCTACTACAAAACCATATACGGTTTTACCTAAAGAAGGTAAATGGCGCATTGCTTATAAATTTGGAATTACAGTTGATGAGTTAGCGGTTTTAAACCCAGAAATGCCAGAGGTTTTAAGTGAAGGAGCAGTTATTAATGTGCCTAATTTAGAAAAAGAGGATCAACAACAATTTGATGAGCAGTATAGTTATTATAAAGTATTACCAAAAGAAGGCTTTTACCGTTTGAAATTAAAATTAAAATTGGAGCAAGCTGAGTTAGAGGCTTTAAATCCAGGTTTAAAAGAGACAGGTTTAAAGTCTGGAATGATTTTAAAAATACCTCATAATGATGCTGTAGAAGGTGTTGTAGAAGCAGAAGGCGAAGCTACCAATTTGGTTAGCAAAATTTCTGATTATGAAACAAAGCGTATTGCTGTGATGTTACCTTTTAGAATGCACCGTGTAGATTTTGATTCTATTAGTGATGCTAAAAACAGTTTAGAGAAAGACCCTTATTTGAATGTGTCTTTAGATTTTCACTCGGGAGTTTTAATGGCAATAGATTCTTTAAAAACGTTGGGTATTTCTTTAGAAGTAGATGTTTACGATACACGATATGAAGTAAGTGAGGTTTCAAGAATTTTAAGAGAAAATGATTTTGAAAATGTTGATGCTGTTATTGGCCCATTAACACCGGCGAGTTTTAACAGAGTGGCTTCTGAATTAAAAAAATATAATACACCTGTAGTTTCGCCAATTGGTACAAAATTGAAATTACATGATAATGTGTTTCAATCTAGACCATCTGACGATTTACTGAAAACTAAGGTGGTTAATTTTGTTAAATCAGATTCGTTAGTTGAGAATATTGTTGTTATTGCAGATACTAAAAATGTAACTATTGCAAATGAGCTTAAGCGAGAATTTAATACAGCAACTTTAGTGTATTCTAGAAAAAATAAAGATGGAAAAGATGAGTTTTTTGTTACTAAAGAAGATATACAAAACGCTTTAAAACCAGGAAAAAATGTGGTTTTTTTAGAAACTAAAAATGAAGGTTACGCATCAAACGTAACAAGTGTTCTAGCATCTTTAAATAATAGAATAGATCCTGAGAAAGAAGAAGAAGCTGCTCCAGAGATTATACTGGTAACTACCAATATTAATTCGGCTTTTGAGGGCGATCAAATAAATAATACACACTTGTCTACTTTACAATTTCATTTTGCTACAGCATCAAAAGAATATAGCGAGAATGATAATAATGCTTTTGTAAAAAAGTATGATAAACTTTATAATATTACACCAAACAAAAGGGTTGTAAAAGGTTTCGATTTAACCATGGATGTGGTGTTGCGTTTAGTGTCGTCAAACGATTTATACGCATCGGTTATTAATGCACCATTAACCGAATACGTTGAAAATAAGTTCGCCTATAAAAAGAAACTTTTTGGTGGTTATTTTAACGACTCGGTATACCTTGTTAAGTACGACGATTTAACTATTGTTGAGGTAAAGCAATAACACTTAAGGCTTATTCGTTTTAAAACCAATAGCTTTAAACTCGTGATTAAAATTCTGCTTTTTCTAAGTTGCTTGGTTTGTGTTCAAGATAATCCTCCCGTTTTATCTTGGAGTGCGTCTTACAAATTATCTTGGAAAGACTTTAAAGCGAAACCTAATATGAACGACGGAGCCGTTGCTGTAACATCATCGGGAATTACATTTGGCTATTCTATTACTCAAACTGATACTAAAGAAGTGGTTAGTTATACCTCTGAAGTTCATGCGCATTTTTATCCTGAACAATCTTGGTACAAAATAGAGCGCGCAGACAATCATATTTTAGGGCATGAACAATTGCATTTTGATATTACTGAATTATATGCACGTAAATTCAGGTATAGAATTAGCCAATTAAAACTCTCGAATACTATTAGAAGGCAGCTTAAGGGAATCCATAATGATATAAATGCAGAATTGTCTAAGATGCAAAACACCTATGATAGTGAAACCGATTATTCCAGAAATTTTGAAGCTCAAGCTGAATGGAAAATTACTATGGATGCAGAACTTGCTAAGTATTCACAATACAAATCTATAAATTAGTTTATGCTACCAGACAAACAATTTTTAATAGACTTAGCGCATACTAAAATGCCTTTTGGTAAATATAAAGACCGCTACTTAATAGATTTGCCTGAATATTATGTGGTTTGGTATCATAACAAAGGTTTTCCTAAAGGAAAATTAGGAACTATGCTCGAGCAGGTTTATGAGTTGAAATTAAATGGCTTGGAGGAATTGATTTGGAATATAAGAAAGCAGTATCCTAAGCGGTGAGTTTTTGGGTTTTTGTTATTAAGCGAATATAGCGTCCTTTTGATAACTTATATTTCATGTAACGAAGTTAGTTTGTTTTTCCGG
Organism: Algibacter sp. R77976; assembly: GCF_044594645.1. Lineage (GTDB taxonomy): Bacteria > Bacteroidota > Bacteroidia > Flavobacteriales > Flavobacteriaceae > Algibacter_B. Next base: position 2,185,352 of record NZ_CP138989.1, read on the forward strand.
CAAAGCCAAGTGTGTTAAATCAAAATATATATCAATCCTAATTTCGATCAAACGGTATTTATTCAGTATAAACTTGTCCTCTGTGTGGTTTTAAAGCATCTCTAATAGGCTTCATGTCGCTTTCGTCAACAACTAAAAAGGCTATGGTATGAATATCACTTAAAGTTTCAACTCCTGTAATGGTAATTTTTAATTGTTCTACTTGAATATATTCTTTTAAATGAATTTCATGGTGCTCTGCAATTCTGGTAGCATCAGGCCCTCTAAAATCCCAGATTAGTTTTAGTTTACGCATATGTTTTATGTAATAGAGTTAATTTATAAATAGTTGCTAAGATATAAAGATAAAAGAAGCGAAATTACTGACTGTTTTTGAGTTTATTAGGTATAATAATTACTTTTTTTAATCGTTTCAAAAACAACTTGTATTATATGTTTATATTAGTATTTTTGTAATCGTTGAAAAAAAATCCCTCCATGCAAATAAGATTTATAGTTACTTTATTTTTAGTATTATCGTTGTTTAGTGTTAACGGTCAGTCTGTTAATAAGGATGTTCTTTTTACAGTTGATAACGAACCTGTTTATGCTTCTGAGTTTTTAAGAGTTTATAACAAAAATTTAGATTTAGTTCAAGACGAATCTCAAAAAGATGTCGATGCGTATTTAGAGCTATTTACGAATTATAAATTAAAATTGCGGGAAGCAAAAGCCTTAGGTTTAAATGAGAAGTCTACATACAAGAGAGAGCTTTCTAACTACAAAAAACAGTTAGCAAAAAATTATATTACAGACTCTAAAGTTACAGATGAGTTGGTTGAGGAAGCATATGATAGAATGCTTTACGAGGTTAATGCAAATCATATATTAGTAAAAGTTAACGAAAACGCAAGCCCACAAGATTCTCTAGCAGCTTATAATAAAATAATTAAGTTAAGAGACAGAGCACTAAAAGAAGGCTTCGAAAAAGTTAGAGCAGAAATGCACAACGGACAAACTATTTATGGTGAAAAGTTGGGCTATTTTGGAGGTTTTAAAATGGTTTATAAATTTGAAAATGCTGCTTTTAATACCAATGTTGGCGATATTTCTAAACCATTTAGAACCAGATTTGGGTATCATATTGTAAATGTATTAGATAAGCGAAAATCTAGAGGAGAGCGTACTGTTGCTCATATTATGGTTATTGAGAACAAAAATGATTCATTAGCAGAAAAACCAGAGGTTAGAATTCAAGACATTTATAAAAAACTAAACCAAGGTGAAGCATTTGATGCATTAGCTAAGCAGTTTTCAGATGATAAAAATTCTGCTTCAAAGGGCGGCATGTTAAAAGCATTTTCTGGAGGTCAATTAAGGGCTAAAGAATTTGAAACCGTTGCTTTTAATTTAGAAAATGTTGGTGATGTTTCTGAACCTTTTAAAACAGATTTTGGGTGGCATATAGTAAAATTACACAAAATTACTCCGGTACCTAGTTTTGAAATTATGAAACCAGAATTATCAGAAAAGATAAAACGTGATTCTAGATCCAAAATCATAGATAATGCCCTTACCAATAAACTTAAAACAAAATATAATATTAGCGATGCGGCGCCTAATTTGGATTATTTCGTTTCAATTTTAAATGACGACTATTTTAAAAGAATATGGAAGCTTCCTGAAGATTTTAAAGGCCAACAGTCTTTAGTTAAAATTGGAAATAAAACATTTACTTACAATGATTTTGGGGTTTATTTAACCAATACACAACGAAATACTGCAGGTAAAGAATCTCTAAAAACTTTAGTTTCTAAAAAGTATAATGCGTTTTTAAATGAAAGTTTGATTGCATATCAAGAAGATCATTTAGAAGAAGAGAATGAAGACTATGCACATATAGTTTCAGAGTATAGAGATGGTTTGTTGTTATTCGACCTTATGGAAACAACTATCTGGAATACATCAAAAACAGATTCAACAGAAATAAAAGTGTTTTATGATGCTCAAAAAACGAATTACATGTTGCCAAAACGAATAGATGCTATTGTTGCCGCTTCTACAAAACAAAAAACTCTTAAAAAGGTATCTAAGCTTCTAAATGAGAATATGCCGATTGATCGTATTAAATCTCTCGTGAATAGCAACGATAATGTAGATGTTATTTTTACTTCAGATATTATGGATGCCAAGCACCAAGCACTACCAGAAAACTTTGAGTTTAAAAAAGGCGTTTCAGAAATCTATAAGCATAACGATGGTTTTGTTTTGGTAAATGTAAAAGACATTCTGCCAAAAACTCAAAAATCTTTTAAGGATGCTAAGGGCGCGGTTTTAAGTGATTACCAAAATTTTAAAGAAGAAAACTGGATTAAAGATTTAAAAAGTAAATATAAAATAGAATTAAATCAAGAGGTTTTAAAGTCAGTTAAATCTAAACTTAAAAACTAAAGGTGAGAAATAAAGTCTGTTTACTGTTATTAGTAGTATTGGTGTACTCTTGCGATTTATTAAAAAAATCTGATGAGCGCGAACCTATTGCTAGAGTTAATGAAAATTATCTATATCATGAAGATGTTGATAATTTAGTTCCCGATGGCGCATCTAAAGAAGATAGTACGCTTTTTATTCAAAATTTTATTAAGCGCTGGGCAACACAACAATTATTGGTTGACGGTTCTAAGCTAAATTTAAGTGAAGAAAAACAACAAGACTTTAATAGGTTAGTAGATCAATATAAAAATGACTTGTATAGCAAAGCATATATTGAAGCGTTAGTTAAAAGAAGTATAGATACAGTTGTTCCATTTGATGAAGCTAAAATTTATTATAGTAATAATAAAGAAGTTTTTAAATTAAATGAAGAACTTATTAAGTTTCGTTATATACATGTAAACGAAAATATTATTGATTTTGATAATATAAAGAAAAAGTTTAAGCGCTATAATGAACAAGATAAAATCACTTTAGATTCTATATCAATTCAATTTAAATCCTATTCACTTAACGATTCAATTTGGATAAGATTAAGTCAAGTTCTTAAAAAAATTCCAGCTGTAAATCCAGAAAACAGAAATCAACTGTTAAAAAAATCTAATTTTGTACAACTCAAAGATTCATTAGGAGTATATTTGATGCAAATTAATGATGTTTTAGTCAGAAATGATACAGCACCATTAGAATATGTTAAGCCTACTATCGATCAAATAGTGATTAATAAACGTAAGCTTGAATTTATTAAAGAATTAGAAAAAGATATTACAAAAGATGCCATTAAAAACAAACAATTTGAAATATACGATTAACACAAAACATGTGCTTACTTTATGTTTAGCCTTTTTAATCGTTGGATTTACAACGGCTCAAGAAGTTATTGAAGATGAAGTGAAAGCAGTTACAAAAAAAGTAGATTCTGTAGTTGCATTAAATGCTAAAAAAGTAGATGGTGTTGCGGCAGTAGTTGGAGATTTTATAGTTTTAGAATCAGACATTCAAAAAGAAAAAGATCAAATTAAAGCAAGTGGAGGTTCTGTAGATGGTATAGAAGATTGCGAACTGTTTGGTTTAATGTTAGAAAGAAAGCTTTATGCGCACCATGCTATTCAAGATAGTGTGCCAGTATCTGATGCAGAAGTTAGAAAGAATGTCGATTACCAAATTCAACAATTCCTTCAACAAACTAATGGTTCTATGGAGCGTCTTTTAGAATTCTATAATAAGGATGATGAAAAGAGTTTTAGAGATGAAATGTTCGAAATCAATAAATCAAACTTATTGGCGCAGCGAATGCAAGCTAAAATTGTTGAAGAAATAGAAATCACTCCAGAAGAGGTTAGAGCATTTTTTAATAAAATACCAGAAGATCAACGACCAACTTTTGGTACCGAACTTAAAGTGGCTCAAATTGTTGCCGAACCTCAGGTTTCGGAAGAAGAAAAACAAAAAATCATAGATCGTTTAAAGCAGTTTAAAGCAGATATTATTGAGCGAGGCGCAAGTTTCCGTTCTAAAGCTGTTTTATATTCTCAAGATCCCGGCTCTGCTAGTAAAGGTGGTAAGTATACACTAAACAAAAAGCAACCTAGAATGGTAAAAGAATTTAGGCAAGTTGCTTTTGCTCTGCAAGAAGGCGAGGTTTCAGAACCGTTTAAAACAGATTTTGGATACCATATTATTACTTTAGAAAAAATTAGAGGGTATGAGTATGATGTTGCTCATATCTTACTAACGCCAAAGGTTTCTAGTGAAGCTGTTAAAGAAGCTAAAGAGCGTCTAGAAAAAGTTAGAGAGCGTATAGTGGCTGGAGATATTTCTTTTGCTGATGCAGCTAGAGAAGTTAGCGATGAAAAAGAAACAAGAGGCGATGGTGGGCAATTAATTAACCCTACAACTCAAGATTATAATTTTGAGTTAACTAGAATGGATCCTGAACTTTATGCGCAAATTCAGAACTTAAAAGATAATGAAGTAAGTTTGGTTCTAAGAGAAGAAGATAGAACTGGTGGGCAAAAGTTTAAACTTCTAACAGTAACTGATAGAATTGATGAGCATGAAGCTGATTATGCACGTGATTATTTAAAAATCAAAGATTTAGCTTTAGAAGAAAAGAAAATTAGAGCTATAGAAAAATGGCAAGAGGAAAAAATACTAGATACTTATATAAAGATTAGTAAAGAGCATAGAGCTTGTGAATTTTCTGGTAACTGGTTAAAAATATAGTATAATATGTCTGATGTTGCTGCCATTGAGGGCTTCGTAAAAAAGTTTGAAAATTTAAAATCGGAAATCGCCAAAGTTATTATTGGTCAAGATGAAGTTGTTTCTCAAATTCTAATTTCAATTTTCTCTGGAGGGCATTCACTATTAATTGGGGTGCCTGGCTTAGCCAAAACGTTAATGGTTAATACTATTGCACAAGCATTAGGCTTAGACTTTAAACGTATTCAATTTACTCCAGATTTAATGCCTAGTGATATTTTAGGTAGTGAGATTTTAGACGAAGACCGTCATTTCAAATTTATAAAAGGACCTATTTTTGCTAATATTATTTTAGCCGATGAAATAAATAGAACGCCACCTAAAACTCAAGCCGCTTTATTAGAGGCTATGCAAGAGCGTTCTGTTACAGTTGCAGGACATCATTACAAATTAGATTTACCGTATTTTGTTCTAGCTACACAAAACCCAATAGAACAAGAAGGAACTTATCCTTTACCAGAAGCACAATTGGATCGTTTTATGTTTGCAATTAATTTGGATTATCCATCTTACGATGAAGAAGTGCAAGTTGTAAAAGCAACAACAACAGATAATAAAGTAACAGTTAATGCTTTGTTTTCTGCACAAAATATTGTGGATATTCAAAACTTAATTCGCCGCATTCCTGTAGCCGATAATGTTATTGAATATGCAGTAACAATGGTTGGTAAAACAAGACCAAGCTCTGATGCTGCACCAGATTTAGTTAAAACTTATATCGATTGGGGAGCAGGACCAAGAGCTTCTCAAAACTTAATTTTAGCTGCAAAAACGCACGCAGCTATTCATGGTAAGTTTTCACCAGATATAGAAAATGTTCAAGCCGTAGCGCAAAGTATACTGCGCCACAGAATAATAAAAAACTATAAAGCTGAAGCTGAAGGTGTTACAGAAGAGCAGATTATTAAAAGTTTGTTTTAAATTAGTTGCATTGAATAACCTTCGATGTATAAAAATTTAAAAAATAGAAACTTTGGATTAGATGTTCTTAGAGCAATAGCCATTTTATTGGTGTTGTTTTCGCATTCCACGCTATTACTTTTTCCTAATCAACAACACATATTAATTACTGTAATTCAATTTTTCGGTACGGTTGGTGTCGATTTATTTTTTGTTTTAAGTGGCTTTTTAATTGGAACTATCATTTTAAAACAATTACAAAAAGGAAATACTAAATTTAAAGATTTTTGTTATTTCTGGGTTCGCCGCTGGTTTAGAACCTTACCAAATTATTTTTTGATTCTGCTTTTAAACATCGTGCTTTTATTTATTTTAAAAGGGGAGGTTTTAGATGGAATTGGGACTTATTTCGTTTTTTTACAAAATTTCAAAAGTCCCCATCCAGATTTTTTTACCGAAGCTTGGAGCTTGTCTATCGAGGAATATGCCTATATTATTGGCCCTTTAATTTTATTTGTTTTATTGTATTGCTTGAAAAAAGCAAATTATAATAACCTGTTTTTAATAACAGTTTTTAGTATAATAATTGTTGTAACCTGTTTTAGGCTTAATTTTCATTTAAATAACAATATACATTCCATGCACGAATGGAGCCAGCACATTCGCAAAGTTGTAATTTATAGAATCGATAGCATATATTATGGGTTTTTGGCAGCTTTCATTATGTTTAATTACAAAAGTTTAATAGTTAAATTTAAAAGCCTATTTTTTTGTTTAGGTGTTTTCCTTTTTTTCGGAATACATATTTTAATTTTTAGTTTTGGGGTGCAACCAGAAAGCGCAACACTCTTTTTTAATATCTTTTACCTTCCGCTTTTATCCATGAGTTTGTTGTTGCTGTTTCCTTATTTTATATCATGGAATCCTAAGAGGTTTTTCAAAACTCAAATCACCTCAATTAGTATATTATCCTATGGATTGTATTTGGTTAATTATTCCATAGTGTTGCTTACAATTCAGTATTTCGTAGATATAAGTTTACAATCAAATATTATAAAACTTATAGTATTGGCAGCTTACTGGCTCATCTCATTTTTATTGGCTTATGTTTTATATAAGTATTTTGAAAATCCAATGACTAATTTAAGAGATTCAAAATATATTAAGAGGTTTTTTCATAATTAACTTGAATAATCATCAGGTTTAATTGTAAAATAGTGATAAAACGATAATCAATTAAATAAATAATGTCACTATAATAAATAACTATAATTACTTGTTGTATTACATGGTTTCTTTTTAAAACTTTGCGTTAATTTATTTATGTTTGCAATCACGAAAATAAATCAACTTTAATACAAACTATGGCATTGGGTGTTTCAATTCAAGCCAATTAAACATTGAAAATAACTTCTTTTATGAATATTTATCAAGAATACATAGCTGAGATCGAAGAAAGAAAAGGTCAAGGACTTCATCCAAAGCCTATTGATGGTGCTGAATTAACAAGTGCATTAATTAGCCAAATTAAAGATTTAGATAATGAATATAGAGAGCAATCTCTTAACTTCTTTATTTATAATGTTTTACCTGGAACTACAAGTGCTGCTGTTGTTAAGGCTAAGTTTTTAAAAGAGATCATTTTAGGAGAATCAGTTGTAAAAGAAATTACACCTTCTTCAGCTTTTGAACAACTTTCACACATGAAGGGCGGACCTTCTGTTGAAGTATTATTAGATTTAGCTTTAGGAAATGATGCTGCTCTTGCTGCTGAAGCCGCTAAGGTATTAAAGACACAAGTATTCTTATATGAAGCAGATACAGAAAAATTAGAAAATGCTTTTAAAGCAGGTAATGCAATTGCTAAAGAATTAATTGAAAGTTATTCAAAAGCAGAGTTCTTTACAAAATTACCAGAAGTTGACGAAGAAATAGAAATTGTAACTTTTGTTGCGGGTATCGGTGATATTTCTACAGATTTATTATCTCCAGGAGCAGATGCGCATTCAAGATCAGATCGCGAATTACACGGTCAATGTATGTTTGAGCATAACAAAGAGATGCAACAACAATTATTAGATTTAAAAGCGCAACATCCAGATAAGCGTGTAATGTTAATTGCTGACAAAGGTACTATGGGAGTAGGGTCTTCAAGAATGTCTGGTGTGAATAACGTTGCGTTATGGACGGGTATTTCTTCTAGTCCTTATGTTCCATTTATTAATATAGCTCCAGTAATAGCAGGAACAAATGGTATCGCTCCAATATTCTTAACTACTGTTGGTGTAACGGGTGGTATTGGTATCGATTTAAAAAACTGGGTAAAGCAAAAAGATGCTGATGGAAACACAATTGTAGATGAAGAAGGAGAAGCAATTTTGAAAGAAGAGTATTCTGTTGCTACAGGTACAGTTCTTACTATAAATACAAAAGAGAAAAAATTATATAACGGAGATAAAGAGTTAAAAGATATATCCACAGCTTTAACGCCACCAAAAATGGAGTTTATTAAAGCAGGAGGTTCTTATGCTGTTGTTTTTGGAAAGAAATTACAAACATTTGCTTGTAAAGTTTTAGGTATAAATGTTCCTCAAGTGTATGCAGCTTCAAAAGAAGTATCTATTGATGGTCAAGGTTTAACTGCTGTTGAGAAAATTTTTAACAGAAATGCTGTAGGTACTACGCCAGGTAAAACATTGCATGCAGGTTCAAATGTTAGAGTTGAAGTAAACATTGTAGGTTCTCAAGATACTACAGGATTAATGACTTCTCAAGAATTAGAGATGATGGCTGCTACAGTAATCTCTCCAATTGTAGATTGTGGTTACCAATCGGGATGTCATACAGCTTCTGTTTGGGATGATAAGTCTAAGGCTAATATTCCAAGATTAATGAAGTTTATGAACGACTTCGGATTAGTTACTGCACGTGACCCAGAAGGGAAATATCCAGCAATGACCGATGTTATACATAAAGTATTAAACGATCTAGCGGTAGATGATTGGGATGTAATTATCGGTGGAGATTCGCATACACGTATGGCAAAAGGAGTTGCTTTTGGAGCCGATTCAGGAACTGTTGCTTTAGCTTTAGCTACAGGAGAGGCTACTATGCCAATTCCAGAGTCTGTAAAAGTTACTTTTAAAGGAGAAATGAAATCTTATATGGATTTCCGTGATGTGGTTCACGCGACTCAACAACAAATGTTAGATCAATTTGATGGTGAAAATGTTTTCCAAGGAAAAATTATTGAAGTTCACATTGGTACTTTAACTTCCGATCAAGCATTTACATTTACAGATTGGACTGCAGAGATGAAGGCAAAAGCATCTATCTGTATTTCAGAAGATGATACTTTAATTGAGTCATTAGAAATCTCTAGAGATCGTATTCAAATTATGATTGACAAGGGAATGGATAACCCTAAGCAAGATCTTAAAGGTTTAGTTGATAAGGCAAATAGTCGTATTACAGAAATTAAAACAGGTATTAAATCGGCATTAAAACCAGATTCTGATGCTAAATATTACCAAGAAGTTGTAATTGATTTAGATAAGATTATCGAGCCTATGATTGCTGACCCTGATGTAAATAATGAAGATGTATCTAAGCGTTACACACACGATAATATTCAACCATTATCTTTCTATGGAGGAACTAAGAAAGTAGATTTAGGATTTATTGGATCTTGTATGATTCATAAAGGAGATATGCAAATCTTAGCTCAAATGTTAAAGAATATTGAAGAGCAACATGGTAAAGTAGAATTTAAAGCGCCTTTAGTAGTTGCACCTCCAACATATAACATTGTTGATGAGTTGAAAGCAGAAGGAGACTGGGAAATTTTACAAAAATATTCAGGTTTCGAATTTGACGATAGCGCACCAAAAGGATTAGCACGTACTAAGTATGAGAATATGTTATATTTAGAGCGTCCGGGTTGTAACTTATGTATGGGTAATCAAGAAAAAGCAGAAGCAGGAGATACTGTAATGGCGACTTCTACACGTTTATTCCAAGGTCGTGTTGTAAGAGATACCGATGAGAAAAAAGGAGAATCTTTATTATCATCTACACCAGTTGTAGTATTATCTACTATATTAGGAAGAACTCCAACTATAAAAGAATATCAAGCAGCTGTTAAAGGTATTGTCTTAACTAAGTTTAAGCCATCTACAAAGAGCTTAGTAAGCTAATTAAAAGCTTAAATTATTATAATTTAAATCCCGAGCCTTAGGTTCGGGATTTTTTTGTTTCAAATAAGATGTTCTTTAATTTAAATGAGAAATTTACAATTGTAGTTTTAATATTTAGAAGCATTAATTTGAAATGTAACGTTAGTGTCTTCCAGTTTTAACAATTTGTTGGCTTGTATCTAGGTAGTTTATTTTGTATATTGAGTACTTGTAGAATAATATAAAAACAAATTTTATGGCATTTGATATCGAAATGATTAAAGGGGTGTATTCCAACATGGCAGAGCGCGTTGATAAGGCACGCAGTATTGTAGGCAAACCACTAACACTTTCTGAAAAGATATTGTATTCTCATCTATGGGATGGTATACCTAAAGAAGCATTTGCTAGAGGGAAAGATTATGTAGATTTTGCACCAGACCGTATAGCATGTCAAGATGCAACGGCACAAATGGCACTATTGCAGTTTATGCAAGCCGGAAAAGCTAAGGTTGCTGTACCTACAACGGTGCATTGTGATCATTTAATTCAAGCTAAAGAAGGTGCTGCAAAAGATTTAAAACATGCTAATACCGTAAGTAGTGAGGTTTTTAATTTCTTAGAATCTGTATCAAACAAATATGGTATTGGTTTCTGGAAGCCGGGAGCTGGTATTATTCACCAAGTAGTGTTAGAAAATTATGCCTTTCCTGGCGGAATGATGATAGGAACCGATTCGCATACTGTAAATGCAGGCGGATTAGGTATGGTTGCTATTGGTGTTGGTGGTGCAGATGCGGTCGATGTTATGGCAGGTATGGCCTGGGAACTTAAATTCCCTAAATTAATTGGGGTTAGGTTAACTGGAAAACTTTCTGGTTGGACAGCGCCAAAAGACGTGATTTTAAAAGTAGCCGAAATTCTTACCGTAAAAGGTGGAACGGGAGCTATTGTTGAATATTTTGGACCCGGAGCTACATCCATGTCATGTACAGGAAAAGGAACTATATGTAACATGGGAGCTGAAATAGGAGCTACCACATCAACTTTTGGTTACGACGAATCTATGGAACGCTATTTACGTGCTACAGATAGAGCAGATGTTGCTGATGCTGCAAACGCTGTAAAAGAACATTTAACCGCAGATGCTGAAGTATATGCTAATCCAGAAGATTATTTCGATCAAGTTATAGATATTAATTTATCTGAATTAGGACCATTATTAAACGGCCCTTTTACACCAGATTTATCGACAACTGTTGGGGCAGAAATGACTAAAAAGGCTACAGATAACGATTGGCCATTAAAAGTAGAATGGGGATTAATAGGATCTTGTACAAACTCATCTTATGAAGATTTATCAAGAGCATCCTCAATAGCACAACAGGCTTTAGATAAAGGATTAAAAATTAAAGCCGAATTAGGAATAAACCCAGGTTCAGAGCAAGTACGCTACACAGCAGAGCGCGATGGTATTCTAGGTATTTTCGAAAACTTAGAAGCAAAAATATTTACAAACGCTTGTGGTCCATGTATTGGCCAATGGGCAAGATATAGCGATCCAAAAAATGCACCAAAAAACAGTATCGTACATTCTTTTAATAGAAACTTTGCCAAGCGTGCCGATGGTAACCCAAATACGCACGCTTTTGTGGCATCACCAGAAATAACGGCAGCTATTGCAGTTGCGGGGCGTTTAGACTTCAATCCATTAACAGATACCTTAATAAATGAAAACGGAGAAGAAGTGATGTTCGATGAGCCAACAGGATGGGAATTACCACCTAAAGGTTTTGAGGTAGAAGAAAATGGCTATCTAGCACCAGAGGCAGATGGAAGTCATGTTCAGGTTACGGTAAAAGATGATTCCGAACGTTTACAACTTCTAACACCATTCGAGCCTTTAGGGAGCTCTATTACAGGCGCTAAACTTTTAATCAAAGCCTTTGGTAAATGTACCACAGATCATATTTCTATGGCAGGCCCATGGTTGCGTTTTAGAGGGCATCTAGATAATATTGCTAATAATACTTTAATTGGAGGAGTTAACGCTTTTAACAAACAAACAAATTTTGTTAAAAACCAATTAACAGGCGATTATGGCGGCGTTCCAGATACCGCAAGAGCATATAAAAAAGCAGGAATAAAAACCATAGTAGTTGGCGACCATAATTACGGCGAAGGCTCATCAAGAGAGCATGCCGCTATGCAACCAAGGCATTTAGGGGTTGCTGCTGTTATTGTAAAATCGTTTGCACGTATTCACGAAACAAACCTTAAAAAGCAAGGTATGTTAGGTTTAACCTTTAATAACGAAGCAGATTACGATTTAATCCAAGAGAATGATACCTTTAACTTTATCGATTTAAATGAATTCGCACCAGGTAAACAATTAACTCTTGAAGCCGTTCATGAAGATGGCACTAAAGACACCATTAAATTAAATCACACCTATAACCAAGCACAAATTGAATGGTATAACGAAGGTTCAGCACTTAATTTGATAAAAAAGGCAAACGCTTAATAGGTTAACAAAGTATAGTATATTCTAAAACAGACCTATTGGGATTAAACCTAAACAGGTCTGTTTTATTTGAGTTTTCTAATGCGGAAGGTTTAGTTCGCTTGTTTATATTTTAGAATATAGAATAGCCCAACACCATCGATACTGATGAAAATTCTGTACCCCAAGCCCCTTGGGCACTTAAAATATTTCTACTTGGTAGGTATCTTAATTCTAAATTATACTTGCTCTTATAGGCGCCTCCAAAACCAATAGCTGCGTTAATACCTGAGATACTGTCTGTTGAATATATTGGTGTACCTAAAGAACCTTCTACTCTAACAGCAACTGATGAATTAATACTGCTATTAATAAGCATTGAAGCATTCGTGAAGAGTTTTAGGTTATCATTGAGATACATATAATATCTTAATCCTAAATTAACTTCAATAGATTCATTATTTATGTTAGCAATTAATCTCTCGCCAGTAGTTTGACTTGAAACAATTATAGCTTCTGAATCAAAATTTTGGTATGTAGGCTCCAAAAGTAATGCCCATTTATTATTGTTAAAACCTAGAATAAATTCCGCCTCTAATCCAAATCTAAAAGAGGTTAAACCCTTACCAAAATCAATTTCTTTCCAATTATAATTCGCGTTTTTTAAAACAAGTGATGAACTTCTTACTCCAGGGCGCAGCGTTAAATTGAATAAATTCTTCTTTTGTTTTTTTTGATAATTAATAAATTCTGAATTGTTACACTCATTATAGGTTATAAAAAACTTAATTAATTCAGATTGTCTGTAGTTTATTTTTGCAAGGTGTTGCATTGAAATACCCTCACATTTTAATTCATTCCATAATTGTCGTCTAAACTCATTGTTTTTGGCTACTTGCCCTTCATAAGTTAAATAGTTTTTATTGACTAATTGATTTACATCAGTTAATTCCTTATTGAAAAAATATCTAATTAAGCCACTATCTTCATATCCATACAAGTTGGCTTTCCCTTCTAAAAGTACTTTTAAAAATAATTCTTCTTTATTGAAAATGGGCTTTTTATCGTAATCCATATCGTTTATGATATTAGTAGATCTATCAATATTAACGGTATGCCTTACATACTTTGATTTGTTTAAAATAGCAAATTCTTTGACCTGATTAATAGTCAAAGTTTTTTGTTCTGAACTCTCAGTAGTTTTATAATTAAAGTTAGTTGGGTTATTTAACCAATCATCATTTTTTATTAGACAATCTATTTTTTCATTGGAATTATTAATATAATATCCTTTTACAAATGAGTTTTGAGTGTAGCCATTTAATACGAGAAATAGTGCTAAAAATAAAGTTAAAAGCTTAGTCATTTTAATAATCGATTTTTTTAAAAATTATTAATAATCAGTAATTTATTGTTAAATATAAAGTGTTTAGTGATTTAGACTATCCTGTATAGTGCTGTAAATGTTAAGGCATATACTACATGACATATAAATTTATTTTGCATATAAAATCAATAATTACGTCATTAGGTAAATTTCATTTTATAATGTTTCTATTTTTCGTAAATGTTGTACAATGCAAAGATAAAGTTCCGTTTCAATGAACTTTATCGATTGCTAAACGAATTTGTCGTTTTTTTTCTGACAAAGTCAAGCACTTTTTTACAAGTATAATTCCAGTTCAACATAATCAAAATTGTATTTTTACAAAAACAAAACAAATGAATTCTAGACAAAATCAACTAAAAGCTTTCGATAGATTACTAACCATAATGGATGAGTTACGGGAGCAATGCCCATGGGATAAAAAGCAAACCATGGAAACTTTACGCCACCTAACCATAGAGGAAACTTACGAACTTGGTGATGCTATTCTAGATAACGACTTAGAGGAGGTTAAAAAAGAGTTAGGAGACGTGCTGTTGCACATTGTATTCTATTCTAAAATAGGAAGCGAAACCAAAGATTTTGATATCGCCGATGTGTGTAACACCATTTGCGATAAACTAATACACAGACACCCGCACATTTATAGCGATGTTAAAGTTGAAAATGAAGAAGACGTAAAACGAAATTGGGAAAACCTTAAACTAAAAGAAGGTAAAACAAGTGTTTTAGAAGGTGTTCCAAAAAGTTTACCTGCTTTAGTCAAAGCAAATAGAATTCAAGAAAAAGTAGCTGGTGTTGGTTTTGATTGGGAAAAGCCAGAACAGGTCTGGGAAAAAGTAGAGGAGGAGCTAAACGAGTTTAAAGTTGAGGTAGCATCTGGCAATCAAGATAACATGGAAAGCGAATTTGGTGATGTTATATTCTCAATGGTCAATTATGCTAGGTTTTTAAATATTAACCCAGAAAATGCCTTAGAGCGCACTAATAAAAAATTCTCTAAGCGTTTTCAATATTTAGAAAGCAAAGCAAAAAGTTTAAATAAACCACTACAAGATATGACACTTGCAGAAATGGATGTGTTTTGGGAAGAGGCTAAAAAAATGTAGTTTTCAGCCTCATTCTCAGTTAACTATTTTCAGATAACAACTAATTAATATAGTTTTTTAATCTTTTGAAGTTTAGCTTTCCAAATATCTAAAGCATCTTTATGCTTTTTAATATTCGTATGGACTTCTTTGACTAATGGATTATCTTCATTAACATTAGTGAAAAACTGTAAGTTGTTTTCTAACTGATTAATTTGTCCTTTTACTTCGTCAATTTTCTTACGAATAAAACTGCGCTCATTATCTAAGTTTCTTTTATCGTCAGAATCATTAAGGCTATCAAGTTTGTTTTCATACTTAATCATTTCAGCCTCCGTTTTATCAACTTTTAAATCTGTTAATAAACCATCAATGGTTTTTTGAAACTTACCATCAATATAGCGTTTGTCACTAGGTACACGACCTAAAGTTTGCCATTCCTTAATTTGCTCCTTTATGGTTTCAATACCTTTTTCTTTATCCGTTGGGAGTTCTAAATCTTTTAAGCTTTTTAAGAATTCATTCTTTTTGTTATAGGCTTCAACTTGTTCTTCGCTAGCAGCATTTCGTTTCGCATGAATTCTATCAAAATACTCATTACAAGCCGCTTTAAAACGCTTCCATATTTTATCGCTGTCTTTTCTTGGAACATGACCAATCTTTTTCCAATCACTTTGAATTTTCTTCATCAAAGGTGTTGTCGCTTCAAAGTCGTCACTTTCTTTATTGTCTTCAGCAATTTTTATTAAATCTAGCTTAAGTTGCAGGTTTTTGAATTGATCTTTCTTAAGATTTTTATAAAAGGCATTTTTCTTTCTGTTAAACGATCTTACGGCATCTTTAAATTTTGCCCAAGTAGCTTCATTAACTTTTATTGGTACTTTACCAGCACTAAAAAAAGCTTCTCTTAATTCCTCTATAGCTTTAATTTTCTTTTGTAAAGAACCATGAGAGTTTGTGTCTTGTGTTGCTATATCTTCAATTTTAGAAATAATCTCAAGTTTTTGTTCAAGGTTTTTCTCGTAGATTTTATCTATCTCTTTATAATAAACTTGACGTTTATCATTAATAGTTTTTGTAGCAATTTTAAAACGTTCCCAAATACTTTCTCGGTGCTCTCTAGGCACAGGTCCAAGTTCTTCTTTCCACATTTTATGGAGTTCTTGAAGCTCTCTAAATGCACGCATGGCATCTTCATCTTGTGCTAATTCTTCAGCACGTTCTATAATTAATAATTTCTTTTCTAGATTGTGCTTAAAATCTAAGTCGCGTAACTCTCTATTAATATTTAAAAAATCATAGAAAATCTCGACATGGTGGTGATAGCTATTCCATGCATTATTGTATTTATCTCTTGGAATAGGACCTGTATTTCTCCAGCGTTCTTGTAGTTCTTTAAAATGCTTGTATGTTGTGTTTATATTTTCTTCAACATTAATTAAGCCTTTTAATTCTTCAATTATTTCAAGCTTGTCAGCCAAATTTTGTTTTAAATTTTGCTCTAAACTTTTGTAATGTGCATTAACCTTTTTTCTATAAGCTCTATAGGCTTCTTTAAATCTTTTCTGTACCGGAGAGTTGTAGTAGAAGTCTATTTCATTACCTCCATCATTTATAAAATCCTCCTTTTTTTCATCTACTAATGCCTGGAACTTAGTCTTAAACTCAGCGTTAATATTATCAACATGAGATTTAATAGCTTGTACCTTTTCGTTCTCAATAAGCTTTTCCAACTCTATAGCTAAAGATTCTAAAGACATGGTATCATAAGCCTTAACTTCAATGGTATGTCTATCTTTGTTGCCTTCGTCTTCGGCGTCTTCAGCGTTAGATTCTTCTATTTCATTAATAACCTCATCGTGTTCTTCAACAACTTCAGGTGTTTTAACAGACTCATCTGCCGCTTCTGTAGTATTAGAAGTGTCTTCAGAGTTTTGATTTTCAGTTGTTTCTGCGGAATTTTCAGTAGCATTAATTTCTTTATTTCCGTCTTCTTCTTGAGGTATGTTAATATCAGACATTTTTTAAAAATGTTAAGGTTCGTCAAAATTACTTTCGACATTAAAGATACTAACAAGTAAAGTATTTACAAAGCCCTATGAACTGTTTTATTTTATATCCCAAATAGACCAAGATTTTTCTGCTTGAAGTCTCAGCATATTCAATCCGTTGATTATTGTTGCTTTATTTTGTTTGCCTTGTTGAAGAAATTTAGTTTCTGAAGGATTGTAAATTAAATCGAATAAAATATGATTCTTGCTTATTCCAGCATATGGAATGTTAGGGCAATCTTCAATATTAGGGAATGTCCCTAATGGCGTGCAATTAACAATAATTTCGTGTTCTTTAACATCTTTTTCTGTTAATGCATCATATGTAAAACTAACACCATCTTTTAAAGTTCTAGACACATATTTATATTTTATGCCCATTTCATCTAGCGAATAAGCAATGGCTTTACTTGCACCACCAGTTCCTAAAATTAAAGCCTTTTTATGATGTGGTTTTACAAAGGGTTTTAATGTGTTTTTAAACCCATAACAATCTGTATTGTAACCTACTAATTTTCCTTTTTTAGTTATTCTAATAGTGTTAACTGCACCAATAGCTTTTGCTTTTTTATTGATTTTATCAAGAAAAGGAATAACTTGTTCTTTATATGGAATAGTGACGTTTAACCCTTTAATGCCTTTTGTGTTTTTTATGATTGAAGGAAATAAATTAATGTTTTCAATATCAAAATTTTCATAGGAAACATCATCAATACCTTCATCTTCAAACTTTTTTTTGAAATATGTTCTTGAAAATGAATATGAAATATCTTTACCTAATAATCCTAATTTGTTCATGTTACTTTTCTTGTTTTTTGTCCGTACCATTCTAAAGCCAAAACTATAGCAATTCCAAGGATAATGAAAAAAATAGCGTAATAAGTTTCGGTATTTAAATCTGGAATAAAACGCTGATAGTTTTTAATAACCATTTCTCCCCTTGAATCTAATAAAACACGCCCTGTTTCATCAAGTTTATAAATAGTTTCTTTCCATGGCCACACCACACCTAATGAGCCAATAATAAAACCAATTATTGCTGAGAGTGTTATGCTCTTATAATGTTTTAAAATATAACTTAATACATGGGAGAATGTTACCAAACCTGTTACCGATCCTAAAGTAAATACGGCCAAGACCTTTAACATTCTAATGCGTTCTGAATTACTAATAAAACTAAAATCACCACTAATTATTTCGGAAAATGAATCAAATAGTGCATTTACAGAATCAACTAAAAGTAAAACGTAATTTCCAAGAATAATTAGGATGAATGATCCTGAAAACCCAGGTAATGTCATGCCAGAAACGCTAATAATTCCGCAGAAAAAAACAAACCAAAGGTTATCATTTTCTTTAGCGGGATTTAAAAAACTAACACCAACGCCAAGTAAAATACCTATGGCAAGTGAGATGTATGTTTTGAATTTCCAGTCTTTAAAATCTTTGTTTATATAATAGATTGAACCAATAATCATCCCGAAAAATACAGACCAAACAAAAAGCTCGTATTGTTTGATGAGATAATCTAATACTTTTGAAATGCTAAAATAACTTACTATCATTCCTAAGAACAGTAAGCTTAAAAAACGACCATTAATGTAATTGTAAAAACTTTTAAAACGTCCGTTAAAAAGTAATTTGAAAGCTGTTTTATTTACCTTTCTGAGTGAATAAATAAACTCTTCGTAGAACCCAGCAACAAAAGCTACCACACCTCCAGAAACTCCAGGAACTTTATTCGCAGCGCCCATACCTAATCCTTTTAAGATTAGAAAAAGTTTGTCGGTAAAAGTTCTGGTGCTTTCCATTACTATTTTTTTGATCCTACACGTTCAAGAATAAAAATAGTTAAAAATCCTAATATCATTAAAAGTAAGGCGAACATAAATTGGTTATCACCGTCAAAAGAAAAAGGAGAAATACTTTCTTGCATTAATGGTGCTTTTATGCCTTTTGAATTGGTATGCCAAGTTAAAGTGTTTTTCCAAGGCCAAACTTTATTTAAAGATCCAAATATGAATCCTGTTAACAAAGCTAATGTTACATTATGGTAATGTTTAAATAGCCATTTTAATACATGGCTAAAGCTTAATAACCCTATAAGTGCACCTGTGCCAAAGATTATGATTTTTTTAATATCAACATCATGAATAGCATTACTAAGTGTTTTATAAGCACCAAGAATAATTAAAATAAAGGACCCGGAAATACCTGGTAAAATCATGGCGCAAATAGCAATTGAGCCTGCTAAAAATAAAAACCAAGGATTATCATTAGTTCCCAAGGATGGTAACTTACTTATGTAAAATGCAATACCAGCCCCAATTACTAGTGCTATTATAGAAACTAAATTCCATTTTGTAATTTGTTTTCCAACAAAATAAATACTGGCCACGATTAGTCCAAAAAAGAATGACCAAATTAAAACAGGATGGTGCTCAAGTAAATATTTTGCAAGTTTCATAAACGAGACGAAACTGATAATAATACCTGAAAGTAAAGCCAACAAAAAATTGCCATTGGCTTGTTGCCAAAATGCTTTTAGCCCTTTACTAAAAAGTGTTTTAAAAAGCGATCCATTTATATTACTAATTGTAGAAATAAGCTCTTCGTAAATCCCAGAAATAAAAGCGATTGTGCCGCCAGAAACTCCTGGAACAGCATCTGCAGCTCCCATTGCTAATCCTTTAAATGAAATGATTAAGTAATCTTTGAGACTTCTTTGCATAGTAATCTTTTTTTACGAAAACCAAAGGTATACAATTGACAACTAAAAAAAAACAAATAAAAGAGTAAGCAACCTTTACTTGTTGTTAGTTTTGTTTAAGTATCTTTTTTACGAGTTGATCTTTAGATACTCTAGGGAAGAGTTCTTCTATAATGAAGCTATAATCTTCATTATGCTTGAACCCGTTTTTGAGATAAAAAGTGCCTTTGTCAAAGTCTTTTAAAGTGAAATATAAGCCTGCTAATCTATATTCTAATTCGGCGTTATCAGGGTAAAATTCTATAGCTTGTTCAAAATTTAAAATAGCCGTTTTTGGTTCACCTAGTTTTATTAATAAATCGCCACGAGATAACCAAGTTTTAAGTTCGTAGTTTCCTAATTCTATAGCTTTTTTATAACCACGCTCTGCTTCTTCATAAAATTTTAAACGCTGATTAATTTGAGAATATAATTTCCAATAAGCAATATTTTCAGAGTCAATATTTATAGCTTTATTTATAAAAAATAATGCTTTTTGATAGTCTCCTTTTTTATTGTGAAATTTTGTTATTGCTATCCAACCTTTATCTAATTGCGGGTCTTCGTGAACCGTTCTATCATAATATTGAAGCGCTAATTCGAAATTTTCTAATTTCTCATAGCAACAACCAATGCGTAATAATGCAAAAGAAGTAGGCTCGTCTAACTTTAAGGTAATTGTGTAATTCTCTATGGCATCTTGATATAGCTTAAGTTGTTCTAAAACTTTACCTCGCTCTAGGTATGCACCAACAAATGTGTCGTCAGATATAATTGCAAAATCATAACTTGTTAATGCTTTATTATAATCTTTTAAAGCAAAATATTGTTTACCTAATTGATGCCATGCAACTTCGCAATATGGGTTTTTATCTAAAAATGTATTTAAATAAGAAATAGCTTCTTCATTTTGATTCAAAAATTCGAAACAGTAGATAATATTATATAATGCTGAATAATCATTTATGTCTACCTCTAAACATTTCATGAAGTATGTTTTAGCATTTTCAAATTGGTCCAGAAATAAATATTCCATACCAATAAGTGAATATAAATCTACAACATCATCAGTAAGTTTTAAGGCATTCTTTAGAACGTCAATAGCTTGCTCATGATTGTCTTTCTTTGAAAAGATATTAGCTTTTTGGATGTATATTTCTTCGTTATTAGGGTCTAGATTGTATAATTGATTTAAAAGTATATCAGCTTCATCTAGCTTGTCTTCAAAAATATAAATTTCGACTTTAAAAAGTTTTAAGTTAATTGATGTTGGGTGTTGATCTAAACCCAATTTAATGGCTTTTTTAGATAAGGCAATTTTACCTTGGTTAAGGTAATGATGAATAATGTTTTCGAATTCCTCTGAGTCGAAGAACAAAACATGATTAGTTTTTAACATCGATTCAAACTTGGTAAGAGGCAAATTGTTGTTGTCATTATGACTAAACTCCATAAGCGCTTTTGTAAGTTTTTACAAGAATAAATTTAAGCTTCTATTTGCTTTACTGTGGGATTTTCAATAATTGTTTTTAACAAAGTAATCAACAGTTGTCCTATTTTATGAGGTATTGAGGTGTTTTGTATTGATTAATAGTGTGTTAGGTAGTTATTTGTCATGTTGTATTTCGCCTAAAACATCAATAATTATTTGACATCCTTTATTGATTTCATCATTAGAGATGGTTAAAGGCGGAGTTATTCTTACTGCTTTAGGTTCAAAAAGAAGCCAAAATAAAATTAATCCACGCTCTTGGCATTTTAAAATTAAAGAATTTGTTACTTCTGCAGATGGTGTAATAAATGCCAGCATTAATCCTTTTCCTCTAATCTCTTGTATTAAAGGATGCACCAAAAGTTTTCGAAACAGTTGTTCTTTCTCTAAAGACTCTTGAATTAAATTACTTTCTGTAATTTCTTTTAATGTGGCTAAGGCAGAAGCTGCAATAACCGGATGCCCTCCAAAAGTTGTAATATGTCCTAATTTTGGATGGTCTTGAAGTAAATCCATTAATTCACTTGATGCTGTAAAAGCACCAATAGGCATACCGCCACCTAGGCCTTTTCCGGTAACAAGAATATCTGGAATGCAATTGTAATGTTCAAAACCAAAAAGTTCACCTGTTCTCCCAATGCCAGGTTGTATTTCGTCTAAAATTAAAAGTGCTCCAACTTTATTGCATTTTGCTTTAACTTTTTTGAGGTATTCATTAAAGGGTTCAATAAAACCTGCACCACCTTGAATAGTTTCTAGAATGACACATGCTGTTTTATTTGTGATTTGAATTAATTGATCTTCATTATTAAAATCAATAAATTTTACATCGGGTAAAAGCGGTCTAAAAGCTTGCTTGCGTTCTTCAAAGCCCATAACACTCATGGCTCCCATGGTATTACCATGATACGCTTTATTGGCTGCAATAATTTCACTTCGCCCGGTAGCGCGTTTAGCTAATTTTAATGCACCCTCAATAGCTTCGGTTCCAGAATTAGTTAGGTACGTTTTCTGTAAAGATTCTGGTAAATGTTTTGCTAATAGTTTGGTGAGTTCTAATGCTGGCTTTTGAATGTATTCTCCATAAACCATAACATGCATGTAACTATCTAATTGTTTCTTTATAGCATCTACAACTTTGGGGTGATTGTGACCCAAAGGGCATGCAGATACTCCAGCTACAAAATCTAAGTAAGATTTATTATTGGTGTCGAATATGTAAGATCCCGTAGCATGGGAAATTTCCATTGCTAGCGGGTGAGGCGTTGTTTGTGCTTGGTATTTTATGAAATCAGATTTCATTTATTCTTTTATTATTAGTGAAACTCAATTTCGAAAAGTTTTGACAACAAGTGTTCTAAATTGTTATTTGAACTAATTCCGCTTTTGGATTGAGATTAATGAGTTCAATTTCTTGAAGCTAGATTTTGAGATTTCAAAAAACAATTAAAAATCATTCCTCTTATTCTTAAATTAATTATGAAGATTTTTAGGTTTGGTTTTAAGTGATTGTTTTTGCGATGGTAGTTTTTGTATTTCTACTAAATTAGATTTCCATATATATACCTTATCTTCTTTTCCAATATCACTTAATACACATCTCATTCTGCTTCCGTCGTTTTCCTTTTTAGCAATAACATGATACTGCTTCCAATTGTTCGTTAAATTAATCATTAGGTTATTGTAACTTGTGTAATCTTTTGCTGCTTCTTGAATTTGTATTTTAACCTTTCCTTTTCCTTTTAACCAAATTGAAAACTTGAAATCACCAGAAACTCGATCAATAGCTTGATTTATGTATCCGTTTTTATTGGCTGTAGCTTCAATGCTATGTGCAACCATTTGATTATTCGGTGCAGTTGTCGCATTAGGGTTTACTTTTAAACTATTTTTTCCCCATTTGGGGTTTTCAAACTCATTTTCATAAACGATTAAATTTATTACTTCTTTTACCTCTTTTACCTCTTTTGCTTCTTTTACTTTGAATTTATAAACTCGTTTAGACGCATTAATTCTTTCATTTAATGATTCATCAAAGAAATCTTCTTGAGGTATATAATCATCCAAACCTTTAATTATTGGTAGTTCTAGAGGCGGATCATCTTTAAATAAATCTTCAACACTTTTAGGTCTTTCTTCCTCACGCCAATCAAAACCTTTTAGAAATTTTTCCTTTTCGGGGAATTTAGATTCTGGAAACAAATTCCCATCAATTTGATTATAGCGTGTGTATTCGTCTATGTCTCCTTCAGAAAATAAAATGGTAATACTTCCAGATTTAGATTTATCAATACCTATAAGTTCTTGTTTGTCATTTCTTGCATAAAAAATGGATTGCGCATTTTTTGTTACATCAACTTGTTTTAACTGATTTTCATCATCAAATAAACCAACCAATCGTTTGCCATTTATTTGGTTGTAACCATTTTTACTAATCGTATCTTTACTTATAATAAAGGCGTTTTCAAAAACAAGAAGCGAGTCTATTTTTTCTGTTTCATTATTGGAAAGTAAATGAATAGTGTCACCAGTCATTTGGTTTTCTAAATTCCAAAGAATAGGTTTGCGTACTACTGAGAACTTATCTCCTTTAGAAAGCCTAGGGATGTTTAATAACTTGGTAATTCCTGTTTTTTGATCTGAATGAATAGAATCTGATTTTCCACTTAAATCGGTTTTGAAAATTTTCGCATTATAATAGGCTTTAATAATTCTATTTTCAGGTTTTCCAGTAACCATAATTTTATCGGCATGGATGTAAACCGAATCTTTTTCTTGAACAGTAATAGCCAAAGCACGTTTAGTAATAAATACGGAGTCTTTTTCTTTAAAAACTTCGGCATAATGCCCTCTTATAATACTTTTGTTTATAGTATCCGTAACCGTTATATTGTTTGTAGCAGAAGCAAAACTTTTATTATTATCAAAGTATAAGCTGTCGCCTTCGATAATTCTATTGTCGTAATCTATTCTTGCCTTTTTAAGGGCATAACCAACTTTGTTTTCAGTATCATAAAATCCTTTTTCACAGTACGTTTTACTTTCTTCTGTTGTTATGGTTGAAGGGCCAAAAAGATAAGCAAACCCTGTATCTGAATAAAAATCAAAGTAGTCTGAATTTATGGTAGACTCATCACTAACTAAAATAACATCTTCGACAAATTGGTATTTTTTTTGATCCATATAATATCTGCCAATTTTACTAGTAATAGTTCCGGAAGAATCTTTAACAACGGTACCACCACTTCTATAAAAGGCTTGTTGTTTTGTTCTATCCATATAAAGCGTGTCTGAAGTAATGGTAGAGTTTGGATCTGTCATAACCACATCACCACTAGCAAAAGCTAATTCGGTTAAGCCGCTATATTCAACATATTGTGAAGTCATATTAATGGTGTCCCCTTGTTTTAAAATAACATTTCCATAAGCTTCAATAAAATTGTCTTTACTGTAGTGAATGGCTTTATCGCACCACATATTAGCTCCGCTATGTTCTATGTGAACTTGTTGTGCATCATCTCTGGTTAAAACTTTTGCTCCAGGATAATTGTTTTCATCAATTGTTAATTTACCTGCATATTCAATTTTGATTTTTTTTGTAGACTGGGCATGCAAACTCATTGTTAGTACAAAACCAAATAAGAGCATGAAAAATATAACTTGTTGTTTGTTCAAAATAAAGATTGTTTATAGCAAAAATAACGATTAATATGAAGTATAATTGTTTTGAAACAAAAAACGCTCCAAAATGTTTGGAGCGTTTTCTTATATTGATATAATTTAAAAAAGTTATTTTCTAAAAATAGTTTGTTTTCTATCTGGTCCTACTGATACAATGGTAATAGGAATTTCTAATTCTTTTTCTAAAAACTCGATATACTCGATAAGTGCTTTAGGCATTTGAGAGGCTTCAGACATTTCAGTTAAATCTTCGTTCCATCCACTAAAATCAGTATAAATAGGCTCAACATTTTCAGGTTCTATGTTATATGGTAAATGCTCAATAACTTCCCCTTTATATTTGTATGCTGTACAAACTTTTAGGGTTTTAAAACCTGAAAGTACATCGCCTTTCATCATCATAAGTTGTGTAACACCATTTACTTGGCATGCATATTTTAAGGCTATTAAGTCTAACCATCCGCAACGTCTTGGGCGTCCAGTAGTAGCACCAAATTCGTTACCTACTTTGGCCATAGTTGCGCCATCTTCATCAAATAATTCTGTAGGGAATGGTCCAGAACCAACACGTGTTGTGTAGGCTTTGAAAATTCCAAATACTTCGCCAATTTGATTAGGGGCAACGCCTAAACCAGTACAAGCTCCAGCTGCAGTTGTGTTACTAGAAGTTACAAACGGATACGTTCCAAAGTCAATATCTAATAAAGAACCCTGAGCACCTTCAGCTAAAATAGTTTGTCCAGATTTTTGAGCCTGATATATATATTCTTCAGAATCAATAAATTTTAAAGATTTTAAAACTTCAACAGCTTTAAAAAATTCATTTTCCAATTCTTTTAAATCATATTCTATTTCAACATTGTAAAAAGCAATCATAGATTCATGCTTATCTGCCAATGCTCTGTAACGTTCTTTCCAGTCGCTTAATTCTAAATCACCAACACGAATACCGTTTCTACCGGTTTTATCCATATACGTCGGGCCAATTCCTTTTAAAGTAGATCCAATTTTGGCTTTTCCTTTTGAGGTTTCACTTGCAGCATCAAGTAACCTATGTGTAGGTAAAATGATGTGTGCTTTTCTAGAAATCATTAAAGATTTTCTATAATCAACATCTTGTTCTTCTAATTTGTCAAGTTCACCTTTAAATATTACAGGGTCTATAACCACGCCGTTACCAACTAAATTGGTAGCTTCATCATGAAATATCCCAGAAGGAATGGTGTGTAGTACATGTTTTCTGCCATTAAAAACTAAAGTGTGTCCCGCATTTGGGCCACCTTGAAAACGTGCTATAATATTGTAGTTTGAAGTTAGTACGTCAACAATTTTTCCTTTGCCTTCGTCTCCCCATTGTAGTCCAAGTAGTAAATCTACTGCCATTGTAATAAATTAGTTATTAGTTGTTGATTTTCTATTTCCGTAAAAATAGAGTGAGTGGTTATTAATTTCTATATCGAAAACTTCTTCGATAGTTTTTTTAATTGATTGTATTCTAGGATCACAAAATTCTATAACTTCTCCAGTATCGGTAAGAATTACATGATCGTGTTGCCTATCGAAATAAGATTTCTCGTAATGCGCTTGGTTTTGACCAAATTGGTGTTTTCTAACCAATTTACACTCTAAAAGTAGTTCGATTGTATTGTAAAGTGTTGCACGAGATACACGATACTTTTTGTTTTTCATATTAAGATATAGGGATTCTATATCAAAATGATCTTTGTTGTTGTAAATTTCTTGTAGTATGGCATATCGCTCGGGGGTTTTGCGGTGCCCGTTGCTTTCTAAAAAGCTAGTGAATACACTTTTAACAATCTCTTGATTTTTTGAATCTGCCTTTTCGTCCATAATTGCGTCGCAAATTTACACTTTTTTTGTAGACCGTTTAGAATATAATGTTGGAATTTTATTAACTAAATTTTGAAACAATTTAAGTCTGAATTTTTAAGTATAGCTAGACTATGGTTTGAAAATTAAACAAATAGTTAACAATTTAAGTTTCTGAAAAAAAATAAATTTATTACTTAAAACAGTCTATTTATACTCTTCTAACTTTATCAATACCATTAATTTTTTTAAGTTTTTCTAAAAGCTTTTTTATAATGGTACTATTTTTAACTACGACATTAATTTTTCCTGAAAAAAGCCCACCGTTACTTTCAAAACTTATACTTTTCATATTTACAAGCATATTTTCTGAAACAATATTAGTTATATTATTTACTAATCCAATTTGGTCAATTCCTGTTAATTCAATTTTAACTTGAAATTCTTGTTGTGAAGAATCAATCCATTTTGCAGGCATAATTCTGTAAGCATAATTAGATTGTAGACTTACTGCATTAGGGCAGTTTTTTTTATGAACTTTAATCCCTTCGTTAACAGTTAGAAACCCAAATACTTTATCTCCTGGTATTGGGTTACAGCAATTAGCTAATTTGTAATCTAGTTTTTCTTCTTCATTACCAAAAACTACTGAGTCGTATTTTAATGTAATTTCTTGTTTTGCTATGTCTTCTTTTGAAATGGTTTGTTTTCTAGAAATTTTATTCTTGATATAACTCATTAAAGCATTACTCCTTGAGGAAGCATAGCTTTTTAGCATAGTATTATCAATCGAACCAAGACCAATTCTATAAAACAAATCGAGACTCGTTTTAAGCTTGAAAAAACTAACCATTTCGTTAACAGAGTTTTCATCAAGCGTAATTTTTAATTGTTTTAGTTTACGTCTAAGTATTTCTTTTCCATCTTCAGCAATTAATTTTTTATCTTCTTTTAAAGCCGATTTTATTTTACTTCTAGCTCTCGCAGTAGTAGCATAGTCTAGCCAATTTGGATTTGGTTTAACACTTTCAGAAGTTATAATGTCTACTTGATCTCCACTTTTTAGTTCGTGACTTAAAGGTTCTAGTTTTCCATTTACTTTAGCACCACGAGTTTTCATGCCAACCTCTGTGTGGATATTAAAAGCAAAATCTAAAGCTGTGGCTCCTTTGGGTAAAGATTTTAAATCGCCACCAGGAGTGAAAACGAAAATTTCTTTTGAATATAGATTTAGTTTAAATTGCTCAACAAAGTCTACGGCGTTCATATCCGGATTTTCAAGAGCTTCTTGTAACCTATTAATCCAACTTTCTAAATTATCTTCTTTCTCGCTACTTTGTTTGTATTTGTAATGTGCTGCATAACCTTTTTCTGCAATTTCATGCATGCGTTCACTACGTATTTGTACTTCAACCCATTTCCCTTTTGGTCCCATTACCGTAATATGTAGAGCTTCATATCCTGTTGATTTTGGAGATGAAATCCAGTCGCGTAATCGGATAGGGTTTGGTCTAAAATGATCTGTAACAATTGAGTAAATTTTCCAAGCTAAAAACTTCTCGTTTTGAGGGTCTGCATCACATTTGTAAATAATTCTGATAGCAAACTTATCGTAAACTTCATCAAAAGACACGCCTTGATTAATGATTTTTTTTCTAATAGAAAAAATTGACTTTGGTCTTCCTTTTATTGTATATCTTAAATTTTCTTTGTCTAGAGAGTTTTTTATAACATCACTAAACTGGTTAATATATTCATCTTGCTCTTCTTTGCTTTCAGTTATCTTGTCATAAATGTCATGATAGGTGTCTGGTTCTGTATATTTTAAACCTAAATCCTCTAATTCGGTTTTTATATTGTAAAGTCCAATTCTATGAGCAAGTGGCGCATAAATATATAGGGTTTCAGATGCTATTTTGATTTGTTTATCAGCTCGCATCGAATCCATAGTTTGCATATTATGAAGTCTGTCGGCTATTTTAATAATGATAACTCTAACGTCATCATTAAGAGTTAAAAGCATTTTACGGAAATTCTCTGCTTGCAAAGAGACATTCATATCTTTCTCTTTACTTAGAGAGGATATTTTTGTAAGTCCATCAACAATTTTGGCTATAGTTTTGCCGAATTTTTTTTCAATGTCTTTTAATTCATAATCTGGACTGTCTTCTACAACATCATGAAGCAAGGCCGCTGCAATAGAGGTAGCATCTAAGCCAATTTCTTGGGCTACAATTGTTGCTACAGCTAATGGATGGAAAATATAGGCTTCTCCAGATTTCCTACGTTGGTGTTTATGACCATCTAAGGCGACCTCAAAAGCACTACGAATAAGTTTTTTATCATCATCAGAAAGTGTTGTGTAACTAACTTTTAATAACTCTTTGTAGGCCTTAGCAATGGCTGCATTCTCTTTTTCTATAGCTTCCTCTGTCATAGATTAAAAGTAACATAAAGAATATTAACAGCCAACCCGAAATTTATTTTTTTTAACTATTTTTTTGGCTATATGGATTTTAAAAATTCTACAAGTTTGGTTATTGCTTTTCCTCTATGTCCAATGCTATTTTTTAAACTTAAATCCATTTCAGCAAATGTTTCATTAAAGGTGTTTGGTTTAAAAATAGGGTCGTAGCCAAAACCTTTATCGCCATGTTTGGTTTTAGTAATTTCGCCTTTGCAAATTCCTGTAAATGTTCGCAGATTATTATTTAAGTGAAGTGCTACAACGGTTTTAAATTGCGCGTTTCGGTTTGTTTTACTGGTTAATTCTTCAAGTAACTTGTTCATGTTATCTTGAGTAGATCGTTGTTCTCCAGCATAACGGGCAGAATATACTCCTGGAGCACCATTAAGAGCTCCAACTTCCAAGCCAGTATCATCGGCAAAGCAATCAAAACCATATTGTTCTTTTATGTACTCCGCCTTCTGGGTTGCATTACCTTCTATTGTGTTTCGTGTTTCTGGAACATCTTCAAAACACCCAATATCTTTTAAACTTAGTAGTTTAATGTTTGATGGAATTAGCGCCTGAACTTCTTTAAGTTTGTTTAAATTATTGGTAGCGAAAACGAGTTGCATAGATTAGTTTTTATATTTCAAAAGTACTATTTATTGATTTTAAATGATATAGAGTGTGTTTAATTTTTAAAATAAAAATTTATATTCATTTTATGATTTTTGTTGCTTTAGTTTATTTAAAAAACTTGTATATTAGGGTAGAATTTAAACATTAAAACGAGAACGGATATGACAGTAAACATTCAGTATGTAGGAGTAGATGTAAGTGACACACTTTCAGCTTTCACAAAAGAGAAATTAGAAAAATTGTTTAACAGATATGAGTTTTTAATAAATGCTTCTGTAAGTTTTAAGCAAGATGAAAAAGACCATAATAATGGTAAAATATGTAAAATCGAATTAAGTTTGCCCGGGCCAAGGATTTTTGCAACTTCTAACGAACGTAATTTTGAAGTTTCGGTAAGAGAAACTATAAGTGATTTAGATCGACAACTTAAAAAACGTAAAGAGGTTTTTAAAACACACTAAAAATAACTAATACGCAACGCAGTTGACAAAATAAAAAAGAGGATTGAATACTAGTATTCAATCCTCTTTTAGTTTATACATCCGAGTTATAATTTATACCTACAAATCACCTATGATGATAAGGTTCGTTTCTTAAAATAGTGAATCCTCTATAGAGTTGTTCTATAAAAAATAAGCGAATCATTTGATGGGAAAATGTCATTTTTGATATTGATAGTGTCCCATTTGCTTTTTTATAAACTTCTTCAGAAAACCCATAAGGTCCTCCAATAACGAAAACTAATTGCTTAATTCCAGAATTCATATGCTTTTGTAAATACGAAGAAAAAGCAACAGAATCATATTGTTTTCCATTTTCATCTAATAAAATTAAAGCGTCTGTAGGGTTTAGTTTGTTTAAAATAAGAGTGCCTTCTTTCTGTTTCTGTTGTGCTTCACTTAAATTTTTAGAATTTTTAATGTCTGGAATAGGTTCTAAAGAGAACTTAATATAATAGCCTAAACGCTTAATATAATCTTCAATTAAGGTTGTAAGTTGTTTATTATCAGTCTTGCCGATGGTGATAAGCTTTATAGTCATAAAAGCAAAATTACTATTTCGAATTTATGAATAATACATTTAAATAAGAAAAATTTAAAAAATTCATAATTGTAAAATTTAATTTAGTAAATCTATTTCTTATTTTTGTTCGGATTAACTAACAAAATATTATGATAACACAAGAGCAGTTTGACACAGAAGTGAAGATGATTATTGAAAATGCCATACGAGAAGATGTTGGTGATGGTGATCATAGTTCTTTGGCATGTATTCCTGCAAATGCAAGAGGTAAAGCTAAGCTTTTAGTTAAAGATAAAGGAGTTATTGGCGGTGTTAATTTTGCTAAAAAAGTGTTTGCTTACGTTGATAAAAACTTGAAGCTTGATATACGTATTGAAGATGGTACAGAGGTAACCTACGGCGATATTGTTATGTATGTAGAAGGTCCATCTCAGTCTATCTTAAAAGCAGAGCGTACCGTTTTAAATGCTATGCAGCGTATGAGTGCTATAGCAACAAAAACCAGAATGTTTGTTGATTTAGTTGAAGGTACAAAAACCAGAATTCTAGATACAAGAAAAACCACACCAGGTATTCGTGTTTTAGAAAAATGGGCTGTTAAAATTGGTGGTGGTGAAAATCATAGGTTTGCTCTTTATGACATGATTATGCTTAAAGATAACCATATTGATTTTGCTGGAGGTATTACTAAAGCCGTAGAAATGACAAAGCAATATTTAAAGGAAACTGAAAAAGATTTGCTAATCATGGTCGAGGCTAGAGATTTAACAGAGGTACAAGAAATCTTGAATAATGAAGGTGTTTATAGAATTTTACTAGATAACTTTGATTATGAAGATACCAGAAAAGCTGTTAAAATGATAGGGGATAAATGCTTAACAGAATCTTCTGGAAATATAAATGAAACTACTATTAGACATTATGCCGAGTGTGGTGTAAACTATATCTCATCTGGAGCCCTAACGCATTCTGTTCACAATATGGACTTAAGCTTAAAAGCTGTAAAGTAACTTTAAGAGACATAAGTACTTTTTAATTTTAATAGACAACCTTTATTTTAATAACTTTGCTAGAACGAAAAAGGCAAATTATTAATGAATAAATCTCTTGATGATAAACTTGATAAAATCCCTGTGATTAATATCTTGGTGCGATTATGCAAAAAACTAAAATTGCCAGGTCTTGAGGGGTTATCGTTTTACGATTTATTAGTTTTATATATTACCGGTATTGTTAAAGGCGCTTTAACTACACGCGCTAGCGCTATTGCTTTTAGTTTTTTTACGGCAATATTTCCGTTTTTATTATTCGTTTTAATTATCATTCCTTATGTACCAATTGATGATTTTAAAATAGAATTCCTGCAATTTTTAGAATCTTTTTTACCACCTAGTACTTCCGATTTTTTCTTCGAGAATATTTTTGAAAATATAGATGGGTCTCAACGCGGAGGTTTATTATCTTCTGTTTTTGTTTTATCTATGGCTTTAATGGCAAATGGAGTAAATGCTGTGTTTTCTGGTTTTGAAAACTCCTATCATGAGCAATTAACACGTAACGTATTTAGACAATATATATACGCATTGGGTATTGCTTTAATTTTAGCTTTTTTACTTATAATAACAATTATAGTTTTAGGGTATATCCAGATTTATGTTGTTCAAGGACTGCTGCATGCACTAGAGGATAGAGGTTATCAAGTAGAATCTAGTAGTGTGTTTTGGACAAACGTTGTGCAATATTTATTTTTTGTCGTCATGGTTTACATTGCTACTGCTACTTTATATTATTTTGGAACTAGAGAAGGGCGGAATTCTAAATTCTTTTCTATTGGTGCTTTGTTTACAACATTGTTAATCATACTTACCTCATATTTGTTTGGTATTTATATCGAAAACTTTGGGCAGTATAATAAATTATATGGCTCTATAGGTGCCTTGTTAATTTTATTACTTTATTTGTGGTTAAATGCAAATATACTTTTGCTAGGTTACGAGCTTAATGCCTCATTAAATAAGCTTAGAAAAAATGTTTAATTATGAAGAACAATTTTTGTTTAATGCTAATTTGTTTTTTATCGTTCTCTGTGCAATCTCAGGGTATTTTCGGAAAATGGAAAACAGTAGATGATGAAACAGGAGCAAATAAATCGATTGTAGAAATCTATAAAAGGAATGGTAAAGTGTTTGGTAAAGTTATAGAAATACTAAAGCCGTTTGATGAGAAAACCCTTTGTCAGAATTGTGAAGGTGATTATAAAGATAAGCCCATTTTAGGTTTTGAAATTATTAAAGACCTGGAAAAGGATGGAGAATATTATAAGCACGGAACCATTTTCGATGCAGAAAATGGTAAAGAATATAGATGTAGAATAAAACTAGATAAAGAAACAGGCAAGCTTCAAGTTCGTGGCTATATTGCGTTTTTATATCTTACACAATATTGGATTCGTTATAATTAACTCATTTTTATAAAACTAAACTATATACAGCTTGCATTTTATAGATGTTATAATTCCTATTCCACTTCAAAAGCTATTTACATATAGCATAACTAGTGCTGAAGCTGAATTTTTAAAGGTCGGTATGCGGGTTGCAGTTCCTTTTGGAAAGTCTAAAATCTATACGGGTATAGTTTATAATATTCACACCAATGGTCCAACGGCTTATGAAGCTAAAGAGATTCAGCAAATTCTAGATGAAACACCTATTGTAAATGAGAAACAACTGCAATTGTGGCAATGGATTTCAAGTTATTACATGTGTACATTAGGTGATGTGATGCGGGCAGCGTTACCAAGTGCTTTTATTTTAGAAAGCGAAACTGTTATTTCAAAAAATAAAGTTGAAGCTTTTGATGAATCTATTTTAAAAGATGATGAGTTTTTGGTTTATGAAGCCTTACATCATCAGTCATCATTAAAGATTCATGATGTTTCTAATATTCTTGATAAAAAGAATGTGCTTCCAGTTATAAAACGATTAATTGAAAAAGAAGCTATTTCGGTTGAGGAAGAAGTGTATGAAAAGTACAAGCCTAAGTTAGTACGATATGTTAAGTTGCATGCTAATTTTTCATCTGAAAATGCACTTCAAAATTTGTTAGAAGAATTAAGTAGAGCACCTAAGCAACGAAAAGTTGTGATGACTTTATTTATGATTTCTGCTAGAAACAAAAAACCTGTGAAGGTTAAAGATTTAGCTGAAGAAAGTGCTGCATCAACATCCATTATAAAATCGTTGATTGATAAAGGTATACTTGAAGAATACCATATTCAAACCGATAGAGTGGAATATTCGGGTGAAGAAACTGAGGCTTCTAAAAGGTTAAATGCATATCAGAAAACAGCTTTAGATCAGATAAACGATACTTTTAAAACACATCAAGTTACCTTGTTACATGGTGTAACATCCTCAGGAAAAACGGAGGTTTATGTTAAGCTTATTGAGGATGTTATAAAAACGGGTAAACAAGTGTTGTACTTGCTTCCAGAAATAGCTTTAACCACTCAATTAGTTACAAGGCTTCAGAATTACTTTGGAGAGCAGGTGGCTGTTTTTCATTCTAAATACTCAGTTCATGAACGTGTTGAGGTTTGGAATAATGTACTACACAATTCCGCGAAAGCGAAAATAGTTTTAGGAGCGCGCTCATCTATATTTTTACCGTTTAGTGATTTGGGTTTAATTATTGTAGATGAAGAGCATGAGCAATCTTTCAAGCAGTTTGACCCTGCGCCACGTTATCATGCAAGAGATACTTCGGTAGTGTTAGCTAATTTACACAAAGCCAAAACGCTTTTGGGTTCGGCGACGCCAAGTTTAGAGAGTTATTTTAATGCGAAGCAAAATAAATATGGTTTTGTAGAAATTACACAGCGTTATAATAACGTATTGATGCCAGATATTGAATTGGTTGATATAAAGGATAAGCAGAAAAAGAAACGCATGAAAGGTCATTTTAGCGATCGACTAATTGAAGAAATTGCTGAAACCTTAAAGGAAGAACATCAAATAATATTGTTTCAAAACCGTCGCGGATTTTCTCCTATTGTTGAGTGTAAAACGTGTGGGCATTCGCCACAATGCCCTAATTGCGATGTAAGTTTAACGTATCACCAATACAGGAACCAATTGCGTTGCCATTATTGTAGTTATAACGCTGCTATGATGCAAAACTGTGAAGCTTGTGGTAGTCAAGATTTAGATAATAAAGGTTTTGGTACAGAGCAAATAGAAGAAGAAGTAAAGCTATTATTTCCAGATTATAATGTGGCAAGAATGGATTTAGATACCACACGCGGCAAATACGGTTACGAAAAAATAATAACAGCTTTAGAGCAGCAAGAAATTGATATTTTGGTTGGTACACAAATGTTAACCAAAGGTTTAGATTTTAGAAATGTAAAATTGGTTGGCATCATGAATGCGGATAGTATGCTGAATTTTCCAGATTTTAGAGCTCATGAACGTAGCTTCCAATTGATGCAGCAAGTTTCTGGTAGGGCAGGGCGAACCGAAGAACGTGGCAAGGTGTTAATACAAACTTATAATCCGTATCACAACATATTACAACAAGTATCTACCAATAATTATATAGATATGTTTAACGAGCAAATGAATGATCGTTATAATTTTAAATACCCGCCAATTTATAAGCAAATAAAAATAACCTTAAAGCATAAGGATTATAATAGAGTAGAAACTGCTTCTATTTGGTTTGCTAAATCGTTAAGACAAGTATTTAAAGAGCATGTTCTTGGTCCAGAATCACCACCAATTGCTAGAATTAGAAATCAGTTTCATAAAAATATTTTGGTAAAGATTCCTAAGCAACAGTCGTTAGCAAAAACAAAAGAAGCCATTATTAAAATTAATAATAGCTTCTTGAGTATAAAAGATTTTCGGTCTGTTAGGGTAATTCTAAATGTCGATAACTTTTAATTTAGTTTTGTGGTGTGGTTCTTAAATATTATTTAAGGCATCAACTAATTGGGTCTTTTTATTTCTACTTAAAGGAATTTCGTAAGCGCCAACTTCAACATTTTTACTGTTAAATCTGTCAATCTTATCAAGATTCACGATATAAGATTTATGAATTCTTAAAAATTTCCCTTCAGGTAATTCAGCTTCAAAAGATTTCATTGTAGAAAGTACTACTAAGCTGTTTTCTTCTGTAACAAGTTTTACATAATCACCAAGGGCTTCAATCCACTTAATGTCCTTAATATATACTTTACGTTTTTTAAGGTTACTTTTTACAAAAATATGTTCACCTTCTTCTTCGTTAAAGTCTAAAGTCAGTCTATGCTGTTCTAAAGCTTTATCTACAGAAGTATTAAAACGTTCTCTTGTAATTGGTTTATGTAAATAATCGGTAGCGTCGTAATTAAATGCTTTAAAAGCATATTCGGTTTTACCGGTTACAAAGATAATTTGGGGTTTGTTGTTTAATACGTCTAAAAGTTCAAATCCATTTAGCACTGGCATTTCAATGTCTAAAAAAATTAAGTCTACTTGATGCGTATTTAAACCATTTTTAGTCTCTAAAGCACTACTGTACTCTGCTATTAAGTTAAGAGAGGGGTGATTCTCTACAAGTTTAACAATAGAGAGACGTTGTATTGCTGAATCGTCTACTACTACACAGTTTAAAGTCATAACATTTATATTATTTCGGTTAAGATATCGACAATAGTACGAATAATTCGGTTAAAAACCAAAAAACATCGTTTAAATGCTTATTTTAACATTTTTTTAACAAAATGAATTTTAACTATTTATCGTAAATATATTATTAATTGCCAAATTCATGCCAAAATCTAACGAAGAGATATTAACAAGTTTTCTAAGTTGAAAATATCATTAAAATAATTGTTGGTTTATATGTATGTATTTACTACTTTTGCAGCCAATTTTTAACAATAAAAACGATTTTTATGAATCATTATGAAACTGTTTTCATCTTAAATCCCGTTTTATCTGAAGATCAGATAAAGGAAACAGTAAAGAAATACGAAGATTTTCTTGTTTCTAACGGCGCTAAGATGGTATCAAAAGAAGATTGGGGACTAAAGAAATTAGCTTACCCAATTCAAAACAAGAAAAGTGGCTTTTATCATTTATTTGAGTACACTGTTCCTGGCGAAGTAATTAACCCTTTAGAAGTTGAGTTTAGACGTGACGAGCGTTTTATGCGTTATTTAACTGTAGCGTTAGATAAACATGCTATTTCTTGGGCAGAGAGAAGACGAGATAAACTTAAACAAAAAGCTTAATTATGTCATCAATAGAACAACAATCAAAAGGAAAAAAAGACGGTGAAATTAGATATTTAACACCGCTTAATATTGATACAAACAAGGCTAAGAAGTATTGTATGTTTCAAAAAACTGGAATCAAGTATGTTGATTACAAAGATCCAGATTTTTTAATGCGTTTTATTAACGAGCAAGGTAAAATTTTACCTCGTCGTTTAACAGGAACATCTTTAAAGTATCAAAGAAAAGTGGCTGTAGCTGTAAAAAGAGCGCGTCATTTAGCATTAATGCCTTACGTAGGAGATTTATTAAAATAAAATACCGATAACAATGGAACTTATATTAAAACAAGACGTTGAAAATTTAGGATTTAAAGACGATGTTGTAACAGTTAAGAACGGTTATGGTAGAAACTTTTTAATTCCTCAAGGACAAGCGATTTTAGCAACTATATCTGCAAAGAAAGTTTTAGCAGAAAATTTAAAGCAACGTGCTTTTAAAGAAAAGAAAATAGTTGATGATGCTAACAAAATTGCAGAAGCAATTAAAGCATTAGAAATTAAAATACCAGCTAAAGTTGGAACAGGAGACAAATTATTTGGATCTGTAAACAACATTGATGTAGCTGCTGCTTTAGAAAAAGAAGGACAATCAATAGATAAAAAATTCATAACAGTTACTACTGTTAAGCGTTTAGGTAAATATACTTCTGTAGTACGTTTACATAGAGAAGTATCAGTTGATTTAGAATTTGAAGTTATTGCTCAAGCATAGTTAACAATTAGTTAATAAAAGCTTTAAATAATAATAGGCCACTCGTTAGAGTGGCTTTTTTTTGTACTATTTTTGTAAGAATAGGTGTTATGCGTATATAATACCAAATATGACTAACTCAAATAAATTATTCAAAATGAAAAAAAAGTACATTTTAATTTTCTTTTTATTGATTGGTTTAACGGCTTTTTCACAAGTTACTACATCAAATATAAAAGGATTAATTCTAGACGAGACTTCAATACCACTTCCTGGTGCTAATGTTATTGCTGTTCATACGCCAACAGGTACTAAGTATGGAGCTGCCTCAAACATTGATGGACGATTTAACTTATTAAATTTAAGAGTAGGAGGACCATATTCAATCACAATTAGTTTTGTGGGGTACAAAGAGCAATCATTTAACAACGTGTTTTTAACTTTAGGTAAAACACAAAATATTGATATTGTTATGTTAAGTGATAGTGAGCAGCTTGATGCTGTAATGATTCAAGCAAATCAAGGAACTGGAACTTTTGGCAGTGATCGTACTGGAGCCGAAACAAGTGTTGGTAGAAGAGAATTAACACGTTTGCCAACCATATCAAGATCGGCATCAGATTTTACTAGACTTGAGCCAACTGCTAGTGGTAATTCCTTTGGTGGTAGAAACGATCAATTTAATAACTTTTCTTTGGACGGTGCTATTTTTAATAATCCATTTGGATTAGATGCAGCAACTCCTGGGGGACAAACAGATGCACAACCTGTATCATTAGATGCTATTGAGCAAATTCAAGTATCTACAGCGCCCTACGATGTTACACAATCTGGATTTACAGGGGCTTCTGTAAATGCCGTAACTAAAAGTGGAACTAACGAATTTCATGGAACTGTTTATGGATTTACTAGAAATGAATCTATGACAGGAAATAAAATTAAAGGTGAAGATGTTGCAAGACCAGATTTAAACCAAACACAATATGGTATGAGTATAGGTGGGCCAATTGTTAAAAATAAATTATTCTTTTTTGCAAACTTTGAAAAAGATGAGCGTGACGATTTAGGAACTAATGGATGGACACCAAACACAGGGTCTGGAAGTATTAGTGAGTCTAGAGTTTTAGAAAGCGATTTAATTGCAGTTAGAGATGCATTATTAGCTGTAGGATACGATCCTGGTGAATACCAAGGGTTCACTCATGCTGCTGAGTCTACTAAAGGTATTTTTAAAATAGATTGGAATATTAATGATAATAACCGTTTAGCTGTAATTTATAATTTTTTAAATGCATCAAAACAAAAACCAGCGCACCCAACCGCTATTACTTTTAGAGGACCGAGTGCAAATACTTTACAATTTCAAAATTCTGGTTACGAGCAACATAACGAGCTTAAATCTGTACAGTTAGAATTAAATTCGACACTTTCAGAAACATCATCAAACAAGTTGCAAGTTGGTTATACGCACTTTAACGATTATAGAAATCCGTTTTCAACACCAGCACCATCTATCAACATAACCAAAGATGGTTCAAACTATATTATTGCTGGTCATGAGCCATTTTCAGTTCATAATAGATTAGATCAAAAAGTATTTCAATTATCTGATAACTTAAACTTTTTTAAAGGCGATCATACATTTACAATTGGTTTTGCTTTTGAAAAATTTGAATTCGATAACTCTTTCAACTTAACGAGTTATGGTTTTGATCTTTTTGGATCTGTTGATATTAGTGGTTTCGATGCTACAAGTTATGATTTTGCTGGTCCTCAAGCCACTTTTAATGCAAATAATGCTGTGCCAGATGGCGAAGGTTGGGCTTTAGCTGAAACTAATGTTGGACAATTATCTTTTTATGTTCAAGATGAATGGAATGTAAATGAAAAATTCAAACTAACTTATGGTTTACGTTTCGATAAACCCATGTTTTTTGATTCTGCTGAAAAAGCACAAGATGTTATTGATAGAGGTTTTGTTTTACCAGATGTACAATATGAGGACCCAAATACAGGAGAGTCTGTAACTATTGATAATACACAAATGCCTAGTAGCGATTGGTTAGTATCTCCAAGAGTTGGGTTTAATTACGATGTTAATGGAGATGATACGTTTCAGCTTCGTGGCGGTTCAGGATTATTTACTGGTCGTTTCCCATTTGTTTGGTTAGGTAATCAAATTGCTGCACCAGATGCATTCTTTTTACAAGCTGTAGATCCAGATTATAAATATCCACAAGTTTGGCGTACTAATATTGGTGCTGATAAAAAACTTGAAAACGGATTGATTTTAACAACAGACCTTTCATATACAAAAGATATTAATGGAGCTCATGTTCAGCATTGGGGATTATCAACACCCTCAGGAACTTTACAAGGTGTGGATAATAGACCAATTTATACAGCTGCTGATATTCTAACTTTTGATGGAAACCCTAGTGATGGCGCTTTTGTTTTTACAAATTCGGATAAAGGAAGAATTTGGAATGCCTCATTAAAAGCTCAAAAATCTTTTGAAAATGGGTTGTATACCATGTTAGCTTATAGTTATTTAAATTCTAAAGATGTTAACTCTATTGAAGCAGAAATTACAAGTGATGCATTTGCTGGTAATCCTGCAGTAGGAAATGTAAATAACGATGTGTTATCGTATTCAAAATATGGAGATACCCACCGTTTTATTGGTGTAGCTAGTAAAAAATGGAACTATGGTAATGACAAATGGTCAACTACAATTTCTACATTTTTTGAATATGCACAAGGTGGGCGTTTTAACTATACCTATGGTGGCGATATAAACGGAGATGGATCTGGAATTAACGATTTAATTTATATTCCAACATCAACCGAAATTACGCAAATGCAATTTGCAACTGCTGGTGATGCGGCAGATTTAGAGGCTTACATTGCTCAAGATGATTATTTAAGCGATAGACGAGGGGAATATGCAGAGCGTTATGGGGCTTTAGCGCCTTGGAGAGGTAAATGGGATCTTAAATTTTTACAAGATTATAAATTTAAGGTTTCTGGAGATAAAACAAATACCATTCAATTTAGTATCGATGTGTTGAATATTGGTAATTTATTAAATTCAGATTGGGGAATCATTCAACAACCAAATAGTGTACAACCCATTGGTGTAACTTTTCCAGATGCTAACCCAGATCCTAACGTTTATGAGGCAGATCGTACTCAAAATCCTATTTATTCTTTTAATGGAGATCAACAAACAACCTTTGGATTCGATTCTAGCTTAGCTTCTAGGTGGCAAGCTCAAGTAGGATTACGCTATATTTTCTAAAATAAGACGATATATATTCTTAAATTTGCGCTCCTTAACTAAGGGGCGCTTTTTTTATGTGTAATATGAAATATATAGTAGTAATTTGTATTCTTTTAGCGAGTTTTTCGTGTAAAGAAAAGACCGATAAATCTTCAGAAAGTAATAAATCTGTATTGATAAGTAAATTTGCTTACCAAGCTAAAACAACACCTGTAATAAGTGTGCATAGAGGCGGGAAGTCTATTAAAAATTATCCAGAAAACTGTTTAGAAACATTAAAGTATATTAACGACAGTATTACCGCTATTTATGAAATAGATGTTGCCAAAACAAAAGATAATGTGTTGGTTTTAATGCATGATAATAGTATAAGTAGAACCTCCACAGGAGAAGGCAATATTACAAACTATACGTACGAAGAGTTACTAAAGTATAATTTAGAAGATGATTTTGGTAACGAAACTACATTTAAAATACCTTTATTTAAAGATGTTTTAGCGTGGGCAAAGGCAAACAATGTTGTTTTAACTATAGATATTAAAAAAAGTGTATCGGTAGAGCAGGTAGTTGCTCTGGTTAAAGAAGTTGGCGCCGATGATGTATCTGTAATTATTACTTATAACATGAAACAAGCTAATGCAGCCTATAAAGCAGCACCTGGTTTAATGTTATCGGTGTCAGCAAGGAATGAAGAAGAGCTAGATTGGTTATTACATTCTGAAATACCAACAGAAAATATGATGGCTTTTACAGGAACTCGATTATCTCCTACAGCACTATACCAAAAACTACACGATTTAGGAATTACCTGTACATTGGGAACCCTAGGGAATTTAGATAAGCAAGCTCAAGCAAAGGGCGATGAATTGTATCAAAAATGGGTGAATTTAGGCATTGATGTTATCGCTACCGATAGACCGTTTGCCGCAGCAGCAAGCTTAAATGTTAAAAAATAAAGTATAATTCTCGTTGGTTCGAGAATAAAAAAAATATCATGAAATATTCAAGACTTACGAAAGAACAATTCGAAGAGTTACACCAAGAATTTATCAATTTTTTGGCAACACAATCTATAACTGCAGATGAGTGGACAAATTTAAAAACCAACAAGCCCGATTTAGCCGAAATGGAATTAGACGTGTTTAGCGATTTAATTTGGGAAGGTGCTTTAAACAAAGCTGAATACTTAGAACATTTTGCACCACAACACATGTATTTATTTCATTTAGAAGATACTAAAATGCATGCTATTGTAGTGAACTTAAAAAATGATGTTGATATAACTACCCAAGAAGGTTATGATTGGCTACGTGAAAACTTGATGGATGAAAATGTTGAGTTTTTACAAGCCGATAAAGAATACTCTGAAGATAAAAACTTAGATAAGTTTAAAATGATAGAACAAGGCGCTTCTATAACTAAGGGTGAATTGTATAATTATTTTTATAAGTTAATAAATTAGTGAAAAGTCGCAGTATTCAGTAGCAGTTTGCAGTCAATTAGGGTTTAAATATTTTACTTTTTTGTTGTATTAGAAAATTTTGTAAAATAGAATTATACTAATTTTCTCCGTGTATCTCTGTGAAACCTCTGAGAATCTCTGTGTAAAATTATTTTCTACATAAAAAGCTAGCATTACCAGTTTCATTAATTATTTTTGTCATTCCGCACGTGATGCGGAATCCACTTTTAAAGTAGTATTCATTAAAAAAGATACCCGTTTTCACGGGCATAAATATGGCTCAGAAACCAAGCATCCCGAAAGGAACTAGAGATTTTAATCCAGAACAAGTAGCAAAACGAAATTATATTTTTAATACCATTCGCGGTGCTTTTGAATCATTTGGATTTCAACCTATTGAAACACCAAGTTTTGAAAACTCGGATACCTTAATGGGAAAATATGGTGATGAAGGTGATCGATTGATTTTTAAGATTTTGAATTCTGGTGATTTTTATAGATCTCTAAGAATGGACGATGCCGTTACATTACATGGTTTAGAAAAATTTTATAATTATTTAGATAAATCATTAAATAATGATAGCGGAACTTTTGAGGATTCAATTGATTATGAATTGAAAGTAGGTTATGAAAATAATGAGGATTATTATCGAAAAATTAAAGATTATATTATAAATATAAAGGAAATTGATTTTTCTATATCATTGCCATTAAATGATGATTTTAAGAATAAAAGTAGAAAAATTATTTTATTAAGATGTGCTCGGTTATTTATACTAGATTCTAAAACTCATATTTCAAAAATATCAGAAAAGGCTCTTAGGTACGACCTAACAGTCCCATTTGCACGCTACGTAGTACAACACCAAAACGAGATAGAGTTTCCTTTTAAGCGTTACCAAATACAACCAGTTTGGCGGGCA
This sequence comes from Algibacter sp. R77976, assembly GCF_044594645.1. Taxonomy (GTDB): domain Bacteria; phylum Bacteroidota; class Bacteroidia; order Flavobacteriales; family Flavobacteriaceae; genus Algibacter_B. The sequence goes on from NZ_CP138989.1 coordinate 2,228,736, forward strand.
GATAGACCTCAAAAAGGACGTTTTAGAGAGTTTTTTCAATGTGATGCCGATGTGGTTGGTAGTAAATCGCTTTGGCAAGAAGTTGAGTTTATACAATTATACGATTCGGTTTTTTCAGCCTTAAAATTGGAAGGCGTTACCATAAAAATAAATAATAGAAAAATACTTTCTGGCATAGCCGAAGTTATTGGAGCAAGCGATAAACTTATCGATTTTACTGTGGCTTTAGATAAGCTAGATAAAATAGGCGAGGAGAAGGTAAAAGAAGAAATGCGCTCTAAAGGCATTTCTGAAGATGGTATTTCTAGATTACAACCTTTATTTACGTTGTCTGGTTCTTTTGAATCGCAAATAGAAAGCTTAAAAGATATATTAAATAGTTCTGAAGAAGGTAAAAAGGGTATTGAAGAATTAAGTTTTATTAATGCTGCAATTACTGAATTAGGATTATCAACGGCAAAATTACAATTTGATGTAACATTGGCCCGAGGATTAAACTACTATACAGGTGCGATTTTTGAAGTTTCTGCTCCAGAGCAAGTTAAAATGGGCTCTATTGGTGGCGGTGGTCGTTATGACGATTTAACTGGAATTTTCGGAATGAAAGATGTAAGTGGTGTTGGTATTAGCTTTGGCCTAGACCGTATTTATTTGGTACTTGAAGAATTAGGTTTATTCCCAGAAACGGTAACAAAAAATGTTGAGGTATTATTTATCAATTTTGGAGATAAAGAAGCTTTGTTTAGTTTAAAAGCTATAAAGCAATTACGTGCTCAAGGCGTTAATGCAGAATTATATCCAGATGCTGCTAAAATGAAAAAACAAATGAATCATGCAAACAAGCGCAATATTCCCTTTGTTGTTTTAGTTGGTGATCAAGAAATTGAATCGAACACTTATACTTTAAAAAATATGATTTCTGGTGAGCAAGATAAAGTTTCGCTTGAAGCTTTAGTAAATCTTATAAAATAAAAAAGTCCCAAACGTCAATTTAGGACCTGAAGAGTATTTTAGATTTGGAGTAATTTGTTTTAAAGTGACTAACTCAAATAATTAATTTAATCTATTAATACTTTTATTGTATTTGTACTAATACTTGGTAGTAGTACAATTTATCGTTTTTTATGTGCGTATTTGTTATTTAATAATACTTGTTTACGCCGCTAATATACTGTTTAATTTTAAATAAACACGATAAAAAGCATAAAAACACGATAAAAAACAAAATTCTTTAACATTTATACAATGCTAAAAGCAACATTAAGTAAAAATAGAGTTGGGTTTAATAAATATTATAGACCTACTTAGCTAATTATTTTATAAATACTTTTTTAGAAATCATTCCAAATTCAGTTTCAATTTTTAAAATATAATTACCAGCTTTAATTTGATTAGCGCTATATGTTAAACTAGTTTTACTAGTATTAATTTGAAATTTAAAAAGTGATTGCCCTAGTATATTAAACATTTCTACAGTTTTTATATACTTTGAAGCTGGGTTATTTACAACAATACTATTTTTTTCGTTTGAAAAATATACTTCAATTTGTTTGTTTTCATTTTCTTCAACATCTAGGGTTGAGTTTTTGGAAAATGTAATCTCAAAACGATTTAAATATTGACCAGCTTCAATATAGGTTTCATATTGATTTTTCTTTAAATCTTGGTAAATACCTAAGTCTTTATCATGTAAATAAATTTCAAACTCGTTAGACACATTTTCTAAATCGTCAATTTTTATAGTATTAAGACCTGCTGTTTGTGAATGCATTCCCAAAGGAATAATAGTTTGTTCGTTTATTTCGTTAATACCTTGAATAGTGAATTTTTCGTTATTTATTAACCAATACATATCATCTGATTGTGTATCAATATATTTAGAATCATAGCCCCAATCGCGACCTATAGTTGCATTTTCATCTATAGTTATTAATAATTGTCTTTGTATTTTATTTACAGAATTAAAACCTATTCTCAATTTCATTCTTACATCATTACTATTCGATGTTTTGTCGTTAGAATTATTATTTTTGTGAGGAGTATTGTTCGAGTCTTCTTCAATATAAAAAGCACGTTGTGCATTATTAAAATTAATAGTTCCGTTATTGGCTGCAGTTGCATAAAAACCTTGTCCAACTGGAATATATTTATTTGGGACTTCATCTGAAGAACCTCCAGTAGAAACAATATTGCCATCAATACTTTTTCCGGCAGCAGGAACACCACCAGAAAGGGAGTAAGTTGCATATCCGCCTTGATAATCGCTTGCTACATGCGATCCACCTCCCCAATGTTTCCAAAAATAAAGTGTTCCATCTATAGATCCCTCACCTTCTTTAGTTGATTTGTTATCTTCAATAAATTTTATAGCATCTATTGCAGAAGGGTATGGGTTACCAACTAAATAATCATTTCCTGCAAAGACTGGTATGCTAATGTTACCATTATTTGGTTTGCCTTGAAGTGTGTATTCTTGTTCATCTAAAATAGTTCCAGTACCTGGGCCTTTCATAGTAAAGCCTTCACCAGGAGTTATTTTCCCAGAACTTCTTACATGCTGCCATGATGAATAATTGTCGCTTAAATTATTGGCGTATTTCCAAATCCAATAATCTGCAATTGATAGTGGCGAGATAATTCCATTATAACCTTCATCTATAAAGCTAATGTCTGTAAATATATCTTTTACAGTATAACTATTATTAACTGTTGAATTATTTGTTTTTCCTACTGGAGATGACCAATAATTATAGGTAAAATTATCTGCAGTTCCTTGAAGGGATATTTCTAAGATTCCTGAGCTAATTTTGTTTAAAGTACTATGTTCTGTTTGTATTAATTGAGATTCACCTTGCAAATCTAATAGCCCATCTAACAATAAATACCAAGAATTAACAAGTGCAAAGTCTGGATTTATTTTTAATATACCTTCTTTGGTAATTATAAGGCCAGCAGTAGTAATATCGGAATTAACTTCTAAATTCCCATTAATTTTAACTATGGAATGCTCTGGTATTACTTTACTAATATCCCATTGCGCTCCATATAGCCAATTTTTAGGGTTGTTCCAGTTTCCATCGCAAGATTTAGTTGTTTCATAGGGCAAAGGGGCTGTAAAATCTTGATTTTCTTGAAATACAGACATGTTATTTAGTTTACCAACTCTATTGTTATTAGAATTATCTGGTACAAACCCAGTATCAGAATTCTTCATTTTATAATAAAGTAATAAATCACTCCATAGTAAATCATCAATATCTTTTGGAATTACTGTACCTTGAACGTTTCCGTTATTATTTTTAATTTCTTGGTTAATTTGTTGGTGTAATTGGTTGTTTGTTAATGCTTTATTGAAAACTCTACTTTCATATATGGCTCCTTTAAAATAATTATTTTCTTCAAGCGCATTACGTCCTATTTCAAAATCATGATTTAAGTTCCAAATAGTTGTATCATTAATAGTGGCTCCAATTAAATTGTTATCTGTATAATTCCAAATAGCTTCTCCGTTTAAGTATAAAGAAGTAGTACCTGTATTTCCATCAAATTTTAGAGCAGTATGATACCAAAGGTCTTCTTCTAATATGAAAGTTGATGTATCGGGAGATTTAATTTCTGTTCCTGAATTTAGTTTAATAAAGGCGTTTAATTTTTTATTAGCATCTATAAATAACCTAAAATTGCGTTGTCCCATGATTTCACCACCCACAAATCCCTCATCTAATTTTATCCAAGACATCATGGTTACGTCAGATCTACCTCCTAAAAAAGGTTCACTATTTATATAATCATCTGTTCCGTCAAAATCTATAGTTTGAGGTGTGCAAAAACTAAAACTGCCTAAGCCCGTTGCGTGCAGTTGGTCGTTTGTACATGTATCACAATCTTCCCATAAAAACGAGATACTTTTTATATGGTTTGGACTTGTATAGTTAACACCAATTATTGCATTGTTCCCAGAGGTTAAGTTTGTAGTTGCATTTACAACACCTGTATTATCGTCTGAAGTGTAAGTAGGAGAAGGAGAATTAGTAAATTCAGGGTAAATGGTATTTCCATCTTTATCTTTACCTGTAAAAGTATATTTATCTCCATTAGATTCCCATTTGTTTATGTGGTATACATCAAAAGATAAAGCATAAATAGGTTTACTAAATGTTATAGTACATGTTATTCCAGTTCCTGAAAATCCTTTAGACAATAAATCAATCCCCTTGTATAAATAACTCGATTGTGTTCCCACTTTAGGTGTGTTTCCTCCCCAAAAGCCTAATGTGTTTGTTTCTCCTGTGAATGTAACAGTAACGTCGGTACCTGAATTATCTACATTTGTATATGTATTTGATAATGTTCCAGGCGACCAATAATGATCTTCGCTTACCATACTCGTGGTCCAGTTTAAATTAAAATTTTGCCCACAGACTGGTTTATCATGAAGCTGACCAAATGTTTTATTAAAACTAAAAAGGAGAGCGTAAATTATAATTATTTTAATAGCAATATGCTTCATAAAGAGGTCTTTTATTTGGAGTAAATATTGTTTTATTTAAATACCATTTAGTTATTCAACTAAAATCTTTTTGGAAATTGTATTGTTTTCTGTTGTTAGATTGATAATATATACTCCAGCATTTAATTGCTTTATTTTAAATTCAATATAGTTTTTATTTAGATTTTCATCTATATCTTCACTTATTTTGAATACAGATTGACTTAATACATTATGCATTTCTACAGCTTTAATGTTTATTAATTTCGGATTATTTATTATAAGGCTCTCTTTATCATTTGAAAAATAAACTTGCAAATCTATTCCTTCCTGATCTTCTGTACTTAAAGAAGCATTACTAGAAAATGTAATTTCAAAACGGTCTTTATATTCTCCAGGAGTTAATAAAATACTAAAGTCATTTTCTCTCAAGTTGTGATAGGTGTTTAATTCAGTATCATGAACGTAAATGTTTTTATAATTATCCACATTTTCTAAGTTATCAATACTAACTTCTGCTATGCCTTCTTTAGCAATTTTTAAACTAAAAGGTATAATCTGCTCTTGATTAAAATTGTTAACTGCTTGTATTATTAGTTTAGAATCATTTAAATTCCAATACATATCTTCATCATTATCTTCAATTATAAAAGCATCATAGCCTAAATCAAAACCATTTGATGCGTTTGCATCTACACCTGTTAGTATTTGGCGATGGTATCCATCAGGAGAATTAAACATTAATCTTATTTTTTCTCTTGAATCAATGGCGTCACTTGTAGTGCTATTTGATTTTTTATCAGTTTTAAAGAATGTAGAACCACTATTAGTTCCAGAAACTATTTCTTTTTGGAAAACTCTTTGACTATTTTTAAAATGTAGATCGCCATCTACAATTGGATTAGTTAACCCAGTAACACTACCATCATCTGCAGAAACAAAGAAGCCTTGACCAACAGCAATAAACCTTTCTGGGATTTTAGTTCCTGTTGCGTAAGTTGCATTGATTCTAGTATCAGTAGATATTGCCTGAGTTCCTCCCATTAGCGTATAAACAGCATAACCACCTTGATATGAAGATAGATTATGACTATTAATTGCAAAGTGATCCCAGAAATATAAGGCACCATTAATAACATTTCTATCATTATTTCCATAATTTGTTCCGTCAGATGTTTCTGAAGTATGAATGTTATCTAGTATAAATTGATCAGCATCTAATGCAGAAGGGTATGGATTACCAACTAAATAGTCGTTTCCGGCGTTAATAGATAAATCAAAATCACCGTTATTAGGTTGCCCTTGCATAATATAGTTTTGATCTGGTGTTGCAGTACCAGGGCCTTTCATCGTAAAGCCTTCACCTATGGATAATGATCCTGTACTTCTAAGGTGTTGCCATTCAGAATAGTTATTACTCGGTCTGTTAGTGTATTTCCAAATCCAATAATCTGCAACTGCAGGTGCCGTAGAACCATTATATCCAGAGGTTAAGAAACCAACATTAGTTATTACATCTGCAACTGTATAATTAGCATTACTAGTAGGAGATACTGGTGAGCACCAATAATTATATAAATATGTATTCGAATATCCTTGTTGGTCACGTTCTAATGTGCCTAAACTAGCAGTATCAAAATCACTTTGATCAGTTTGAACTAATTGAGATTCTCCTTCTAAGTCAATAGTGCCATCAAGTTTTAAATAATGTGTAACTGTTAGCCCTATACCAGTATTAGAAGCGGTACTACCATTAACTTGTAAATCACCACTATTAATTATAAGCCCTTGAACAGAACAATCTCTAGTTCTTACATCAGAAACTGTTGAGGAAGTTCCAAGGTAAGTATCATGGTTTATTTCAACTATGTTCCAATCAATAGGTGTTGTACCATCAATAATAGATAGTGAATTAGGTAATGTTTGTACTGTATTGTTTAACCAAGTAGCATCATCATCCCATATACCAGTAGCTTGTGTTTCGTAAGGTAGGGGAGCAGTTTGGTAATCAACAGTATTTAAATTTCTTAATGCCCCTTGATTATTATTTCCAGACATGTCATTAGTATTTGTATACGTGTAAACAGACATAGGATAATAACCAGCTAAACTAGCCCAAGGAATTGTACTTATTTCATTTTTAGAAATAGTAGTAGGTATTACATCTCCATATTCTAAAGCTAAGGTAGCATCATTACTGATTTCTTGATTCATTATGTATTTTAATTGATTCACAGATAAAGCCGTATCCCAAACTCTAACTTCGTCTATGTTACCGGCAAAATAATCTGTTGTATTAGGGTCGAAACCATCTGCAGCAGCAATAAGAAATTTTTGTGATGTAGCTACTGGAGCAGGTAATGATGAAGCTGTTGTGTCAGCAACACCATCAATATACAAAGTGGCAGTTCCACTATTGTATATAACAGCTACTTGATGCCATTCGCTTTCAGGAATTGCAACTGATGAGGTTAGGGTAGAGGCAACACCATTTAAGGTGAATACTAAATGCCCTGAACCATTAATTCTAAAATCGTAACCTTCGCTATTAGCAGCATTTCTTTTTGAAATAATTGATGCGTTTATAGCGCCTGCATCTCTTTTTATCCATGCAGACATTGTAAAAGCAGATGTATTTAAGTCTATATTATCTTCAATATCAATATAATCTACTGCGCCATCAAAATAAACTGAGCGTTCAACTATAATTTGAGGAGCGTATCCAAAAGTGATGAATTTAGTTCCATTGAAATTGTAATCTGCCTCTAAATTACCGCTCCCATCTGGAGTCATTACTCGATAGTCTGCAGTTGGGTCGAATACATCTGTATCAGATATAAACATTAAGAAACTACCTGGAGGTGTAATATTTCTAATAGTATTTTGCGGTAATTTAACTTTACAAGAAGGAATATCTCCTCCAGTTTCTACTACTTTCCAAATACGTTGCATAGCTGTAAATGAAACAGGAGTTGTTAATCCAGATATACCAGAACTCATATCTACAGCTACAGAAGTGGCTGCTAAATTTAGATCTACACCATTATTACCCCATACTAGATATTCTCTGTCATTGAAAGTTGTAGGGTTCGTATTTATGTTCGTATTATTTGTGTCGTAAACATCATTTATACCAATAGTTAAAAAACCACTTGTTGGTCCTGTGCCATCGCTAAATTTATTTTCACTAGCAGATTGTTTTTGAAGTAAATCAGAATCATCATCTCTACCAATACCTGCAATATCATAATTATATCCAGAGTTAACCGAAGTATCCCAAATAACATTTCCTTGAGAGTCAATATAATCTACATCATTTAATCTATCAGCAGTTATACTTCCGCTTGCATGTAATGTTACACCATTTTTAATGGCTAAATAAGATTGAATTTTTTGTTGACCTAAAACTGAATTTTTAGAATTGTAACTTATAATTTCTGTAATTCTTCCATCTACATAAGCATCAACATTTCCATTTAAAGTGAATCTTCCAACACCTAAATAATATTGTTGATTTAAAAATTCTGAAAAATTTAAATTCCCAGTAAATCCAGGTAATCCAGTATCATAAGCTTGTGCTTCCATATCATCTATTCTAATACCATTTTTATAGATTTCTGTAGAACTGTCTGTAGCGTTTGTTTTTATATTATAAATAATAACTTCATCAGTATAACTTTCTGATGTGCTAGTCATTGCTTTACCATATTGTAAATCTGAAGCAGGAGTTGGTGAAGTTGGAACCGAATTAGACATATGTGCTACAACCTCGTCAGCAAATCTTCGAGAAATATTTCCTAGTCCTAAACCTGTACCATCAACTTGTGGGGCCTCATTAGCAACTCTACCACCAATAGGTACTTGTCTATTACCGGCTCCATTGTCAATAGTTCCATTAGATTTTATCACAACAAAATAGTCGTGAGAAAAATAGCCACCTTTGCCTCTCATATATTCTGAGTTAGACCTGTCAAAACTAATTACTGGGTTGTAGTTAATATTATCTGTACTATTGTCGTTAAAAGATGGGCTGTTTCCCGTAATTCCATCGGCATCATTATTAAAAGCGCTATCAGACCAATTACTAATGTCTGTCCCATCAGCAATACTTCCGGATTCAGAAGTAGCTTTTAGCCAAAGTTTTAAATTGGCATTCATTGATCCAGGACCAATAGTAGGGTCAGGAAAAGCAATTATAGGGTCTGCATAAATTAAAACATTATCTACCGCTGCACCATCATCTGTTGCACCATTATCAGAAGCAAATACAAATCTTACTTGAACTTCTGCTGAATTGTCTAATGAAGCTGGTAAGCTTATACTTGCAGTTTCAAAATAGTTGGCTATGGCTTGACTCGTTGCTGTATCTCCAGTCCATCCATCTGAACCAGCAGATATTGCATCAACAACTCCGGCACCATCATACCAATTAGTACCACTACCTGAAGCTCCAAGAATTGTCCATGAAGACCAAATACCTAATGTTCTTTTTCTGTATTCTACAATCATGCCATCATCATCATCTTGATCAAGATTATAGCGAATATCAGCACTAAATAACATATTATAATAACCTATTGTTGAAATAATAGGGCTTTCAACTGTTGTGTAAGCATTGTTAGAATAATTATTGTATGTATCAGTATACCAGTAGTTTCCTTCTCCTGTTTCTGATGCTGCAGTTAATCCTGTACCATATGCCCAATTTGTTGTTGATCCTGTAGAAGCTGTCCATCCACCATCGTTTTCATCAAAGTTCTCATAATAAATGGTATGTTGAGGTGCAGATAATGCGCCTACAACACCAGTTCCTCGGATGTCAAAATTATAAGGGTCTTCACTACCACTAGTATCATTATTTGCTATACTTATGGTTGCAGTTCTTAAGCCAGCGGCACCAGGAGTAAAAGTGATATTAAATGTTGTACTATTTCCTGCTGCAATAGAGCTAGAAGGAATAGCAGTTACAGAAAAATCTGCAGCATGTGTTCCTGAAATATTTACATATGGTAAAAGTCCAGTTAAATTTAAAGCAATTATTCCGGTGTTATTTATAGTAAATGTATGTGTAGCGGATGCAAGGGTGTTTACATTCCCAAAATCTGTATCATCTACTGTTGCAGGCGAGGTGTCTCCCGATGTAATAATTGTTCCATTACCCTCAATGTCTATTTCGGAACTTCCAACTACCCCAGAACCTTGTACTACAAACGTATATGGATCTTCACTACCACTAGTATCATTGTTATCAATAGAAATAGTTGCTTGTACATTAGTAACTACTGCTGTTGGTGAAAACCTTACTACAAAAGTAAGACTGTTGCTGCTATTTATGCTATTTGCACTTGGTTGCGTTAAGATTGTAAAAGCTGCATGACCACTAATATCTACCAAAGGCGAACCTCCAGTTAGGTTTAAAGTTGCAGTACCAATATTTTGAATTGTAAATGTATGATCTAAAGATGTAGCAATAGCTACTGAACCAAACTCTCTATCATCAGTAACAACAGGAGTTATATCTCCAGATGTAATGTTATTACCATTACCAGTTATATTTATTTCTGGAGCAGGCGTAAAAGAAGAACCTTGCACTACAAAAGTATATGGGTCTTCACTACCAGTGGTATCATCATTAGCGATGGAAATAGTTGCTTGAACATTTGTAACATCAACTGTAGGAGCAAAGCGAACCACAAAAGTAAGATCACCACCACTACTAGCAATACTGCTGGCACTAGGTTGCGTTAAAATTGTAAAAGCAGCATTACCGCTAATAGCTACATCAGGAGCACCAGTTAAGTTTAAAGTTGCAGTACCAATATTTTGAATAGTGAATGTATGATCTAAAGTTGTTGCATTTGCAATAGCACCAAATTCAGTATCATCAGTTACAACCGGAGTTATATCTCCAGTTGCAATGTTATTACCATTACCAGTAATATTAATTTCAGGTTGAGGTGTAAAAGAAGAACCTTGCACTACAAAAGTATATGGATCCTCACTACCAGTAGTATCATCATTAGCTATAGAAATAATAGCTTGTACATTTGTAACATCTACAGTAGGAGCAAAGCGAACCACAAAAGTAAGATCGCTACCACCGCTAGCAATACTACTAGCACTAGGTTGTGTTAAGATTGTAAAAGCAGCATTACCGCTAATCGCTACATCTGGGGCACCAGTTAAACTTAAAGTTCCAGTACCTGTATTTTGAATAGTAAATGTATGATCTAAAGTTGTAGCATTAGCAATAGAGCCAAACTCAGTATCATCAGTAATTACAGGAGTTATATCTCCAGCATTAATGTTATTGCCATTACCAACAATATTTATTTCAGGAAATGGCGTAGATGCGATTCCTTGAATTAGTACTTGATCAAAAGCAGCTCCAATATCAGTAACTGACCCATCAGATCCGAATATAAACCTAAACTGGACTTGTGCGTTTCCGTCAAAACCTGCATTAAAAGCGCTCAGATCCATATCTCTGGCAATCCAACCTCCACTATTTCCAGACCAACCATCAGCATTGTTTGCAATACCATCGACATCGGTATCATTATACCAATTGCCTCCAACAACACCTAAATCTGCCCAAGTTGTACCATTGTTAAGTGAGTATTCAACTTGCATTCCATCATATGCATTTTCCGTATTATACCAAGCATCAAAATCAAAGGTTATGTCTGTGTAACCGACTGTGCTTATTGTAGGACTAGTAACTATTATAAAAGTGTTACTATTATATTCAGTTGTATATCTTTCAGTATAAAAATAATCTCCTGTTGCTCCTGCAGTATGAGCTGCATTAGTACCGTTAATCCACGCTCCAGTTCCGCCTCCTGTAGTAGTTGTTGTCCAGCCACCAGGGCCAGATGAGAAATCTTCAAAATATATAGCTGAAATACCTGTGCCCCAAATATCAAAAGTATACGGGTCTTCACTACCCGTAGTATCATCGTTAGCAATACTAACCGAAGCAGTTCTTAAACCTACTGCGCTAGGATTAAAAGTTATTGTAAATGTTGTACTGCCAGAAGCAGCTATTGAAGCTGTAGGGTTTGCAGTTAATGTAAAATCTCCTGCATGAGCACCAGTAATTGTAACATACGGAGATCCTCCAGTTAAATTTAAGGCAGCTGTCCCTGTATTTTGTATAGTAAATGTATTTAGGTTGGTTCCAGCAGCTACGTCAACATTCCCAAAATCTGTATCATCACCAATAATAGGGGTTGTGTCTCCATCTGAAATATCGGTTCCGTTTCCTTGAATGTTTATTTCTGGACCAGAAGCTGTTGGATAACCTTGAATTAAAATTTCATCAAAACCAACACCTTTATCATTAACACTTCCATCAGATGCAAAAATAACTCTAATCCTTGCTTGAGTTGCACTTTCAAACCCTATATCTTCAGTACTTAAGTTTATATCTCTACTTACCCAACCGCTATTTGTCGCAGACCATCCATCTTCAGTTGTATTAAAGGCATCAATGCTTGTTTCATTATACCAGTTTGTATTAGCTACCGTGCCTAAATCACTCCAAGATGTTCCATTGTTTAAGGAGTATTCCATTTTCATACCATCCCAACCAGTTTCAACATCGTACCATACATCTAAATCTAATGTGATAGTATTATATCCTGTTAAATCAACTGCTGGACTTGTAGCTGTAATATAGGTGTCATTCCTATATCTTCCACCGCCACCATATTGTTGAGAATAAAAATAGCTGCCTGTAGCACCTCCGGCTAAATCAGCATCAGTACCTTGTACCCAATCACCGCCAGAAGCTCCAGTTGAAGTGTCTGTCCAACCTCCAGTTCCAGAGTCGAAACTTTCAGCATATATCGCTGTTTGCGAAAATGCGAATGAGGAAATGATTATGGTAATAGTTAGTAAAAGGTATTTTAATGAAAAATTAATTATTTTCATAATAGGTTAATTTTGGTTTGGGATAACATTTAAGTTCCAAATATAACTTTGAACTCCGTGAAATGCAAAAAAACACGACGAAATACACGTGTAATACTGATTTAGTGTAAAAATAATCGATGAAATGCACTTAAAATATGTAAAAACCTGATTTTAAGCAATTTATGATATGATTGGGTTTTGTCTATTTTTCAATACTATTGTTTTATTTTCTTTAGAAGAATTTTTTGAACAAAAAGAGCTGAATTTATTATAATTCAGCTCTAAGTTTTACATGTTCATTAAGGTTAATCTTTTATTAATCTTTTATAGGTTGTTATTCCAGTTTTTATATTTTCTATTTTGAATAAGTACAATGCTTGATCTAACTTATCTAAATCACTTACATTTATTTGACTATTCATACTAGAATATTTTCTGTCAATCACAAGCCTTCCATTCAGATCAAATACCCTAATACTAAATTCACTATTATTAAAGTTTAAAGGCACTTTTATATTGACATTATTGTTGAATGGATTTGGTGTAACAATTATTTCTTCAAGATCGATGTTATCTGTATTTAATGTTGTTAAATCAGAACCATTGCAATCTTGATCAATACCGTCATTAACTATTTCTGGAGCTCCAGGATAAATAGTGTTATTGGTATCATCACAATCTGAGTTGTCTATTACATATCCAAAAGGAGTTGTACAATCAACTACTGAGATGTCTGGGTTTCCAAACCCATCATTATCAGAATCTCTATAGTAGGTTGCACCTGTGCCGTTATTTGTTACGTCCCATGAACATGTTGTATCATTAAACGTTGCTGTTTCATAACATTCCGTAGAAGGTTCCGCAGGTTGTGTACCCGTTACATCCCATGAACATGTTGTATCATTAAACGTTGCTGTTTCATAACATTCCGTAGAAGGTTCCGCAGGTTGTGTACCCGTTACATCCCATGAACATGTTGTATCATTAAACGTTGCCGTTACGTAACATGCTGTAGATGGTTCTGCAGGTTGAGTTCCTGTAACATCCCATGAACAAGTGGTATCATTGAACGTCGCCGTTTCATAACATGCTGTTGATGGTTCCGCAGGTTGTGTACCCGTTACATCCCATGAACATGTTGTATCATTAAACGTCGCCGTTTCATAACATGCTGTAGAAGGTTCCGCAGGTTGTGTACCCGTAACATCCCAAGAACAAGTGGTATCATTAAACGTGGCTGTTTCATAACATGCTGTAGAAGGTTCTACAGGTTGTGTACCAGTAACATCCCATGAACAAGTGGTAACATTAAACGTCGCTGTTTCATAACATGCTGTAGATGGTTCTGCAGGTTGTGTACCTGTAACATCCCAAGAACAAGTTGTATCATTGAACGTTGCTGTTTCATAACATGCTGTTGCTGGTTCTGCAGGTTGTGTTCCTGTAACATCCCATGAACAAGTGCTGTCATTAAACGTCGCTGTTTCATAACATGCTGTAGATGGTTCTGCAGGTTGTGTACCTGTTACCTCCCATGAACAAGTTGTAGTATTAAACGTAGCTGTTTCATAACATTCCGTAGATGGTTCCGCAGGTTGTGTACCCGTTACATCCCATGAACAAGTGGTATCATTAAACGTTGCCGTTTCATAACATTCCGTAGATGGTTCTGCAGGTTGTGTACCTGTTACATCCCATGAACAAGTTGTAGTATTGAACGTTGCTGTTTCATAACATTCCGTAGATGGTTCTGCAGGTCGAGTTCCTGTTACATCCCATGAACATGTTGTATCATTAAACGTTGCCGTTTCATAACATTCCGTAGATGGTTCTGCAGGTTGAGTTCCTGTTACATCCCAAGAACAAGTGGTATCATTAAACGTTGCTGTTTCATAACATGCTGTAGAAGGTTCTAAAGGTTGTGTACCTGTAACATCCCATGAACAAGTGGTATCATTGAATGTAGCTGTTTCATAACATTCCGTAGAAGGTTCTGCAGGTTGTGTACCCGTTACATCCCATGAACATGTTGTATCATTAAACGTCGCCGTTTCATAACATGCTGTTGATGGTTCTGCAGGTTGTGTACCTGTTACATCCCATGAACAAGTTGTAGTATTAAACGTAGCTGTTTCATAACATGCTGTTGATGGTTCCGCGGGTTGTGTACCTGTAACTTCCCATGAACAAGTTGTTGTATTAAACGTTGCCGTTTCATAACATTCCGTAGATGGTTCTGCAGGTTGAGTTCCTGTTACATCCCATGAACATGTTGTATCATTGAACGTTGCTGTTTCATAACATTCCGTAGAAGGTTCCGCAGGTTGAGTTCCTGTTACATCCCATGAACAAGTGGTATCATTAAACGTTGCTGTTTCATAACATGCCGTAGATGGTTCTGCAGGTTGTGTACCTGTTACATCCCATGAACAAGTTGTAGTATTAAACGTAGCTGTTTCATAACATGCTGTTGATGGTTCTGCAGGTTGAGTTCCTGTTACATCCCATGAACAAGTGCTGTCATTAAACGTAGCTGTTTCATAACATGCTGTTGATGGTTCTGCAGGTTGTGTACCCGTTACATCCCAAGAACAAGTTGTATTATTAAACGTAGCTGTTTCGTAACATTCCGTAGAAGGTTCTGCAGGTTGCGTACCTGTTATATCCCATGAACAAGTTGTTGTATTAAACGTCGCTGTTTCATAACATGCTGTAGATGGTTCTGCAGGTTGTGTACCTGTTACATCCCATGAACAAGTTGTAGTATTAAACGTTGCCGTTTCATAACACGCTGTAGATGGTTCTGCAGGTTGTGTACCTGTAACATCCCAAGAACAAGTTGTAGTATTAAACGTCGCCGTTTCATAACATGCTGTTGATGGTTCTGCAGGTTGTGTACCTGTTACATCCCATGAACAAGTTGTAGTATTAAACGTAGCTGTTTCATAACATGCTGTTGATGGTTCCGCGGGTTGTGTACCTGTAACTTCCCATGAACAAGTTGTTGTATTAAACGTTGCCGTTTCATAACATTCCGTAGATGGTTCTGCAGGTTGAGTTCCTGTTACATCCCATGAACATGTCGTATCATTGAACGTTGCTGTTTCATAACATTCCGTAGAAGGTTCCGCAGGTTGAGTTCCTGTTACATCCCATGAACAAGTGGTATCATTAAACGTTGCTGTTTCATAACATGCCGTAGATGGTTCTGCAGGTTGTGTACCTGTAACATCCCATGAACAAGTGGTATCATTGAATGTAGCTGTTTCATAACATTCCGTAGAAGGTTCTGCAGGTTGTGTACCCGTTACATCCCAAGAACAAGTTGTAGTATTAAACGTTGCCGTTTCATAACATGCTGTAGATGGTTCTGCAGGTTGTGTACCTGTAACATCCCAAGAACAAGTTGTAGTATTAAACGTTGCTGTTTCATAACATGCTGTAGATGGTTCTGCAGGTTGTGTACCTGTAACATCCCAAGAACATGTTGTATCATTAAACGTAGCTGTTTCATAACATGCCGTAGAAGGTTCTGCGGGTTGTGTACCTGTTACATCCCATGAACAAGTGGTATCATTAAATGTCGCCGTTTCATAACATGCTGTAGATGGTTCGGCAGGTTGAGTTCCTGTTACATCCCATGAACATGTTGTATCATTAAACGTTGCCGTTTCATAACATGCTGTAGATGGTTCTGCAGGTTGAGTTCCTGTTGCATCCCATGAACAAGTTGTAGTATTGAACGTTGCTGTTTCATAACATGCTGTAGAAGGTTCTGCAGGTTGTGTACCTGTTACATCCCATGAACAAGTTGTAGTATTAAACGTAGCTGTTTCATAACATGCCGTAGAAGGTTCTGCGGGTTGTGTACCTGTTACATCCCATGAACAAGTGGTATCATTAAATGTCGCCGTTTCATAACATGCTGTAGATGGTTCTGCAGGTTGTGTACCCGTTACATCCCATGAACATGTTGTATCATTAAACGTTGCCGTTTCATAACATTCCGTAGATGGTTCTGCAGGTTGTGTACCTGTTACATCCCATGAACAAGTTGTAGTATTGAACGTTGCTGTTTCATAACATGCTGTAGATGGTTCTGCAGGTTGAGTTCCCGTTACATCCCATGAACAAGTTGTAGTATTAAACGTCGCTGTTTCATAACATGCTGTAGATGGTTCCGCAGGTTGTGTACCTGTAACATCCCATGAACATGTTGTATCATTAAACGTTGCTGTTTCATAACATTCCGTAGATGGTTCTGCAGGCTGAGTTCCTGTTACATCCCAAGAACATGTTGTATCATTAAACGTCGCCGTTTCATAACATTCCGTAGATGGTTCCGCAGGCTGAGTTCCTGTAACTTCCCATGAACAAGTTGTAGTATTAAACGTCGCCGTTTCATAACATGCTGTAGATGGTTCTGCAGGTTGTGTACCTGTAACATCCCATGAACATGTCGTATCATTAAACGTTGCTGTTTCATAACATGCTGTAGAAGGTTCTGCAGGTTGAGTTCCTGTTACATCCCAAGAACATGTTGTATCATTAAACGTTGCCGTTTCATAACACGCTGTAGATGGTTCTGCAGGTTGTGTACCTGTTACATCCCATAAACAGGTTGTAGTGTTAAGTGTAGCTGTTTCCCAACATTCTGTGGAAGGTTCGGCTGGAGGTGTACAAGATGAAAGAATATTTATGTTATAATCTTCTACTTCTCCATATTGAAATGATTCGCAAGACGTTGGAAGTCCATTATATTTCATTGAAACCCGCATTCTTGTTAATCCAGTATTTGCAGCAGTAGGAATGGTGAAATTTCCAGAAACGGAAGTATCTTGAGTTGCTGCTTGAGTCCAAACTTGTTCATCAGTATCATCAAAGTCACCATTACCATTGTAATCTATCCATACTGAGTAGCCTTCACTATATACTGTTCCAGACCAAGTTGGCGTGATTGTAATTGTTACTTCTTCTCCAATGGTTACGTCTGCAGTTTGTGCCGTATAATATGAATATTGATCATTTCCTGATCCGGAAGGTAAATTGTCTATTGCTTTTATTTGAACACGACTTATATACTCATCTGTTGCACCAGCATTGTTTCCTTCAGATGTACAATAACTAACTGCTAATGTTGAAAAATTAGTAGAAGCTGAATAAGCAGAATTACTAGCATCACATTTGCTTCTAACCTGAACTTCATAATCTGTTGAAGCTGTAAGGCCAGTAATATCATAATTTGAGCTTGTTAAATCTAAAACATCAATCCATGTTCCAGAACTAGTTTCTTTGTATCTTAAGTCGTATGTTGCTGAAGGAATATTGTCCCAGCTTACAGAAGCACTAGTCGGAGTAATACTAGAAATAACAACATTTGCAGGTACTGAAAGCTCGCATGGAATTTCAATATTAATTATTTTAAAATCGTCAAATACAAATCCATCAAAAGTAGTTGGATATCCGTCCGCACGATTGCTCTTGTCAGAATCAAAAACAAAACGAAAACGTGCGTTAGAAGCGCCAAATAAAAAGCTGTTTTCAGTACCATCAATTAATATTTCTTCCATCACCCATTTATCCATAGTGTCAGCATCGTAAAGAGACTCTCCTGTTGGTTGGTTGTTTTGATCTGAAGTAGCTTTTCCTGTTCCTGTATTTGAGCTATAAGTACTGCTATATCTATTCGTTGATAGGCTAGAACCAGGTTTACTATATTTTCCGCAAAGTGGAAGCCACGTTGATCCATCTGTAGACCCTTCAATTTGGACATAATCAAAATTTCGTTCTAAATCCCATTTTGCAAAAAATTGAACAACAGTTGCTGATGATGATGATAGGTTAGCAATAGTATTTAATGTTAATGTTTTAGATTGATTATTTGAATAAGCTCCAGAAGGAGAGTCAGTAATAGCTTTTGTACCAGAATAAGCATCCGTAGTTGTTCCCCAAGTACCTCCTGAGGCAGTCCAATTTGTTAAGTTGTCTGTATCTGGATTGTCAGAAAAAAGAATTGTAGGGTTATAAAGTTTTATAATGTTAGCTCTGTACATTACATAGCCATCATCGTTAGTTAGTGTAATCTGAAATTCTATTTCGTCATTAGTTTGTATGCTAGGATTTAAAGTATATGCAGCAGTAACAGTACGTTGTTCTAATTTACTCCAGCCAGTTTGAGTTGCAGGTGGTGTAATAGAAGTTATATTTGCAGATACCGGAGTTACATTTAATGTGATATCACCTAAAGTTTGACCTAAATATTCTAATCCAAACTCTAAGTTTCCAGAAGTTGAAGAAATATTACTAGTATTTAAATCATGAAACTGAGCAAATTTCCCACTATGATAAGCATTTACTAAATTCATTCTTACAGCGCGTTGTGCAATTTCAACAATTTTTGTTGCACTAGGCCAAAAACCACCTTCATTGTCGGAACTTACCCAAGATCCATTCTCTGGAGCTAAGGCTAAAATACCTTGGCCAGAACCATTAGATCCGTTTAAATCAGTTGCGCCACCAAGCATCCAATCACTCATGTCTCCATTTGCAATAGTTAAAATGTCTGGGGCTTCTCCATAAATATATCTATTAAAACGAGTCATATCATGACAAAATTTATGATATTCTGCTTCTCTACCAGAACCGCTTGATCCTGGGTAGCCATTATAGGCATGCGGAATTAAGTTTGAACTAGCATGGTGATTCATGGCAGTTTTGAACTGTCTGGTAGCTGAAAAATCTCTTACAATTTGAGTTTCTGGTTCGGAAAAAGCAGAAGGTCCTCTATAAACATTGCTGCTTTGTGTGCCAGATGATCCTGTAGTTCCGTTAGCATAAATAGTATGACTTCCCCAAAAATAATCATAATTTCTATTTAAATCAACACCTCTTTCCTGGTTGTTTCCTGTATTGTATGGGCCTAAATTTTTACGTTGCATCCCATTGCCATTCGGAGAAGTTTCTTCATTCCACATTAATCCATCAGGGTTAGCTACAGGAATAAAATACATTTCATGGTTATCCACCAAATTTTTAATACCAGCATCTGAATTATAGTTTTCTAAAATATACCACATATAGTATATTAAATTCATCATACTTGAAACTTCTCTAGAATGTGTCATTCCCGAATACAAAGATTCTGGTTCGTTAGTTTCATCAACGTCTGGGTTGTCAGATATTCTTACATAATATATGGGTTGACCAGCCCAAGTATTATAGGCTCCTCCATTTGTATAGGAGTTTCCATGTGTTACAGTTCCTGGAGATGCATCTGTTTTTACAGAAATTAAATTAGGGTATAGAGCACGCATTTGGTCCAGTTCAGCTAACATCTCACTATATGTTAAACATCCTAACATACTACCTAAATTAAAATTGGTAGGGACGGCCCAATCTTCTTCGGTACAACCTTCGTATTGAATATAGTTGTTGACCGCGGTAGATTTAGTGCTTAAAGACTTTTTAACCTTCCCAAGAGCTTTCTTAGCTTCCAATTGTGATATGGCAAGAGGTAGTTCCGTTTCAGAACGTCTTTTTGCATCGGCCATTAAATCCTCGATAATTACGGTATAAGTAATACCTTGTTCTTGCAAAGCATTTAAATCACTTTCACCTAGTTCTAAGAATAGGTTATTGTTAGAGAATATTGCACCACAGGCTAAATCAATTCCGATTTCCTTAACTTTTATTAGTTGATCTCTTGTTGGGTTGTTGATTTTAATTCTTTTCCCAATAAGGTTTTGGGAGAAGGTAAGTTGTGCTAATAATATGAATATTACACTTAAAAGAGTAATTTTTTTCATTAGATTTAGGGTTTTGGTTAAGTTTTATGCGGCTAATATATAATAATAATCATAAAAACTCCATGAAACGCAAAAAATATCGATGAAATACACTTTTTAACAATCCCTCTTTTTTTAAATGCTTGATTTATAGTTTGGTAGAATTTTTTTTAAAAAAATCAATTTTCAGTTAATACATGCGATAATTCTATTTTTTATAAATAAACTTTGGTGAATTCGGTAGTTTATTATCGGGTAAATCAAGTTGTTTTAAGTAACCCTAGACTAAATAAATAAGTTAATTTACATTAACTTTTAGAGCAATTTTATTTAGAAAATTTGTTTTGTCCGATTCAAATTTTTTATAAAATGTTTATTTAATTTTATTAATAATTAAATACAGTTATATTAGGTGCGTTAATTTGGTTTACCAGATTTGCAAAATAGATATAAATAGTTAGTTTTTATAAGTTGAAAGCTTTGCTTAATGTGAGCACAATAGAAAATTATTAAAATGAATACAGAGATTTTTAAATTGTTACCACTTAAACTTTTATTTATTGGTTTCTTACTATCATTTTTTAGTTGTGTAGATACTGTAAAGAAGCCTATAAACGGTAATGCTAAAACTAAGCTATACCCTAGTGATGTTATTCCATTTATGGATGAATGGAAAATTCTTTGTGGAGACGGGAAAAGCATGAAAAACTTAGTTGGTGTTGAGCACAAAGATTTTTTCTACGTTGAAAATGAAAATAATATTAATTGGGTAGTGTATAAAACACCAAATTCAGGAATTACATCAAGAACATCTAGTAACACAAGAACAGAATTAGGACAAACAAAGCATTGGATACCCGAAACTGGGGGTAAATTAACGGGTACACTAAAAGTACAACATGTTTCTACATCTGGTGATGCAAGAGTTGCAGCTTCTTATTCTGTAGTGGTTGGGCAAATTCATAGTGGTGAAGGGCATGAAAATGAGCCTATCAAAATATTTTATAAAAAATTTCCAGGTCATACAAAAGGTTCAGTTTTCTGGAATTATGAAATTAACACAATGGGTGATAATTCAAAAAGATGGGACTATTCAAAAGCTGTTTGGGGGTATGACATGTCTGTTGTTGGTGAAAGCCCAAATCAATTTCCTTCAGAACCTCAAGATGGTATTAAATTGGGCGAGGAATTTAGTTATGAAATTAATGTTTATCAAGGCATTATGTATGTAACATTTAAAAGTAAAGATCATGAAACTAAGATTTTTACTAAAAATTTATTGAAATCAGATTTCTCAAAAAAAGAAGATATTCCAGAGCAAATATGGACTTTATATGCTTCTATAGGTCGTGATGGAGTAGAACGAGAAAATGCCTATGCGGGAGAAATACAATATTTTAAACAAGGGGCATATAATCAAACTAATGGCAAAGATCCAAAAGATAATATAGTTTAGCATACAGGGTCGGAAACCTATAATGGAGATATAGCGAAGCAATATGCAAATGGATGTTATGCAGAAGTTTGGTTTAAGGAAGCCACAGTAGGAGAAGGAACATTACCAAATAAAGAGTAGTAAAGTTTATTTTGGTAATTATTTTGATTTTGGCAAAATAATATTTGAATAATTGATGTTTGGTGAAATTGAAAAATATGTTTTAATTATATAATAATTATTTAAAGTGTGCTATGAAAATAACAGATATAAAAGTTTTTGTTTGTTGTCCTGGTCGTAATTTCGTTACCGTTAAAATTACTACCGAAGAAGGTTTTTATGGGGTTGGAGATGCAACCTTAAATGGTAGGGAATTAGCTGTTGTTTCTTATTTGGAAGACCACGTAATACCCTGTTTAATTGGTAAAGATGCGCATCAAATAGAAGATATTTGGCAATATTCATATAAAGGTGCCTATTGGCAAAATAGTGCTGTTAGAATGGCAGCAATTGGAGCTATTGATGTTGCGCTTTGGGATATCAAGGCTAAAGTTTCAGGATTGCCAGTATATCAATTATTAGGAGGAAAAAGTAGAAAAGCAGTTTCTGTATATGCACATGTTAATAGAGAAACTATTGAAGATGTACTAAATAATTTAGAAACTGCTATTAATAACGGTTATAAAACGGTTAGATTACAATGTACCATTCCAGGTTCAAAAGGAACTTATGGTACTTTAGGTGATAAAAAGAATTATTATGAATAACAAGTCAATAGACCATTGCCACCAGAACATGGTTGGTCTACTACAAAGTATTTAAACTTCATTCCAGAATTATTTAAAAGAGCAAGAGAAAAATTTGGTTATGATATTGAGTTATGCCACGATGTTCATAGTAGATTAACGCCTATTGAAGCAGCACAGTTAGGAAAAACCTTAGAACCGTATCGCTTAAAGTTTTTAGAAGATGCCGTTACCTATGAGAACCCCAAAGGCTATAAAACAATTAGAAATCATACAACTACACCATTGGCATTAGGCGAAAAGTTCAATACCATATGGGATGCAAAATCTTTAATTGAAAACCAATATATTGATTTTGTTAGAACCTCTGCAACGCATGGAGGAGGAATAACGCCAATGAAAAAATTAGCAGATTTTGCTTCATTGTATCATGTACGAATGGCTCCCCACGGTGCTCCAGATCTTTCACCTATTTGTTTTATGGCTCATATGCATCTAGATCTTTGGGCACCTAGCTTCGGAGTTCAAGAATCTATTAGCTTTGGAACTCCAGAATTAAATGAGGTATTCAATTTTAATGCTACATTAAAGGATGGGGATATATATTGATGATAGTCCTGATATAGGGGTCGATTTTAATGAAGAAGCTGCTCTCAAATACCCTTACAAAAGATCTTATCTGCCAGTTACTAGGTTGGACGATGGTACGTTATGGAGTTGGTAAATGTATATTTTGAAAGACTTATTATAATTAAAATTATTTAAATAATTTTAATTTTTAATGGCTTTTTATTGTAATTAAAAGCCTACTTCAGTTTTGCTAACGTTAATTAATAATATTAAGGAAAACTAAATAATTAAGGAGTTTAATTTAAATGTAATTTCAAATAAATTTATGTTTAAGACTCAATCTAGGTGAATTTGAAAATATGTTATCTTGAAAAATATTTTGCTAACTATAGCTGGGCATGTGTTTATTACTGGAGGTTTTTTCTGGGCAACTTCATTGTTTTATAATGAAGAAAAAGACACAAACAAACTTGAAACTAATCGCTTTTTTGAGGATTTAGAAACACCAGTTATTGCGGATAATCTTCAAGATGATGTAGATCGTCAACAAAGACGAAAATTAGGTAATATGGTAATGGTTATGAGCATGGGTATTTTACTCATGGCTTTTATCCCTAATCCAATTTGGGGAAGAATAATCTTTTTAGTTTGCGCTCTTATCATTTTTTGTATTGGTTATTTGTTGACACGTAGTGCGAAAAACAAAACCTCTTCAACATAGTTTAAGAATCTAATGATGTATTTGAAAAAATTGATGCTATTATTTGTTTTTCTATTATTGCTTGGTTCATGTAATAATAAGAAAGTAGAGTTAACAGAAGGTACAGATGAATCTGCAGGTGGAGGTTCTGCATATATCATTTCAACATCTTCGGCTACTTATTATTTAGAAAAAGAAGGTGGTGGATTGTCTAGCATGATTGATAAGGATGGTATAGATTGGATAGGGTTTCATAATAAAGAAGGTTCTGCACATAAGGGTGAGTATAGAGGATTTCCAAATGCTATTCACAAACAAGATGGAAGTTACTTTCATGCTATGAATGCCAAAACGAACCTTTCTAGTTCAGAAGTGAAAATGGAATCAGATAATCATGTGCAGATAATTTTTAATTCTGAAAATGGAAAATGGCAAGGCCAATGGGATTTTTATCCAGAGCGATGTGATTTTACAATGACAAAAATAAGTCCAGGCTATAAATATTGGGTGCAATATGAAGGTGTGCCCGGTGGAAAAATAGATAGTACAGATTTCTGGTATGCTTCTATTGATAAAGTTAAACACCCAATAAAAGAATCTTTTTTTGGAGATTTACCAGCACCAGAATGGATGGCATTTGGAGATATAAATTCACCTCGTATATTATATCTACTGCATCATGAAAATGATAGTTTGCCAGATAATTACGTTTGCAGGCCAGACATGACTGTATTAGGGTTTGGAAGACAAAATAAAGAAAAGACAACCAAGCATTTAACCACAGTACAAACCTTTTCAATTGGATTTATCGAGTCTACCGAATATTCTAAGATTAATCAGAAAGTTAAGAAGTTATTAGACTAATTAAATCTAAACATCATCCATTTGTGTAAATTCATTTCGCTCATTATATTTTACATTTTCCTTAGTAAGAATATCAATAGGTAAGTAGAGCTTTTTATCTGTTATTGTATTTTTTATTAAATATTCTGTAAGGAGGCGAATAGACTCGTAGCCTTGATCAAACGGTTTTTGGGAGATTAAAAAAGAAACGGAATCGTTTATTAAACATTCAATATTTTGAGGCGTATTATCAAAACCTATCAGTTCAAGGTTTTTTAAGTAGGTGTTTTGAAGACATTCAACAACAATATAAATTCTACTTGATGGCACAAAAACACCTTCAATTTCTGGGTGTTGTTTTAAATATGAATTTATTTTTTCTTTTGTTTTCTCAGAGTTATTTAGGTTTTCAATTTTTAATGTTAGGGTTTTAGAATTGATTTTATTTTTTGTGAGATAATCATTAAAACCTTTTATTCTATTGGAGATGGCATTGTTTTTAGTAATGTTATGCCTGGCTTGAATAATTAAAAAAGTAGAAGGCTTTGGTATACTCAAATTCATCAGTTTACCAGCAATATATCCAGCCATATAAGAATCTTGACCTACAAATGCTGTGTTGTTAAAGCCTTCAATATCAATATTTAAAAAGAGATAAGGAATATTTAAAGATTCTAATTTGTTAACAATCTGTTTGGTCTCCTCTGAGAAATTGGGTACCATGATAACTGCAGATGGATTCGTTTCTAATAAGGTGTTGAAAGTATTAAAATAAGAATTTGGGTCGTATTGATTAAAAGTGAAATTAGAAACTTGTACTCCAAAACTTTTAACATCTTCTGCGCCTTTTAAAATACCTAAAAAAGGAGATTTCCAAAATAAATCAGATGCATTATGTTCTGGAATTAACGCTGCAATAGAATGTTTGTTTTTCATTGCTAGCGCACTAGCAACTGGGTTCACGCTAAAATTATGAAAATCAAGAATCTTTTTAATTCGAGCTTCTGTTTTTTTAGAGACACCTCCACGGTTATGTAATACTCTATCAACGGTACCTTCCGAGACATTGGCTTCTTTTGCAATATCCTTAATTGTAATCATATGCTTTATTTTAATCTCGCTAAATTCATTTTTAAGCCTGTAAATTGAAGATTGATTTGTAATAATTTCAAGCAATTTAGTAAAAATTTTATCATTTCGTGTGCGTACACTATTATTTTTTTTATATTTGTGTGTGCGTACACGGAAATAGTCCTGTTCGTACTTAATCAAAGTAAAAGATATCAAATGAGTAAAGTAATAGTTTTAACAGGAGCAGGTGGTGTTTTGTGTGGGGCTTTAGCAAAAGCACTAGCAAAAGAAGGCCATAAAATAGCCGTATTAGATTTAAGAAAAGAAGCTGCAGATAAAATTGCCAATGAGATAAATGCGGCAGGTGGAACAGCTATTGGAGTTGCTGCTAATGTTCTAGAAAAAGAATCTTTAGATTTAGCTAAAACAGAAGTGAATAATAAATTTGGATTATGTGATATTCTAATTAATGGGGCAGGTGGGAATCATCCCTTAGGAACGACATCAAATACACATTTGTTGCCTGAAGATTTGAAGAACACAACAGAAGGTTTTAAAACGTTTTTCGATTTAGACCCTAAGGGTATAGAATTTACATTTAATTTAAACTTTCTTGGTACATTAATCCCTACGCAAGTTTTCGCTACAGATATGGTTGGACGCGAAGGTTGTAGTGTTTTAAACATTTCTTCAATGAATGCGTTTACTCCGCTAACAAAAATACCTGCTTATAGTGGAGCCAAGGCCGCTGTTTCAAATTTCACACAATGGTTAGCAGTTCATTTTTCTAAGGTTGGTATTCGTGTAAATGCTTTAGCTCCAGGGTTTTTCTTAACAGATCAAAATAGGAGTTTGTTAACGCAAGCCGATGGTAGTTTAACGCCTAGAGGTAATCAAATCATTGATCAAACACCAATGGGGAAATTTGGCGAACCAGAAGATTTAGTAGGCACAACATTATGGCTTTGTAGCGAGGGTGCATCATTTGTAACAGGCGTAGTTATTCCAATTGATGGTGGATTTGCGGCTTATAGTGGTGTTTAAACAACTTTAAAATTATTTATTATGGAACAAACATGGAGATGGTACGGGCCAAATGATCCCGTTTCTTTATCAGATATAAAACAAGCTGGAGCAACAGGAGTTGTGTCTGCATTGCATCATATACCAAACGGAGAAGTTTGGACAATTGATGAAATACAAAAACGAAAAGCAACTATTGAAAATGCAGGATTAACTTGGAGTGTAGTAGAAAGTATTCCTGTTCATGAGAATATAAAAACGCGTTCAGGAGATTTTCAAATCTACATAGAAAGATATCAGCAAAGTATAGAGAATTTAGCTAAATGTAATGTAAACATTGTTTGTTATAATTTTATGCCTGTTTTGGATTGGACCAGAACCGATTTAGGTTTTGAGGTTGAAGATGGCTCTAAAGCATTACGTTTTGATGTTATAGCTTTTGCAGCGTTCGAATTGTTTTTATTAAAAAGACCAGGAGCAGAAAATAGCTATACAGAAGCGCAACAAAAAGCAGCTAAAACATATTTTGAAAACCTCTCTGAAGAATCAAAAACTAAGTTAGTAAATAATATTATTGCAGGTTTACCAGGAGCCGAAGAAGGTTACACTTTAGAGCAGTTTCAAACCATATTAGATACCTATAAGAATATAGATGCGCAAGCTTTAAGAGATAATTTAGTATCTTTCTTAAAAGAAATTATTCCAACGGCTTCTAAAAATCAAGTTTTAATGTGTATTCACCCTGACGATCCGCCTTATCCAATTTTAGGGCTACCAAGAGTAGTGAGTACGGAAGCAGATTACGCTTATTTATTTGATAATGTACCAGACCGAGCAAATGGTATTACATTTTGTACCGGGTCTTTAGGCGTTAGAGCCGATAATGACTTGGTGAAAATATTCAAACGTTTTGCAGATAGAGCACACTTTTTACATTTAAGAAGTACTAAACGTGATGAGCATGGTAATTTTTATGAAGCCAATCATTTAGATGGAGACGTTGATATGTATGGTGTTGTAAAAGAAATTCTAATTGAAGAAAAAAGACGTAAAGCAGCAGGATATGCAGATTTTGCTATTCCAGTAAGACCAGATCATGGTCATCAAATGCTTGACGATTTACATAAAAAAACAAATCCAGGATACTCAGGAATCGGTAGATTACGTGGTTTAGCAGAACTAAGAGGTTTGGAGTACGGATTAAAACAAATTACCTAAAATTAATATATGAGTATATCATTATTTGATATTAAAGGAAAGCATGCTCTGGTTACAGGGAGCACCCATGGTTTAGGTATGGCTATGGCACGAGGTTTGGGTTTATCTGGAGCTACTGTAATTGTAAACGGTAATTCTTCTCAAGAAAAAATTGATAATGCTGTTGCAGAATTAAAAAGTGAAGGGATAAATGCTGTAGGTTATAAGTTTAATGTGGCTGATGAGGCGCAAGTTATGGCAGCTATTTCTAAGATAGAAGCAGAAGTAGGACAGATAGATATTCTAATAAATAATGCAGGAATTATAAAAAGAACGCCATTAATTGAAATGGAAGTAGCCGATTTTAAACAGGTTATAGATATAGATTTAGTAAGTCCTTTTATTGTTTCTAAGCATGTTGTAAAAGGTATGATTGCTAGAAAACAAGGTAAAGTGATTAATATCTGTTCTATGATGAGTGAATTAGGCAGGAGTAGAGTTGGCGCTTATGCTGCGGCTAAAGGCGGGCTAAAAATGCTAACTAAAAATATGGCCACCGAATGGGCTAAACATAACATTCAAGTTAATGGTATAGGGCCAGGGTATTTTGCTACCTCTCAAACAGCACCAATTCGAGTAGACGGGCATCCGTTTAACGATTTTATTTTAAAAAGAACTCCGGCTGCAAAATGGGGAGACCCTAATGATTTGTCTGGTGCAGCAATATTCTTGTCGTCAAAAGCTAGTGATTTCGTAAACGGACATATTCTTTATGTAGATGGCGGAATACTCGCAACAATTGGAAAACCTTCAAACGAAGATTAATATGAATACAACAAATTTTATAAATGATAATTTTGTCTTGCAATCTGAAATTGCCGAAACATTATATCATAATTATGCTAAAGATTTACCAATTATAGATTATCATAATCATTTATCACCAAAATTAATTGCTGAAGACAAACCTATAAAGAATATTACTGATGCATGGTTAGATGGCGACCATTACAAGTGGAGAGCGATGCGTGCCAACGGTATTCATGAAATTTTTATAACAGGTTCTGCATCCTCTAAAAAAGAAAAATTTTTAAAATGGGCTGAAACTGTGCCTTACACATTAAGAAATCCACTTTTTCATTGGACACATTTAGAGCTAAAGAGGTATTTTGGTATAGATGAATTGTTACAGCCTAGTTCTGCAGAGTCTATTTATCAAAAAGCGAATGCTGTTTTAGAAAGTAAAACACCCGCACAACTTTTAGAAGACATGAAAGTTGAAGTGATATGTACTACAGATGACCCTATTGACGATTTAAAATATCATAAGGAAATTGCAAAAAAAGATTTATATACAAAGGTTTTTCCAACATTTAGGCCAGACTCTTTATTATTTATTCAAAAAGAAAACTTCCATAATTACATAAATAAGCTATCGATTTGTGTAGGGTTTTCTATTGAATCTTTAAGTGACTTATTAAAAGCTTTGGAACTTAGAGTAGATTATTTTCATGAATTAGGTTGTCGTTTATCCGATTATGGGATGGAAGAAATTTATGCTTCTGATTTTACGGAAGAAGAAGCCGATACCATATTTAAAAAACGTATTTCTGGTAATGACATTTCAAACGATGAAGTTGATATTTACGCCTCATGTATCTTAGATAAGTTATGTAGAATGTATCACGCTAAAGAATGGACGCAGCAATTTCACGTGGGAGCTATTAGAAATAACAATAATAGATTATTGAAACAAATAGGATTAGATGCAGGCGTAGATTCTATTGGAGATTTTTCGGCAGCAAAAGCTATGTCTAAGCTATTTAATGGGCTAGATGCTACAAATCAATTAGCTAAAACAATTACCTATAACTTAAATCCATCACAAAACGAAGTATTCGCTACTATGATGGGGAATTTTAGTGAAGGTGCTATCCCAGGTAAAATGCAATGGGGATCAGGTTGGTGGTTTCTAGACCAAAAAGATGGTATGGAAAAGCAGCTTAATACGCTTTCAAATATGGGATTATTAAGTAGATTTGTAGGTATGTTGACTGACAGTAGGAGTTTTTTGTCTTTTACAAGGCATGAATATTTCAGACGCATATTATGTAATTTATTAGCAGAAGATGTAAAGCAAGGACTTGTGCCTAATGATATTGAATTTTTAGGAAAAATGGTTCAGGATATTTGTTATAATAATGCTCTAAACTATTTCAAGTTTAATTAATTAAAGTATTATGAAACATTCATCACTAAAACTTGATATTCAAGATAATAGTAATATGGATGCTATATATAATAGATAAAAAACATTAAATAAAAACACATGAAACGAGCATGCTAAAAACTTTATCATTTATAGAAATGATTAATAGCGAACAGCATGTGTCCTTAAAAAAACATTAAATAAAAACACATGAAATATAAATTAATTCTATTAGCTTTTCTTTTTATAAGTCTAGCTTCTTGTGAACAAGCAGATTCTGGCAAGGTTCTTTATCTGGGGCATACGTTACCTCAAACACATCCTGTGCATAAAGGGATTTTAGAGTTTCAGAAAGCATTGGAAAAAAAATCTAAAGGAACTTTAAAAGTTAAAATTTTTCCTGATGCTCAACTTGGTTCAGAAAGAGAGGTTTTAGAATTATTACAAATAGGATCTGTGGCTGCTACAAAAGTAAGTGCAGCGACCTTATCTAATTTTGTTCCTGAATATCACCTTTTTGGAATTCCATATTTATTTCGTGATAAGAACCACCAATTTGATGTTTTAGAAAGTGACATTGGTAAATCAATTTTAGAAAAAGGATCAAAGTTTTGGCTTCGTGGTCTTTGTTATTATGATGCTGGAAGCAGAAGTTTTTATACAAGTAATAAAGCAATAAGAACGCCCGAAGATTTAAAAGGATTAAAAATTAGAGTAATGAATAACCAAATGGCCATTAATATGGTAAATGCTATGGGTGGATCAGCTACACCGTTGGCTTATGGTGAATTGTATACAGCAATTCAGCAAGGCGTTGTGGATGGTGCAGAAAATAACCCGCCATCATTTGTGTCTTCAAATCATTATGAAATTAGTAAATATTACACTTTAGATCAGCACTCTTCTGTGCCAGATGTCCTTTTAATAGGTACTAAGTTTTGGAATAATTTATCTGAAGAAGAAAAAATATGGGTGCAAGAAGCTGCCGATGAATCTGCTCAAGCTCAAAAGAAGTTTTGGAATGATTCCGTAGAAGAATCAATGAAAATAGCTAGAGCAGCTGGTGTAGAAATTATTACTCCAGAAAAAGCTTTGTTTGCTGAAGAATCAAAATCTGTTGTTGATGAATTTGTAAAAGAATTTCCTGAGATGGCTGCTATTGTAAATCAAATTAAAAATAAATAATTATGAAGAAATCTGAACTTATTTTTAATAAAGTAAGCCGCATTCTTGAATGGATTATGGTAATCATTTTTGCGCTTTTAGTTTTAGATGTTTTGTTTCAAGTGTTTTCAAGATATCTATTAGGAACCTCTTTTACCTGGACAGAAGAATTTGCGCGATTCTCATTAATTTGGATGACCGTTTTAGGAGCTGCTTATCTTAACGGAAAACAAGAACATTTATCTATGGATTTTTTATATCAAAAATTCTCTGAGCCAAATAAACGAAAAGCATCCATTTTAATAGAGGTGTTAATATTTCTATTTGCGCTTATAGTTATGGTTATTGGCGGTTTAAATTTAGTTTACACCACATTGCATTTAGAGCAACTTTCTGGAACACTTAGAATTCCGTTAGGCTATGTATATGCTATTATGCCTTTTAGCGGTTTTCTAATCATGTGCTTTTCCATATATCACATTTCAAATTTTTACAGTAATAATAACAAAATCAATAATTAATTATGAGTATAGAAGTTATAAGTATTATCGTTTTGTTTGTTAGTTTCTTTTCTCTTTTGTTGCTTAAAGTGCCTGTGGCATATAGCATTGGGATTGCAACTACATTAAGTTTATTATTGAATATAGATAAATTGCCGGGTATAACAACCATTGCGCAACGTATGACAACTGGAATTGATAGTTTCGCATTATTAGCAATTCCGTTCTTTATTCTGGCTGGAGATATCATGAAACGAGGAGGAATAGCCACTCGCCTCATTAATTTTGCTAAATCTTTAGTGTCAAGTCTTCCAGGTGGATTAGCTTATGTAAACATTTTAGCGTCAATGTTATTTGGAGCTATTTCAGGTTCTGCACTTGCTGCAGCATCAGCAATTGGTAGTATCATGACAGATAGAATGGAAGAAGAAGGTTATCCAAGAACATTAAGTGCATCAGTAAATATAACGGCTTCAACTACAGGGTTATTAATTCCACCAAGCAACATACTAATTGTATATGCCTTGGCTAGTGGAGGAACGGCTTCTGTAGCAGCTTTGTTTATTGCAGGTTACCTTCCTGGAATATTGTTAGGAATGGCAATTATGGGGTATGTTGCTTTTATTGCAATAAGTAAAGGGTATGCTCGAGGAAAACGAGCAACTTTGTTTGAGGTTTGGAATTTTTTTAGAAAGGCTTTTTTTAGTTTATTGTTATTAGTTATTGTGGTTGGAGGAATTGTTGCAGGTGTTTTTACGGCAACTGAAGCTTCAGTAATAGCGGTTTTATATGCCGCCGTTTTGTCATTGATATATGGCGATATGAAAGTTAAAGATTTTTCAGGCGTATTGTTGTCTAGTGCAAAAACTACAGCTGTTGTTATGTTTTTAATTTGTACTTCTATGGCAATGTCGTGGTTGTTTTCTTTTGAAGGCATTCCTGAAATGATTAGTACTTTTTTATTAGAATCTTTAAATAATAAGTTTGCTATCTTTTTAGCCATTAATCTTATTTTGCTAGTAATCGGAACGTTTATGGATATGACACCTGCGGTATTAATTTTTACACCTATTTTTCTACCTGTTGTAACTACATTAGGAATGGATCCTGTACACTTTGGAATTGTAATTGTATTAAATTTATGTATAGGTATATGTACACCACCCGTTGGTACGCTATTATTTGTAGGTAGTGGAGTTGCAAAGGTTTCGGTCACGCAGGTTATAAGGCCGTTGCTGCCATTTTTAGCAATTATGGTAATTGTATTAATGTTAATAAGCTTTATTCCAGAAATATCTATGTATTTACCTAGATTGTTTGATTTGAAATAGATCGAAAATATTTCATATGCTTAAAGGAATTACTTTTTCTTTAGTTTTTTGTTTTACTTGCCTTTGTTTTTCTCAAGCAAGTACTTACCAATTTACGCATTTATCAAATACTGATGGATTATCGCAAAGTTCTGTAATAGCAATCCATCAAGATAAATTAGGACAGATTTGGATGGGAACTAGAGATGGATTAAATAAGTATGATGGTACTAAATTTATAATTTATAGGAATGAAATAGACAATCCGGATTCGATAAGTAACAATGATATTCTATCTATTGAAGAGGATAATGAAGGTTATTTGTGGATTGGTACCTATAACGGATTAAATAGATATGATCCGAAAACAGAAAAATTCACTAAATATTTTCATAATCAAGAAGGTACTTCGCTTTGTGATAATACGATATGGATTATCAAAACCCTTTCAAATGGGCAATTATGGATAGGGACTTCAGGAGGGCTTTCTGTATATAACAAACAAACTAATACTTTTAGTAATTACTTAAATATATTTGGCAAGCCAATGGCTAAAAAGGTGATGTCTATCTTCCAAACTGCCAATGAAGAAGTTTTTGTAGGTACTGGGGCTGGAATTTATAGAACTTCAAATATAACAGCCTCAAAGCTTACTTTTAATCTATTAAAAGATAGTGAAGATTTATACGTTCAAGATATAGAACAAAATATTGATAAAAATCTTTTAATTGCTACAAGAGCAAATAGTGTATTACATTATAATTTAAATCAAAATATAGTCACCCCTTATTTAGCAGAGAATCTTAATAATGAAGATAGTAAAAATGTTAGACAATTGCTTTTTGATAATAATAGAAAACTTTGGGTTGGTACTTATAATGGTTTAAAGATTGTAAATGAAGACAGATCTTTTATAGTTTTAAATGAAGATCTTGATAATAAAAAGTCTTTAAGTAAAAACTCAATAAAGTCATTGTTTAAAGATAAAAAAGGATCCATTTGGATAGGAACTTATTATGGCGGTATTAATATTTGGGATAAATCCAATATTAATTTTAGAAGTATCACTCAAAATCAAAAAGAAAAAGGTCTAAACTATAGTGTAGTAAGTTCTATCGAAAAATATAATAACCATATCTTTTTTGGAACCGAGGGTGGTGGTATTAATGTTTGGGATAGTAAAAGTAATATCTACCATTATATTACGCCTAATAATTCTGGACTATCTGATGATAATATAAAAACTTTAAAGGTTTTAGATCAAATACTATGGGTGGGTACTTTTAAAAATGGCCTAGATTTATACGATTTAAAAACTAAACAATTTGTAACTAAGCGTTTATCTAAGGAATTACTTGATTTTTTGAAAAATGCTGGTGTATACTCGATTAGTAGTGATGTTTTTCAAAATATATGGATAGGAAGTTTTGGTAAAGGGTTGATAAAGTATAACTTAGAGTCTAAAGATTTTCAAAGGTTTTATGATTCTGAAGAAAGTGAGAATAGCTTATCAAGTAATTTAGTTAGGGGTATTTGTATCGATGCTAGCAATAATATTTGGGTAGGAACAGAAAAGGGATTGAATAAAATTACACCAGGTGGAGCTGTAGAACATTTCTTTTATGATGAAGAAATGCAATATGGAGATGATATTTTATCAATATATCAAGATATTTCTGGCACCATTTGGGTAGGAACAAAATCAAAAGGGTTATACGCTTATGATGGTAAAGATTTTAATTCTGTAGATTTAGCTCAAAATAATAGCCAGGTATCAGCAGTAAGAAGTATTGCAGAAGATTATGAACAAAATCTCTGGATAAGTACGAATCAAGGTATAATAGTTTTTAATTCAAAAACAGAATCTATTAAACTCTTTAATCAAACAGATGGTATTATAAGTAACGAGTTTAATGATAATGCAAGCTTAAAAGTAGGAGCTGCTCAGTTTTTCTTTGGTGGTCCATCAGGAGTAACCTATATTGACGGAAGCAGTTTAATTACTAATAATTATGTGCCTCAAGTCATTTTAACCGATTTCGTTGTTAAAGGCAATGATGTGAAAGAAGGTAATTTTAGTCAGGTTTTAGAGAACAGTTTACCTTATACAAAATCTGTTAAATTATCTCATGACCAAGGTAACTTTAGTATTTCTTTTTCCATACCAAACTTTATTAATTCAAGCAATAATAAATATAAATATAGATTAAAAGGCTTAGAAGACAAGTGGAATTCTTCAAGTACTAACATAGCTTCATACACCATACAAAATCCAGGAGATTATGTTTTTGAGGTTAAAGGCGCTAATAGTGATAATGTTTGGAATGAAGACGTAACAGAATTAAATATTTATGTAGCACCTGCGCCATGGCGAACATGGTGGGCATTTACAATTTATGGTTTACTCATAATATTGGCACTTTATTTTCTAATAAATATTCTAAAATCTAGAACAAAACTAAGACACGATTTACAATTAGAATACTTAGAAACTGAAAAGACAAAAGAGATAAATAAAGATAGATTAGAGTTTTTTACAAATATATCTCATGAGTTTAGAACCCCTTTAGCATTAATTTTAGGACCGCTTAATCAAATAATCGAGGATTATCGAGGTAGTAGTAAAGTATACAAAAAATTGTTAGTTATAGATAATAATGCAAATCACCTATTACATCTTATTAATAGGTTAATGGATTTCAGAAAATTCGAAAATAATCTATATAAGTTGCAAGCTGCTGAAGGTAATATTGTTAAGTTTTTAAGAGAAATTTATTTGTCTTTTACAGAATTTGCAAAAAACGGGAATTATGAGTTTTACTTTGAATGTGATGAAGATGCTATTTTGGTTTATTACGACCGTATTAAGTTGGAGCGTGTTTTTTATAATTTAATATCAAATGCGTTTCGCTACACTCCAAAGGGAGGGAAAATAGTAATTACAGTTAAAAAAAATGAAAATAGCTTAAATATACATATTAAAGATACTGGAGTGGGGATAGCTACAGAATATCATGACAAAATATTTGAACGTTTTTTTGAAGTCTCAGTAAATAATAAACCAGACAAAAATTATAATAAAGGTACAGGAATTGGGTTATCTATTGCTAAAAATATAGTAGAATTACATAAAGGAACTATAAATGTTAAAAGTAATTTAGATGATAAAGGTTCTATATTTTCAGTAACATTATTATTAGGTAGTTCACATTTAAATAAAACAGAGATTATACAGGATTTTAAATTTAGTGATGATATATCTCAGTACATAAAGCAATTAAACAAACCTAAAGATTTTATTGAAGAAGTATTTGAGGTAGACATAAAAGAAGAAGATAAACAGACTATTTTAATAGTAGAAGATCATAAACCACTACGTAAATTTATAAAGAGTTTATTAAAAGGACAATACAATGTAATTGAAGCTGAAAATGGAAAAGTAGCTTTGAAAAAGGTTAAAAAAGAAGCTCCTGATTTAATAGTAAGTGATGTTATTATGCCTGAAATGGCAGGAACAGAATTATGCTCTGCTATTAAAAGTAATTTAAAAACAAGTCATATTCCCTTTATTCTTTTAACCTCAAGGTCTTCTTTAATCTATAAACTAGACGGTTTAGAACACGGGGCGGACGATTACATAAGTAAACCGTTTAATGTTAAAGAGTTTAAACTTAGAATAGCGAACCTATTGCAGACAAGAGAAAAATTAAAAGAAAAGTTTATTTCTAATGAAGGCTTAAAGCCAGAAGACGTACTTGTGTCTTCGTTTGATGAAAAACTGTATAAAAAAGCTTTAAAAATAGTTAATAATAATATAAGAAATGAAGACTTTGACATTCCTTATTTCTGTTCTGAATTAGGGGTAAGTAGAACGATGTTGTTTACAAAAATTAAAGCTTGGTCTAATTTTACTCCAAATGAATTTATTCTACACTTTAGAATGAAACTTGCAGCTCAACTTTTAGAACAAGGTAAAATCAATATTTCTCAGGTTAGTTATCAAGTTGGATATAGAGATCCAAAATATTTTAGTAAATCTTTTCAAAAGAAATTTGGGATAACCCCCTCTAAATACGCTGCTAAATTCTTCGATTAATTTTTTTTATTGATTTAGTTGTTTGAAAAACAACACATTGTACGATTTTGCCCCTTATTTGTACTTCTGTAGCAATCTATTAGTGTAATTTTATATGGATGAAAAATATCAAACCCACAACAAAATATATAGAATACATACTAATCGTAGTTATTGTTGTTTTGGGGTTGATTGTTATTTATCTAATTTAACTAAATATATTTCTAAACTAATTTAACTAATGAAAAAAACAGAACAATTTAAAAGGATACTTTTTTTGTTATTAAGTTTTTGTTTTGTGTTAACCATGAGCGCACAAGAAAAAACCATATCAGGAACAGTAACATCCAAAGCGGATGGATTAACATTACCAGGAGTAAATGTTATAGTTAAAGGTACTACAAATGGAGTATCGACAGATTTCGATGGGAACTATAGTATTAATGTTGCCCAAAATAATACAGTTTTAGTATTTAGCTATGTAGGGTACAAGACTTTAGAAGCTTCAGTAGGAAATTCAAATCAACTCAATGTTCAGTTAGATGAAGATTTAGCGGCTTTGGACGAAGTTGTAGTTGTTGGTTATGGTGCGCGTAAGAAAAGTGATATCACAGGTTCTGTATCATCAATTAAATCTGATGAAGTTACAGCTTTTCCTGTTTTAGATGCACAACAAGCCTTACAAGGACGTGCGGCTGGTGTTGCGGTTCAGTCTAATAATGGTGGAGAACCAGGAACTCCAATTAATGTAACTATTAGGGGTAATACATCAATAAACGCTAGTAGCGCAGCTCTCGTGGTTGTTGATGGTTTTGTAGGAGCAACTTACCCACAACCTGGGGATATTGAATCTGTTGAGGTATTAAAAGATGCTTCTGCTACCGCTATTTATGGATCCCGAGGCGCTAACGGTGTAATTCTTATTACAACTAAAAAAGGTCGAAAAGGTAAAATGACTATTGAGCTAAATAGTAATTACGCTGTGCAAAGTACATCTAACAGACTAGATTTGCTAGATGCTGGCCAATTTGCCGATTACACTAGAGCAATTAATCCTTCATATACACAAGGCTCTGCTAATACAGATTGGCAAGATTTAATTTACACAACAGGATATACCACAAACCATCAATTATCATTTTCAGGTGGATCAGACAATGTTAACTTTTATGTTTCAGGAAACTATTTTGATCAAGATGGTGTTGTAATCAATTCTGGTTTCGAGCGTTTTTCATTTTTAAGTAATATAGATGCACAAATCAATGATAAACTAAAACTAGGATTTAACGCCTTTGGAAGCAGAAGTACTAAAAATGGTGTTTCTACGCAAGCCAATAGTGGAGGGCGTGGAAGTGGAGACGTTATCTCTATTGCATACAGATTTGCACCAGACTTGGGTGTTTTAGACGACAACGGAAACAACACATTCAATTCTGTTGGAGATGATATTGATAATCCTTTTGCAGTAGCTTCAGAACGCGTAGATGAAACTTTCCAAGATAATTATAGAGCTAATTTTTATGGTGAATATGAAATAATTGACGGGTTAACTTTTAAATCTACCTTCGGTTTTAGTTCTAGAAACCAAACACGTGGACAGTTTACACCTTCAACCTTAATAACTTCTGCAGGAGACCAAGGTGGTATTGCAGGAATAGCCAATTTAAAGAATACAAATTTATTAAGTGAAAATTATTTTACTTATACAAGAGAGATCGGTAAAGGCAATTTAACGTTGTTAGCTGGTTATTCTTACCAAAAAGATAAAACGCTTACAAATTCTGCTGGAGCAGAAGGTTTTGTAACAAATAGTGTGTCTTATAATGCTTTAGATACAGCATCAACACCATTGATTCCTGATTCTTTTATTAGTGAGTTTGAAATTCAATCTCAGTATGGTCGTATTAATTATGATTATGATGATAAATATTTAATCACTTTTACGGCGCGTCGTGATGGTGCTTCAAATTTTGCAAAGAACAATAAATATGCCTTTTTTCCTTCTGGTGCTTTAGGATGGAAAGTCTCTAATGAAGACTTTCTAAAAGACAATGAAACTATATCAAACCTGAAATTAAGAGCAAGTTATGGTGTTACTGGTAATCCATCAATTGCACCATTCCAATCACTTGCTACTCTGCAATCTATTTATGCTGTTACAGGAGATCAAACGGTAAATGCAGTAGTTTCAGGAAGACCAGCAAATCCAAACTTAAAATGGGAGTCTTCATATCAAACAAATTTTGGTGTAGATTTAGGATTGTGGCAAAACAGAGCATCTTTAAGTGTTGATATCTATAACATAGATACTAAAGATTTAATAGTGGGTAATAGTAACACACCAGAGTATACAGGTTTCTTAAATCCTAATTTCTTAGATAATATTGGCGAGATAAATAATAGAGGTGTGGAAATAACACTTTCAACACGAAATATTAGAACGGATGATTTTTCTTGGTCAACAGATTTTAATTGGTCTAGAAATAGAAACACAGTTGAGAAACTTTTCGGTAGCGATGTAGACTTCTTTTTACCTTCTGCAGCACCAGGACATTTTTTACAAGATGAAACACATATTTTAAGAGAAGGAGAAGCACTTGGGCAGTT
Organism: Algibacter sp. R77976; assembly: GCF_044594645.1. Lineage (GTDB taxonomy): Bacteria > Bacteroidota > Bacteroidia > Flavobacteriales > Flavobacteriaceae > Algibacter_B. The sequence continues at coordinate 2,268,376 of NZ_CP138989.1, forward strand.
TTTTGGTTACGAATATAGAGGTGTTTATCAAGGAGGAGAGCTGCCTGAAGGAACAGCTACATTTAGTGGTGCCGTTGCTGGAGATGAATTGTTTACAGATGTAGATGATAGTGGAGAAATTAGTTCGAGCGATAGAAAAATAATAGGAGACCCTAACCAAGACTGGACCTTTGGATTTAATAATACCTTTAAATATAAAAATTTCGATTTAGGGATTTTCTTTCAAGGTGCAGTAGGGGGTGATATTTATAGTTTTACTTTATCTGAATTAGCATCAGGTGGTTCTAATGCAACTACTGAAGCTGTAAATGCATGGTCATCAACTAATACTGATACTAATGTGCCTTCTCCAGCTACTAGAGAGAAGCGAATGAATTCTAGATTTGTTTTCGATGGAACTTATGTGCGTTTAAAAAACTTAGTATTAGGCTATAATTTACCACAAGATATTACAGAGAAATTAGGTATGGATAATGTTAGGTTTTCGTTAAGTGGACAAAATTTACTAACATTTACTGATTATCCAGGAACAGACCCAGAGGTAAGTTACAGAGCTTCAGGTTCTCAAAACGCCAATGTAAATCAAGGCTTTGATTATGGTAACTACCCTAACATAGAGTCTTTAACCTTTAGTGTAAACCTTAAGTTTTAAAATAAAAAATAAAAACAATGAAAAATATAAAATATTTGTTCCTTTTATTGGTATTGCCAATCATAGGATGTTCCGATTTAGAAGAAGAACCAGTGTCGGTATTATCGCCTGATGGATTTTTTCAATCCATTCAAGATGTTCAAACAGCTATAAATGGTAGCTACGGTAATATGGCAACAGAAGCATTTTGGGGAAGAAAATTTTCTTTACCGCTATTGTTAAGAAGTGATATGGTAGGTATAGGAGACCAAGGAACTGCAGGAAGACGTAAAGATCATGATAATTTTGCTGTGGCAGATGACAATGGCATGATTACGGCGTTTTGGCCAAGAACTTACCAAATTATTGCTGGAGCTAATGAGGCTATTGCTGGCGGAAACGCTCTAGGTTTAGCTGATGAGACTTTAAATCCAGTAGTTGCTCAAGCTTATTTTGTAAGAGCATATACGTATTTTCATCTGGTAAGACTTTTTGGAGATATCCCTTACCTAGATGCACCAGTACAGGAAATTGCTGCAGCCTCTCAGATATCGAAAACACCTGCAGCTGAGGTTTATGCTAATATTATTTCAGATTTAGAGTTTGCTAAACAATGGTTGCCAGATACACAATCTTCATCGGCTTTACCATCTAAAGCGACTGCAGCTGGTTATTTAGCTTTGGTACATTTAACGATGAATAGTTTTCCAGAGGCTTATAATGAAGCAAAATTTGTAATTGATAATGAAGGAAGATTTGGTTTAGAACTTGCAAACGATTTTCAAGATTTATTTGATGCCACAAAACAAAGTGGTTTAAAAGAAGCATTATTTACATTAGATTTTAATGGTTTTAGAGATGGTAATTATGGACAAGATTATATGCCCGCACTTACTGGTATTAGAGCAAATCAATCTGGAGATATTGGTGGTGGATGGTCTGTAGCTGTGCCAAGTATAGAAGTATATAACAGATGGGATAGTAGGGATTATAGAAAAGCAGTAAGCCTAGATACAACAGGTGTTTTTAGTGGAGTGGAGGATAATTTTATGAATTTTCCAACCTATGATGCCAGAAACATCCAGAGTGCCTATATAGCTAAATATGCTAGATTCACTGGGCAAACTTCAAATGGAAACGGTAGAGGTTCTGAACATAACTATGCACAATTACGTTATGCAGAGGTGTTATTGATAGCAGCAGAAGCATTAAATGAAGTAACCCCTGGTACTACAGAAGCGGATGGCTATGTGAATAAAGTGCGTGCTCGTGCAAGAAATAGAGCAGGCGTTGTGACAGCATTTCCAGAAGATGTAGCAGGTTTATCTCAGGATGATTTTAGGGATATGGTACTAGAAGAACGTAGATGGGAACTAGCTTTTGAGTTTAAACGCTGGTACGACATTAAGAGACGTGATTTAGGAGCCACAGCATTTGGTGTTGGTGGTTTTGAGGAACGACCAAATTTTACGGCCTCAAGAGATTATTTATACCCGCTTCCTAATGACGAATTACAAAGAAACCCTAACCTAGAACCACAAAATTCTGGTTACTAAATAATATTAAGTTTAATGTTTAGAGTTAGTTTTATATTTATTATCCTTGGATTTGTATGTTTATCGTGCAAATCTGAGGATAAAAATAAAGTAGTAGTTACAGAAAAAAATAAAAATATTGATGTCTTATTACAGGATAGATATAATATGCTTTTAATCTATAAATTAGATTCTACAGCATTCCCTAGAAGTTATTCTCATGAAAAACAAAAAATAAACAAAGTCCCTTCAAAAGATTGGTGTAGTGGTTTTTTTGCTGGTAATCTATGGCAAATTTATGAGTTAACCGGTAATGAGGATTACAGAAAAAAAGCTAAAGAATGGACTGCTTTTGTTGAAAAAGAAAAGTTTAATAACAGAACTCATGATATGGGTTTTAAAGTGTTTTGCAGTTTTGGAAACGGACTAAAACATGAAGACAATCAAGTTTATAAAGATATTATAGTAGAGAGTGCCAAAACATTAAGTACACGTTTTAACAATAACATTGGTAGCATACGTTCTTGGGATTTTAATAGAGACGTATGGCAATTCCCAGTTATTATTGATAATATGATGAATTTGGAGTTGCTTTTTGAAGCGACAAAAATTTCAGGAGATAGTACGTTTCATAAAATAGCAGTAAAGCACGCTAATACGACTTTGAAAAATCATTTTAGACCAGATGATAGTTGTTATCACGTTGTTGATTATGATACGATTACAAATCAACCAAGAATGAAAGTAACGCATCAAGGATTTAATAATGAGTCTTCCTGGGCTAGAGGACAAGGTTGGGCAATTTATGGTTACACACTAGCTTACCGGTACACAAAAGATGTTAAATATTTAAATCGTGCTGTAGCTACTGCTAATTTCTTTCTCAATCACAAGAACTTACCAAAAGATGGCATTCCTTATTGGGATTTTGAAGACCCATCTATTCCTAATGCACCTAGAGATGTATCAGCAGGAACAGTTGTATCTTCAGCCTTAGTAGAATTGTATCAATACACTAAAAACGATACTTTTCTTAACTACAGTAAAAAAGTGCTAAATACATTAAAATCTCCAGAGTACCTTTTAGAAGCGCATATAGAAGCACCGTTTATATTAAACCATAGCACAGGAAATTGGCCTAAAAAAGATGAAGTAGACGAGCCAATTGTTTATGGTGACTATTATTTTTTAGAAACCCTTTTAAGATTGAAAAAAGGAGGGAATGTTTAGTAATATAAAGAAACCTGAAACTCATTTTCAAGATCTAAGCTTTTTTCTTTTAGTCATTTCTTAAGTGATTAAGTAGGTTTGTTAAACAAACCAAATAGCTTAATACAAGCCAATTATAGTATTTATAACGTCATTTTTTTCTCCTAATTTGCATTAGTATTAAATATTTATATTACATTTGTGTAACAGAACAGAACAGAACGGTTGTGAATATAAATTTCAGCATTAATATTAATAGTGAAGTGCCAAAGTATCAGCAATTGGTAAATGCTATAAATAATGGGCTTGCCAATAACAATTTGTCTAGTGGCGATGCACTACCTTCTGTTAATTACATGTGTAAAACATATCAGCTTTCTAGAGATACCGTATTTAAATCATATTCCATTCTAAAAGATCAAGGTGTTATAGAATCTGTTCCCAACAAGGGCTATTATGTTGCAAACCAAACCCGAAAAGTACTTTTGGTTTTAGATACTTTTAAAGCTTATAAAGAAGTTGTTTACCATTCATTTGTAAATAATTTACCAGATAATATTATTACAGATGTACAATTTCATCATTACAATATCGATAATTTTAAAACTATTTTAAACAATAGTAAAGGCAAATATTATAAGTATATCGTTATGCCGTTCGATAATGATGAAGTCCCTTCAGTATTATCAGATATTGATAATGATAAATTATTGCTTATAGATTGGAGTATAAATTCTACTGCCAATAATAACTTTGTATTTCAAGATTTTGGTGAAGCTTTTTTTACGGCTTTAAAAGATGCCCATGCGTTATTTAAAAAATATAAAAAGGTAGTATTTATCTATCCAGATTTCACATATCACCCAATAGAAGCGGTAACATACTTTGAGAAATATTGTGAATTATTTCAATTTAAATATCAAGTAATTACAAACCCAAAATTATTTCAATTAGAAAAAGATGTAGCATATATTTCTACAAGCGATAGAATATTAAGTGATTTTCTAGAGCAATGTAGAGCTAAAAATTTTGAACCTGGAGTCGATGCAGGTTTTTTATCGTATAACGAAACACCAACAAAAAAATTTATTTATAAAGGGATTTCAGTAATCTCAACAGATTTTAAAGCATTAGGAACAAAAGCTGCCGAGTTTGTAACTCAAGACAAGCCTATACAGCATTATGTGCCTACAAAATTAATAATTAGAGAATCATTATAAGTATGTATTATTTAGGATTAGATATAGGAAGTTCGTCCATTAAAGCAGCATTAGTAGAAATCGCTACTGGTAAAAGCTTAGGAGTGGTACAAGAACCCAAAGAAGAAATGACCATGTTTGCCGTAAAAAATGGGTGGGCAGAACAAAAACCAAACGATTGGTGGCAACATATATGTAAGGCGATTACGCAATTAAAAAAACAATACAACGTTAGCAGAACCCAAATTAAAGGTATAGGTATTTCTTACCAAATGCACGGCCTAGTTGTTGTAGATAAAGAAGGAAACCCGCTTCGAAAGAGTATTATTTGGTGTGATAGTCGCGCTGTAGAAATTGGTAATGAAGCATTCAATACCGTTGGAAACGATACCTGTTCAAAACTACTGTTAAACTCACCAGCAAATTTTACAGCTTCAAAACTAAAATGGGTAAAAGATAATGAACCAGATATCTACAATAAGATTCATAAGTTCATGCTTCCTGGCGATTATATAGCCTATAAATTTTCAAATACAATAAATACTACTATTTCAGGTTTATCAGAAGGCATTTTCTGGGATTTCGAAAATGATAGTGTAGCCGATTTTCTTTTAGAGCATTACGGTATCGATAAAGCACTAGTTCCAGATATTGTTGAAACCTTTGGAAATCAATCTGTAGTAGATAAAAAAGGAGAAGAAGAAAGCGGTCTCGCCGCAGGAACACCAATATTATATAGAGCAGGCGATCAACCAAACAACGCCTTGTCCTTAAACGTCTTTAACCCCGGCGAAGTCGCTGCAACAGGCGGAACTTCAGGAGTTGTATACGCTGTTACAGACAGTTTATCAGCCAAAGAAAGCGCACGAGTAAATAATTTTGCACATGTAAATTACCAAAAAGGAGCAGATCCAAGAATAGGGAAACTATTGTGTATAAATGGTGCGGGAATTCAGTACCGTTGGTTGTTAAATAATTTGGACGTAAGCTCTTATGAAGAGATGAACAATCTAGCGTCAGAAATCCCAATTGGCTCAGATGGCGTTTGTTTAATCCCATTTGGTAATGGTGCCGAACGTATGCTAAATAATAAGGAAATTGGCACACGTATAGTCAATATGAATTTAAATAACCATCATAAAGGGCACATGTGTAGAGCGGCCTTAGAAGGCATCGCATTTTCATTCGTTTACGGTATGGAAATCATGAAATCCGATGGTATAAAACCAAGCGTAATTCGCGCCGGAAACGATAATTTATTCCGTTCAGAAATTTTCGCAAACACCGTAGCAACCTTAATTGAACAAGAAATAGAAATTTATAACACCACAGGAGCAATAGGCGCTGCCAGAGCGGCAAACTTGCATAAGGGCGATTTTAAAGCCTTCGGAAAAGCAATCATGGATAACGATCATGTTATGACATTTATGCCTTTTAAAGACAAGAAACCCTATTTAGAAGCCTATAACAATTGGAAAAAAGAATTAGAACTCATACTTAATAAATAACATTTGGGCGTTACCACAAGGGTCGGGCTTTCGGCAGTCGCTCTCTGCGAGGAGCTTCAACAAATGCCTCAATCCCTAACGCACAATAGAACATAAAAACAACAAAAATTAAACGAATAAAAAACATTTTATTATGGCAAGTAAAGAATATTTTAAAGGCATTAACAAAATTAAATTTGAAGGAAAAGAATCTGATAATCCATTAGCGTTTAAGTATTACAATCCAGACCAAGCAGTAGCAGGGAAAACCATGAGCGAATGGTTTAAATTTTCAATTGCTTACTGGCATACATTCTGTGGACAAGGATCAGATCCATTTGGTCCAGGAACACAAAACTTTGCTTGGGATCAAGCTTCAGACCCAATTCAAGCAGCAAAAGATAAAGCAGATGCCGCTTTCGAATTCATTGGTAAAATGGGATTCGATTATTTCTGTTTTCACGATTTCGATTTAATTCAAGAAGGGGCAACTTTTGCAGAATCAGAACAACGATTAAACACAATTACAGATTATATAAAAGGTAAGCAAGCCGAAAGTGGTGTAAAATTATTATGGGGAACAGCAAACTGCTTTTCTAACCCACGTTATATGAATGGCGCTTCTACCAATCCAGATTTCGATGTGGTTGCTAGAGCAGGCGGGCAAATTAAATTAGCCTTAGATGCGACTATAAAATTAGGTGGAGAAAACTACGTATTCTGGGGAGGTCGTGAAGGTTACATGTCGTTGTTAAATACAGATATGGGTCGTGAGTTAGACCACATGGGGCAATTCCTTGGTATGGCAAGAGACTATGCAAGAGCACAAGGTTTTAAAGGTAATTTCTTTATCGAGCCTAAGCCTATGGAGCCATCAAAACACCAATACGATTTTGATACAGCAACAGCTATTGGTTTCTTAAAAGAATACGGATTAGATAAAGATTTTAAAATAAACATCGAGGTTAATCATGCTACATTAGCACAACACACCTTCCAACACGAAATTGAAACAGCTGCCAAAGCTGGTATGTTAGGAAGTTTAGATGCTAACAGAGGTGATTACCAAAATGGTTGGGATACGGACCAGTTCCCAAACAACATTCAAGAAACTACCGAAGCTATGCTAGTATTCTTAAAAGCAGGTGGTTTACAAGGTGGTGGTGTTAATTTTGATGCTAAAATTAGAAGAAACTCAACAGATCTTGACGATGTATTCCATGCACATATTGGTGGAGCAGATACATTTGCTCGTGCTTTATTAATTGCAGATAAAATCATATCTTCATCTCCTTATGAAAAATTAAGAACAGAAAGATATAGTTCTTTTGATTCAGGAAAAGGAAAAGATTTTGAAAACGGTAAGTTAAGTTTACAAGACTTATACAAAATAGCTCAAGAAAATGGTGAGCTTCAACTTAAAAGTGGTAAACAAGAACTATTTGAGAATATTATAAATCAATATATTTAAAAAACTATTCCCCCCTTCAGGTTTAAATCTGAAGGGGTTAAAAAAAAAACTAACTAAATAACTAACTAAAATATATTATGGCAACAACTAAAAATTCAGGATATTTATTAAAACTTACCCTAGTAGCCACCTTAGGAGGCTTATTATTTGGTTATGATACCGGTGTGATTTCAGGAACCGTAGGTTCCTTAGAAAGTTTCTTTGTAACACCCAAAGGATTATCAGAAGGTGCAGCAAGTGCTTTTAAAGGATTTTTAGTTGCAAGCGCTTTAATAGGTTGTATTATTGGTGGTGTTTTTGGAGGACTTGTAAGTAAGAAGTTGGGTAGGAAAAAGGGCTTGATTCTAGCAGCTATTTTGTTTTTAATTTCAGCCTTAGGTTCAGCAATGCCAGAAATGTTTTTAGCACCTATCGGGCAATTAGACCATACCTTTTCTACAGTATTTATATGTTATAGAATTATTGGTGGTATTGGTGTTGGGTTAGCTTCAATGTTATCTCCTTTATATATTGCTGAAATTGCACCTGCAGATAGTAGAGGTAAATTAGTATCATTTAATCAACTTGCTATTGTAGGTGGTTTTATGGTGGTTTATTTTGTAAATTATTTTATTTCTAGAGGTGGTGGTTCAGACGCATGGTTAAATGAAGTGGGTTGGAGATGGATGTTTGCTTCAGAAGTTATTCCAGCAGGTTTATTTTTGGGATTATTATTTTTTGTTCCAGATACACCACGTTCATTAATGTTAAAGAACAAACCAGAAGAAGCTTTAGATGTACTTATAAAAGTAAATGGAGAAGAAGAAGGCAAGAAAATTTTATCAGAAATTGAAGGTTCAGTTGTTCAAACTTCAGGAAAGTTGTTGTCTTACGGTTGGGGAATTATTATCATAGGTGTTGCACTTTCCGTATTCCAGCAATTTGTGGGAATAAATGTAGTATTGTATTATGCGCCCGAAATCTTTAAATCTATAGACCCAAATACAGATGGGGCTTTATTGCTAACTATTATAGTAGGAATTGTAAACTTCTTGTTTACTATAATAGCTGTTAAAACAGTTGATAAACGCGGTAGAAAACCATTAATGTTAATTGGTGCTTTAGGAATGGCGGTGGCGATGCTGGCATTAGGTTTCGTGTTTTTCTCTGGAGCAACAGGTTATTTGGCCTTAGCATGTATGATGCTTTATGTAGCTAGTTTCGCGTTAAGTTGGGGGCCTGTAGTATGGGTTTTACTTTCTGAAATATTTCCTAATAAAATTAGAGGAAAAGCTATGGCAGTAGCTGTGGCTGCACAATGGATTTCTAATTACTTGGTATCTTTAACCTTCCCAATGATGAATGATAATACAGCGCTAACAGAGCAATTTAATCACGGTTTTGCCTATTGGGTTTATGGGGTAATGTCATTATTAGCCATGTGGTTTGTATGGAAGTTTGTTCCTGAAACTAAAGGAAAAACTTTAGAAGAGATGGAAGAACTTTGGAAGAAATAAAAATAATTAATACTAAAACTTTGTAAAATGAAAATTGTAGCTATAGTTGTTGTTATTCTATTAGTTATTAATTCTTTACTTATGTATTTTAGTTGTAATAAGGATTCTTTTTAAGACGAATTATCTAATAAATAATTAGTTATTAAACAAAAACCCAAGATTTCACATCTTGGGTTTTTGTTTTTCATATAGTTTAGTGAGAATAAATAGAAATATAAGGCCTCAGAGTAATAATCTAGTTACCTCCATTAAGCGTAACATTTTAGTCTTAGAATCACTCTTACTTATGTTAATCATGCAAAATAAACATAGACGCCTATTACAATTACACAGATTAAAATACCGGTTTGGTTAGTGTATTTCCATGGTGTAATGTCTACCTGCTTTGTATATTCTTGTACAAAATCTACTTCTCGAGGTTTTAGTTTTCCTATAATTAGCATAATGATTACATTAAGTACAAACAAAATAGCCATAACATCTAAGAAATGAGGGTAAGCTTGTGCTTTTATAAGTGCCAATGCAGCTTCATCCTTTATACCTGTAGCTTCTGCATTTGCTAGTGCTTTATTTATATAATAAGGCTGAAGAATAAATTGACTAAGAATATATAATAAACATCCAGAAAATAAACCGATTTTAGCAGCAATTGCTGGAACTCGTTTTGTTAAATAGCCTACAACTATTATTGTTAAAATAGGAATACTATAAATACCATTAATTTCTTGCAGATAGGCAAATAAACTACCAGCATTTGCAATTAATGGGGCAATAAACATAGATGTAATGGCTAATACAACGCCAAATAGTTTGCCATATTTTACTACCGTTTTTTCATCAGCGTCTTGATTAATATGTTGTTTGTAAATATCAATACCAAACAAGGTTACAGAGCTATTTAATACACTATTAAACGAACTTAAAATTGCTCCAAATATTACTGCAGCAAAAAAACCAAGCCAAGCCGTAGGCAAAACTTTTTTAACTAGCATTGGGTAAGCGGTGTCAGAACTTTCTAAATTCCCATTAAAAACATGGTAGGCAATTAAACCTGGTAAAACCACAATAATTGGTCCTAGTATTTTTATAAATGAGGCCAATAACAAACCTTTTTGGCCTTCTTTTAAATCTTTAGCTCCAAGTGCTCTTTGAATAATTTGTTGGTTGGTTCCCCAATAAAATAACTGGACTAACATCATACCTGTAAAAATGGTATAGAAAGGGACTGGGTCTGTTGGTCCTCCCATAGACTTAAACTTGTCTGGATTTTCACTAGTCAATATTGAGAGTCCATCTAAAAGACTTCCATCTCCAATCAGCATTAAACCAAAAACGGGAATTAAAATGCCTCCAATTAATAAACCTACTGCATTAATAGAATCAGAAATAGCAACGGCTTTTAGCCCGCCAAAAACAGCATAAATAGATCCAATAATTCCAATTCCCCAAACACATATCCAAATGGATTGTGTTTGCGTAATGTCCAATAATTTTGGAACATCAAACATACCGCTAATGGCTAAAGATCCTGAATATAAAATTACTGGAAGTAAAACCACAACATAACCCGTTAGAAATAAGCCAGAGGTTAGGGTTTTTGTTGTAACGTCAAAACGTTTTGCTAAAAAACCAGGTATTGTGGTTAATCCGCCTTTTAAGTATCTAGGTAATAAAAACATGGCAGTAACCACCATGGCAATTGCAGCTAAAGTTTCCCAAACCATTACAGATAATCCGCTTTGGTATGCAGATCCATTTAGCCCAACAATTTGCTCTGTAGATAAGTTCGTAAGTAATAATGATCCTGCAATGACGCCAGCTGTTAAGCTACGACCTCCAAGGAAATAGCCATCAGATGAAGACTCTTCTGTTTTCCTTGTTTTTAAATAGGAAATGATAGCTACTAAAGCTGTAAATCCAATAAATGTTAAAAATTGCATAGTTTTTTGTTAGTTAGTTATAGTTTCAAGTATTAAATTCCATTCAACATTATAAGTTTCTTTAGGCGTTAGTGTTTGTAATCCAATATTGTTGTTAAAACTATCTACTGCACCTGTCATAGGTTCAATAGCAATAGTATTTGGCTTGTTTGGTGTAAAAAGCTGTAGAAAGTTTTCCTTTGATGTTGTAGTTATTTTTAAATTATATTTTGGTGTTAAAAATTCTATTTCATTAGATTTAAGCGGATAACCATTATCTAATGTTATATCTTTTAACTGAAAAGGCATTTCAAAATCAAGATTTGCAGTACCAGAAATTATTTGCTGTTCGTCAAACAGGTATTTTGTATCGCCCTTAAAAATTATTGAGCTCTTATATAAATCTTCGCTAATAAAGTAAGGATGCCAACCTAATGTAAATGGAAATGCTTGTTCATCTTCATTTTTTACCTCAACAGTTAAGCTTAGTCCTGTTTTACCTAATTTATATATTAATTGAATATTGAATTTAAAAGGAAACCCTTTATGCTTGCCATCTGCCTTGTATTCCAAGGTTATTGAAGCGTAATCTGATGTTTGTTTTTTATCAATGCAAACAAATGTTTTGTAATAAACAAATCCGTGTAATGCATTATTTTTATCAACTTCATTACAGTCAAATTTAAACTTGGTATTATTAAAAGTATATTCACCATCTTTTATTCTGTTAGCAAACGGAAATAATATAGATGATGCATAATTATTTTTATAAGTTTCTGGCTCGTAATCTGCCAGTATAGGAATATTTTCAAATATAAAATCACTCAATCGTCCGCCTTGATTTAAGCATATTTGTGCTATCGATTTACGATTAGAACTTGTAAGTTCTATGTAGTGTAATCCTTGTGTTTCTATTTCTTTTATTGTAAACAATGTTATAAGGGTTTTATATTGATAAGCGTATTATCAATTTTATTGGGAATTAAATTAATCTCTAATAGCTAATATAGAATTATCTTAGATTTTTCTATAATTTATATTCTAAAATATTACCATTCAGCTATACTACCATCATTATTTCGCCAAACAGGGTTACTCCATTTATGTCCTATTTTTTGTGCATCTCTCAATTTATCTTCATCAATTCGAATCCCTAAACCTGGTTCTTTTAAAAGTGAAATATAGCCGTCCTCTATGTCGAAAATCTCAGGGTTTTCCATGTAATCGAGTAATTCATAACCTTCATTATAATGGATTCCCAGACTACTTTCTTGTATAAATGCATTGATAGACGTAAAATCAATATGTAATGCTGATGCCAAAGAAATTGGTCCTAAAGGACAATGTGGAGCTAATGCCACATCATAAGCTTCCGCCATGGCAGCAATTCTTTTCACCTCAGATATTCCTCCTGCATGACTAAGATCGGGTTGTATAATATCAACCAACCCTTTTTGAAGTACCTCTTTAAAATCCCATCTAGAATACATACGTTCACCCATGGCAATAGGTATAGAGGTATGGGAATAGATATGTTTTAAAGCATCACTATTTTCACTTAAAACGGGCTCCTCAATAAACATAGGAGAAAAAGGCGCTAATTCATCAATTAGAGGTTTTACCATGCCTTTATGTATTCTGCCATGAAAGTCAAGGGCAATGTCAAGATCGTCTCCAAATTCTTTACGTAATAGTTCAATATTTTTAATAACGCTTTTTATTTTTTTTGCTGAATCAATCCATTCAAAGGCTCCAGTTGCATTCATCTTAACAGCCTTATAGCCAAGGTCTACTTTTTCTTGGGCTTGTTTCAAAACAACATCTGGGTCATCGCCACCAATCCAGCAATACATTTTCATTTTTTGACGTACAGCTCCTCCCAATAACTCATAAACAGGAACGCCAAGTGTTTTTCCTTTAATATCCCAAAGTGCTTGATCTATTCCTGCCAAAGCACTCATTAATATTGGACCGCCTCTATAGAATCCTCCTCTGTAAAGGGTTTGCCATATATCTTCAATAGTATTTGGTGAACGTCCGATAACATATTGAGAAAGTTCATGAACACATGCCTCAACTGTATCGGCTTTACCTTCTACAACAGGTTCTCCCCAACCAACAATACCGTTTTTAGTAGTCATCTTTAGGAAAAACCACCGTGGCGGAACTTTAAAGAGTTCTATTTTTTCAATTATGTCCATAATTTAGTTTGTTAATTTTTTGAATTGTTGTGCTTTTATGATAATATCGTTTAATTCTTCGGTGGTGTTTATCTCCGATTGCACTAATGAACTACCTAAGCCTAATCCATCTATACCGGCATCAAGCCATGCTTCTGTATTGTCAAGATCTATCCCGCCAACAGCAAAAAACTTGATACCTGAAAAAGGTGCTTTAAGTGATTTGTAATAAGAAATCCCCATTTGGCCAGCTGGGAATAGTTTTATAATATCTGCTCCATAGGAAATTGCATTAGCTGTCTCTGTTGGAGTAAATGCACCCATAACAACCGGAATACTGGCCTTTATAGTTTCATTAACTATAGCTCTGTTTGTATTAGGTGTAACTAAAAATTGAGCGCCAGCCTTAATCGCTATTTGTGCAAGCTCCGGCGTTGTAACTGTACCAGCACCAATTAGAATGTCTGGGTGTTTTTTTCGTGCTGCTGTAATTTGAATATCAAAATTTGGAGTGTTGGATGTAATCTCTAATACCTTGATTCCGCCTTTAACTAAATTATCAATTACCTTGGGAGCTAGATCTCCATTCTTTAAACGAACAATTGAAATTATTTTTTCTTCTAATAAAATATTTAATATTTTTTCTTTTCTCATCGTATTACGTGTCCTGATATATTTCCATTCATTATTGATAAAATTTCTTCTTCCGTTGATGTGTGTAAATCTCCTTTTATAGTATGCTTTAGGGCAAATGCAGATGTTGCAAAAGCAATAGCTTTATTAAGTTTCCACTCTTTATTTATTGCATGAAGATATGCCGCCGCAAAAGCATCACCCGTTCCAAAACGATCTTGTATTTGAATGGTAAAGGGTTTCGAAATTGTAATTTTTTCATTACAATAAGCTATACCTTGAAGCTTGTTTTCTGAAGCTGAACAATGTTCTCTAACAGTAAAAGCTAATTGATTTACACCAAATAACGCACTTGCTTTTATCATGGCGCTTTTTGTTTGCTCTATAGGATCTTTTTCAGTAAATGATAGATTATAAACATCATTAAGGACACCTAAATTTGCAAAAATCAAATCGGTATGTTCAATGATTCGATTAAAAATGGTTCTCGCTGTTTTTCCATCAGGCCATAAGGTTCTTCTAAAATTCAAATCAAAACTAACTTTTACGCCCATCTCGTTAGCTGTTTTTGCGGCTAGTATGGTTTCTTCCGCACATTGTTTGGACAAAGCTGGAGTAATCCCGGAAAGATGTAACCATTCTTTGTTTTTTAAAATGGTTTTCCAATCAAACTCGCCAGCGGTAATTTCACTAATCGATGACTTTTGTCTATCATACACTACGCGCGAAGGTCTTATTGAAGTACCAAGTTCAATAAAGTAAGTACCCATACGGTTACCGCCAAGCAACGTTTTGTTTGTATTTACTTTAAATTTATTTAGACCTAATAGAGCTGCATTTCCTAGAGGGTTGTTAGGTACTTTGCTTATAAAATCTACAGGGTTTCCTAAACATGCAAGTGAAGTCGATACATTAGATTCTGATCCTGCATAACCAACAGAAAATTCATCAGCAATTAATAATTTATCACCAATATGGGACGGGGTAAGTCTTAACATGATCTCACCAAAAGTTACAAAACTTTTCATTTTTCTAAGGATTTAAGATAATTTTCAGAAGTGACTTTTAAATGTTCTCTCATAAATTTTTCCGCATTTAATGCATTTCCATCAATAATGGCATTAGCAATCATTTGATGATAATTGAGCATTTTTTCTTTTTCTTGAACCATATTTTCTTTTGTAATCTTAGTTTTTGCAAAAACATCAAATTTAAATTGAGGCATCAAGTTATAAATGGGATTCATTAATAATTTTAATACGGGATTATCTATACAATCAAGCAAAATTCTATGAAATTGATTGTCCAATTCGGCTTCCTTGGTTTTATCCTCAATTGGACATTTATGTGACTTTTCTAAATTATCTTGTAACAAAACAATATGTTCATCTTTTCGAACACTTGCAGATTTAAAGGCAATCATTGGTTCTATCATTGCTCGTGTTTCAATGGCATGAAGCATCAAATCTTGATCTGAAGAGAGTCCAAAAAATAGATTCAATGATTCAGCAGCATTTTTAATACTCATCTCTGAAACATAAACACCGCTACCTTTTCTAATTTCTACAATGCCCTTAGCATTTAATCCTGTAATGGCTTCTCGAATAACTGTTCTACTTACATTGAAAATAGAACAGAGTTCGTGCTCTGTTGGTAATTTTTCTGAAGGTTGATATTTACCTTGTCTAATGGCTTTTGTTAATTCAGCGCCTACATATACACTAAGTGACTCACGCTTTGCAATAGGTGTGAACATAATTAATTAGAAATTTGTAATACATCATACAAATATAATTAAGTTGAATAAATAAATAAAGCAATATTTTATTAAAATAGTCTTAATAATGTTTAAGAATATTATCAATATAAATATGATTGAGAATAAATTTAAGACATAAAAAAGTATTTGTTAATATTTAAAAGTATGCGACAGTATTTTTTTTTAATTGGAATTTCCTCAGTTATACATGGAACGTTTCATAGAAAGCCCTAAAAGAATGATAGTTTAGAGTAATTGAACTATAATTTATGCTTGCCTTTTGTTTTTTTTTGAAATTGCTTTAATATTAATAAGAGCTATTTGTTGCATAAAAATTGTATTTAATTTAAAATAAAAGATAGATTAATGAGAAGGTTTTTACTAGTGTTTATTTTACCAATACTAATTTCGAGTTGTAAACATCAAGGTTAAATTCATGATAAAATAGAAGTGGCTGAGGTGTCAGGTGAAGACCGCATGGAATGGTGGCAAGAAGCTAGATTTGGTATGTTTATTCATTGGGGCATTTATTAAGTACCTGCAGGTTTTTATAAAGGCGAAGCACAAATTAAAAAGTTATAGACCTTTTTTCTGTCTTTTTGAAAGAGAGTTTATACCTCAAAAGAGTTCGGTTTTCAGCACTTTACCTTATTTCTTATTCAATTTTCCATTTAATTTTTAAATGGTTTATATTTTATGACTTTGGAGTAATAATTTATATCTTTACACCTATAGTTTCTTTAAAATTTAGTAGAGTTTATAAATGAATTTAAAATAAAATATAATGTCGAATAACTTATTTGATTTAACAGGAAAAGTGGCACTAATTACAGGTGCAGTGCATGGCCTAGGAATGGCCATGGCAAAAGGATTAGGAAACGCAGGAGCTACTATTGTAGTGAACAACAATTCGGAAGATATGTTGCATGAGGCCGTTGCAGAATATAAAGCATTAGGTTTAAAAGCATTTGGATATGTTTTTGATGTAACCGATGAAAAAGCAGTCATTGAAAATATTGCGAAAATAGAAAAAGAAGTAGGAGTCATAGATATCCTGGTAAACAATGCTGGTATTATTAAAAGAACACCACTTGCAGAGATGGAAGTTGTTGATTTTAATGCCGTAATACAGGTTGATTTAGTAGCACCATTTATAGTTTCTAAACATGTTGTCAAAGGTATGATAGAACGTCGCTCAGGAAAAATTATTAATATTTGCTCTATGATGAGTGAACTTGGAAGAGATTCTGTAGGTGCTTATGCAGCAGCAAAAGGGGGCTTAAAAATGTTAACACGTAATATGGCAACCGAATGGGCTAAATTCAATATCCAAACCAATGGTATTGGACCTGGCTATTTTGCAACAAGTCAAACTGCACCAATACGCGTAGATGGACATCCATTTAATGATTTTATTATTGGAAGAACACCTGCAGGCAGATGGGGAGACCCTTCAGATTTACAAGGAACGGCAGTATTTTTAAGTTCTAAAGCTAGTGATTTTGTAAATGGGCAAGTGGTTTATGTTGATGGAGGTATTCTTGCAACAATAGGGAAGCCTTCAAATGAAATATAACTATCTATTTATTAGTTATAATTATTATAAATATTTTCCCATATTAAGTATTTCTAAGAATAAACCTGATTGCGCATTTGCTTTTTGTAGCAAAAGAGTTCTATATAGAACTAATTAATTGCTTTAAAGCAAATAAGCCATCAGGTTTGTTTTAATAAAGTTTAATCCATAAGCTTTATTTAGTGATGTATTATGATGAATTATAAAAGGTTTACTTAAACCTTATAATGTTAAACAAATTATCACTAATTAAATTATGTCTTCAAATATTTTAAATAGGGTAATAATTTATAGTGGTTGAATCATAATTTATACTTCTTCTTTTGTTTAAATAATGTTATACCTTTTTAATCTAAATGATTTATTATTAGTGGTTTAAGTATTAGGTGTTTTTCGTCTAAATCTTAATTAACCCTTGTTAAATAAGAATATAATCCTTCATAATCCTGACCTCATATCGTTACTAGCTCCAGCCCCATCATTAGTTTGCACCCCTTTTACAACTAAAATATAGTATACCCCTTCGTAAATAAGGCCAGTTCATTGAGCGTAAAGTACTTGATTTTAGATAAAAGAAACTATAAGATCTTATAAATAGATAATAATTTGAAGATGAGTTTTAAAAAAACAATAATATTTTAAAAGTGATGCATCATGAAGCAGTTGATAAAGGCTGTACTTATTATATACCAACAGGAAGAATTTATGCTATTGGGGCAGGTGTTTTATTAGCCAAAATTCTACAAACCTCAAACATTTCTTATCGTGTTTTTTTTATAATAGAGTTGATGCTAAAACTTTGTTAACAAGATAGTTGCATCACGATTTAGCGATTGGTGTTATAGGTTTTAAGTTTCACGAAACATATAAAACGGACTATAAAAGTGAAGGAAATAAGGTCGTATAACTAGAGCAAACACCATATTTTAAGACTAATATTTTAGAAATTAATGAAGATTTATCTAAGAATTATTCACAAATAGACTCATTTCTGATTTATATTTGCGTAGAAGTAACATTAACAATTGAGTATGCAAAAGAATCTTTTAATATTAAATAAGGAGAAACGATGTTGCTTCAGTCGTCTTTTCAAGAATTAAAATTAATAAAAACAAGCGCAAGAATATTAGAGTTTCACATGTCATATTAAAGACATGCTTTACGAAGTCTTTGGTTTTATTGCAACAATAGGAAAACTTTCAAATATAAAATAACGTTAAATAAAGATTATGAAATTAATTAAACCATTAATTATAGGTATTGTTCTACTTGCATTACATTCCTGTAAAGACAAAGCAATTAAAATTACAGTTACAAATCCATTAGACGTAGAAAGGTCTTTTGAAACCGTAGAACTTACAAAGGAATTTTTAGAAGTAACAGATTTAACCAATATAGGTATTAAAGAGGTAGCTTCTGGTAAATTGCAAGTTACTCAAAATGTAGATGTTGATGGAGATGGTATTATGGATGTGTTATTATTTCAGCCAGTAATTCCTGTAAAATCAGAAATAGATTATGAAGTTGTTACAATAACTGAAGCTGAAAAACCAACGGCACCAGATTATTGTTACTCGCGTTTTGTGCCAGAACGTACAGACGACTACACATGGGAAAACAATAAAGTAGCTTTTAGAGTATATGGACCAACCGCACAAAAAATGATAGAAGATGGTGTAAAAGGAGGCACCTTATCAAGTGGAGTAGATGCATGGTTAAAAAAAGTTGAATACCCAATTATTAACAATTGGTATAAGAAAAATTCAATTAAAGCTGGTGCATACCATTTACCAAGTCAAGAAGGGCTAGATAATTTCCATGTAGGTGTAAGTAGAGGTGTTGGAGGTTTAGCTGTTAAAAAGGATACAACATACTATTATTCTAAAAACTATACAGAATGGAGAACCATTACAACCGGGCCAATTAGAACGAGTGTTTATTTAAACTATGCTAATTGGGATGCTAATGGTAACACCATAAAAGAATCTAAAGTAATAAGTTTAGACCTAGGAAGTGATTTTTCAAAATTTGAAATAAATTTAGAAGGTACTAATACAATTTCTGCAGGATTAACACTTCATGAAAAAGATGGTGTTGTTTCTGGCGATAATAAAAATGGTTGGGTGAGTTATTGGGAGCCTCATGGTGATTCTGAGTTAGGAACCGCTATTATGGCCTCACCAGAGTATTTTGTTAGCTATGAAACATATGATACCAATCAAAAAGATTTAAGTAACGCTTACGCTAACTTAAAAGTAATAGATAACAAAGTGGTGTATTATGCTGGATTTGGATGGAAAGAAAGAGGAGAATTTAATAACAAACAAGAATGGGAAGCACATTTAAATGATGTTTCAAAAAAAATTCAAAACCCGTTACTAGTTAAATTGAATAAATAATTTTTAAATTTGTTACAGTAATTAAAAGAAATAAATTAATATATAAATAGCCTAATTTAAAATATATAAAAATGGATATTAACTACGAAACGCGTTACGCATCAAGTCCAGCGGCAGTAAAACAATTAGATACAACTGAATTAAGAAATGAATTTTTAATTGAAAATTTATTTGAATCAGATAAAATTAATTTGGTGTATTCTCACTATGATAGGTTTATAACAGGCGGTGTACTTCCTGTAAATAAAGCAGTCGAGTTAACAGCAATAGATCCTTTAAAAGCGCCTTATTTTTTAGAGCGTAGAGAATTAGGAATTATTAATATTGGTGGAGCAGGTACTGTATCTGTAGATGGTACAGATTATGTTTTAGAAAACAAAGAAGCATTGTATGTTGGACAAGGCAATAAAAAAGTGGTTTTTTCTAGTAAATCTGGAAGCGAGCCAGCTAGATTTTATTTAAATTCAACTCCAGCGCATAAGGCATATCCAACAAAAAAAATTGGAACTAGCGATGTTGAAGTTATTGAACTAGGATCGCCAGAAACTGCAAATGCAAGAACATTAAGAAAATACATAGTAAATAGCGTTGTAGACGTTTGTCAATTACAAATGGGAATGACTACAATTAAGCCAGGAAGTAGCTGGAATACAATGCCGGCACACGTGCATGATCGTAGAATGGAAGTGTATTTCTATTTTGAAATTCCAGAAGGTCAAGCAGCTTGTCATTTTATGGGCGAACCACAAGAAACAAGACATATTTGGATGGGAGATAGTCAAGCGGTTATTTCACCACCATGGTCTATTCACTCTGGGTCTGGAACTAGTAGCTATTCGTTTATTTGGGGTATGGCAGGAGAAAATTTAGATTACGGAGATATGGATGTTTGTTACATTCCAGATTTAAGATAAGTTTAAATCTAAAAAATTATAAATAGTAAAAACCCAAGGAATTAATTTCTTGGGTTTTTTGTTTTTTTACTATTGGGGTTTAGTTTTCTATCCTTCTATCCACACATTATGACTCCAATGTTTATAATTTTTAGCCTCTAAAAATTAAGCTTTTCAATAATTTAAAATGTTTTATTTATTTAATAAATAGCAGTATCTCAATATTTATAATGCAGACACTACAGGATAGTTTTTTATTCAAAAAAAATTTAATTTGAGAAGAAGGTTAGTTTATATTTTAAAAATTAAGTGTATTCTAAAAAGAATAATTAGAATTTTTATAAATGGTTGAAAGTTTAATTAAAATAAAAAATATAGAGAGTAACGATATTCCTAAATACAAAAAAGTATTTAATGCTTTTAAAGAGTCTATTGAAACAAGTAACTATAAAGCAGGGGATAGTATACCTTCAATAAATGAATTTAGTAAAGATTATAAAATATCTAGAGATACAGTATATAAGGCATATACATTGCTTAAAAATGAAGGTTTAATTAAATCTACACCTAACAAAGGCTATTATATAAACGACAATAAAATAAAGGTATTATTATTAATAAGTACTTTTAAAGCTTATAAAGAAGTCATGTATCATTCGTTTATGAAAAATTTGCCGGATAATGTGATTATTGATTTACAATTCCATCATTATAGTGTAAAGAATTTCAAGAATATGCTAGATCTTGATAGTGGTGAATATTACAAATACATAGTAATGGGTTTTAATCATCCAGAGGTTTTAAAAGCTATTCAAAAAATAGATGATAAAAGACTTTTGTTGATTGACTGGGATTTATCTTCAAAAAAACCTGCTAATTTCCTTTTGCAGGATTTTGGAAAAGGGTTTTATAAATGCCTAGAAAATGCTTTACACTTGTTTAAAAAATATAATACTATTAATTTTATTTACCCAGAATATACATTTCATCCTTGGGAAAGTGTCGTGTATTTTAAAAAATTCTGCGCCAAACATAACCTTAATTATAAGGTAATAAAAAACTCAAAAGAATTTAAAATAAAAAAAGGACACGCGTATATAAGTGTAAACGACAGAATGCTTTATGAGTTGCTTGATCAATGTATTATGTATAATTTTAGTCTAGGTAAAGATGTAGGGGTGTTATCATATAACGAAACACCTATTAAAAGATTAACATATAAAGGTATTTCGGTAGTTTCAGTCGATTTTAAAGAGTTTGGAGCTAAGGCAGCAGAGTTTATTACTTCAGACAATCAAATTCATACATATTTACCAACGTCATTAATAATAAGAGAATCCTTATAAGCTAATTTTCTTCTCATAGCTTCAATTTCTTAATCAATCATGTATGCTTATGGCAGGATAAAGCAGGATGGTACATTTCTAGTTGTTTTTTAACTTTGGTCTTAAGTTAATATTAAGTTTTACCTTATAACCATAAATTAAATTTCACTAATAAAACCAGAATCAAAAATGGTTTGTAAAAGCATTTAAGATATTATAAATAATGAAAGATAAAAATATAAAATGGGGTATTATAGGCTGTGGCGATGTGGCTGAAGTGAAAAGTGGGCCTGCTTTTCAGAAATGTAACAACTCCGAATTATTGGCTGTTATGCGAAGAAATGGAGATTTAGCTCAGGATTTTGCCAAACGGCATCATGTGCCGCTATGGTATGATGATGTAGACAAACTTTTAGAAAATCCAGATATCAATGCAGTTTATATTGCAACCCCTCCATCCACACATTTAGAATATGCGCTAAAAACATTAAAAGCTGGCAAAGATGTTTATTTAGAAAAACCAATGGTGCTTTCTATGGATGAAGCAAAAGACCTAGAAAATGCTACGAATAATAGTAAACAGAAACTAGTGGTTGCTCATTACCGTAGATTTTTACCAATGTATCTTAAAGTGAAAAATTTACTTGATACCCATGCCATAGGTGAAGTTAAATATGTAGATCTAAGATTTTTACAGCCTTACGACTTTAACGATAAAGCTACCTGGAGGTTAGATAAAGAAGTTTCTGGTGGTGGTTATTTTCATGATATAGCACCCCATCAAATAGATTTAATGTATCACTTTTTTGGAGACTATATTTCGGCAAAAGGGATTGCTGTGAATCAGTCAGGAATTAATACGGTTGATGATACGGTTAACGGAATAATTAATTTTAAAAATAACGTCCAATTTCGAGGTATGTGGTCATTCGCAATACCAAAATATTTAGAAGAAGACCGTTGCATTATTTATGGAGAGGATGGCACTATCGAACTGTCATTTTATGAAGAACAACTTAAAATTAAAACAAAGGATATTCACAAAGAATTTAATTTTAAAAACCCTGTAAATATTCAGCAACCCATGATACAAGAAACGGTTAATTATTTTCTAGGAAAAAGAAGTAACCCTTGCCCTGTACAAGATGGCGCATTGGTAATTAACCTTATGGAAGCATTTACAAAAAATAATATATAAATGATATTTAAACCTGTAATTTTAAAAATAGCCTTTTTACTTTTCTTAAATGCTATGGTCTTTTCATGTGAGAGTGGAAATAAAAATAGTAACCTACAACGTGCTAAAGTCAATATAAATAATGACTGGCAGTATTTAGAAAATAATACAGAACATATTGGTGATGCACAAAAGGAAACCCATTGGAAAAAAATTAATTTACCTCATTCTTGGAACGCCTTAGATGCTACCGATATTACTCCTGGTTACAGGCGAAGTGCAAGTTGGTATAAAAAAGACTTAAATATACCTAACATTATTTCAGGTCAAATTTATCAGCTATATTTTGAAGGTGTAAACATTGAAAGTGAAGTATACGTAAATGGTGAAAAAGTTGGAGGGCATACAGGTGGCTATATTGGCTTCTTAGTCGATATTACAAAGGCTATTTCAACCGGGAATAACGAAATTTTGGTTCGTGTAGATAATACTTATAACCCAGAAGTTATTCCATCGCAAAAAAGTGATTTCTTTATTTTTGGAGGAATTACGCGAGATGTGTGGTTAGAAACGTTGCCGTCAGATTATCTTTCTAATCTAAAAATTACAACACCAAAAGTATCAAATTCAAATGCAGAAATACAAGCAACGGTTGTAGTTAATTCATCAAATATTTCAAATTTAAAAGTAAAAGCAAGTTTATTGGATGCCGATGGAACATCTATAAAATCATCTCTTTTTGATATCTCAGATAGTATGTCAGAAATAAATTTTAAGTCGATAGTTAACCCGAAATTGTGGGATATAGATCACCCAAATTTATACACATTAGCCGTTCAACTTGTTGAAGATAACATTGTAAAAGATGAGATTTCTGATCGTGTAGGTTTCAGATGGTTTGAATTTAAAGATTATGGTGCGTTTTATTTAAACGGAAAACGCTTATTGTTAAGAGGAACACATAGACATGAAGAACATGCTGGCGTTGGTGCGGCTATGAGTAATAAACAACATAGGGCAGATATGGAACTTATAAAAGATATGGGAGCTAATTTTGTGCGTTTAGCACATTACCCTCAAGATCCAGAAATTTATAAGGCTTGCGATGAATTGGGTTTACTAGTTTGGGATGAGTTGCCTTGGTGTCGTGGAGGTTTGGGTAACGATGCTTGGAAATTGAATACTAAAAATATGCTAGAAGAAATAATTGAACAAAATTATAATCATCCAAGCATTATCTTATGGTCTTTAGGAAACGAAATTTATTGGTTGCCAGACTTCGAAAATGGAGATAATAGAGAAAATATTAATGTTTATTTAAAAGAATTAAATGATTATGCACATAAATTAGATCCAAGTCGAAAAACAGCTATTAGAAAATATTATGAAGGTGCAGATATTGTTGATGTTTTTTCACCATCTATTTGGTCTGGTTGGTATTCAGGTAGTTATAAAAGCTATCAAAAAGCTATTGACCAATATAAAAAAGAATACCCTCATTTTTTACATGCAGAATACGGGGGGTCTAGCCATTTAGGCCGTCATACAGAAAATCCAATAACTGGCGAAGGCAAAATCCAGTCTGATGGTTGGGAAGAGGCTATAGTACAAACAGATGTTGCTAATATTGCTCAAATAGGAGATTGGAGCGAAAATTATATTGTAGATTTATTTGATTGGCATCTACGTATATCAGAAAACGATTCAACTTTCGTTGGAAATGTACAATGGGCTTTTAAAGATTTTGGTACGCCTTTGCGTCCCGAAAATGCTATACCATATATGAATCAAAAAGGTTTGGTAGATAGAACAGGCAAACCAAAAGACGCCTTTTACGTATTTAAAAGCTATTGGGGTAAAGACCCTTTTGCATATATAGAATCTCATACTTGGACAGAGCGACAAGGTCCAAAAGGAAAATCAAGAGATATAAGTGTTTACAGTAATTGCCCAGAAGTAGAACTTTTTCTAAATGGTAAGAGCCTGGGAGTTAAAAGGCGAGACACAAAAATATTTCCTGCATCTGGTTTAAACTGGACTCTTAATTTTAATGAAGGAGAAAATAATTTAAAAGCGATAGGTAAAATAAGTAACAGTAAAGAAGTTATTGATAGCCTTAAAATAAACTACCGGTATGCGAAAAATGAAAAGGCAAGGGCTCTCAAGTTAAGCTATAAGCTGTTAAATAATGGTAATTACCTAGTAACAGCTAAAGCTATTGATGCAAAAGGCTTGCGTTGTTTAGATTATGAAGAGCGCGTTTATTTTCAATGTTTAAATGGAGGGGAGGCTCTAATAAGTCAGGGCACTCCAACAGGGAGTGAGATTATTGAAATGGCAAACGGACAAGCGTCAATTGAAATAAAAAGACATTCAAAAGACAAGCCTCTACAAGTTATGGTGCTAAACCAAAATTTTAAAGGGACTTACTTAACAATAAACTAAATATGAATAGCAAATGCTTTTTTCTGCCTTTTTTTATACTGTTAGCATCTTGCTCAAGGGAAACTAAAACTGATTTTGAAATAGTTAAAGACCTTGTAAAAGATGGAGTTCTAGAAGATGCTCAAAAATTTTTGAATTTAGAACCTGTTACGGTTACATCTCATACCTCTAAAAGAAGCGCTGGAACCAAGCATGATTTTTATTCTGAAGGCGATTATTGGTGGCCTAATCCAGAGGATCGTGATGGCCCTTATATTCGTAAAGACGGATTATCAAACCCCGATAATTTTGTGGCACACAGACACTCTATGATTAGACTTAGTCAAATATCAGGTGCTTTGGCTTCTGCATATCTAATAACTAAAGATGATGTTTATTTACATAAACTGATGCTGCATTTAAAAGCTTGGTTTGTTAATGAAGACACCAAGATGAATCCCCATTTACTTTATGCACAAGCCATAAAAGGAAAAGTAACGGGCAGGGGAATTGGTATTATTGATACCATTCATTTAATAGAAGTAGCCTTAGCTGTAAAAGTCATTGAAGATTCAGACCTCTATAAGAAACAAGAAGTAAGTGAAATAAAAGATTGGTTTTCAGAATATTTAAACTGGCTTACTAGGCATAAATACGGCATTAAAGAACGTGATCATGGTAACAATCATAGTACATGTTGGGCAATGCAAGTGGCAGCTTTTGCTAAGTTGGTAGATAATAAGGAGCAAGTGCTATTTTGTAAGCGAATGTTTAAAAATAAACTTCTATTAGAGCAAATGGCAATCGATGGAAGTTTTCCTAAAGAACTAGCAAGAACCAAACCCTATGGTTATTCTATTTTTAATTTAGATGCCTTGTCTGGTTTAGCACAATTATTAACTACGAATAAAGATAATCTTTTTACCTATCAAACTCAAGACGGTAATAGTTTAAAACTAGGAGTTCAATTTTTGTTTCCTTATATTAAGGATAAAAATACATGGCCTTTTAAAAAAGATGTTATGTATTGGGAAGATTGGCCGGTAAAACAACCAGCGCTACTTTTTTCGGGATTAATGTTTAATAACGATAATTATATTGAAACATGGAAAGCGCTACCCGAAATGCCTAATAAGCATGAAGTAATAAGAAACATGCCAATTAGGTACATTTTATTGTGGATTCAGAAATAATACTATACAACACGTAATAAGTTCTTTGTAAGGGTTTTTTGTTAAAAACACCAATATGCAGTATAGTACAGGATAGTTGAACAATGAATATGTTGTAAAATTGTTAACATATATTTAAGACTATTTTTTATTAAAAAAAGTCTTGTATATATCAACTAAATTAATTTTATGTTAAAACTAAATCTCAAAATGAAACAAAATTTTAAAAGACAATTTCCTGTCTTTGGATGGATGTTAATGCTAGTACTGGTTTTGTCCGGTTTTACAAGTGTTAATTTACAAGCACAGGAAAGGATTTCTGGTGTTGTTAAAGATGTTGGTGGCATCCCTTTACCAGGTGTAAGTGTCATTCAAAAAGGAACTTCTCGAGGAGCGTCAACAGATTTTGACGGAAACTATGCTCTTGAATTAACTACAGGTGAAAAAACTTTAGTGTTTTCTTACATAGGTTTTAAAACGGTTGAAATTTCAGTAAAAGGACAAACAACCATTAATGTAAACCTAGAAGAAGATATAGCGAGTTTAGATGAAGTAGTTATTGTAGGTTATGGTACCCAGAAAAAAGAAAGTGTAGTGGGAGCCATTACTCAAGTAAAAGGAGCGGACTTAATGCAAAGGGCAGCAGGTATCACTAATGTTGAAGAGGCATTGCAAGGTAATTTACCAGGTGTTACTGCAATAGAAGGTAGTGGAGCTCCTGGAGAGGATAATATAAGAATATTTATTCGTGGACTAAGTTCATGGAATGGTGATGGAGGTCCGCTTGTTTTGGTAGATGGTGTAGAGAGGTCCATGACAGATATAGATATGAACGATATCGAAAACCTGTCGGTACTTAAAGATGCTTCTGCTACAGCTGTTTTTGGTGTAGAAGGTGCAAATGGTGTAATATTAATTACTACTAAGAGGGGTAAACCAGGAAAAGCAGAGTTGTCTCTAAATTTCAATACAACCGTTAAAATGGTGTCGCAATTACCAGAAAAATTAGATTCTTATGCTGCAATAACACAAGCAAATAGCTCTATTCTTAGAGAATTAGCAATTCAGCCAAACTCATGGGGTGATTATACGCCAATGGCTATTCTTGATAAATACAGGAACCCGGCATCTTTGGAAGAAAGTTATATTTATCCAAACATTAACTGGGAAGATGAATTGTTGAAAGATTTTGCGCAAGATTATCGAGTTAATTTGTCTGTGCGTGGTGGTAATAAAACGGCTAAATATTTTGGTAGTTTAGCTTATCAAACCGTTAGTGATATTTTTGATGGTGGTAAGTACGATAATGGACGAGGTAATTTAGGCGAGTTTAAGTACGATAGATTTAACTTTAGAAGTAATATTGATTTCAATATTACAAGTACAACAGAGTTGTCTGTTAATCTTGCTGGTTTTTTAGGGGTTAGAGAAAAACCTGCTAGTGTGAGTAATGTTACAAATGGAATTTACCAAATAGCTCCAAACCTATATACACCTGTATATCCAGATGGTTTATATGGGCAATCAATAAATTCGGCTTTTATTTTCAATAATCCTATTGTTGCTTTATCAGCCAATGGGTATGATACTTTTAGGAACTTTCAAGTAAATACAGATTTTATACTAAAGCAAAAATTAGATTTTATAACGGAAGGCCTGTCTTTTCAAGGGCGGTTTTCGCTAGATAATAATATGAGAAGTAAGCAATCCTTAAATGATGGGGGTGTAATATATAGGTTTTACGATGGTGATCGTGAGCAGTTTGATATTCCAGATAGTGGTAGTCCATTTGATTATGTTCAAGATCCTTGGACTTTAGGAACTTCACAGGTTGAGAATGGTGAAAGAGAAAGAAACTTAACTTATGATTTTTCTTTCAATTATGATATGAGTTTTGGTGAGAAACATAATGTTACTGCGTTGTTTTTAATGAGAAGAAAAGAAATTGCTAAAGGTAGCGTTTTTCCAAAGCACCTTGAAAGTTGGGTGGGAAGACTAACTTATAATTACGATTCAAGATACTTTATAGATATAAACGGAGCTTACAATGGGTCTGAAAAATTTGGTCCAGAATTTCGTTTTGATCTCTTTCCTTCTATAGCTTTAGGTTGGACACCATCAAACGAAGCGTTTTTAGAGAATGCTGATTGGTTAAATAAACTTAAAATCAGAGGGTCTTATGGGCTTGTTGGTGATGATAAACCTTCAGATAGGTTTGGGTATATTACCCAATGGGCAAATGGAGGTCCTGTATTTGGTTCAGCATTTTTAGTACCAAGTACATATCAGGGCACAGCAGGAAGATCGCCTTATACGTTTTATAGAGAAGATTTAGTTGGAAATCCAAACCTTCAATGGGAAACATCTATTAAGTATAACATAGGGGCCGAGTTCTCTATATTTAATGGAATGTTAACTGGTGAATTTGATTATTTTGCAGAAGATCGTGATAATATTATAGTACAAGGTAAAGACCTAAGTGTACCAGATTTCTATGGAGCAACGCCTCCAGATCTTAATACTGGTGAGGTTGAGGTAAGAGGTTTTGAGCTTGTTCTTGGTGCCAATCATACTTTTGAGAACGGGTTAAATCTATTTGGTAATTTTAACTATACTCAAGCCATAGATAAAGTAATATCAAGAGACGATCCAATAGGTAGACCTGATTATCAAAGGTTTGCTGGTTACCCTATTGGGCAATCAAGAACAGCAATTCCCGCTGGGATTTTAACCAACTGGGATGATGTTTATATGTCAACACCAGTAGTAAACAATCAGAACGTAACACGTGTAGGGTATTATGACGTTGTTGATTTTGATGGAGACGGTATTTACAATTCTAATTTTGATAATGCACCGTTTGGTTATCCAGAACAACCACAAAGAAACTGGAGTGCTACTCTAGGGGCTAAATATAAAGGATGGAGTCTTTCGGCGCAGTTTTATGGCACTCAAAATACTTCTAGACGATTTAGTAACAATACCTTTACGCAACAAACACCATTAATTTACACGCACGATTTAGATTATTGGACCGTAGATACGCCTAACAATACAGATACACAACCGGCATGGTCAGCAAATGGAGCTACCAATCCTAGAGATACATGGTTGGATGGATCGTTAACAAGGCTTAAAGCAGTTTCTTTATCTTATGATGTACCTAGTGAATTTTGTGAAAAAATTGGACTGAAGAAACTTCAAGTTTTTGCGAACGGTAATGACCTGTACTTATGGTCTAATATGCCAGATGATAGAGAGTTTAATACTGGAAATAATGCGCAAGAAATAAGTGATTCGCAATCTAGAGGAAATTATCCTACTCTAAAGAGATTTAACTTTGGTTTTAATATGAATTTTTAAAAAAAAGAAATAATGAAAAACTATAAAATAAAAATATTAATAATCCTAGGACTCGTATTGTCTTATTCATGTGAGGATTATTTAAATCAATCACCAGAGTCAGTCATAGACGAAGTAGAGGTTTTTTCAAGCTTTAAAAATGCGCAAGGTTTTGTTGAAGAAATGTATGCCTCAGTAGTAGCTTATGAAGTGCAAGCACATACCTTTCAAGACTTTCTTTTGGGTGATGACGGCCATGTTAATAGAGAAGTAAAAATAAGTGGTGATATAGATGCAGGTAACTTCAATGCTGTGATATCAGATAGTTATTCTTACTTCAATAACCACCTAAGTTCTGAATATGGTTTAACAGGTACCAATTCTGCCAATGTTGATAATATTAATAATTTTAATAGACAAAGACCGGGGTTATATGATGGCAGCTTACGTGGTATTCGTAAAGCTAATATTGTAATTGCGAATATTGATTTAATGGTAAATGCAAGTCAAGAGGAGAAAGATGTTCTTCTAGGACAGGCTTATTTTTTTAGAGCATTTTTCCATAATGAGATTATGAAATTTTGGGGACGTTATCCATACATTGATAGAGTATTAATAGAGGATTTTGAAATACCACGTCCAGAAACCTATAAAGAAGTGGCTTTACTTGCTAATGAAGATTACAAAAGAGCTATTGAGTTATTACCTGTAGATTGGGATAACGAGACTTATGGACAATTAACATTTGGTGAAAATAAGGGTAGGCTTACAAAAGGAACGGCATATGCTTTCCAAGGTAAAAACTTACTATTAGCAGCAAGCCCTTTAATGTTTGGAAATAACGGTAGCGTAAATACCTATCAATATGACACCGAGTTATGTGATATGGCTGTTGATGCTTTTGCAGGGATTCTTAAATTAGCAGACCAAGGACGTTATGGATTAGCTTCTTGGGAAAATTATGATGAGGTGTTTTGGAAAACAGCAACACCTAATGCATGGCCAGGAGGTACAGAATATGTGTTCTCTGCAGGAGGAGGTAATCAAGATCAAGCCGAAAGATTTATGACATCTGGAGTAAATAGAGATATACATGGTAGTATTTCTGAAAGTATCTCGCCTACTCATAATTATATTCATAACAATTTTGGAATGTCTAATGGACTTTCTATAGAAGATGATCTTAGTGGCGCATACGGTACACCGTTGTTTAACCCTACTAAGCCTTTTGAAAATCGTGATCCACGTTTTTACAGATGGCATATTATAGATGGGCAGGAGGTAGCTCCAAAAGCAACAGGAGTAGACGCACAGCACAGATTTGCGCAACTTTGGTATGAAAATACAAGTAATGCAGGTATACACCGTAGAACAATCTTTGATAATAAAAAGTCTACAACCGGCTATATGTGGACAAAATTTTATCCTAAAGTAGATGGCGAGTATCATAGTAAATGGAATAACATTATAGGTCAATATTCTGGTATGCGTATGCATATGCGACTTACAGATGTTTATTTAATGTATGCAGAAGCATTACACGCATCTAAGGGAGCAACTACGGCACCAGCATCTTACAACTTAACTGCCGAGGCAGCTATTAATTTATTTCGTGATCGTGCGGGTATTCCTAATGTACATCCTAGTATAGTGGGAGATAGCAACAAGTTTATGGATGAACTTAGAAGAGAAAGAGCTGTCGAGTTAAGTTATGAAGCACACAGATGGGTAGATATTCGCCGATGGGGATTAGCACATTTAGATAAATACAAAAGAAAATTAGCCTTAGATTTTCCAGAAGACAGAACTAGCTTTACAGAAAGACTTATTGTCGAGAGAATTTGTGAGTTTCCGCAACACTATTGGTTACCTTTTGAAGCTAAACAAACGCGAATTTACGAGGGCTTCCCTCAAAATCCAGGTTGGTAGTCATGTACAAATTCGTTTTAATTAATATAAAGAAAAAAATGAAGATAAATAAATTATATAGGTTGTTTACTCTAGCTTGCTTAATGGTATTTGGCTTAAGTAATATTACAATGGCTCAAACAAAGGGTGTAGATGTAAAAGCAACTGTGGTTGATGAACAAGGTAACCCCTTAAGCGGAGTTGCTGTTTTTAGCCCAAGTGGAGATAAAGCAACTTCGGATGCTAAAGGACAGTTTCAAATACCATTACGTAGTGATGAATCTGTTGTAATTGAAAAAAAAGGGTATGAATCAGAACTTATTGATATGTCTGACTTAACAGGTAATATTACCTTGGTTAAATCTCCTTTTCTCGCTTCGGAAGATGACGAAATTAAGATGGGAGTTGCCACTAAAGTTCGTCGTGATATTGTAGGAGCAGTATCATCAATAAATACAAGAGACCGGTTAACCTATGACAATACGCAATGGGTAAGAGATTACATTAACGGCTTAACCCCAGGAGTTAGAGGTTCTGATAATATTAGAGGTATAGGTAGTGCCATTTTTGTTATTGATGGTGTTATTGGTCGTGATCCTAATATTTTAAATATGGAAGAGGTTGAGCAAATAACGGTTCTAAAAGACGCTAATTCTGTGGCATTATACGGTAGTCAAGGTAGAAATGGAGTTATTGTTATCAACACAAAACGCGGTCAAATTAATAAAAAAGAAGTTAATGTGAATATACGTACTGGAATAAGAGCGCCAAGGGCGTTGCCAAACTATTTGAGTTCTGCTGCATATATGACACTTTTTAATGAAGCTAGAAATAATGATGGGTTGGATGATTTTTTCGCGCCATCACTTATTCAAGAATTTAGAACAAGTAATAACAGATACAAGTACCCAGATGTAGACCTGTATTCAAATGAATTTGTACAACCTTTTATAAATGCTACAAGCGTTATTTCTGAGTTTTCTGGTGGAAATGAAAAAAATCAATATTATGTTAATGTAGGCTGGACTAGTGAAGATGCCTGGGTTGATATAAATGACGATATCAATGCTGGTGCTAATCGTTTTAATGTAAGAGGGAATATGGATTTTAAAATAAACGATTGGATTAGTAGTAGTCTGGATGGAATTGCAGTTATTAGCACAAGTAAGTCGTCAAGAGCTAATTTATTAAGTGAGGGTACTACTTTTAGGCCAAATACCTATTCACCATTTATACCAGTTGATTTAGTTGATACTAGTGACCCAACGGTTGCCGGTCAATTACAAGCGGCACGTAAGTTTAATGGATTTCTTTTAGGATCAACGCAACAGTTTGGTACAGACGCACCTATAGCTCTCGCTATTGCTGGTGGTTATCAAAACACGGTGTTTCGTTCTACACAGTTTAACAATACAATTAATTTTGACTTAGACAGGGTAACAAAAGGCTTAACGGCTAAAACCTATGTGAGTTTTGATTTTTATGATTCTTATAATTTATCCATAAATAATGACTATAAAACATATGTACCAGGTTGGGAAGGCGATAGAGTCACTAATTTTGGTATTAATAATGTTGATCCACTTAACCCTTTTGCAGATAATTCTGGTATTTTTGGTGAAGACCTAAAAGATATAAAAGAAAATGTTAGCACCAATGGTTTTGTATCTCGATTTGGTATTTATGGTCTGATTAATTATGAAACCAATTTTGCCAAAGACCATTCTTTAAGTACGACATTTCTAGGGTACTATAATTCACAAAAGAGAAATGATGTAATTCAAACAGATGTTGATGCGCATTTAGGATTTCAAATGGCTTATGACTTTAAAAAGAAACTATTTTTCGATTTTAGTGGAGCCTACGTTAATTCACTAAAATTAGCGGAAGGAAACAGAGGTGCTTTATCACCAACTTCTGGTGTGGCTTACATTTTAAGTGAAGAACCGTTTTTAAAAGATAGTAAATTTTTCAACTACCTTAAGTTAAAGGCTTCAGGGGGTATTATAAAGTCCGATCAGGGTATTGGTGGTTATTACTTATATGATGCAAACTATTCTGATGGTAACAATTTTAAGTGGGCTGATGCAAATGCTAATAGCAGACAAAATATTTCCCAAGGCCAAAATCTTGACTTAGGTTTTGAAGAACGTATAGACTTAAATATTGGTTTTGAGAGTTATTTAATGAATTCACTTTGGTTAGAATTTAATTATTTTAAAACGGA
Organism: Algibacter sp. R77976; assembly: GCF_044594645.1. Classification (GTDB taxonomy): domain Bacteria; phylum Bacteroidota; class Bacteroidia; order Flavobacteriales; family Flavobacteriaceae; genus Algibacter_B. Next base: position 2,302,338 of record NZ_CP138989.1, read on the forward strand.
ACTGGATAAACAAGTAGATTTTTTAGATGCCCAATACCCATCTTATTATAATACATTTAGACCTTATGATAATTTTAATAAAAATGAATATACTGGTTTTGAAATAGGAATGAATTACAATAAGACCTATAATGATTTTTCAGTAGGAATTGGTGCTAACGTTTTATACAGCCAAACGAAAGCCCTAAAACGTTCTGAATTAAATGAGTTTGCTTATCAAAATGCAGTTGGTAGAGAACTATCTTCAATTTTGGGATTAGTAGATCAAGGTTTTTATGCGGAATCTGATTTTGACACAGCTGGTAATTTAAATGCTGGTCAACCTATTCCAAATTTCGGAAATGTTCAGCCAGGAGATATAAAATATCAGGATCAAAACGGAGATAATATTATTGATAATAATGATAGAGTTGAAATCGGACAGTCTAGCAGTCCTTGGAGCTATGGTGTAAACCTAAACCTAAAGTATAAAGCATTTAATTTATACATACTAGGTACAGGGCAAACAGGAGCTGTTCGTGATAAGTTACATGATGATTATAACAATTACTATGGCGTAAATGGTGATGTTAAATATTCTGAAGTTGTTTTAGGACGATGGACACCAGAAACGGCAGATACTGCAACGTTTCCAAGGTTGTCATCACAAAACAACTCGAATAACTTTCAAACCTCTTCATTTTGGTTGTTCGACACGAGTTATTTTACTATAAACCGTGCGCAATTAACATACGAATTCAATGATAATTTAATTAACAAACTTGGTATGGAAGATTTAAGTTTAAATTTGCAAGGAACTAACCTCTTGGAAATAGCAAAGAACAAAGATATTCGCCAATTAAGAATTGGTGCTACACCACTAACTAGGTCATTTACTCTAGGTGTGAGAGCGTCATTTTAATATAATTAGAAAATTAAGATAAATAAAATGAAAAATTTAATAAAATATATATTAATTATGCTGGTATTTACTGGTATGATTGCCTGTGATACTCTGGAACCTGTTGATGAAAACAGGTTAGATTTTGATTTTGTTAGCACGAATCCAGAGGCAGCAGAAGGAATATTATTAAATGGATATTCTAACTTAGTTAATCAATATTCATTTTCTGAAGCGGCTACAGATGATGCTGTTACTAATCTTTTAACTCGTGTTAGTAATACTGTAAATAATGACTATAAGCGAATGGCTCTTGGCGAGTTAAACGCGCAATTTAATCCGGCATCCCGCTGGAATAATTTTGAGCGCGTATTCTGGGTAAACAGATTTATAGAAATTGTTGACGCCGGAGAAATGCAATGGAGTAGAGATACCTTAACTAACGATATGTTTAATATGCGTTTGAAGGGAGAAGCGCTTGCACTTAGAGCATTACATCATTTTTATGTGCTACAGGCGCACGCTGGAGTAGGCGAATCTGGTGAGTTACTAGGTATTCCATACTTTACTGAATTTATTGAATCTGACGGTGATTTTAATACACCGCGTTTATCATTTGAAGCTTCTGTTCAGGCGATTATGAAAGATTTTGATGAATCTTTAGGTTTATTACCAACAGATTATGGATTAAGTGAGGGAAATGTAGACCCATGGTACTCAAATTTAGAAAATTTTGATTTTAATAAATACCAAGTAGTCAATGATAACTTTTTTGATTTACGAATTTCAGGAAGAATTGTAAAAGCACTAAAAGCGCGTTTGGCACTTTTTGCTGCAAGTCCTTCATTTTTAAATGATCAAGGCTATTATAATATGGCAGCAAATAATGCATCCGAAATTTTAAATACTATTGGTGGTGTTGCTGGTTTAAATCCAGATGGAGGTGAATTTTATAAAGAAAAGGATGAAAATAATGTAATAATAAGAGACGAAATACTTTGGCGTGGATCATTAGGAAGTATTAGTTCAACTTATGAGAAAAGAATGTTTCCGCCTTCAGTTAATGGAAGAGGAGAGATTAATCCAACGCATAACTTTGTAAATGCATTTCCTATGGTAGATGGAACCCCAATTGATGAGTCTAGTGATTATGACCCACAAAACCCTTATGCTAATAGAGACCCTAGATTAGAAAAGTATGTTGTTCTTAATGGGACTTCTTTTGGTGGTGGAATAATTAATACAGGTCTTGGTGGCGGAATTGATAGGTTGGATTCTATTCCACAGTTCTCAACTACTACGGGGTACTACCTTAAAAAATTATTACAACCAGATGTTAAACTTAATAACGATGGAACTACATCAGGGAAAATACATGCTGACGTGTATTTTAGATATACTGAATTATTTTTAATATTAGCAGAGTCTGCTAATGAAATTGGTGGTCCAGATTATCAGGTTAATGGAATTACCGCTCGAGATGTAATTGCAGCAATACGTGATAGAGCCGGAATTGCACCAGATAATTACTTGGCATCTATTACGAGTCAAGAGGATATGCGAGATTTAATTAGAAATGAACGTCGTATAGAACTAAGTTTTGAAGGGCACAGGTTCTGGGATCTTAGAAGATGGGGACTACCTTTAAATGAAACGGCCAAGGGGTACTTTTATAATGGTACTAATTATGTAGAGTTACCGTCTGTAGAAATTAGAAATTATCAACCGTTTGCTACTTATATGCCAATTCCAAATGCTGAAACGATAAAATTTTCAGAACTTGAGCAAAACAATGGTTGGTAGCATAATTGTTTACCTTAAAAGAATTAAAAAATATTAGACATGAAAATAAAATTAGTAATAATACTGGCTATTGCATTTAGTTTAATGGCTTGTGAGAATCAAGAAAATGAATTTGACGATTTTGGTTCAACTTCAGTATATTTTCCATTTCAAACCCCTGTAAGAACACTAATTCAGGGTAAATATGATTTAGGTTATAATGATAACGATAATAATGGTCGATTTGAAATTGGCGTTGTTATGTCGGGCGTTTATAATAATAATAAAAACCGTAGGGTATATTTTGAGTTGGCTCCCGAATTAATAGATCCAAGTCAATTGGCAGGGGTAGAATCAGTAAATGTAAAAGTGTTACCTGCTTCTTATTATACTATAGAACAAGAAAGTCCAGTAACAATTCCTTCTGGTTCTACAAAAGGACGTATCCCGGTGCAACTTACAGATGCATTTTTTGATGACCCACTTGCATTTGTTGCAGAAAAGGATTCCGTTAACTATGTTCTACCTCTTAGAATTACAGATTACGAAGAATTAGATTCGCTTTTAACAGGTGTTCCAGCTGTAGATAGTCCTATTAAAATACGTGAAACTGATTGGCAAACACAAGCACAACCTAAAGACTATACACTTTTTGGTATTAAGTTTATGAACAAATATCAAGGTATCTATTTAAGACGCGGTGAGGATGCAGCTTCAGGGGCTAACGAAACGGTTACGGTTTTTGAAAGTGGTGATCCCACAGTAACAGTTTCAGAGGAAATTGAAGGCTCTACAGTTTATAGATCTGAGTTTGTTGTAGGTGATGAATTACTTCCAGTATCAACTGCCGGAAGGAAAAGTGCAATTGCTACTATTGATGTTAGAAGGCCAGGTATTGCTACTAATAATAAGCTGTCTTTACTATTAACATTTAACGATAATGAAGAAATTACTGTTACTAATGCTGATCCAGCTAGTACTGTTGCTGTAACGGGCTCAGGAAAATTTGTAGAAGATGGAGATGAATGGGGAGGGGAAACTCGAGACGTAATTTACTTAGATTTTGAGTACCGAGAAACACAAGTTGAAGTCACAGAGAACCGCTTTTTTGGTAGATTAATTTCAACAGAAACAGCCACATTTGATTTATTACATACAGTTAAAGATACTTTAGTAATAAGAGACCGAGATGTAAAATTTGAGGAGTTTACTGTAAATTTAGAAGAAACGCCTTAATTAAAAATAGTTAAATTAAATAAGTTAAAAAATAGCGGAGGTCATAATAGATCTCCGCTTTTTTTATGTATTATATAAAGTTATAATCTACAAAAAAAGTAATATGTAATTTTCAGGATACAACAGGACAGTTTCGTATTTGAAATACTATAATTTTATATAAAATTAATACGGTTTTCTTTTCAGTAGATTTATTAGATAATTAACAAATTTGACCTAATATATAAAATGAGCAGATATAATATAACATATGTGTTTAATACTGTTTTAAATTATGTAATTAATTGAGTTAGTCAAGTATAGCCTCCATTTAGAATTAAGTTTTAAAATGGAGGTTTTTTTATTTATCTAAAAGTTTATTATTTTTATTCAGGACAGAGCAGGATAGATATTGAGCTACAAATTTTTATTTTTATCTTTTAAATTTTATATTAAAAAAACTAATCTAAAGTAAATTATTAAAATTAATAACACGTATGTTTAAAAATAGTTTTTTAGTAGTCTTATTTGGGGCTTTGAGTAGTTTGAATTTTTCTCATGCTCAGCAAAATAATAATCAGGAAAAACCAAATATCATATTTATTCTTACTGATGATCAGCGTTTTGATGCTATTGGTTACGCAGGAAATGAGTTTGTAGAAACACCAGAGATGGATAACCTAGCAAAATCTGGGACCTATTTTAATACAGCAATAGTTACAACACCAATCTGTGCAGCAAGTAGAGCAAGTTTACTAACGGGTTTGCATGAAAGGGCGCATAATTACAATTTTCAAACAGGAAATATTCGAGATGAATACATGACAAATTCGTATCCAACTGTTTTAAAAAATAATGGATACCATACAGGGTTTTATGGTAAATATGGTGTAAGGTATAATCATTTGGATAAACAGTTTGATGAATATGAAGATTATGATAGAAATAATAGATTCAAAGATAGAAGAGGGTATTATTATAAAACTATAGATAATGATACAGTACACTTAACTAGATATACAGGACAACAAGCTCTTGATTTTATCGATAAAAACGCAACAAACGAAAAACCATTTTGCCTTTCATTGAGTTTTAGCGCACCACATGCACACGATGGCGCACCAGAACAATATTTCTGGCAAGAAACCACAAATGATTTACTTTCTAACACAACAATACCAGGTCCTGAATTAGCAGATGATAAATATTTTGATGCACAACCTAAAATTGTTAGAGATGGTTTTAATTGGTTAAGATGGACATGGCGTTATGATACTCCAGAAAAGTATCAGCATAGTTTAAAAGGCTATTATAGAATGATCGCCGGCGTAGACTTGGAAATTGCCAAAATCCGTAAAAAATTACAAGAAAAAGGAGTTGATAAAAACACCGTAATAATTGTTATGGGTGATAATGGTTATTTTTTAGGTGAACGTAAACTAGCTGGAAAATGGTTAATGTATGATAACTCTGTACGTGTACCCTTAATTGTGTTCGATCCTAGATTAAATCAACATCAAGATATTGATGATATGGTTTTAAATATTGATGTACCTCAAACTATTGCCGATATTGCAGGGGTTAAAGCACCAGATACATGGCAAGGAAAAAGTTTAATGCCAATTGTTAAAAAAGAAGCTAATAATATAGGAAGAGATGCCGTTTTAATTGAGCATATTTGGGATTTTAGTGAAATTCCGCCAAGTGAAGGTGTTCGTACCGATGAATGGAAATATTTTAGATATGTTAATGATAAGTCTATTGAAGAACTTTACAATTTAAAGAAAGATCCAAAAGAGGTTAAAAACCTAATAGGAAAGAAAAAATACAAAGCGATAGCTGATGAATTACGTGCTAAGCTAGACGAGTTAATTAAGAAAAATAGCAACGAATACAGAGCTGCTCCAACAGATTTAACGGTTGAATTAATAAGAGAACCGGCTACAGATGTTGAAATATTTGATTTAAAACCAGAATTTGGATGGACAGTACCATTAGGCTCTAAGTTTCAAGGTGCATATCAAATTTTAGTAGCTTCAAATAAAAAGGATATCGATAATAATAATGGTGATGTTTGGGATAGCCAAAGAGTGGCATCACTTAAATCTACAGATGTTGAGTATCAAGGACCTACTTTAGAAATAGGAAAAACATATTATTGGAAAGTTCGTATTTGGGATGAAGCAAATAGGTTAGTTGATTATTCAGAAGCGCAAAAATTCACAACGGGAAAGCCAGATGATTATATCATTTCAACTGAAAACAAATATGAAGTAGATAGAGTAAAGCCTGTTAAATTTGAAAATAGAGGTGATTTTTACTTTATGGATTTTGGTAAGGCTGCCTTTGCAACTATAGACTTTAATTATGAAGCTAAAGAACCGCATACATTAACGGTTAGAATTGGCGAAATGCTTGATGATAAGGGGAATGTAAATAGAATTGTACCAAAGAAAAGTAACATACGTTATCAAGAAATTAAGGTTGATGTAACCCCTGGACAAACAAAATACCAAATTGCAATTAATCCAGTTCCAGACAAACGTATGAAAGGACCAAGTAAGGCCATTCCGTTACCAGAAGGTTTTCCTGTACTACAGCCTTTTAGATATGCTGAAGTTGAAGGGGCTAAAACTGCTTTAAAATCTGAAGACTTCGAACAATTAAGACACACGAGTTATTGGGATGATAATGCCAGTAGTTTTAGTAGTAACAATGATATTTTGAATCAAGTTTGGGATTTCTCTAAATACTCTATTAAAGCAACAACGTTTAACGGATTGTATGTAGATGGAGATAGAGAACGTATTCCTTATGAAGCTGATGCGTATTTAAATCAGTTAAGCCATTATACTACTGATAGAGAGTTTGCAATGGCAAGACGTACCATTGAGTATTTTATGGAGCATCCAACATGGCCTACAGAATGGCAGCAGCATGTGGCGTTGTTAATCTACGCAGATTACATGTATACGGGAAATACTGAACTTATAGAACGTTATTATGAACCTTTAAAACATAAAACACTTTTTGAGTTATCTAATGAAGATGGTTTGATTACATCAACAAAAGTTACAGAAGAGTTTATGTATAAGTTAGGTTTTAAACCGGGTTATAAAAAACCATTGACTGATATTGTAGATTGGCCTTCAAAGAATTTTGCGGGAAGTAAAACAAAAGGAGAGCGTGATGGTTTTGTATTCAAACCTTACAGTACAGTTATTAATGCATTCTTTTACGAGAATATGAAGATTATGGCTGAGTTTGCCAACTTATTAGGGAAAACCCAAGAAGCTTTAGATTTTGAATATAGAGCTGCAAAAGCTAAAAAAGCGGTTAACGAGCAAATGTTCGATAAAGAACGTGGTGTTTATGTTGATGGTATTGGTACAGACCACGCCTCTTTACACGCCAATATGATGCCTTTAGCATTTGGACTTGTTCCAGAAGAACACTTTAGTTCTGTTGTAGATTATGTAAAATCTAGAGGAATGGCTTGTAGTGTTTACGGTGCGCAATTTTTAATGGATGGTTTATACAATGCAGGAGAAGCAGATTATGCTCTTGAATTATTAGCGAGTAAAGCTAAAAGAAGCTGGTACAATATGATTAGAGCAGGCTCAACAATTAGCTTAGAAGCCTGGGATTATGAGTATAAAATAAACTTAGATTGGAACCATGCTTGGGGTGCGGCACCTGCAAATGTAATTCCGAGAGGGCTATGGGGAATTAAGCCTAAAACCGCAGGATTTGGTGTAACAACCATTAAACCTCAAATGAGTAAATTAAAATCTAGTGAGATTACCGTACCAACTGTAAGAGGTCAGATTAAAGGAAAATATACGTACAATGGGGCTAGATTACAGACCTATGAAATTGAAATTCCAGGCAATATGGTTGCAGAATTTTCGCTTAACGGCTTAGAAGGAAAAGACTTAATTCATAACGGAGAAAAAGTGCCCTCGGCCTTTGAGTCTATAAGGCTCGCACCGGGTAAACATACTATACAACTAAAGATTAATTCATTTTAAATATAAAGCATCTTTCATCTGGAAGATGCTTTTTTTTATTACATAGAATTACCAAAAATAACAAAATAATAAGAAAATATTTCACAATACTTGTTATGCTGTCTTTTATTTGGGGAATCGAAGCTCAAAAACAGTTAGAGGTTACAATTAATAGTTCAACAAAGGTAACACCAGACGGTGAAGGCGGATTATACTTTGCAGGAACCAAGGATGTTAATTATAGGTTTGGCAAAAGAATATCACCTCATGGCGATTGTTTAGATGTTGTTAATGGCTATGCTTTTGTAACTTGGTATAAAGGCGGTATGGACACGCGTAATTTAATGCTGTCAAGAAGGAATTTAAATATTGCTAATTCCCCTTGGGTTACTATTGAATTTCCTCATAAGCATGTAGGTCAAGGTGGTGAAATTCTTAATGGCACAGGTATTAGAGGGGACTCTCATAATACTGCGGCTATTGGGATAAGTACAATAGATAATACCATTCATATATTATATGATATGCATGCTTATAGGGAATCAAATTTACCTAACGATTTTTTTAATTATTCTGTTTCAGTTGCAAATAGTGCTTTCGTACCAGATGCTCAGTTTAATTTAAGCATATTCAATCCAAAACAAAATTATTTAAAATTAGGACAAGATTATAACCGTATTACATATCCAATGATTCATAGAGCAAACGATGGTAGTCTTGTAGCTAGATATAGAATTGGAGGTTCTGGTAACGGAGATATTTTTATGGCTCATTACAATGGTAGTACTTGGACTAATAACTGGTTGTATCATGAAGGGACTTTGCCTGTGCCAGATAGAAATAATATGTATGGAGGAGAGCGTTTTTTAAATGGGAAATTTTATTCCGGTTTTTCAATACGCTATTCAACAAATAACGATACCGAAACAAGTAATGGTTATATGTTAAATAGTGGATTATATTTCGCATATACTAATGATATTCCAAAAAATCAATCAAGTCAATGGTTTGATGTTTATGATAATCCTATTTCTATTCCTATTCAAAATAATATTCATCCAAATCCGGACCCCGTAAAAATAGCAGAACCTGGTGAAGATTTTGGAACAGCCTCGCAACCTAGAACATCGTCAGACCCGTCATGGACTGTAACTGAAAGTGGAGCTATCCATTTTGTTACCCGAGTTGATAATATTAATGTTCACTACTATAAAGGACCAGGAGATTCTAACTTTTCAAGTAATGCAGGAGGTTTAATTCCAAATCCTGATACGCGCGGTGAATTATATAGCTACAAAAACCATGTGTTTATGGTTGAGCTTTTATCTGGTAAGGTTAATATAAAAACAACTTTAGAAGGTACGAATGATTGGAAAATAATTTACACAGAAACAGATTCCATATCTTATAACCATTTTGATGCATTTGTAGCAGGTAACAAACTCTATGTTTACCTTATGGAAGATACTGGAAATAATACGCCTGGTGTAGGAGATAAACGTCCCTTATATTTTAAAGAATTTACGTTGTCAGAATTAGATGTGCCAAATCCAGTTAAAATAAAAATTGAAGCTGAAGACTACGATGCAGGTGGGCAAGATGTTGGTTATAACGATATATCTGTTGGTAATTCTGGAGGTGTTTACAAATCAGATGATGTGGATATTGAAGCTAGTTCAACAGCATCAAATGGTTTTGTTGTTGTTCATTTTCAAGGTAGTGAATGGTTACAATATACATTTCAGGTAGATACACCAGGAACTTACGATTTTATAATTACAGCAGCTAATAGAAACAGAGACGATTCTATTATGGATATAGACATTAATGGAACTTTATATGAAGGCGTAAATATTACAAGGACATTTGACTGGGAAGTTTTTGGAGAATCTAAAATTCAAAATATTATACTAAATCAAGGTGCTAACATTGTAAGAATCACTCAAAGAAGATCTTTATCTAGTACACCAGATAAATTAGAATTTGTTCTTACATCGGCATTAAGTATAAATGATTTTGAACAAAACCCAGTTTCTATTTACCCAAACCCTAGTAAAGGAATATTTAGTATTGTATCAAATCTTCAAAATGTAAAATATAGATTGGTAAATATGCAAGGGCAGGTTTTGATAAAAGGAGATGTTTCACAAAAAGAAGTCGATTTATCTAATTATACAAATGGAATTTATTTTCTAGAATTTACTGTTAACAATAGTCATATAGTGAGTAAGATAGTACTTAAATAGATGATTTGTAAAATAAAAAGAATAGTGTTTTATTTTATAAATTTTGAAGGCCCTTAAACAAACGAAATGGACGGTAATAATCCATTCTTAAATTATTGGTTAGATATTATTTTAAAAACTTCAAAATAGAATCAATTGAATTCTTATAAATTATTTTTTCTAAAAAAAACATATTACACCATAACACTACAGGACGGGTAAGAAAGGATGATATTATACCTTTATTGTTCGTTATTTTTTATGTAAATTAGAATTTAAAAACATGTGTAAAAGGGTTGTTAATCTGGTAATGCTATTAAATTTTATGATTTTAGTGCACGCCCAAAACCCTATTGTATCTAACGTTGGGTTAAATGATCCGCATATTCATATTTTTAACGATACCGCATACGTTTATGCATCTCACGATAAGTCTATAAACAACGACAAATTTATTATGGAAGATTGGTGGATATGGTCGTCGCCAGATTTAGTGAATTGGACGAAACGTAGTGTTTTAAATCCAAAAGACACCTACATTGGCAAAGATTTTTCTAGATGTTGGGCAACCGATGCTGCTTATAAAAACGATAAATACTATTTTTATTTTTCTGAAGGTAACGAGCAATCAGGAGTTGTAGTAGGCGATACACCTGTTGGGCCTTGGAAAGATGTACTAGGGAAACCTCTTTTGAAATCTGACATGACTCCAACTCATGAGTATGATATGGCTGTTTTTGAGGATGATGGTGAACATTACATCATTTTTGGTGTTTGGGAATATTACATTGCTAAGCTTAATAATGATATGATGAGTTTAGCTGAAACTCCTAAGAAAATAGAAATTAGAAACCCAAGAGGGCCTTATAATCCGCATGGTAATAATGAAGAGATGCCAACAGATGATAAGCCATTTGTGCATAAATACAATGGTAAATATTACTTGTCTTGGGGTTGTTTTTATGCCATGTCTGATAATCTTTATGGTCCTTACGATTATAAAGATTCTGTAATAAAAGAATCGAGTTTTGCTCAAGGATATGATGAACCCACATGGCCGAATGGCTTTTTACAAGGGCGCCATGGTTCATTCTTTGAGTGGCATAATCAATGGTATTTTATTTACTGTGATATTAGTCAAACAGGAAATCGTTATTTTAGAGATAGCTTTATAAGTTATGTGCACTATAAGGATAACGGCGACATAGCAACTATTAGAGTTGATGGCATTGGTGTTGGTAATTATAATGCTAATTCTAGTATTGAGGCTGAAGATTTTTTTAAAGCATATAAATTAAATAAGGTCGAAAATACTAAAGGCGGTTTCAGTATTCAACCATTAGAAAATGCTAGTTATGTTATTTACCCTAATATAAAAGGTTTAAGTAATAAATCGATATTAGAATTAGATGTTTTAGCAAATCAAGCAGCGCTAGTAGAAATAAGAGAAGATAATCCTAACGGTAATTTGTTATTTGTTTGCGAAGTGCCTAAAAATGATATTTACACGTTTCAAAAGAGAACTTTTAATACAAAAAAACTAAAAGAAAATCAATCGTTGTGCCTTGTGTTTAAAGGAGTAAAGGAAGAATCTTTTATATTAAATCAATTACAATTTAAAAACTAAATCAATTCAAATACATTCAAAACTAATGAAGAAATTACTTTTTTTATCGTGTTTATTAATTATGTTGTCGTGTGGAGAAAACACGTCTGGCTCTTCAGATTATAAAGATGCCTCACTTTCAATAGAAGAACGGGTAGAAGCTCTATTACCAAAGTTATCCTTAGAAGAAAAAGTTGCTCAAATGCGAATTTTTCATGCCAATATTGGGACTAAACCAGATGAAAACGGCAACTTAAAACTTTCAGATAGAGTCATAAAAAAATTAAAGTTAGGTATTGCAGGAATTAAAAACCCTGGAGAACATATTGATGCTGTAGCTGCAGCAAAATTAAATAACGAACTTCAAAAATACATTATAGAAAACAACCGTTGGGGTATCCCAGCATTGTTCGTTACCGAATCTTATAATGGTGTAGATGCAGAAGGCTGTACTAGGTTTGGTCGCCCAATGACATCTGCAGCGTCATTTAATCCAGAATTAGTGCAAAGACAATGGGATATTGTTGGTAGAGAAGCAAGATTAAGAGGAATGCACATGTGCCATTCACCTGAAGCGGATTTGGTGCGCGATCCGCGTTTTGGACGTATGAGTGAAGCTTTTGGAGAGGATACTTATTTAACAACTCAAATGGTAACTAGTGCAGTAAAAGGTGTACAAGGTGATTATGAAGGTTTAGGAAATGGAACACATATTGGAGCAGTTGCAAAGCATTTTGCAGGTTATGGACAAGTATTAGGAGGTTCTAACTTCGCGGCTATAGAAATTTCTGAAAGAACTTTAATTGACGAAATTTACCCACCGTTTGAAGCAGCAGTAAAAGAAGCTAAAACCTTGGGCATCATGGCATCGCATGGCGATTTAAATGGAGTGGCAAGTCACGGGAATCCAGAATTGTTAACAGGTGTACTTCGCGATCAATGGGGGTTTGAGGGTTACGTGGTTTCAGATTCTAATGACATTGCACGTCTGTTTTATTTTATGAATGTTGCAGAGTCTCCTGAGGCTGCAGCACAAATGGGATTAGAAGCTGGGATTGATATCGATTTATATGCCGAAGATTCGTATTCATATCTACCAGAAATGGTTAAGAAAAATCCAGAATTAGAAAAATTAATTGATAGATCTGTACGTCGCGTATTAAGAACAAAATTCATCTTAGGACTTTTTGACAATCCGTATATTGATATTGAAGAAGTTAAAAAAGGAGTAAGAGCAGAATCGTCTTTAGAATTAGCTAAAGAATCAGATTTAGAGTCTATTATTCTATTAAAGAATGAAGACAAAACCTTACCGTTATCAAAAGATAAACCTGTTAAAGTTGCATTACTTGGGCCTTTATTAAAAGAGAATACAAAAGCAATGTTTCAATCTGTGGCTGGTAATAATGTAAGATTTATTGCAGAAAAAGGATTTCACTTAACAGACGAAAAAGGAGGTGCGCCAAAGCTTTTAGATAGAGATCCTAAAGCTATAGCGAGTTTAGTTAATAAAGCTAGATCTGCCGATGTGGCTATCTTATTCCTAGGTGGTGATGAGTTTACATCAAAAGAAGCTTATTTTAGTAATAGTACCTTAGGAGATAGAGCAACTATAGATCCGGTTGGTCCTCAAGACGAATTGGTAGAAAAAATTAAGGCTTTAGGAAAACCAGTAATTGTTGTTTTAAAACATAGAAGAACTTTATCAATAAACGTAATTTCAGAACAAGCTGATGCTATTTTAGATACATGGGATTTAAGTGAATTTGGAGATGAATCTACAGCAAAAATTGTGTTTGGAGAGGTGTCACCATCTGGTAAATCGCCAGTTACAATACCAAGATCTATTGGGCAAATACCTTTTCATTACAGCATGAAAGAGATTAACTATAAAAAAGAATATCTATTTTTAGGACAAGGGCCATTGTACCCATTTGGTCATGGGTTGAGTTATGGTGATTTTGAATATTCAGATATTTCAATTTCTAACGCTGAAATCACACCAAGTACAGAATTGGAAGTAAGTGTGAAGGTTACCAATATCGGTAACGTAAAAGCTAAAGAAGTTGTACAAATGTATATCAAAGACGAAATAGGATCTGTTACAAGACCAGACAAAGAATTAAAAGGGTTTGAAAAAATAGAATTAGATGCAGGCGAAAGCAAAACCGTTTCATTCAAGATTACTCCTAAAATGTTAGAATTTACAGGTATTTCAATGGAGAAAGTTTTAGAAGCTGGTGATTATACTGTTAAAATAGGAACCTCGTCACAAGACTATATAGAAACAACATTCAAACTAAAAAAATAAAACATAATGAATAAAACGATTTTAACACTTTTGGCCGTTGTATTATTATTTAATTGTTCAACTGCTCAAAAAGCAGGAGAGGTTAAACCTATCGACAAAGCCCATATAAAAACATCAATGATTAAGGCTTTAGAATGGCAAGAAGCACATCCCATTTTTGCTATTGCACCAACCGATTGGACCGCAGGAGCCTATTATACAGGTGTAACTAGAGCACACAAAGCCACAAAAAATATGATGTATATGGCGGCTCTAAAAAACCAAGCCTATTGGAATAACTGGCAAACTTATGATAGAATGCATCATGCCGATGATGTTGCTATTTCATATAGCTACATGTATATTGATATGACTCAAAATAGAAAGAATTTTGTAGATCTAGAACCTACTAAAAAATTCTTAGATGCCCATTTATATGAAGATGATAATTGGAAAGCTGGAACAGATAAAACAAAATACGGCCGTACCATTTTATGGTGGTGGTGCGATGCTTTATTTATGGCACCTCCAGTACTTAATTTGTATGCAAAACATACTAATCAACCAAAGTATTTAGACGAAATGCATAAGTTTTATATGCAAACATATAACCAATTGTATGACGAAGAAGAACAGTTGTTTGCAAGAGATATGCGTTTTGTTTGGCAAGGGAATGATAAAGATACAAAAGAGCCAAACGGGAAAAAAGTATTCTGGTCTAGAGGTAATGGTTGGGTAATTGCTGGTTTAGCTTTAATTTTAGATGATATGCCTGCAGATTACAAACACCGTCCATTTTACGAAAAACTGTACAAAGAAATGGCCGAAAAAATGTTAGCCATTCAACCAGAAGATGGTTTGTGGCGTACAAGTCTATTATGCCCAGAAACCTATAATCACGGAGAGGTAAGTGGTAGTGGCTTTCATACATTTGCCTTAGCTTGGGGAATTAATAACGGCTTGTTAGATAAAAAACATATTCCAGCAGTAAAAAAAGCATGGAATGCCATTGCAAAATGTCAGCATGAAGATGGTCGTGTAGGATGGGTGCAAAACATTGGAGCTTTCCCAGAGCCAGCATCGGCAGATTCTTGGCAAAACTTTGGAACAGGCGCCTTTTTAATGGCAGGTAGTGAGATTTTGAAGTTAGATTAATTTTAGTTTAAGCAAAAAGTATTTTGCTATATTATAGTAAAGCTCATTTTTTCAACATTTATTGAAAAAATGAGCTTTATGTTTTTATTAGTCATAAAATTCAGGACTATACAGGACACTATTTTGTGTTTATAAAGCTATTTTTATTCAACTAAAAAAGATATAAATGAAGTTCCTTAAAATAGTAGTCCTATTGTGCTTATGTTTTGCAAGTTGTAACGAACTTAAAAAAAAAGATCAAAAATTAGAAATAGGTAAAAGTTCTTTAGATTTACCGCAAGGTCTCAATATACTCTGGTTAGTTACGGAAGATATGGGAGCTTATATTCCACCGTTTGGAGATAATACGGTGGCAACCCCTAATTTAAGTCGTTTGGCAGAAGAAGGTGTCATCTATCCAAACTTATATTCTACATCCGGAGTTTGTGCACCAAGTAGAGCTGCAATTGCAACAGGCATGTATCCATCAGGCATTGGTGCAAACCACATGCGAACAACCTCATATAACGAGTTGGTGGGAGTGCCTAAATATGGCGCAGTACCACCACCTGAGGTGAAAATGATAAGCGAATTACTCCGAACTCAAGGGTATTATTGCACTAATAATTATAAAACTGACTATCAATTTAAAGCACCAGTTACAGCTTGGGACGAAAGCAGCCCTTATGCGCATTGGCGAAATAAAGATGATAATCAACCCTTTTTTGCAGTATTTAACTTTACTGAGACACATGAATCTGGACTCTTTGAGCCTTATGGATTCAGAGAAATTGAAACTAGGTTCTATCACGCAGGCGATAGAGATTACAAATGGAAAGGATTTGGAAAATCTCACGCTAAGAATAGAATGACAGAGGCAAAGACACCAGAGCATCTCCCTAAAGACACAAAGTTTGATATTCCGCCGTATTTACCAGATACAGAAGCTACGCGTAGAGATATGTGGAAACTTTATAATAATATTGGAGAAATGGATAGTCAAGTAGGTGTTGTACTAAAGCAACTAGAAGAAGATGGATTATTAGAAAATACAATAATATTTTTCTACGGAGACCACGGAGGGCCACTTCCTCGAGAAAAGCGTTTAATTTACGATTCTGGTTTAAATACCCCAATGATCGTTAGATTTCCAAATAAAATGAATGCCGGATCAAAAGACGAACAATTAATTAGTTTTGTCGATTTTGCACCAACATTATTATCGTTAACAGGAGCATCACCAAAATCATATATTCAAGGACAATCCTTTTTAGGTGAGAATAAAACAGAAGAACGAAACTACATTCATGCTGCTGCAGATAGGTTTGACGGTTTTACCGATGCTATAAGAGCAGTAAGAGACAACCAGTACAAATATATTAGGAATTACAGACCAGAACAAGGCTATTATTTACCTATTACCTACAGGGAAAAAATTCCAACCATGCAAGAGTTGTTAAGACTTAAAGCCGAAGGTAAATTAAACGATGTACAGATGCAATGGTTTAGAGAACATAAGCCAAAAGAAGAATTATTCGATTGTAAAGTAGACCCTTTCGAATTGAATAATTTAGCCAATAATCCTAAGTATCAAGAAAAGCTTAATGAGTTGAGAGCAGAAATGGATAGGTGGTTAATTGAAATTGGAGATACCCCGAATCTTGACGAACGCAAATTGGTTGACCGTTTGTGGTCTGGAAAGAAAAGTAAACCAGAAACTTCCAATCCCATTATTAGTCTTGAAAACGGAAAGATAAGCGTGAGTTGTGAAACTGAGGGCGCTTCAATAGGTTACAAAATTATTAAAGATGGAAAAATGCCAAATACTTGGATGGTTTATCAAGAACCAGTTGAACTTCCAAAAGGATCAAAAATACAAGTTCAAGCTCATCGCATAGGATATGTTCCAAGTAAAACAATTGAATTTAATTAATCTATCCAAACTTAAATAATAGAAGTATAATGAAGAATTTATTAACCGTGATATTTGTCACTTTCGTTGGATTGGTTTATGCGCAACAAGTAAGGCATATTGAAACTATAAATGATGCATGGAAATTTCACAAAGGTAATATTCAAAATCCGTTTTCAAGTGAAACCGATATTTCATGGGAGCAAGTAACCATTCCCCACTCATGGAATACCCAAGATATTTTAGATGATGAAGATGGGTATTATCGAGGGGAAGGTTGGTATAAAAAAACACTAACAATTCCACAAATTTACGAGAATCAGCAAGTGTTTTTACTGTTTGAAGCGGCTAATCAAGTCACTTCATTATATGTAAATGGAAAGGCCATTGGCGAGGACCATATTGGTGGGTACACTACCTTTGCTAGAGATATTACTTCGGCCTTAAAAGCAGGAAATAATGAAATCACTATAAAAGTAGATAACGCACATAATGATGAAATTGTTCCTCAAGCGGCCGATTTTTCTTTTTATGGGGGTATTTATCGCGATATTCATTT
This sequence comes from Algibacter sp. R77976, assembly GCF_044594645.1. Classification (GTDB taxonomy): domain Bacteria; phylum Bacteroidota; class Bacteroidia; order Flavobacteriales; family Flavobacteriaceae; genus Algibacter_B. The sequence continues at coordinate 2,319,951 of NZ_CP138989.1, forward strand.
AATTATTACAAAGTCAGTTCATTTTGAAGTGGCCAATTTAGGTGCTAATGCTATTTTTGTTAGAACTCCAGAGGTGTCAGAAGCTTTAGCCAAAACAACAGTACAGTCTAAAGTAGTAAGACCAAGAAAGGGTACATTCTATGTGAAGCAATCGCTTTTTGATGCTAAGAATAATTTGGTGAAAACTGTAAAATCAAAATCGTTTCAAGGGAAAGATGTATTTAGCGAATTTTCAATTTCTAATCCAAATTTATGGTCTCCAGAAAACCCATATTTATACAAATTGGTTTCAGAGATAGTTGATAAAAAAGGGAATGTACTTGATAAGGTAGAAAACCCAGTAGGCTTTAGATGGTTTAGTTTCGATGCCAAAAAAGGCTTCTTTATTAATGGTAAACAAACCAAGTTAATAGGAACCTGTAGGCACCAAGATTTTTATGGGAAAGCCAATGCGGTTAGTGATGAGATTCATAGAAATGACATGAAATTACTAAAAGAAATGGGCTCTAATTTTTTGCGTATTGCACACTATCCGCAAGACCCTGCTATTTTAGAAATGTGTAATAAACTCGGCCTTGTAGCTACTTTGGAAATTCCTTTTGTAGATAAAGCTGCTGCCAACGAAACAGGAAAGCAAAATAGTATTAATATGCTTAAAGAAGCGATTCGCTATAACTATAATAACCCAGCTATTGTAGCATGGAATTTAGGGAATGAAACCACAATGAAAGCTCCAGACAAATTAGGAGACGATTATGTTAAGCATTTTGTAAGCACACATAAGGCACTAGCAAAAACAATTAAAGAAGAAGACAAAACAAGAAACTCTTACTCTGTATTTTTTAGAGAACCCGCTTATCAAGATAAATTAGGAATTAGATTTACTGAAATTGTAGGCTACAATAAATATTATGGTTGGTATATTGAAGAATTAGAAGATATTGATAAAAACTTAAGAGACTTAGTAAAACGTTCTTTAGAACTCGATCCAGATAAACCTTTTATTTTAAGCGAATATGGAGGAGGGGCAGACCCAAGGTTAAGGACTTATAATCCAACACGTTTTGATTTTAGTGTAGATTATCAGTTCTTATTGCATAAAGCTTATATGAAAGCTATTTTAGAAATACCTGAAATTGTTGGTGCAAACGTTTGGAATTATGCCGATTTTCAAGTGGAACATAGAAAAGATGCTGTACCCCATATCAATAATAAAGGTTTGGTATCCGCCTCAAGAAACAAGAAAGATGCTTATTATTTATATCAAGCCTTATTGAAAAAAACACCATTTTTAGCTATTGCGTCTAAAGGCTGGAATAAAAGATCAGGTATTGAAGATCGTGAAGGAACTAATGCAGCTACTCAGCCCATAACGGTTGTAGGGAATAGCAACGACGTAGAATTATTAATAAATGGTAAATCTCTTGGAAAACAAAAATTCGATTTTTCAACAACCACTTTTAATGTGCCGTTTCAGCAAGGGCGAAATTTGATTGAGGTGATTTCAAAAAAAGATGGAATAACCTTGAAGGATTTTGCAATAATAGAGTTTACGCTTCAGCCCAAAAATTTAAAAAGTGAAACTAATCCTTTTAAAGAAATTGCGGTAAACGTGGGGTCTTATTGTTACTTTATAGAGACCGATAATGTCGATTATTTATGGGTGCCCGATAAAGCTTATGAAAAAGGAAGTTTTGGTTATGTAGGAGGCGATTATTTAAGGTTTAAAAGTAAACGAAGAAACAATATTGGTACAAACGTAAGTGTTAAAGGTACAGATAACGATCCCATTTATCAAACACAGTTAATAGGGCTTGAAGCTTATAAATTTGATGTTCCTAATGGCACTTACGAATTATCACTTCTTATGGCTGAGTTAAAAACCAAGGATGATAATGTTATGGATATTATGGTTAACGGAAAAACACTTTGGAAGGAGATAAACATTAAACAAGAATACGGAGACAATCGAGGTGTTACCAAACGTTTTTTAATTACTGTCGAAAACGATAAAGGAGTAACCATTGATTTTAATGCTAAAAAAGGGAAAACCCGACTAAGTGGTATAAAACTAAGAAGCGTTAATTAATACTATTTTTAAGTGTAAAAGGCTTCTTTATAATTTCGTAAAGAAGCCTCGATATTTTTTACTGGTTTAATGATGTCTATTAGATGCCACTATAGATATGTTTTTTAGTTTTAGAACTAACAGTAATAATTTTCAGGAAACATTTAATAAAACAAAGCCAGCAAATTAATTTGCTGGCTTTGTTTTAACTATAATCTTTTATTATACAGTTTTCTTATTAAATATATTCTGCTTAAAAGAAATTAGATTAGACTTACTTAATTTAAGCTTTATTATACATGGTATTTGCCCATCTAATTTGAGCTCTACCTCCTTTAACTCGGTATGCACCATATCTAACGCCAGATTCTATTCCTCTGTCTGGATCAGGAATATTAAAATTGAAAGCTTCACCACCAATTATGGCGTCACAATAATGTATTTTTTTTGTAGCATCGCTTGGGTCTGCTTTAAAACCTACCTCAAGCTCAAAGTCAACTTCTTCATTTTTATTTACACGCTTAAGTAAAACAACTTCTCTGCCGCTTCCTTCTCCACCACGTTCTAAGATACGCTCGGCATAAATATCAAACGCCACTTGATTATTTGCATTAACACCTGTGCCATAAACGGGCTTAGCTAAATACAAACAAATAGCAGGATCATTAGAGCCTCCACCGCCAGTATGTTTTCCTTTGGCTTGTGCTATGTAAGTACCATTCTGGCCATCAGAACCAGCATCACCTACTTCAAGAATTCTAAAGGTACCTGTAAATTTCGCAAAACCTCCTACTGATGTATTTGAAGACCTACTTAATGAACGTTCTATTCTAGGTTGTAACGTGCCTGGTGCATCTTGATTATTAGAGCCGTCAGTTATATTGTAAATGCCCCAGGTAACACCGTCAATAATACTTTCTTTATAATTTGCGTAACAACTTCTATCATCTATAGTTCCTACGTTAACTGGGTCTGCTAAATCGTGTGATGTTCTAGTTGTATTTTCGCCATCTGGGTTGCATGTGGTATAAGCACCCGTATCTTCATCAGAAGCTATAACAACAGGATCTGGTTCTGGTTCTGGATCAGGGTCAGGTTCAGGGATTTTGTAGACTATATTCTCTTCAGAGTAGCCAAGCCCATCTTTTGTACAAGAAAAGAAAGATACAAATACCATTAATGAGAGAATTGATAATACTTTGTAAATAAATTTTGATTTTTTCATAACTGATAATAATATTTTAAGTAAAAATAAATATATAAAACAACCAGATTATCCTGTACTGTCCTGATTCGAGAAAGTTTGAGTTTAAAAGACTAAAATTATTTAAACTATACGAAAGATACAAACATAAATTAAATCAGTTCAATATTTGTTACTAATACGTTTAGCATGACGCAACAGGACACTTTTAAGCAGAAAAAACACTTACTTTATTTTTTAGATCTTAAAAAATGAAGCGCAAATTTTTTTCCTTACTTGTAGTGTTTTTAATTTTTAGTTGTCATACAAAAAAAGACAATACTGTAAGTAATCCTCCCGTATTAACACTTGAAAAATTATCAAAAAACTTTGAGTCTCCGGCTATTGAATACAGACCGGAAACATGGTTTCACCTTAACGGCAATAATATAAGTAAAGAGGGCTTAACGCTAGATTTAGAGGCTATAAAATCTGCGGGTTTGCAAGGCATACATTTGTTTAATAAAGCTGGAAGATTATATCCTGATGTAAAACCAATTAAAATTCTATCGCCCGAATGGGAAGATATCATTCGTCATGCAGCTGATGAATCAAAGCGCTTAGGTTTAAAATTCACCATGCAAAATTGTCCAGGTTGGTCTATGACAGGTGGGCCATGGGTACCAGCCGAAGAAGCACAACGCGAAGTTTTAGAGTCAGTTTATAGGGTTTCAGGTGGAAAAACTTTTAATGAAACTCTAAAATTAGATAGTCTTTACAAAACACCCGACTACAACTATAAAGATATTCAAGTATTGGCTTTTCCAACTCCAGAAGGGGATGATTTAGATCTCTTTAATCCTTCAAAAATTGAAACAAATAATAATATTGTTCCATGGAAAGATATCTTTAATCCTGATTCAAAAATTATAGTTACTCGGAAAACAACACGGCTAAATAAGGCTTTAAAAGATTATAGAGCAACAGGCATTTCAAAAGTAAAAAATAAAAGTACGTGGGTAAAAACGACCTTTGATAACCTAGTAACATTGCGCACAATTACCTTTCCGCAATCGCGCCACATGATTATGGGTACAGAATATCCTCAAATGGATATAAATATTAAGGTAGAAGCACTACTTGATAATCAATTAAAAGAAATTACAACAATACATTTACCTGATGCTAATTGGAACGATAGACGGAAACATGTAACGCTAGCTATTCCAGAAACAACATCAAATACCTTTGTTTTTACTTTTGGAGGTGAACATACCATTGCCCCAGAATTTATTCGATTAAGTTCAAAACCCAAGCTACACAATCATGAGGCAAAAGCGGCTAAAGTATTAAGACGTCTTGAAAAAGAAGTACAATATGATTATGCTGAAAATACTATAATTCCATTTGATAAAATTATCAACCTTTCAGACAAAATGAATGCTCAAGGTAAATTAACTTGGGATGTACCTGAGGGCGATTGGACGGTGGTACGTTTTGGTCATATTAATATGCGATTAACCAATAAACCAGCAGTACCTGAAGCTACAGGTTGGGAATCGAGTAAATTAGATAAAGTGGCCATAGAAAACCATTTAAGAAATGGTATGATTGGAAATTTAATAAAACCTGGCGGTCCAATTGGCGACGGTAAGTTGCACGGTTTGTTAATTGATAGTTGGGAAAGTCACGTGCCTACATGGACAATGAATTCCGAAGATATGTTTACTGAATTTGAAACTCGAAGAGGCTATAGTATGAAAACCTATCTGCCTGCTACTATGGGTTATATTGTTGAAAGCCCAGAAGTAACCACTAAATTTTTGAGAGATTTAAGGCATACCATGGATGAAGTATTTATTGATAATTTCTTCAAACATTTTGCAACTGTAGCCCATGATATGGGGGCCGAAGTGTATACTGAAGGTGCAGGAGGTGAAGTATTACCAATAGACCCTATGCGCTATTATGGGGTTAGCGATATTCCAATGACAGAGTTTTGGTACCCTAGAGCACCATCAAATCAAAACGAATATGCAAAACCAATTTATAATGCAGCATCGGCGGTGCATTTATATAATAAACCGGTATTAGCTGCAGAAGCTTGTACTCAGGTTGGTGTAAAATGGAACGAGCATCCATTTTCTGTTAAATATTTAATCGATTATAATTTTGCTAAAGGCGTGAATCATTTAGTGTTTCATACGTTTTCGCATACGCCTCAAACAAATGTTTATCCAGGCTCTAGCTTTGGTGGCAATATTGGTTTTCCGCTAGTGCGTCAGCAAACCTGGTGGAAATACATGAAAGATTGGACTGATTATTTGGCTAGAAACCAATACGTTTTGCAACAAGGCGAATATGTGGCAGATGTGCTAAGGTATTATGGAGATCATTATGAGCGCCCGCCGTTCGATTTAGATTATTTTCCAAAAGGATACAGATTCGATTATTTGAATGCTGAAATATTACAAGAAAAATTAAGTGTAAAAAATGGTAAACTTCATGTACAAAATGGAGGCGACTATAGAATTATAACATTAAGAGATTCTGAAAGTATGTTATTATCCACAGCTAAAAAACTAAAAGAATTGGTCTTTAATGGCGCTGTGATTTTGGGAGATAAACCAATAGATTCACCAAGTTTAATGGATGATGAAAAGGATTTGGAAGCACTAAAAACTATTTCAGATGAATTGTGGGGCACTTCAAAAAGTGGTGTAAAACAAGTTGGTAAAGGGAAAGTATATTGGGGAAAAACATTAGATGCTGTTTTAAAAGAAGAAAGCATTGCCCAAGATGTAATCGTTCCTGAAGGATTAGAAATTAATTGGATTCATAGAAAAACCGATGATGCTGATATTTATTTTGTGGCTTCAAAAGATGAAAACCCAGTTGATGTGTCTTTAAGTTTTAGAGTCAATAATGTTTCACCTCAAATTTGGGATGCATTTACTGGAGAACAACAGGAGGCTAAGATTTGGAGCAGAGAACATAATAGAACAAATGTGGGGTTATCATTACCATCAAATGGTAGTGCCATTATTGTGTTTTCAAAAAGCGATAAACAATCTTACGCTTCAAAAATAGCGTATAATGATGCCGTGATTTTGAATTCTGAAAGCGGTTGGTATAACATTCATAATTCTGAAAATTATCCAAAATTATCTTGGAAAGGCAACAAATTTATTGCTTCTAGTTCTGGAGAATATAGTTTTTATAAGAATGGAAAAGTAATTACAAAAGTAATTTCTATTGAAGAAAAATCACTTCAAAATGATTGGAAATTATCTTTTGATGTAGGTTGGGATACGCCAGAATCTATTACCGTTTCAGAATTAAAATCATTAACTAAACTATCAAATGATGCTGTAAAGCATTATTCTGGAACAACTACGTATTCAAAAAAAATTAATATAGATGAGCTGGGAACTCAAACAGTTTTGAATTTGGGAGAAGTATCCAACATTGCAGAACTTTGGTGTAATGGAAAAAAAGTAGGCGTAAAATGGGCTCCTCCTTTTGAGTTTGATGTAAGTGAGATGTTAAAAAAAGGAGAAAATAAACTTAAAATTAAGGTTACAAATACATGGCGTAATCAGCTAATCTACGATAACTCTCGAACAAAAATTGAAAAGAAAACTTGGACTACCAACCCACCAAAAAAGAATGAAACAGAACTTGAAGATTCCGGATTAATTGGGCCGGTGGTACTTAGGCTTACTCAGTAATCAGAGTTATCTTATAAATCATAGGTTGTCAATGGGTTAAGTTTATCTGTAACTGTGTATTTCAGCGAATTATTAGCCTGTTTGTCCCTAAATCAGGATAGCTCAGGACTCTATTTTTGTAAGTTTTAGAGAACTTTATCAGGTAACACATAATAAAGTAAAATTTTAGAATAGCTATGAAAAAAAAATCTTTTAAATCATTATTACTTTTCGGTTTTACGCTTTTTTCACTTTTTTTAACAGCACAACCAACACTAGAATTAGAGATTTATATTACCAATGAAGTGATGTATTTTAACGGTACTAAAAACCAGAATAGTACAAATCAAGATGTTAATACGGCTTACGATTATGCTTATGGGCCTGCGTTAACACCACATGGTGATTGTGTTAAAACGTACGGGAAATTTGTGTTTTTAACTTGGTATCGTGGTGGTAAGGATGATAGGCATGTGATGCTTTCGAGATATAATACCGAAACACAGGTGATTAAAACAATTGAGTTTCCGCACCAGCATACGGGGTTTAATGGTAAGTGGTGGATTGGTGAAACGCATAATACCATAGCTGTAGGTATTTGTCCTAAGGATGAAACCATCCACATGGTATATGATATGCACAGGAATGGTAATGTGGCGGCTTTTGCAAATGACTACTTGAGATATTCTTATACTACCGCTAATGCGGCTACAGTACCAGATGAGCAGTTTACAATCGATTTGTTTGTACAATCGCCTAATAGCAATTATAAGCATTTGGCCTTTCCGGGTATAAATAATGTTACTGTGACTAAACTATTAACGTATCCAGCATTTTTTACAAATGACAAAGGTGATTTGTTTATGAAAAACAGGTTTGGTTACTCTGAAAACGGAAGATTTTTGTTTGCCAAATATGATGGTAAGGATTGGGAAGGCTATACTGATTTTAACAGGTCTAATGCTAGTAGTCATGGTAATCCTTATAATTGGGGGTTGTATGGTGATATTAAATATGTAAACGGAAAAATACGAATTGGCTTTCAGCAAAGAGCCAATATAAGAAATGATAAATACCAATACCAAAATGGTTTTTATTATGCGTATTCTGATGACCCAAGTGGATTGACACAATGGAAAGACCATGAAGGCACTGGGTTTACAAGACCTATGGCGGTTTCGGATTTAATTAAAATTTCTGAACCGGGTGATTTGGTTGAGACGACCCAAACCGATAAAGTCCACATGGTGTCAGGTTTTGACTGGACGGTAACGGATAATGAAGATGTACATTTTATAGGAAAAGTAAAAGATAACGAGAATAACGTTACCAAATATGTGCATACCTACAAGCCATCAGGGGCTACAAATTTTATTACGTCTACAGAATTTTCTGGAGCTGAAGCTATATATGCTGCAGGTGATAATGTATACCTCATAGGGTTAAACGCATCAGGAAGACCTTTTATAGAAGAAGCCCCAGGAGGTACAAACTTATTTACAAGAGTATATGAAGCTACTTCAGGAAAGCGATTTAGAAAAGGGCAGGTTTATATTCATGAGGGCATATTGTATTACTATTTATTAGAGAATAATTCATCCGATAATGACGATACCCAGCCTACTTATTTACAAATTATAGATTTAAATATTGTTACAGGACCTCAGCCTTTCGCTATTAATTTATTAACACCAAGTGATAACGATTCTTTTGAAGAAGAAGAAACGGTGCAGTTATATGCAAATGCTACTGCCGATACAGGAGAGATAGCTAAAGTAGCCTTTTGGATTGATGGATCATTATTTGGTGAAGATACCTCAAAACCTTATTTACTAGACTGGACGGCTCAAGGTGTTGGTAGCCATGCTGTTCAAGCTATAGCGCATAAAGATACAGGTGAAACCATTTCGACAGCGGCTATTACAATTGAAGTGACCGAAGTTGACCATTCAGATTTAACTGGAGATGTTTATAGGTTGAGAAATGTAGCTACAGGAAAATTTTTAACCGATTCAGGAGCAAGTGCAATTGAAGTAAGTATGAGTGATTCAGGTGACGCACAAAACACACATTGGACCTTTGTTGAAAGTGGCGCGTATTTTAATATCGATAGTGAAACTTTTGGTATACTTCGAGCTCCAGGTTCTGGTTTTGATAACGGAAATAAGCCCTATTTTGTTGTAAGTACAGGTAAAGCTTCACCAGCAGATGATACTGATAAGGTTTGGACAATTCATTATAACGAATTGGATGATACGTTTAGATTTGAATCTAAGGACAACGACCGATATTTATATCATGGTGCAGATGGTAATGTAACCAACATTACTATCGATGCCATGAATGCAGAAGAATTAAATAGGACCAAATGGGAAGCTATATCAACAAGTGAGGCTTTAAGTGTGTCTAATTCAGAACTACAATCATCTTCAATTATAATATTTCCAAATCCTGCGGAAGATAAATTTACCATTTCATTTAAGAATATAAGCAATGTCAAGACTATAGAAATTTATAATATACTTGGAAAGCTTGTGTATCAAAAAGCTCCAAAAGATAATATTATAGAAGTAAAAAACTCAGGTTTTAAAAGTGGTGTTTATTTAGTTAAAGCTTTTTCTGATGACAACCAGGTATTTCATTCTAAGTTGGTTGTAAAGTAGGTCATGCTAAAACTGAACAAATAAAACTTTAAAATTATGCAAAGAAAATAGGTTTAACCTTGTGTTTTTATATCATAAAAGTGAAATATAAAACTCATAAATTATATTAGTTGTATAAAGTTGTTCGATCATTAGTCTTATTATTGTGAGTAATAATGTGTTTTAACGATTAATTGGCTTGTTTACCATAAAATCAGGATAGCTCAGGATTAAAATTCTTAGTTTTAATAGCATTTTATTAATCCATATTAAAAAATAGTGATGCAAAACATACCTTTTAGATATCTTTTATTTTCCATTTTAACGCTATTTTCACTTGTTTTAGCGGGGCAAACTGCACCTGATGAGGATACAAATACGGACTTAAGTTGTCCCGCTTCCGATGAATTTAGAAATGCAACTAGAACTTCATCGGATTTACCAAACCCTGTAAATGTAGGAACTATTGACGACAGGAGTTGTTATGCAGATTATTCAGAAAGTGATGTTTATGGAAAAACTTGGGGAGTATATAATATTACTGATGGTTCTAACCACTTTCCAGAATCATTACAACCTCGAATAGAACGCTCGTTAACTAGGTCTCAAACAACTGGAGCGGGCAGTTATGCAAGATTTACAGGAACTGTTAGAATTCTTGAAGTTGGTTCTGTTTCTGGAGGAGGTTCTTTAAGTCAAGATGGTAGTTATATTATGCAAGCTAAAGGGAAGCATACTGGCGGTGGTGGTTCTCCAGATCCTGCCATTTGTTTGTACTTGGCTTTACCAATATATGGTTCTGGAGCTAACAGCAATACACAGGTGTCTTTTGATATTTACAGAGAGCAAATTGTTAATAGAGAAGGACAAAGAGATATAGTTTTTCTAACCAATATAGCCAAAGATACGCCTACTGCTATTGAACTTGAAGTTGGTTTTAGAGAAGACCCTAGCAATCCTTCAAAAAGAATACATTATGCCGATGCTGTTATTGGTGGTCAAGTGTTTAATTGGGACATTCCAGAACCAGAAAGAGGGATACAATCTGGCGTTAGATATGGCGCATATAGAGTTAAAGGTGGTAGAGCACAAATTAGATGGGCAGATACAACATACGATATGGCAGAGGTGGAAGGGGAACCTTTTGAAAATGATGATCCAGATTTAACTGAAGGGGTGTACAGTTTAAAAAATGTTGCTACTGGCCAATTCTTAACCGATGCAGGACTACCCGCTACACCAGTTAATATGAGTGATTCAGATGAAGCACAAAACACGCATTGGTCTTTTGTTAATACTGGCCCATTTTTTAATATTGATAGTGAAACTTTAGGGATATTACGTGCGCCAGGTTCAGGCGGACCAGGAGGTCCGTATGTAATTCTAAGTACAGAAAGACCTTCGCCAGAAAGTACAAGCGATAAAATTTGGATTATTCATTATAATGAAGCCGATGATACGTTTAGGTTTGAATCTGGTAGTGGTAGATTCCTATATCATGATACAAATGGAACTGTAACCCATTTTGTTGTTTCAGAAAGCGACAGCAGAAGTAAATGGAGAGCTATTTTAAAAACTGAGTCATTGAGTATTTCACATCCAAAAAATCAATCTGCATCAATAAAAGTATACCCTAATCCAGCAAAAGCAAATTTTTCAATAGCTTTAAAAAATATTGCTGGGGTAAAGAATATTGAAATCTATAATATGCTAGGGAAACGCGTGTATGTAAAAGCAACATCAGGTAGTTTTTTAGTAGTAAATAATGTTGGGTTTAAGACTGGGGTTTATTTAATTAAAGTTTTTTCTTTAGATAATAAGGTTTTTTATTCTAAGTTGATCGTCAAATAAATCGGCAGTAAAATTTTGTAAAGAAGTCTTGTCTTTATATCTATGGTAAACTTTATTAAGTATTTAATACCTAAAAGCAGGATAGTTCAGGACGGATTTTGATTTTGGTTTAAATAATTTTACTAAATTGATGAATATCAGTTAAACTAAACTAAAAATAGCTATGAAAAAAATCACTTATAAATCCTTATTACTTTTCGTCTTAGTACTATGCTCACATGGCATAACAGCGCAAGACGCTCCACCTTCTGATGACATTTTTAGATTCAGAAATGTGGAAACAGGACAATTCTTAACAGATACAGGAACAAGTGCAACGGCAGTTACTATGACAGCTGGTGATTCGGAAAACTCACGGTTTACTTTTGTAGAAAGTGGAGCATTTTATAATATTGATAGTGAAGTTTTAGGAATTTTACGTGCACCAGGTTCTGGTGGCCCGGGAGGAGCTTATGTAGTTGTTAGTACAACAAAAGCCTCGCCAGCAACTGATGGTGATAAAGTATGGACAATACAGCATAACCAAACAGATGATACATACAGATTTCAATCAGGAACAAGTGGGCGATTTATGTACCATGATGCAAATGGAACCGTAACACATGTTGTAGTTGCAGATACGGATGATAGAAGTAATTGGGAACTTGTACCCTTTGTAGAAGTTCCGGTAGAGATAGCTCCAGATGAAGATACAAGTTTAGATCTAACTTGTCCAGCTTCTGGTGAATTCGAAAACAATAGTACCAGAAATGTAGATATATCAAACCCTGTTAATGTTGGAACTGCAGATGATAGAAGTTGCTATTCAGATTATTCAGAAAGTACCGTTTATGGAAAAACTTGGGGCGTTTATAACATTACTGATGGTTCTAATCATTGGGATGGAGCAACGTTGCAACCAAGAATAGAGCGTTCTTTATCAAGATCAGGAGAAACTGGTGTTGGGAGTTTTGCAAGATTCACAGGGGTTGTTAGAATCCTTGAAGTAGGAGATGGAGGGTCTTTTGGACAAAATGGAAGCTATTTAATACAAGCTAAAGGAAAACATACTGGTGGAGGTGGATCTTCAGACCCTGCTATTTGTTTGTATCGAGCACATCCTGTTTATGGTGAAGGTATTAATGCAGACAAGCAAGTGGCGTTTGATATTTATGCCGAGCGTATCTTAGAACGTGGTGGAGAAGGTAGTGGTAGAGAAGTTGTTTTTCTAAAAAGAGTAAACAAAAATGAAGAAGTTGACTTTGAGTTAGAGATAGGTTTTAGAGAAGATCCAAATGATGCTACTAAGAAAATTCATTATTGCGATGCCGTAATTGGAGGAGAAGCTTTTAATTATAATATTCCTGATCCAGACAGAGGGCTTGAATCTGGTATTAGATATGGTGCATATAGAGTTAGAGGCGGAAGAGCACAAATAAGATGGGCTAATACAACTTACCAAAAGGAAGAAGTTGCGGATTCAGGTGATGATATACCAGCAGGTTTTTATAAATTAAAAAATGTCGAAACAGGCAAGTATTTAATGTCATCAGGTTCTACAATTATAGCTAGTGATTCTGGAGATGGCTCAGATAAAGAATGGCAATTTGTAAGTGTTCCTGGAACTAGTTATTATAATATTGATAGCCAAGTTAGGGGTATTATAAGATTTACAGGCACTTCAGATTTAGTTAGTACAAATTTTTCGCCACCAAGAGAGGATAATGATAAGATGTGGACTATTATTGATAACGGAGACGGTAGCTATAGTTTCGAGACCCGTAATCTGGGTAAATATTTATACCATGCCGCAGATGATAGCATGGTGCATTCTGCTAATACAGATGACAGAAGTAAATGGATTTTAGAATCTACAACTTTAAGTCTTTTAGAAGCAGAACTAAAAACTGCTGCAGTAAAAATATACCCTAACCCTGCTCACGACAGGTTTACAATTGCATTTAAAAATATAAGCAATTTAAAAGGTGTAGAGATTTACAATGTTTTAGGTAAACTCGTTTATCAAAGTGAGTTAAATGGAAGTAATTTGGAGGTTGAAAGTGTTAATTTTAAATCAGGTGTTTATTTGGTAAAAGCCATAGCAGGTGATAATAACGTTTATCATACAAAACTGGTTATCAAATAAAATATTTATATTCAATTATATAAAAGCCAGAGTAATGTGTCTCTGGCTTTTATATTTTAAAAAAAACAGGATAAAACAGGATAGTTAATTAAGATGGTCTTCTTAATTTCAACGTGTATCAAAATATTAATATATAAATGAAACGTCGCAACTTTATACAATTATCGACTTTGGCTGGTGTTGGCTTGTCATTACCAATATCAGGATTTCTTAACTCTTGCGTAAGTCACCCAGAACATTCCATCGAATTTAAAAACTTAATTTCTGAATTATTAAAAGATTGGAGTGATGGTATGTTAAAAGTACAAATCAATAATCCATCAAATTTAGACGAACATGGTGCATTAGGTTGTCCTTCTTGTTCTCATATTCACGGACGATGTATGGATGCCGTATATCCATTTTTATATATGGCAGACCTAACAGGCGATGATAAATATATTGAAGGCGCTAAGTTAGTCATGACTTGGGCAGAAAATAATGTCTCTCAAGAAAGTGGTGCTTGGACTGTAATTAAAAACCCGAAATCTTGGAAAGGGATTACCGTTTTTGGAGCGATTGCTTTAGCAGAAGCTTTGCATTATCACGGACATGTTTTAGATGAAGCAACTCGCAAAGCCTGGACAGTTCGTTTGGAAAAAGCAGGACAGTATATTTATGATACGTTTACCATAGACTTTACTAATATTAATTATCCAGGTACAGCTGTTTATGGTTTAAATTTAATTGGTAATGTTTTAAATAGAGACGATTTTAAAGCGAAGAGTAAAACATTAGCGTCTCAAGTAAAATCATATTTTACAGCAAATGAAGGGTTACTATTCGGAGAATGTAAAAAGAGTTCTAGTAAGCTAAGTGAAAAAGGTTTACACGGTGTAGATTTAGGATATAATGTTGAAGAAACTTTGAATAGTTTAGTCATGTATGCGCTAAAAGAAAAAGATGAAGAGCTGCTGCAAATCTTAACAAAATCATTAAATAGTCACTTAGAGTTTATGTTACCAGATGGTGCATGGGATAACAGTTGGGGTAACCGCATGTATAAATGGAGTTACTGGGGAAGTCGCACCTGCGATGGTAGCCAACCAGCTTTCGGAATGATGGCACATATCAATCCGGCTTTTGGAACAGCGGCTGTAAAAAACACAGAATTATTAGAGCGTTGTACTGCCGATGGATTAATTCATGGAGGACCTGGGTTTATTGAGGCAGGAATACCACCTTGTGTGCATCATACATTTACACACGCAAAACCATTAGCAGCTTTATTAGATCATTGGGATCATCTACCAGAAATAAATGCAAATACAAGTTTACCTAGAGCAACAGCAGATGGTGTAAAACACTTTAAAGATTTAGATGTATTTCTTTTTGCACGTGGAGATTGGAGAGGAACTGTAAGTGCTTACGATGCAGAATATCATTATAAATATGATTTTCGTCAAGCATCAGGTGGTGCTTTAGGTGTTTTATTTCATAACAAAGTAGGGCTTTTATGTGCTGCTAGTATGGCAGAGTATCATTTGGTAGAAAAAAACAATCAGCAGGCTCAACCCGGAAAAGATATGTGCTTAACGCCACGCATAGAAACTTTTAAAGATGAGGTTTGGTATACAAATTTATACGATTTACCAGCAACGATTGCTACTAAAGATGAAAACGGGACTATTGAATTACGAGCTGATGTAAAATTGAAAAATATTAATAGAGAGGGAGTTACAGGAACTGCATCTGCATTTATTATTGGTTACAATTGTACTGCTGATAAAACTGAAATTAAAGTAAATACAAAACAAGATGTTACAGCGCAAACGGCTTTTGTATTACCAATTGTCTCGCCAAATAACGAAGTCGTTACTCATGTTTCTGATACAGAAATCACAATTCAAAAACCAGAAGGATTGGTAACTATAAAAGCTAATGTACCTTTAAAAATCAAAGATATTTCTGGAAGTAGAACCTTTAATATGGTGCCAGGAGTTGAAGCTATTCCTATCGAAGCATTTTTTGATACTGAGAAAAAGCAAGGTTTAGAGCTTTCTATTGTAGTCAGCTAAGCTGCTTATCTACTGGTTATGTGTTATAAAAATTAAATATTATTAAAATAATGATGAAAATAAAACTACTATTTCTTTTTACCACAATTTTTACTTTTAATTGCTATTCTCAAATTTCTTTTGAAAATGGATATTACATTGATAACAATAATCAAAAAATTAATTGTCTAATTAAAAATCTTGATTGGGGAAATAATCCAACTGAATTCAAATATAAACTATCAGGAAATAGCGAAATAAATAAAAAAACAATAAAATCGGTTAAAGAATTTGGGATTCATAACGCTTTAAAATATGTAAGAAGTTTTGTAAAAATTGATAGGTCTAGTAACAAATCTAATGAATTAGATACTGAAAGAAAGGCTAAATTTCAAGAGGAAGAACTCTTTTTAAAAGTATTAGTAGAAGGAAAATCTATTTTGTATAGTTATGTTGACGGTAGTTTAACAAGATATTTTTACAGTATCGAAAAATCTAATATCAAGCAATTAGTGTTTAAAAATTATATAACTCCTGAATATAAAATTAAGGCAAATAATAGATTTAAAAATCAACTATGGATTGATTTAAAATGCGCTGATATCAAAAAGAATAAAATAGAAAAATTAAAGTACAGAAAATCAGATTTGGTCAATTTTTTTGTAGCTTATAACAGCTGTAATAATCAAGAATACATCAACTTTGAACAAAAGGAAAAAAACGATTTATTTAATTTGACTATCAGGCCTCGGTTAAATAACGCTTCATTAGTATCTAATTATAGAAATACTAATATTAAAAACGAGCTAGGTTTAGGTTTTGGAATAGAAGCAGAATTTATTCTTCCTTTTAATAAAAATAAATGGTCAGTTATATTTGAGCCCACTTATCAAAGTTTTATAGTAAAAAAATCAACTGATGGAAGTTTAGGAGATGTAATTGTTAATTATAGTTCTATTGAACTCCATTCTGGTGTAAGACATTACTCCTTTATAAATGATAAGTCGAAAATTTTTATCAATGCTTCTTTAATTTATGATTCAAGTTTAAATGATTCACAAATTAATTCATTGAATATTACAACAGCATATAATATGGCTTTTGGTTTAGGTTACAATTATAATGATAAATACAGCATAGAGTTAAGGCATCAAACACCTAGACATGTGTTAAGTTCTTATTCAAATTGGAATGCAGATTATAAAACAATATCAATAATATTTGGATATTCTTTATTCTAAAATAACAACATATAACACAGTATAAAATTTATTGATTGTTTTTGGTAATTTACGAAAGTTCTCGCGAACTTTCTATCTGTGATTTGTTTGCTAATTTTAGTATAAAAAACATGCAATAAACCTTATATAAATCGGTATATTTTTAGGCTTTAAAATACTAATTTGTTACATTAATATATAAAGATGAAATTATTCAAATTACTACTGTTTGTCTTGGTAATATTCATAATTAGTTGTGAATCAAATTCAGAAGTTGCACTTATAGACCTTAGATGTGAATATCGCACTAACCCATTAGGAATTGATAATACATTGCCAAGATTCAGTTGGAAACTTATTGATGCTAGAAAAACAAGAGGTCAGAAACAAAAGGCTTTTCAGGTTTTAGTTGCAAGTAGTTTAGATAATTTAAACAAAAATATCGGAGACGTTTGGGATTCTGGTAAAATTGAAACTAATCAATCCGTAAACAATGTATTTAAAGGTGAGAATTTAGATTCTGCAAAACAGTATTTCTGGAAAGTAAAGGTTTGGGATAAAGATAGCAATGTTTCCAACTGGAGCGAACCTGCTAAGTTTTCAATGGGTTTATTAAAACAAGAGGACTGGAAAGGCGAATGGATTTATAAAAAATATCAAAATAAAAAAGACCATAATTGGTATCGAAAGAATTTTTCTTTGGATGATAATCCAAACTCTGCATTTATACATGTAGCGTCTTTTGGTTATCATGAAGTTTATGTAAACGGAAAAAAGGTAAGTAATGCCGTTATGAATCCCGTGTATTCTTTCGTTAAAAAGCGATTACCGTATTTAACTTATGATATTAAAGAACATCTTAAAAAAGGAGATAATGTAATCGGTATTTGGCATGCCGCAGGATGGGCGCGTTGGGGAAGAGTGAAAGCGTATTACGACGCTCCGTTTGTTTTCAAAGCGCAGGCAGATATCAAATTTACTAATGGTAATTTGATATTAAAGACTGATGATTCTTGGAAGTGTAAAAAGAGTTATAGCTCATATTTGGGACCATGGGATATTTTGGATTTTGGAGGTGAAATTATTGATGAACGTCTAAGAGAAGATAATTGGAATGAAGCTGACTATGACGATAGTGAATGGGAAAATGCTGTTGTTTTTGATAATAACAAAGCTGAAGAAGTTGGTATTTCCAATGTTAATTTAGGCCCTAAAGGCGCTATTGTTGTGCCAAGCACAGATGCCAACCCACCAACAAGTAAAATTACAGCAACTCTAAGTGCTCAAATGGTTGAGCCACAAGTAAAGTACAAAGAAATAAACCCAATAGACGTTCAAAAAGATAACAAAGGAAACTATGTGGTTGATATGGGCGAAAATTATACGGGATATTTTGAAATGAATTTGCATAACGGCAAGGAAGGTGATACGGTTACATTTGAAATTGCAGACCATAAAGAAGTTACAGCCTCTTGGGAGCAAAAAAGTAAATACATTTTTGATGAGTCAGGAACAGGATACTTTACCAACCGTTTTAATTTAGCAGGAGGTCGTTGGGTAACCATTAACGGTATCAATTACAAACCCCAATTAAAAGACATTAAAGGCTATGTCATTACCAACAATAGAAAACAAATCAGTCAGTTTAAAAGTTCTAGTGAACTATTAAATAAAATCTATCAAGTCAATTTAAATACCTACATCGCTAATACTATTGATGGTATTTTGGTGGATTGCCCTCATCGTGAACGTCGTGGCTGGGGAGAAGTAACCGTGGCTGCCATGTATGGTGATGCATTACCAAATTTTGAAAGCGGTGCGTATATGGCGCAATACGCCCAATTTATGCAAGATGCACAAGCGGAAAATGGTAAAATGCGCGCCGTAATTAATGGTGACGATTTTGAGTTTTTAATGTGGATGGCAAATAGCCCCATAACCATTTGGGAAACGTATAGAATGTTAGGCGATAAAAAATTGCTCGAAAACCACTACCCTATACTACAAAAATGGATGCATTGGTTATACGAACACTCTAATTACGAAACAGGTGGTGCACTTAAAATTGGAACACGAGGCTCCTTAGAATTTCCGGGTTTGGGAGATTGGTGTACCCCTAGAGGTAATTTTTGGACCTCTAGTAATTCACCAGAATCCGCACATTTTAACAATTGTGTGTATGCGTTTATGTTAGAAAGTGCGTTACATATAGCAGAAACATTAGATAAAACAGAAGATGTAACCATTTACAAAAAGCGTTTGGACGTACAACGAAAAGCAACGCATAAAAACTTATATGATGCTCGTACAGGAAAATATGGCAAAGGACATCAAGTTAATCAAGCATTTGCATTAATTTCTGGAGTTACCCCAGAAGCAGAAAAACAAAAGGTTTATAATAATTTGGTAGACCAAGTATTATATAAATTTCCGTATTACGATACAGGAAGCTCAGGACAGGCATTATACGCACGCTACTTTACCGAATATGGAGAGCGTATGGATTTAATTTATGAGTTGCTTAAAGATAAGCGTCACCCAAGTTATGGCTACTTTATAGAACAGGGTAAAACGGTTTGGCCAGAGCGATGGTCTGCTATTGGGAACAGCCAAATTCATACCTGTTATACCGGTATTGGGGGCTATTTTATAAAAGGGTTTGCAGGGATTCGTCCAGATCCTAAAAAATTAGGAATGCAACATTTTGTAGTAAAGCCATCACCTGTGGGCGATTTAAAGTTTGCCAATACAAGCTACCAATCTATGTATGGTAATATAAAAGTGAATTGGGAAAAAGATGCAGAAAGCGCAAGGTTTACTATAGAAGTTCCTGTAAATACAACTGCAAAACTATACATTCCAGCGCAAGATAGTAAAGAGGTTTTTGAAAGCGAAACTATTGCTGAAAAAACTGAGGGTATTAAATATTTAGGCACAGAAAAAAGTGATGCTATTGGTAATTATATTATCTATCAAGTAGGTTCTGGTTCTTACGATTTTAAAGTGAATAAACTCCCTGAAGTAAATTACCCAGACCCATTAAATAAACCAGATAATTTAGCATTGGTTGGGCGTATGAACGCCTCTTCAATGACTATTCAATCTGAAAAACTACCCGTTTTTGAAGCATTTAGAGCGAATGATGAAAATCTAGAAACACATTGGAAAGCAAGAGCTACATCAAATGAATGGATAGAAATAGAGTGGTTTAAACCACAAACCTTTAATACGATTTTACTTCAAGAAGAAGGACGTAATATTTCAAATTATACACTTCAATACTTTGAAAATGGTAAATGGAAAGATATTGCAAGTGGAACTTCTTGTGGAGCTAATAAAACTCATGAATTTAAAGAAATTACTGCATCAAAATGTAGGTTATTAATAGCAAACGCAAAGAAAAAACCAATGATTTCTGAATTTCAAATACTTTATGTTAAATAAAAATATTTTAATTTTTAAAACCTAACGAAATACAATTATGATTAGTCTAAAAATGAATTTCCAGAAAACGATACTTTTAAGCTTATTATTTTTTTGTTCTTTAATGTATGGCCTTGATGTTAAAGATTTAAAATGTAATAATCAGTTAAATCCATCAGGTATAGCAGATGCACATCCTTCTTTTAGTTGGACATATATTGGTGATGATAAAAGTCCTAATCAAGGTGGTTATCGCATTATGATGGCTACATCAATAGAGAAACTGAAATACCCAGACATTTGGGATACTGGACCAACCAGCACATCAGAAACAGGACCATTTAAATATTGTGGAGAGCCCTTAAAGTCGGGTCAGCGAATTTATTGGAAGGTAACTGTTTGGGGTAACAATCGTGGAGTTGCACATAGTGAACCTTCTTGGTTTGAAATGGGGGAAATTCAAAACCCAGAAAAACCATTTCAACCACATATTTTTACAAAATCAAACGACATTGTAGAAATTACTTTAGATAAAAATGATTCAGGTCGAGTTTTTGAGGGTATTGGAGGAGTAAGTGCAGGTGCTTCTACAGATTTATTATATGACTATGAAGACCCTGTTAGAAGTCAAATACTAGATTATTTATTTAAACCTAAATTCGGTGCAGGTTTTCAGCATTTAAAAGTAGAAATGGGTGGAGGTGAAAATTCAACTTGTGGATCGGAGCCATCGCATGCTATTACTCGAAAAGAATTAAAAAATCCAGTATCAAGGGGCTACGAATATTGGTTAATGAAAGAAGCTAAAAACAGAAATCCAGAAGTTATTCTGGAATATTTACCGTGGAGTTTTCCGGGGTATTTAAAGCCAAATATTTACACACAAGAATCTGCAGAATATTTTGTTAGTTTTCTAGATGTAGCAAAAAAACAATGGGATTTAGATATTGACTGGGTAGCTGCTGCAGAGAATGAGAATTATACAAATCGGGATTGGTTAGTCAATCAAGTTCGTCCTTTATTAGACAACAGGGGATATAAAAATGTAAAAATTCAAGGGCCAGATGATAATAGTGGAGATTGGAAAATATTCGATGAATTTGAGAACGATAAAGCTTTTGATACTATTGTTGAGGCAGTAGGTTATCATTATGTAACAGGTCGTGAGTTTACCGAAAATATGGTAGATGGTCGTGGTAGACCAACCACAGAAAAAGCTAAAAATACTGGTAAACCGTTATGGGCTAGCGAAGACTGGAGCTGGACAGGAAAAGACTGGGGAGGTGCAGGTGCTTTGAATTTAGCACGTGTTTACAACAAATTTTACATCCGAGATAGAATTACCAAAACATTAATTTGGGCACCAATAGGCTCAATTTATAAATCGGTAACTTGGGATAAAGCAGGCGCTATGAAGGCAAATAGTCCTTGGAGTGGCTACTACGAAGTTTGGCCAACAATTTGGGCTACAGCACATACTACTCAGTTTGCTGAGCCTGATAATTGGGAGTACCTAGATAATGCTTGTGGTCTTTTTGATAAAAGCACCTATAAAGGAAGTTGTGTTACTTTAAAAGATAAAAATAGTACGAATTGGAGTATGATTATTTGTACTGAAAAGCAAGAAGAAGTAGAGATTAAAATTGGCGAAGGTTTTTCTACAGATATCATTAACGTTTGGAAATCTAACGAAAATGAGCAGTTTGTTAAACAACAAAGTATTGTTTCAAAAGATGGGATAGTCAAAATTTCACTAGATGCACAAAGTATTTACTCATTAACAACCACTACTGGTCAGCAAAAAGGAGCTTATAAAATTCCTGAAGAAAAGCCCTTTCCGTTTCCGTATTACGAAGACTATGAAGATCGAAAATCTGGAGATTTACCTAAATATCATTCAGATCAAACTGGTAGTTTTGAAATCGCTTTAAAAGAAGATGGCACACAATGTTTAAAACAAATTGTACCGGAACAAGGTTATGATTGGATGCGCGTTTATAGACGTTCCAATATTAAACCAAACACTTTAGTTGGTGATGTAAATTGGAAAAATTATACGTGTAGTGTAGATGTTTTTATTGATGGAGGTGATGTAGAATTAGGAGGTCATATAAAAGGGAGTTACTTAAAAGGTTATCGTTTTCAATTAGCAAAGACTGGTCATTGGAAGCTTATTTTTAACAAACAAATCCTTAAAAAAGGTGTTATTTCAAATTTTGATGGAAGTAAATGGCACAACCTTCAACTTAAGTTTCAAAATAAAAATATAGAAGCTTTTGTTGATAGAGATTCGTTAGTAAATATAACACACAAGCAGACTGCGGGTTACACTATGTTGGCAAGTTCTTACGATGAGAACCTTTTTGACAATTTAAAGATAACCCACTAGTTAGATAGAAATAATTGATATATGATATATACACTTTAAAATAGTTCTAAATTTAAAAGAATGAAAAATAGATTATTGTTAACCTTAAGTTTGATTTTGACTATATGTGCGATGAGTAGTTGCGAAACATCAACAAACATTACACCATTAGATTTACGTTGCGAATACCGCTTAAACCCTTTAGGAATTGATAATGCAAGCCCAAGGTTGAGCTGGAAGTTGGAAGGAGATGCAAAGGTTAGAGGACAAAAGCAAACTGCATATCAAATACTCGTTGCAAGTAGTTTAGAAGCTATTAAAGGCGATAAAGGTGATGTTTGGGATTCAGGAAAGCAGGATTCAAATCAATCTGTAAATAATACTTATAAAGGTAGCGAATTAGAATCTGCAAAACAGTATTTCTGGAAAGTAAAGGTTTGGGATAAAGATGGGAATGCATCAAACTGGAGTGATTATGGGAAGTTCTCTGTGGGATTATTAAAGCAATCGGATTGGAAAGGGGATTGGATTTTAAAATCAGATCAGAAAAAGACAGACCATAACTGGTATAGAAAAAACGTAAAACTTTCTGACGAGGCAACATCAGCATTTGTATTTGTAGGCTCTTTTGGATATCACGAACTGTATGTAAATGGAGAAAAAATTACAGATAATGTGGCAAATCCTGTGTCTTCTTATATGAAAAAAAGAATTCCTTATCTAACATATGATATCGCTGATAAACTAAAAAAAGGAGACAATGTTATTGCCATTTGGCACGCTGCAGGTTGGGCAAGATGGAAACGAATAAGAGAATATAGAATGGTGCCTTTTGTGTTTAAAGCTCAAGCCGAAATTGTATCAGGAGGAGAGCAAATCACTCTAAAAACAGATACCAGTTGGAAAACCAAAAAAAGCCATTCAGAATATTATGGAGACTGGGACATTCTACGTTTTGGAGGAGAAACAATTGATGATAGCAAACGCGAAGATGATTGGAATACCCCTGAATACGATGATAGTAACTGGATGAACGCAAGTGTTTACAATCACGAAGAATTGAACGCGAAAATTCCAGAAGGCAATAATATCAGTTTTGCATTAAATAGCAGAAAAGATAGAGAAGTACGCGCATTATATAGTCCTATAAAAGCAAAGTTAAGCGCTCAAATGGTAGAGCCTCAAGTAAAATTTAAAGAAATAAAAGCCATTGGAGTTGATAAAATGGATAACGGAACCTATCGTATTGATATGGGCGAAAATTATACAGGATTCTTTGAAATGGACTTGTATAAAGGGAAGGAAGGCGATTCTATCCTGTTTGAAATAAGCGATCAAACCGAACGCATCATGAATTGGAGTCAAAAAAGCAAATACATTTTCGGTAAATCAGGAAAAGGAAAATTCCAAAACCGATTTAATGTTGCTGGTGGTAGATGGATTACGGTTTATGGTTTGAATTACGAACCTAAAATTGAAGATGCAAAAGGATATGTAGTAACGAATAATCGTAAACAAATCAGCAAGTTTGAATCTTCAAGTGCGCAATTGAATCAAATTTATCAAATCAATTTAAATACCTATTTAGCCAATACTATGGATGGTATTTTGGTAGATTGTCCACATCGTGAAAGACGAGGTTGGGGAGAAGTAACTGTAGCTGCTATGTATGGAGATGCTTTGCCAAATTTTGAAAGTGGGGCGTATATGGATCAATATCTTCAATATACTAGAGATGCACAGTTAGCAGATGGACAAACTAGAGCCGTATTAAATGAAGAAGATCGTCCGTTTTTAATGTGGAAAGCCAACAATCCATTAACCGTTTGGGAAACCTACAGGATGTTAGGTGATAAAAAAGTGCTAGAAGACAATTACAAATCGATGCAAAAATGGATGACTTGGTTGTATGAGCATTCTAATTCTAATACGGGTGGCGCTTTAATAATTGGAGAACAAGGAAAAAGAGAAATGCCAGGTTTAGGAGATTGGTGCACGCCACGTGGTAATTTCTGGACCAGTAGTAATTCTCCAGACGCAGCACATTTTAACAATTGTTTGTACGCTTTTATGTTAGAAAATGCGATGCATATTGCAGAGGAGTTAAACAAAACTGAAGATGCTAAAATCTATAAAGACAGACTAAAAATTCAGCAGGAAGCAACCCATAAACTATCTTACAATTCAGAAACAGGTAAGTATTTAAAGGGGTATCAGGTGGATCAAGCGTTTGCCTTAGTATCTGGTGTGACACCAGACTCTGAAATAGAAAAAGTAGAAGCCAGTTTAACAGATAATGTCTTATATAAATTTCCGTATTACGATACAGGAAGCTCTGGACAAGCTTTATATACCCGTTATTTTACAGAATCTGGAGAGCGTATGGATTTAATTTATGAATTGTTGAAAGATAAACATCATCCAAGTTATGGGTATTTTTTAGAGCAAGGAAAAACCGTATGGCCAGAACGTTGGTCTGCTATAGGAAATAGCCAAATCCATACCTGTTATACAGGAATTGGTGGCTATTTTATAAAAGGTTTTGGAGGTATTCGCCCAAACCCAGAACAATTGGGTATGCAAAACATGATTATTAAACCAGCACCTGTTGGCGATTTGACATTTGCAAATACCGAATATGAATCTATGTATGGAAATGTGGTGGTTAACTGGAAAAAAGAAGGGAAAGGCGCTACATTTCATATTGAAGTTCCTGTAAATACAAGTGCAAAAGTGTATTTGCCAGCAACAAATAAAGATGGTATACAAGAAGGTGGTGTTTTAGCTGAAAATGTCGAAAACATGACTTTTGTGGGAACAGAAAAAAGTAAAGCAGTTGGTAATTATATCATCTACAATGTAACATCTGGAGTTTACAATTTTAAGATATATGAAATGCCTAAAACACAATTTCCAGAGCCGTTAGAGGATTTAAAAAATCTAGCTAAATTAGGAAGAATGAACGCCTCATCTATGTTTATTAAAACAGAAAAACTACCCGTTTTTGAAGCTTTTAGAGCAAATGATGAAGATGAAGAAACACGTTGGTTGGCTACAGAAACTAAAAATCAATATCTAGAAGTAGAATGGATAAAACCTCAAACGTTTAATCAAGTTATTGTTGATGAATACGAGAGCAACATTTTATCCTATAAACTGCAATATTGGAAAAATGGCGCATGGAAAGATATTGTAAAAGGAGCAGGATGTGGCGCAAATAAAACACATCAATTTGACACCATTGAATCTACAAAATGTAGGCTATTTATTGTGGATGCTAAACAAGCACCATCAATAAAGGAGTTAAAAATTTTGTTCAATAAAGCGTAAGCAACAAGTATTCAATATTATGAACTTAAAGAATAATTAAATATGCGTTTACTATTTTGTTTTGTGTTAGTAGTAGTGTCAGTCTTTGGGGCATTCAAATCGCATGCTCTTCAGAGCCGTGATACTATTTACCCCATTTTTCAATTTCCACAACATAAAATGCCACGGATTGATGGCGATTTTTCCGATTGGAATTTGGTTCCAGAAGCCTATACCATTGGCTTAGATCAAATGAAAGAAAGTATAAATGGCATTGGCTTTAATCTTGATGCATCCGATTTGGATATTAAAGTTAAAGTTGGATGGATTAAAGACTTGAACAGATTATACTTTTATGTGGAAGTTTTTGATGATTTCTGGGAATTTGAGCAACTAGATATCAAACAAGATATTTTTGAATTAGTTGTGGATGCCGATGTTTCGGGTGGGAATTTTATTAAAAAGTGGAATGCGAATAAACAATTCTTACCTATTGAAGAATTGCATTTTAGAGGACATGGCTCACATGCACAAAACTACCATGTTTTTATGCCAGCTGTAAATAAAGATTGGGCCATGGTTTGGGGAAATACACCTTGGATTAAAGATTTTCCTTATGCTAATGCGGCCTATACCCACAATTTAGAACAAGGTAAATCTGGTCTACTCAAAATGGAGTTTTGGATAACACCATTCGATTATGCTGCAATTGAAGGGATTAACCATTCGGCAGTTTCAAAGTTAAAAGAAAATGAAATTATTGCGATGTCGTGGAGCGTTATCGATTATGATGATGATAATAAGGAAAGGAAAGATTTTATTAACCTAGCGCATAATATTGAAATGATTCATAACGGTGATTTTATGAATGTATTTAGATTAATGCCATTAACAGAAGAATTCAGACCAGAGCTACAAGCAAATTGGTCTTTTGTTGAGGTTGATCGAGACAGGCGTTTTTTTGCATTTAAAGATAAATCAATAGGCAAGGTTGAAAAATGGACATGGGATTTTGGAGACGGAACGACTTCTCAAGAACAAAATCCTTTACATCAATATAATACAGCAGGTCATTGGACTGTTGTACTCACAGTTGAAAATAAAGACGATAAATCTATACGCTCTAAAGTGTGGGATGTTGTTACAAAATAGTACGATTTAGTTTTGTTATGTAAAAGTCAAAACTATGAATAATAGAAATTAAAATTTTTAATAAGAATTAGTAGTTATGAAAAACAAAGAAGAATTAAACAGAACAATTAGAAAAAGAGGAATTTTAGTATCTCTCTTTGTCTTTTTCGCAATCTCAATAACTTCTGTACATGCACAATCTCAATGGATTTGGCAAGTGGAAGATGGACCAGCAAATACTTGGATGGCGTTTAGAAAAACCATCAATGTGGGTACAGTACCATCTGAAGCATTAGTAAATATTGCTGTAGATAGTAAATATTGGCTTTGGGTAAATGGAGATATGGTATTATTTGAAGGTGGTTTAGCAAGAGGTGCTGCACCAAATACAACATATTACGATCCAGTTGATTTGGCACCCTACTTAAAATCGGGTGAAAATACAATAGCTATTTTAGCGTGGTATTTTGGACGTACAAGAAAGTCCCACTTAGATAGTGGTAAAGGCGGGTTATATGTTTCTGCGGATTGGAACGCCGATTTGAATACAAATTCTTCTTGGAAAATGAAATTGCACCCAGCTTATGACCCCAATAGTGGTGGAGGTGGAGCAGATAATCGCATTACGCCTTATAGCGTAAAATTCGATGCTCGAAATGCTTTAGGTGACTGGACAGATAGTGCTTGGTACACCGAAGGTTATGATGACAGTAACTGGGACACACCTACAGAAAAAGGAGGCATAAATAGTCAGCCTTGGGGCAATTTGGTAGAGCGTGCGATACCGCAATGGAACGATAGAGGATTGACAGATTACCCATCAATGACGGTAAACGGTTCAACAATAAATCTTCCTTATACTAACAATTCAGGGTCTAACGTCACTATAATAGCAAAACTTCCCTTCAATCAGCAAATTACGCCTTACATAAAACTTAATGCTACTTCGGGGCGAACTGTTGTTATTGATACTGATAATAATTTGCATTTATTGCAGTCTATATATACTTCCAAAAGTGGTGTTCAAGAATTTGAAGGCTATACATGGTTTAATGGTCATGTTGTAGAATACAGAATCCCTTCAGGTGTAGAAGTGCAAGAGTTAAAATATCGTTGGACAGGTGTAGGTGAAATGACAGGTAATTTTGAATGTGATGATCAATTTTATAACCGTTTATGGTGGATGGCACGTAATACGTTGTACATCTGTGCAAGAGATGGTTATATGGATTGTCCTGATAGAGAACGTGCCTTATGGATTGGTGATGTTGGGGATCAAACAGGAGCCATTTTTTATACTTTAGATGAGGCAGGAAGAAAATTATTAAAGAAAGCGATAGACAATACTATAAACTATCGTAGAGGAGATATTATAGAGGGCTTAACACCAGGTTTTGGAAGCTTTCAAACGAAAACTGCTGAATTTGTAGCACAAAGTCTTCAGTTTATTGATAATGTAGTGTGGCAGTATTACTATAATACTGGAGATAAAGCTACTATTGAAAACGCATATCCAGCCATACTTACTTATTTAAAGTTATGGAATATGGCTTCAGATGGTATGCCTGAAAACAGAAATGAAGGTGTAAATTGGATAGATTGGGGAAGCGATCGTGGTGATGGAGATGCTGTAAGAGCCACTTGGTATTATATTGCATTAAAAGCGGCAAAAAAAATGGCTATTGTGTTAGATAAAAATGAAGATATACCATGGTATGATAACAGAATTATTAGTATTGAGCAAAACTATGTTCAAAAATACTGGAGAGGTAGTAGCTATAATACTTCAGGTAGCCCAATTGAGGAACGTGTAAGTTCTCTTGCAGTCATAGCAGGTTTAGCTGATGAAAGTCACTATGATGCCTTAGTAGATGAAGTTTTATTCCCTGTTAGAAAATCAAGTCCGCATTTTGAGTGGTTAGCTGAAGAGGCATTAATGCAATTGGGACATCCTGAAAAAGCCTTAACTAGAATGAGAGAGGTGTATGATTTTCAGGTTGATAACCCGAATTTAACAACCTTATACGAACGGTTTGAAAGCGATCCGAAAGGTAGTTTAGGTACACCAAACCATGCTTGGAATGCACCTAACTATATACTATCGCGTTATATTACTGGTATTAAGGCTACTGAAGTGGCATGGGCATCGTATGAAGTATGTCCAACATTGGCTAGCTTTACCTCGTTTGAAACCAAAGTGCCTTCTGTTAAAGGAGACATTTTGGTTGAGGTTACTTCAAGTAAAACTAATTTTAATTTGAAACTAGAATCGCCTGAGAATACAACCGCCGTTGTGGGCATCCCAAAAACTAATACAGAAATATTTGAAGTCACCGTTGGAGGTGTAACCATTTGGGAAGATGGTGCATTTGTAGATGGCGTTTCAGGAATCTCTTTTAATAGTGAGGAAGCATCCTTTTTAAAATTTAATGTAACACCTGGAATCTGGGAGTTTAATGCAGATGTATTTGTTGATTATGCTCCAGAGATTTCCTTTATAACGCCAACTGATGGTGCTATATTCGAGAAGGCAGATGGTGATTTAATAAATATTGAATTGGATGCTACTGATGATGAAGGTATTGATAAAGTTGAATTATTTCTTGATGATCAGCTCATAGCTACAAAAACAACTGCGCCTTTTAATTTCTCATCTTCTGATACGCCTGCATTATCAGACTTAGAAGGTGGTAATTATACATTAAAAGCCATAGTGACAGACACAGATGGGAAAAGTTCTGAAGCAAGTATTAGTATTAGTGTGCTTGACAGAGCTGGTATTTTTACAAATAAATTATTGTTTTACTTACCACTAGAAGAAAATGGTGATGACCATAGCGGGAATAATAACGATGCTACCATGGGGTCTGCTGTAACTTACGATAATGGAAAATATGGTAAAGGAGGAGTCTTTAGCTATACAGAAGGGTCATATTTCACATCTGTTAATAATGTCTTCGAATATAGTGGTGAAACTGCTTACACCATAGCGTTTTGGTTAAAAGTATCAGATTACACCACACGTGGTGACATTTTGCAGCCTACTAATGGACGTACCTTACTTTATTCTAATGGTGATTTAAGCTTTAGATGTTCTCATCAACAAAAGTCCATTTCATTTAATGTAGAGGACTCTGAAAAATATGACTGGTTCCATGTCGCGTTAGTTATGGACCAGAGAGAAGGACAACGACAACATAAATTTTATATAAATGGTCAGCAACATGGCAGTACTGCTGAGGGTTATGAATTTGAAACAGGTAAACCACAAAGTTTTGGTAAACTTGTTTTTGGGTCATTTTCAGCTACTTCATTGGTACGAAATTTTACGGGAATGTTGGATGAGGTGTATATGTTTAATGAGGTGCTTTCTGAGGCTGAAGTAAATGAAGTGATGAATATCGAAAATCTGGAAGAATACCTTGCAAGTCTAAGTGTTATTGAAAATGAATCTGCGTACAATAAAATAAAATTATTTCCAAACCCAACCAATCAAATACTTAACATGGTAGGTGCTGAAATGCTTAATGCAAAGGTGTACGATCTATCTGGAAGAATGATAAAATCAGTTCCTATAAATAACAATGAGCTGAATGTCTCTTCATTCAATAATGGAATATATATTATTAAAATGACAGATATTCAGGGGATTTCTTATATGTCAAGATTTGTTAAACAATAGAACAAAATAAAAGCGGAATGAGAATAAAATTAAAAAATAGTCTAGTTTTATGTCTATGGCTTGCAATTGCTTTTACAACTTCCAGTTCAGTATTGGCTAATACGCCTGATTGGAAAGATGCCCAATGGATTTGGCAACAAGAAGATGGACCTTCGAATACTTGGATGAGTTTTAGAAAAACGATTACTTTAGAAGAAATCCCAGAAATAGTTGAAGCACATATTGCTGTAGATAGCAAGTTTTGGTTATGGATAAATGGAGAAATGGTAATTTTTGAAGGCGGATTGTCAAGAGGGCCAAGTCAAGCAGGCGATTGGAATCGTAAAGAAAAAATTACACCAACCAATTCGTGGTATGAAACTTTGAATATTCAATCTTATTTAAAAAAAGGAGAAAATACCATAGCAATATTGGTCTGGTATTGGGGTCGAGAAACCCACAAAGGAACACACATTGATAGTGGAAAAGGAGGTTTGTTATTTTCGACACAAATAGGAAACCAAAGACTAGTTTCTGATGCCTCTTGGAAAGCCATTCAACACCCAGCCTACAACAATAGTATACCACCAGCAAGTAAAGCACTAGTGCAGTACCCTGTTCAATTTGATGCTCAAAAAGCGATGAATGACTGGTCTGATAATGCTTGGTATACTTCTAATTTTAATGATAGTAATTGGTCAAAAGCAATAGAAAAAGGAAATGCAGGTGTTACACCTTGGTATAATTTAGAACCAAATATTGTACCTCAATTGATTAACCATGGTTTGGAAAATTATAAAAATCATGATGATTTGCAATTTCCATTTATAAGCAAAGGGCAAGTTATTAAATGTAAACTTCCTTTTAATAAACAAATTACACCGTATATAGAAGTCGAAGCAAAAGCTGGCGATACAATTTTTGTAACAACAGACAATCGACTTAATAAAATTACAGCAACTTATATTACCAAAGCAGGAACTCAGAAATTTGAGAGTTTTTCTTGGATGAATGGCAATGAAATACGCTATACGATTCCAGAGGGTGTTAAAGTAAAAGCACTAAAATACCGTTGGATGAGTGTAGGCGAAATGGTTGGTAAATTTGAAATTGACGACCCATTTTACAACCGTTTATGGTGGATGGGCAACAATACTTTATTTGTATGTGCTCGCGATAATTTTATGGATTGCCCAGATAGAGAACGTGCCCTATGGATTGGCGATGTAGCTGACCAAACAGGGTATTTATTTTATGCTATGGATAATGCAGGACGTCAATTACTAAAAAAAGCAATACTACAAACCATGTCGTTTAGCCAGGATGGTGTCATTGGAGCTTTAGGACCATTAAGAGTTCGCGAGTTGGTAGCGCAAAGTTTACAGTTTATTGCACAAAGTATTTGGCCCTATTATTTAAATACTGGAGACAAGGAAACGTTGCAAAAGGTATATCCATTTGTTTACGATTATTTGGCACTTTTTGAAATGCAAGAAAATGGATTGCCAAAATATAGAATACGCCAAAGTCCAGATGCTTGGGATTGGGTAGATTGGGGAGTTAAGGAAACAGCAGATAAAGAACCTATTCAAATTGCATTTTATTATTTAGCCTTAAACAAAGCTAAAGAAATGGCAGAGGTTTTAGGAGAAGAAGCAGATGCCAAATGGTATGAAAGTAGAATGAAAACGATGAAACCAGCATTTGAAAAAGCCTATTGGAATAATGGTTTTTACAGTAGTGATGCTGAAAATTTAAAAGACGATAGAGCCAATGCCATAGCTATTGTTTCAGGAATTGCAAATCCAAAATTTCATAATCAAATTGTTGATAATGTTTTAATTCCCAACCGCTTTTCAAGCCCACATTTTGAGTGGATGGTAGAAGAAGCCATGTGTCTTGCTGGTAGATACAAAGAATCATTGGTTAGAATGAAAGACCAATATCAGAGTCAAGTTGATAAAGAGGATATGTCTACGCTCTATGAAATGTTTCCAAAAGGCGGAAGTTATAATCACGCCTGGAATGGCTCGAATAAAATTTTATCAAAATACATCGCAGGAGTTGAACCTACCAAAGTGTCTTGGGATGAATATCAAATTATGCCAAATTTGGTGCATTTTAAGCAGTTAAAAAAAGTGATTCCAACAGTAAAAGGAAACATTACTATTGATTTAGATGTAAAAGATGATACCTATCAATTAGAGTTGGAATCTCCAGAAAATGCCACAGCAATTATAGGAATACCAAAAACAGGTAAAGCAATTAGTGAAGTGATTGTAAATGGAAAAGTAGTTTGGAAAAATGGTAAAAAGAAGAAATCTGTTAAAGGACTTATTTTTGATAGTGAAAACACAGAATTTTTAAAATTCAAGGCGCAGTCGGGTACCTGGAAAATCGATGCATCATATAAATAGTTTTATAACATAATTATGAAAAAACTAATAACACTTATTTGTTTGTTCCTGTTTGTTTTAGGATGTAGTAAATCTAAATATTATGAGACTATTCAATCTAATTTTATAAACCCAACAGACGATAATACAATTTGGTGTTATTGGTACTGGATTAACGACGATATCTCTAAAGATGGAATTACTAAAGATTTAGAGGCCATGAAAAAAGCCGGTATTGGCGGTGCATTAATAGGAAATATAAATCCGGCACACAAAGATGGAAAAGTACCTATGCTGAGCGAAGATTGGTGGTCTCATATGGTACATGCCGTAGAAGAAGGTAAACGTATTGGGGTAGATATTGGGGTATTCAACTGCCCAGGTTGGAGCCAAAGTGGCGGACCATGGGTAGATTATACAAAAGCGATGCGCTACTTAACCTATAGTGAAACGAAAGTTGTAGGAGGAAAAACACTTGATATAGTATTGGCGCAGCCTAAAAAAGAATTTCAAGACACGCATACGCTTGCTTTTAAAACCTCAAATTTAGAAGCAAAGAGCACCCAACACATTCCAACAAAAATAACAGCCAATTGGCAAGATGTTAATGTCGGTATTCTAAATGATGGGAATAAACAAAACGATACCAGTTTCGAGCCAAAAAAAGGAGAAACTTTAGCTATTAATTTTCAACTATCAGAACCTATTACAACGCGTTCTATTACTGTAATCCCGAGTAGACCATTTAAATGTAAGATGAGTCTATTTGCAGTAGTAGATGGTAAAGAAGAACTTATTAAAGAATTTCAGTTCGACCGTTTTCGTATTACGCCTAATGTAGCCTCTATTGAAACAGGAGATTTTGCTACCGTGTTACCAGAAACAAAAGCACAAGAGTTTGTGTTAAAATGTACCAACTTTAGAACAAAAAGAAAAGCAGACTTTGGTTTTGCCGAGATTACGATTTCTGAAGCATTGGTATTAGATAAATATATAGAGAAACAATTGGGTAAGATGAATTCTACACCAGGTATTAAATGGGATTCTTACATCTTTGGCAATCAAGACGAAATTAACGATAAAAGCCTGTCTATAAACCCAGATAATATTATTGATTTAAGTAATAAACTTGATGAAAACGGGAATTTAACTTGGGATGCACCAAAAGGCAACTGGACAATTATACGTATGGGAATGACGCCAACAGGTACAAAAAATGCACCTGCTGCACCCCAAGGTGTGGGTTATGAAATAGATAAAATGAATAGCGATTTGACGCAATACCATTTTTATAATTTTGTAGGCGAGTTGTTAAAACGTGTTCCCGAAGAAAGCAAATCGGCGTTTAAATATGTAGTGGCCGATAGTTACGAACAAGGTTCACAAAACTGGACGGATGGTTACGAAGTAAAGTTCAAAGAAAAATACGGCTATGACCCTGTGCCATTTTTACCAGTATTATCTGGTAGAATTGTAGAAAGTGTGGAGTTATCCGAACGTTTTCTGTGGGATTTGCGTCGTTCTATTGCAGATGATGTCGCTTACGAATACGTTGGAGGACTGCGAAAAGCAAGTAACAAACACAATTTAAAAACTTGGTTAGAAAACTATGGGCACTGGGGGTTTCCAGGAGAATTTATGATGTACGGTGGGCAATCCGATTTAATTGCTGGCGAATTTTGGAACGAAGGCACTTTGGGAAATATTGAATGTAAAGCATCCTCATCAACAGCTCATACGTATGGAAAACCCATAACATCAGCAGAAGCGTTTACATCCGCCCGAAAAACGTATTTAAGGCATCCAGCAATGCTAAAAAAACGAGGAGATTGGTCGTTAACAGAAGGCATCAATCACTTTGTGTTGCACTTGTACATTCAACAACCAGATGATAGCAGAAAACCAGGAATGAATGCTTGGTTTGGTACAGAATTCAACCGCCATAATACTTGGTTTAGTCAGGCAGACAGTTATTTCGATTATTTACGTCGTTGCCAACATTTATTACAACAGGGAAAATATGTAGCCGATGTTTGTTATTTTATTGGAGAAGATGCACCAATAATGACAGGTGGAAGAGTTCCTGAAATCCCCAAAGGCTATTCTTATGATTATATTAATGCTGAAGTTATTTTAAATAGGCTATCCATAAAAGACGGTCGATTTGTATTGCCAGATGGCATGTCTTATAAAGTAATGGTGTTGCCTCCATTTAAAACCATGCGACCAGAATTGTTACAAAAGATAGAAAGTTTGGTGCAACAAGGTGGAATAATTTTAGGTCAGAAACCTGAAAAATCGCCAAGTTTAGAAAATTACCCAGCAAGTGACGAAATCGTGAAAACTATAGCCAATAAGATGTGGAATGGAAACTACGAAAATCGTAAAATGACGAGACAATACGGACAAGGAAAAGTGTTTGACGGTTACGAATTATCAGAAGTATTTGCAACCCTAAATCTAGCAAAAGATGTTGCTGTTTCTGATGATGCGCCTGTGTTATGGACACACAGAAGTACACCAGAAATGGAAGTTTATTTTATCACAAACCAAAGTAATACACAAATAGAATTAGCACCAATTTTTAGAGTCAATAAAAATGTAAAACCACAATTGTGGGATGCCGTTTTTGGCGAAATCAGAGCATTACCAGATTTTGAAATTACTGAAACAGGCATAAAAGTACCTTTACAGTTAAATATTGGTCAGAGTTGGTTTGTTGTTTTTGCTGAAGAGAATGAATCACTCCCAAAACCAATGAATTCTAAAAACTTTCCAAGTTTTGAAAAGATAACTGAGTTAAAAGAACCGTTTATTGTAGATTTTTCAAATAAAGAAATTGGACCAAAAACACCTGTTGTTTTTAATAATTTAAAAGATTGGTCTAAATCGGAAAACGAAAAAATAAAATACTATTCAGGCACAGCAAATTATACCACAACTTTTAATATAGAAACCCTTCCAGAAAATCAAGATACTTACCTAAATTTAGGAGAACTATCTGTGATGGCAAAAGTAAAATTGAATGGAAAAGATTTAGGAGGCCTTTGGGTAGCGCCTTATCGTTTAAACATATCAGATACAGTTAAGAAAGGAGAAAATCAATTAGAAATTGAAGTCGTTAACCTTTGGAGAAACCAACTGATTAAAGACAAACAAAGACCAGAAGAAGAGAAATATACTTGGTTGGTAATTGATGATATTACACCTGAATCTGAATTGCAACCTTCTGGTTTATTAGGACCGGTAACTATAGAATCTGTAAAATATTAGATAAGACAAAGTGAATAAATTAAAAAGGCATATAACAATGAAGTTGTGGAGTAAATTAATTGTTTTTGGATTGATTTTATGTAGTGTTTATTCCTGTAAAACCGAACAAAAAAAAGAAACAGTAAAAACCAAACCTAATTTACTATTCATTTTTGCAGACCAATACCGGCAAGCCTCATTAGGTTTTTTAAAAGAAGACCCAGTACACACACCAAATTTAGATCAATTGGCAAAAGAAGGTGTGTTTTTTTCTGAGGCCGTTGCAAACAATCCATTATGCAGTCCATATCGTGCCATGTTAATGACGGGTCGTTATTCTTTATCAACTGGTGTTGTAGAAAATTGCAATTCCCAAAGAACGGCTTTGGGTAATTATTTAAAGAAAGATGAAATTTGTTTTTCCGATGTTTTAGTAGAAAATGGCTATAGTGCAGGTTATGTTGGAAAATGGCATTTAGATGGACCAAAACCAACACCTCCAGATGTAAAACGTGTCTGGGATACCTGGTGTCCTCCAGACCGCAGGCATGGTTTCTCTTTTTGGTATGCTTATGGTACACATAACAGACATAACAATCCTTATTATTGGACAACTGATGGTGGAGAAAATGATAAAGTATATACCCAACAATGGTCTGCAGAACATGAAGCAGATGTTGTTATTGATTACCTCAAAAACAATGAAAAGCAAAGAAAATCCAATGAACCTTTTGCGTTGTTTTGGTCTATAAATCCACCACATACCCCCTTTAAACAAGTGCCAGAACAGTATAGAAAACGTTATGAGGGTATGACGCATAAAGATGTTTTAAATAGACCAAATGTGCAGTTTGATGATAATTATGACTTAAAAAGAGGTGATCACGGTGTAGAAAAACGCTTAGATCAAGCTACCGATTATTTTGCTTCTGTAAATGGGGTTGATGATCAAATAGGTCGTGTGATTTCAAAATTAAAAGAAGCAGGACAGTATGAAAATACCATTATTGTGTTTTCTGCAGATCATGGCGAAATGTTGGGAAGTCAAGGTTTGATGCATAAGAACGTATGGTTTAAAGAAGCTTATAAAATTCCTTTAATAGTACATTATCCAAAAGCGATAAAACCAAAAACAGACGATATTTTATTAAGCGTACCCGATTATATGCCAACGTTACTGGGTTTAATGGGATTTGAAGATAAAATACCAGATGTGGTAGAGGGCGAAAATTATGCCGACTTATTTTTTGATAAATCTGTAAGACGTCCAGAAAAGCAATTGTATTTTGGAGGAAAAAGCTTTGCCTCTAAAGGCGATGCTCGTGGTTTTCGAACCAAAGCCTATACCTATGCTGTTGTAAAACATGAGAGTGGAGAAAAATTCTATTACCTCTATAACGATGCTAAAGACCCATATCAAATGAAAAACATTTGGGGAGAAGATCCTGATTTAGATGCTAAAATGAAAACCGAGTTGGCAGAATTACTAACTTCTATGAACGATTCTTGGTAAAAAAATATGAAAACAAATAGACGCGACTTTATAAAAAGTATGTCAGCACTAGGTATTATTGGTGCAACATATCCTCTTTTATCTGCTTGTGCAAGTAAAAATGGAAATGAATATTTAAACGAAAAGATTACAAAAATTGAAATATTTCGATACGATATTAATATACCTCGTTATTTTTCATGGGGCACTTGGCACAACCGTCAGCATTTATTCATCAAAATATCTGCTGGAGATTTTTATGGGTGGACAGAAACGCCTGCATCCAAAAATAATCCAGATTTTAAACCAACAGCTTGGGTTAAATATTTAGAACAATTTAAAGGCTTAACCTTAGGTGAATCTCAAAAATTATTAGCAGCAGAACAAGTATTAGGTTCAAAACGCTCTCTAAAAATGCTAGAGTCTTTAGATATGGGGCTTTTAGATGTATCTGGCCGATTGCAAAACAAATCTGCAGTTGAATTACTAGGTTTAATAGGAACAAATCCAGTTCCAGGATTGTATTGCATTCTAGATAAGGACGAGAAAAAAGTTAGAGAAGAAGCTGAAAAAAGTATCGAACAGAACCTTGCTCATCATATGAAATTTAAAATGTATGGTAATGAAGCCGTTGATATGAAACTTCTTAAAACAATTCGAGAGGTTTTGGGGGATGAAGCTGTTGTGATTTCAGATGTAAATAAAGGCTATAAAAAGTGGAAATCTTTAGACGAATTAAAAGGGATTTTAGATCGTTTTAAAGCTAATGGACTAAATGCAATTGAAGATCCTGCACATTTAAAAACCAAACAATGGATACAATTGCAAGAAATGGTGGGCGATTTAACCTTAATTCCAGATGCGCCTATGCGTCCTGCTTGGAAAGGCATCAACACCATGCAAAAAGGAATGGGACACATTTACAATTTGCATCCCTCTACAATGGGAAGTTTAACCCATACAGCAAAATTAGCGCATAAAGTAAAGGCAATAGGTGCTAAAGTAATGATTGGTGATGATAGTTTGGTTGGTCCAGCTTGTTCTGCGTGGCAACAAATAGCGATTGGCGTTGGAGCGACTTGGGTAGAAGCTATAGAGAAAAAAGAAGATTCTAAAATTTACTTGGAGTGTTTGCAAAGTGCAGCCACTACAAAAGAGGCAAACGGATACTATTCCTTTAAACCAGCACCAGGGTTTGGATTAGAAATAGATACCGAGCGTTTGAAAAAAGTAAGTGAGTTATATATAGAAGTTTAGTAATAAAAAATAAATAAGATAATGATTAAAGTAGGATTATTTGGTATTGGTTTAGATACCTATTGGCCACAATTTGAGGGCTTATTGGAAAGGCTAGAAGGTTATCAACAACAGATAGCAGATAAAATGGAAAGCTTTGGAGCAGAAGTGGTAAATGTTGGATTGGTAGATTCACCCGTGGTTGCAAGAGAAAAGGCAGCGGTGCTAAAAACAGAAGATGTAGATATTTTGTTTTTATACATCTCAACGTATGCCTTGTCTTCTACGGTTTTACCTGTGGTTCAAAAAGTAAAATGTCCCGTTGTTATTTTAAATATACAACCTGTTGCGGCTATAGATTACGAAAGTTTTAATGCTTTAGGCGATCGTGGGAAGATGACAGGGGAGTGGTTGGCTCATTGTCAAGCCTGCTCCGTACCAGAATTTGCGAATGTATTTAACCGTGTAGGGATAGATTATGAATTTGTAACCGGATATTTAGGAGAGCAAGTAGTTTGGGATGACATTCAAGATTGGATAGATGCTGCTAAAGTGGTTTCTGTAATGCAAAATAACAGACTAGGCGTTTTAGGGCATTATTATGCCGGTATGTTAGATGTGTATTCCGATTTAACGAAGCAATCTTCAGCCTTTGGCACGCACATAGAAATTGTGGAAATGTGTGAAGTAAAAAAATACAGAGATGCTGTAACACAAGCTGAGGTTGATGACAAATTAAAAGAATTCCAAACCACTTTTGAAGTGATTGATACCTGTGAAGATGACGAATTGGTACGTGCCGCAAAAACATCAATAGCCTTAGATAAGTTAGTAGACAATCACGATTTAGGATCTTTAGCCTATTATTATGAAGGTGAAAATGCCAATGCATATGAAAATATAGTAACCTCAGTTATTGCTGGAAATACCTTATTAACGGGTAAAAATGTCCCTGTAGCAGGCGAGTATGAAGTGAAGAATGCCCAAGCCATGAAAATTATGGATGCCTTTGGGGTTGGCGGGTCGTTTTCTGAATTTTATGCGATGGATTTTAATGATGATATTGTCATGTTAGGACATGATGGCCCTGCACATTTTGCGATAGCAGAAGGCAACGTACAATTGGTACCTTTACCTGTATATCATGGGAAACCAGGGAAGGGTTTGTCCATTCAAATGACGGTAAAACATGGGCCAGTCACCTTATTATCGGTTGTAGAAGGTAAAGATGATGTGTTTTTATTAGTCGCAGAAGGCGAATCTGTAGAAGGGCCTGTATTGCATATCGGTAATACCAATAGCCGTTACCGTTTTTCAATAGGTGCTAGAGCGTTTATGAACGAATGGTCCAAACAAGGGCCGTCGCACCATTGTGCTATCGGGGTAGGACATATTGCCAACAAAATTGAAAAATTAGGAAATATTTTAAATTTACGAGTAGTTCGTATTTGTTAATTCAATTTAATAATAACTTTTATTCAAAATTTTTTTAAATGATAAAAATTATACGATTAATCTTAATAGTACTATTAAGTCAAGCTTGTGCTAACAAACAAGAATCTTCAGTTCCTAACATTATCATTATAAACGTTGATGATTTGGGCTGGAAAGATGTCGGTTTCATGGGCAGCAAATATTACGAAACTCCTAATATCGATTACCTGTCTAGTTTAGGTATAGTTTTTACTAATGGATACGCTTCTTCTGCAAATTGTGCGCCTAGTAGAGCCTGTTTAATGACGGGAAAATGGACACCACGACATGGTATTTATACGGTTAGTCCTTCAACCCGTGGTAAATCTGAACACAGAAAATTGATTCCAACAAAAAATACACATACACTATCAAAAAACCATACTATTTTACCAGAGGTATTACATGATAATGGATACGTGACTTGTCAGGCAGGAAAATGGCATTTAAGCGATAATCCTTTAGAATATGGGTTTGATGTCAATATTGGTGGTGGTCATAATGGCTTACCTAAAAGTTATAAGCCACCATACAAAAATGTAATCATTGAAGGTGGTTCTGATAAATATTTAACGGATGCCATAATGGAAAAAGCCATACATTTTGTCGATACCGTACAAAAACCATTCTATCTTAATTATTCGCCTTATGCCGTTCATGTGCCTATAACGCCAGTAGATAGTATTGTACCTAAATACAAGAAAAAGACACCGTGGAAGGGGCAAGGGAATCCAGAATATGCCTCTATGGTTGATAATTTAGATAGAAACATAGGTTTGCTTATTGATAAACTAAAAGAAAAACATCTTTTTGATAATACCTTGATTGTTTTTACTTCAGATAATGGTGGTTTATACGGAATAACCAAACAAAAACCATTACGAGCAGGTAAAGGGAGCTATTATGAAGGCGGTATTAGAGAGCCATTTTTCTTTGTTTTAAATGATAAAATTAAACCAAAAACTAAGAGCGATGTACCCATAACAAATTTGGATATATTTCCAACAATTTTAGAATATGCGGGAATTAAGAATTCTAACTTAGCTTTAGATGGAAATAATCTGTCTTCGATATTAGAAGGAAAAGAGGAAATATTGGAACGTTCTCTTTATTGGCATTTTCCCATTTATTTGCAAGCTTATAATGTAAATGATAACGAAAATAGAGATCCTTTGTTTAGAACACGTCCTGGTTCTGTTATACGAAAAGGCGATTGGAAACTTCATTATTATTTTGAAGATGATGGTGTTGAGTTATATAATTTATCTGAAGATATTGGGGAAAGAAATAATCTTTCAGAAACGAATCCAGAAAAGAAAGAAGAGTTATTAAAAATATTGAAGACATGGTGGAAAGACACAAATGCACCTATTCCGAAAACTAAAAATCCTGAATATAAAAAGTCATAATAATTGATTAAATTTCAATCAACCTAGTAGGGTATTAAGAGGTTTGATATTATAAAATACTTTTGTTGCACAAAATGGCTGCTTAATAGCGATAAAAGGTTGTTTTTACATTGTCACATGTCCTTATTTTTGTTTGATAAAACTAAAGAATAAGATAATGAACGTATTTAGCTTAGAAGGAAAAAAAGCATTAGTAACAGGTGGTGGAAGTGGTATTGGATTTGGTATTGCTAAAACATTTGTTGAGGCTGGTGCTGAAGTTTTGATAGTTGGTAGGAATGAACAGAAGCTAATTGATGCTAAAAATAAATTAGGAGCGCTATGTAAATATCAGTCTTTTGATGTTTCTAATTTAGAAATCATACCTGCATTTGTTCAAAACATTGAAAACGATTGGGGCGCTGTGGATGTTTTAGTTAATTGTGCGGGTACACATTTAAAAAAGAATGCAGTTGAGACAACCGATAGAGAGTTTGCTGAGGTGCTTAATGTCCATTTAATGAGCGTTTTTGCATTGACTAGAGAGTTTGCAAAAGAAATGATAAAAAGAAAACAAGGCTCAATAATACTAATAAGTTCAATGACTGCAGTTATGGGGATGAAACAAGTTGTTGCTTATTCTACAGCTAAAACAGCAGTTGTAGGTTTAATGAGAAGTATGGTGTCTGAACTTGCTATCGATAATGTTAGAGTAAATACCATAGCACCTGGTTGGATAGAAACTCCAATGCTTCATAAAGCAATAGATAATGATTTACCGAGGAAAACTAAAATTATTGGAAGGATACCAACAGAGAGTTTTGGACAACCAGAAGATATCGGTTATGCAGCTTTATATTTGGCCTCTGATGCAGCTAAATATGTAAACGGTGTTTTTCTTCCAGTTGATGGAGGTGCCGCAGGAGGGTTTTAAAATAATTTTAGAAGAAGTATCGTATAAATATTAAATGAAAAATAGTATTAGATTACATAGTGATGATAATATTGTAATAGCATTAAAAGACTTTGAAAAAGGGAGCTGTTTTGAATTTAATGCTGAAAAAATTGTGCTACAAGAATCAATTAGTTTTGGTCATAAAATTGCGATAGTACCAATTTATAGACACAGTAAAATACTTAAATATGGCTTATCTATAGGAAGCGCTACTCAAGATATACTTCCTGGAGCGCATGTACATAGTCATAATTTAAAAACGGATTATGTTGCTAGTCAGGAAAAATAAAACTAACTCTATTTATTATTAAACATTCGTAACATGAAGGGGTATCTAAGAAAAGACGGAAGAAAAGGCATTCGCAATATTATTGTAGTAGCCTATTTGGTAGAATGTGCACACCATGTCGCGAGACAAATAGTGGCAAGTTTTGCAGGTCAAGATGTTCATTTGATTGGTTTTAGTGGTTGTGCTCCAAATGAGTATGCCTATAAAATGATGCAAAACCTGTGCACACATCCTAATGTTGGAGCAGTACTTTTGGTTTCACTAGGCTGCGAAAATTTTAAGCGACATCAATTAGCAAAATACATTTCTGAAAGCTGTAGACCTGTTGAAAAATTAGTCATTCAAGAAAATGGAGGAACGTTAAGTTCTGTAGAACAAGGAAAATCTATTGTAAACACATTTAAATCTGAATTAAAGAATGTAGAACATGTAGATTTTGAAGTGTCCGACCTTGTCGTCGGAACAATCTGTGGTGGTTCTGATGCTACTAGTGGATTTACAGCAAATCCTTCTATAGGTAAAGCATTTGATCAACTCGTTGCTAAAGGCGCTATTTGCATGTTTGAAGAGCCAGGAGAATTAATAGGATGTGAACACTTAATGGCAGAAAGAGCAGAAAATGAAGCTTTAGGAAAAGAACTTGTAGCATGTATCGAAAAGGCTGATAACTACTATAAAGCTATGGGTCATGATAGCTTTTCTGAAGGGAATGCCGTAGGAGGCTTAACCACAATAGAAGAAAAATCATTAGGTGCATACTCAAAAAGTGGAAGTTTGCCTATTAAAGCTTTAATTCGACCAGGAGAAATACCAACAGCTTCAGGATTATATTTTATGGATGTAGTTCCAGACGGACCACCATTATGGGGATTCCCAAATATTAATGATAATGCAGAAATTGTAGAAATGATTGCTAGCGGATGCCATATTATATTATTTTCTACAGGCAGAGGTTCTGTAGTGGGTTCTGCGATATCGCCTGTAATTAAAGTTTGTGGAAACCCAAAAACTTATCAAAACCTTTCTGGAGATATGGATGTTAATGCAGGCAAAATAATTACAGAAGGCGCATCTCTTGACGCGCTTGGAGATGAAATAGTAGGGTTGATTAAAGCAGTTGTAAATGGTAATAAAACAAAGTCTGAACAATTAGGACATCAGGAGTTTAGCTTAGGATATAAATATT
This sequence comes from Algibacter sp. R77976, assembly GCF_044594645.1. Classification (GTDB taxonomy): domain Bacteria; phylum Bacteroidota; class Bacteroidia; order Flavobacteriales; family Flavobacteriaceae; genus Algibacter_B. The sequence continues at coordinate 2,364,345 of NZ_CP138989.1, forward strand.
TTCAGTACGGTAAGAAAAACTGTGATGTTTAAGTGTTTTAATATCACATATTATTTTTTCGCCATTTTACAGGAGTTGTACCTTCTATTGCAGAAAACCATCTGCTCACATGACTTACATCATCAAAACCGAGGTGAAATGCAATTTCTTTTACAGACAATTTTTGATGGGTTAATAGGGCTTTAAATTTTTTGATTTTTTGAAACTGAATATCCTCTAAAATTGTTCTGTTAGTTATTTTTTTAAAACGCGTATATAAATTTCTTCGGCTAATAGTTGTTGCAGCTACAACATCATTTACTGTTATGTTTACGTGCGTGTTATTTCTAATAAAATGAAGCGCTTTAATCACTTCTGTATCATTACTAGCTATGGTATCGGTAGAACTACGTTCAATAATGCCAATTGGCTCAGTTGAAATAATATGGTTTTCTGGTTTATGACCTTGCATCATTTTGTTTAAAATTTCACAGGCATTAAACGCTGCTACGGTATGATTTCTAGCAATGCTTGATAGTTTTGGGTGTACAACACTACAAAGTAACTCATCATTGTCAACACCTAAAATGGCGATTTCATAGGGTATTTTTAATTTTGCCATAGAGCAGGCATTAATTAGTATAATCCCTAAATCATCATTACAACAAAATATACCAATGGGCTTGGGCAATGATTTTAGCCAAGAAATAATGTCTTTTAAGTCGTGACTTATAGTTCTTTTATTTTTGGGGATGTAGTTATGAACTTTAATATGTTTAGAAAGCGCATGTTTTTGTAGACTTTCAAGTCTCCTGTCAGACCAAATAACTTTATGAGAGCCAAAAAAGGCTATATTTTTAAAACCTTTAGCTGTAAAATATTCTAGAGCCATTTTACCATCAGCATCATAATTTCCTTTAAGGTAAGGGATTTTTTTGGCATGATTAAATGAGCTAGTTTGTATTAATGGTATTTTTAATTCAATAACTTTTTTAGCATTTTCATGATTTTCAATAATGCAACCATCTGGCTTAATTTCAGATATTAATTTGATAAAATCATTAGCCTTTGATGATTTTAGATAATATGAAGGTTCAAAAATAATTTCCCATTGAGATGATTGGTTGTTGTAATTGTAGATTCCTTTAAGAATATCTCTTCCATAACCACGACCCGATTCTAATTGAACAAATACTTTTTTCATTTCTACCTATGCTATAATGTTGGGGTTAAACAAAGATATCTTTTATGTTGCACATAATGGCGATAAAATAGGATAAATAGGCTCTGTTATGATTAGGGTTTAGTTTAATATTGTAATTCATAAAAGAAAATTTATATAGAAGGCGTAAATTAAGGGTATGAGTAAATATATATCATTTAAACTAGTGTTGTTTACTGTTGTAGCAGCACTATCATTAAATATAAATGCACAACGAAAAGTTTACCTTTCAGGAGAAGATGCATCATCTGCAGTAAACTGGGAATTTAAACTTGATAAAGGTAGGAATAGTGGTTTTTGGACAACCATTCCTGTGCCATCAAACTGGGAAATGGAAGGTTTTGGCTATTACCTTTATGGTATGGATAAGGTAGAAGATCGTTTGTCAGGTATTGCAGATTATCGTCATACTTTTGATTTTGAAAAGGCATCTAATAAGAGATATTTTATCACATTTCAAGGGTCTATGACCGATACAAAAGTAAAACTAAATGGAAAAGACGTGGGATTCCATCAAGGTGGACATACCGAATTTAAATTTGAGATAACCAGTCAATTACAAAACGGAAGTAACTTATTAGAAGTTAATGTCAATCACGATTCAAGTAATGCATCCATAAACGCAGCAGAACGTTTTGCAGATTATTGGTTGTTTAGCGGAATTTTTCGTCCTGTTTATATTGAGGAAGTGTCTAAGCAATTTATAGAACGTGTTGCTATTGATGCTCAAATGTCAGGTGCTTTTAAAATGCAAGTATTTACAAATGATGCTAAAAAAAATCAACAAATAAAAGTGCAATTATACGATGCTGATCACAATAAGATTGGAAAATCATTCAAAACAAAAGTTGGTGAAGGAGAATTTACACTTTTAACATCTCAGTTTAAGGGTATTGAATTATGGTCTCATGAGTTCCCAAATTTGTATTCGGTTAAAATTGAATTAAGAGATAAAAATAAAGTCGTACATACGTATGAGCAAAAATTCGGATTTAGGACTTTTGAAGTTCGTGATCACGACGGATTTTACTTAAATGGCAAACGTATTTTATTAAAAGGGGCAAGTATGCACAGTTTTCGTCCAGAAACAGGAAGAACACTTTCTAAAACTGATATGGAAGAAAACTTAGAAATCATGAAGGATATGAATTTTAACTTTGTGCGTTCTTCTTGTTATCCAGCAGATAGTTATTTCTATGATTTATGTGATTCAAAAGGTATGTTAGTATTAAGTGAATTATCGGGTTGGTATCGCCCTTTAGATAAAGAAGTTGGCCCTAAAATTTTAAAAGAGTTGGTGGTGCGCGATGTCAATCATCCATCAATCATATTATGGGGAAATGGAAATCATATTGCACATACGCCAGAGTTTGACCCATTATTTGCCAAATGGGATATTCAAAATAGAAGACCTTTAAAAAATGAAGCGAAAGCAAACGATATTTTTGCAAATTATAGTCCAGATTGGGATATTGTAAATACAACGTATTACCCCGATTATGCTACTGCTAAGAAGAATTTATTTGAAATGAATCATATTTATTTGCCAAATGAAGTATTACACGCGCTTTATGATGGAGGTGGTGCGGCTAATTTAAAGACCTATTGGGATATGTTTGAAAAATCGAAAGTTGGAGGTGGGATGACCATTTGGGCCTTGTTTGATGAAGGAATGATGCGAAATGATTTGGGATACACGGTAGATAATCAGGGAAATAAAGCGCCAGATGGTATTGTGGGACCTCATGGTGAGAAAAAAGGAAGTACAGATGCTGTTAGAGAAATTTGGTCACCTGTTGTTTTTTCTAATAATAAAATTGATGAAGGGTTTAGCGGGAGTTTGAATATCCACAATAAGTTCTCTTTTGTAAACTTAAACCAATGTAAAATAAATTGGAAATTGGTGAATTTTGCAAATCCAGATGCGTCTTCAAATGGACATCGAACTGTTGCTTCAGGTTTAGTTTCTGTAGAAAGTATTAAAGCAGGCGAAAAAGGGAATTTGATAATTGATTTACCAAAATCATTCATTAAGAACGATGCTCTTATTATAGAAGTATATGATAATCAAGGGCGATTAGTATATGATAAACGATTACCAATTACGGAACCAAAAAATACGTTTAGAGTGTCTACAAAACTTCCTTTTGCTCAAATTAAAACAGATAGCTTTAAATTTACACGCGGAAAAATAACACTTCATTTTGATGAAAATAGTGGAATATTAAAGTCTGTTTTAGATAAAGGAAAAGCAACCAGTTTAGCAAATTTTCCGTTTTTAACATTCGAAGCTGATGATATGAATCTTAAAAATGAAACTACACAAACAGCTAAAGCAACTGTCAGTAAAAAAGGTGATGTTTTTGTAATTGAAGCTAAAAACACCAAAGGTTTTGATTATATAAAATGGCATTTAAAACCTAATGGAGAAATACTTTTAGATTATGCGTACACGTTAAATTCTGGTAAATACCATTACGCAGGTATTGGTATAGAAGTAGCTGCTGAAGATGTAAAAAGAAAACGATGGTTGGGAGATGGGCCTTGGCGAATCTATCAAAACAGACAAGAAGGTGGGCTATTAGATGTATATGCTATTGATAAAAAAATAAATATACCAGGTCAGATTTATAATGGTCCAGAGTTTGAAGGCTTTTTTGCACCTTGGAATTGGGCGGTATTTTATTTAGGCAAGAATGTAAACGTAGGTTTTAAAAATAAAACAGAGGTTACTTTAGGTGTGCTCAATCCAGTAAATGGGTTTAACCCTAAAAAAGCAACATGGCATTATCCAGAGAAAGAAGGTTTTTTCTTTTTTGATGTGATTTCTGCTGTTGGTTCTAAATGGAAACCTGCAAAAGTATTTGGACCAGATGCACAACCCGTTCTTGTTGATAAACAAATTACAGGAACAGTTTCTATGTTTGTGAATTGGAATAAATCTGATAAAAAGGCAAAACGTGTTGATCTTGAAATACAATAAGAAAAGCATAATAAAAATAAGATTATTCCTTTTATTTATAGTATTAATAGCTAATAAGCATAGTGCGCAATCAACTTATTGGCAAAGACATACTATCGATGAAACATCTAGTGGTGCAGATGGTGTTAGAATTGCTGACGTAAATAATGATGGTTTACCTGATATTACTACGGGTTGGGAAGAAGGTGGATATACCAAAGTTTATATACATCCGGGTTTTAAATTGGTTCGTCAAAAATGGCCGTCCGTAATTGTTGGCAAAACACCAAGTGTAGAAGATGCTGTGTTTGCAGATTTGGATGATGATGGCGCAATGGATGTGGTAAGCAGTACCGAAGGAAACAATAAAAAAATATACTTTAATTGGGCACCCACAAATCCTAAAGATTATCTCGCAGAAGATAAATGGAAGTCTCAGGTGCTTCCAACTTCAAAGCTTAATAAACAATGGATGTATTGCGTGCCTATGCAAGTAGATGGTAAAAATGGAATAGATGTAGTAGTTGGTGCTAAAAATAAGAACGCAGAAATAGGATGGTTTCAAGCACCAAGAAATGCAAGAAAGCTTTCTAAATGGAAATGGTATCCTATAGGATCTGCAACATGGGTAATGTCTATGTTTAGTAAGGATATGGACAATGATGGTGATTTAGATATTGTTGTTTCCGACCGTAAATCTGGACCAACTCAAGGTGTGCGCTGGTTAGAAAACCCTAGGGAAATTAGAAAGCAAAAAAAAGCATGGAAAAATCATTTCATTGGATGCCAAGGACTTGAGGTGATGTTTATGGATTTGAAAGATTTGGATGGTGATGGTTTAGAGGATGTTCTGGTGACAGAAGCGACTAGTCGAAAAATCTGGTTTTTAAAGCGTTTGGATAAAACGGGGCAAAATTGGAAGACTTTTCCAATTGCAATTCCTGAATTTGCTAGTAAGCCAAAATCTGTAGTTGTTGGGGACGTTGATAAGGATGGAAAGCCAGACCTTGTGCATGCTTTTGAAAAAGCAAAAGGTAAAAAGGAAGGGGTCTATTGGTTATCTTATAAAAATAAACCAACAGATTCTAATTGGCAATGGCATACAATTAGTGGGCCAGTAGGTATAAAATATGACAAGATTGAATTGGTGGATTTAGATGGTGATGGTGACTTGGATGTGCTTACTTGTGAGGAAAATTATGGAGAAGATAGTAAGGGGTTAGGAGTTGTATGGTATGAAAATCCATTAAAATAGCAGATATTAATAAAGCTAAAATTGGCTAAATAGTTTTCTAAAACAAAATTTTTTAACATCCGATACCACAGGACAATATTTATGAGTACTTGATTTAATTTTATCCTTACTTTAAATTTAAAATAAATTCATGCAAGCAATATTAGGAGTCATATTTCATTCAATAGGAGGAGTAGCGGCAGGAAGTTTTTACATGCCTTACAATAAAGTAAAAGGTTGGGCTTGGGAAACCTACTGGATGGTAGGTGGTGTTATGTCTTGGCTCATTGTTCCACCTATTGCCGCTTATTTAACTGTCCCAGGTTTTGTAGATATTATTGCATCAAGTTCAAGTACTATTTTAGGGGTTACCTTTTTAATGGGCTTACTTTGGGGAGTAGGCGGATTATCTTATGGTTTAGGCGTGCGTTATTTAGGCATGTCTTTAGGGAATTCTGTAGTTTTAGGATTTTGTGCTGCTTTTGGGGCGATTGTACCTTCAATATATTATAATTTTAATCCTCAAGACGGAAAAACCTCGTTTACCGATATGATATCTTCTTCAGGAGGACAAATTGTCTTATTAGGTGTTTTGGTGTGCCTTATAGGTATTGCACTTTCTGGTAAAGCAGGAATGCTTAAAGAAAAAGAACTTTCTGATGAAGAAAAGAAAGAAAGTGTTTCAGAATTTAATTTAGTAAAAGGATTAGCGGTAGCCATTCTATCGGGTATTTTAAGTTCTTTTTTTAGTTTTGGTATAGAAGCAGGCAAACCGCTTGCAGATGCCGCTGTAGAAGCTGGTTATGATCACTTATTTGCTAATAATGTCACTTTTATTGTTATTCTTTGGGGTGGTTTAGCTACTAATTTAGTTTGGACAACTATCTTAAGTATTAAAAATAAATCGTACACAGATTTTACAAATTCGAGTACACCAATTCGTAATAATATCTTATTTTCTGCATTGGCAGGAACCATTTGGTTTTTACAATTTTTCTTTTACGGAATGGGCGAGAGTAAATTAGGAAATGGAGCAAGTTCGTGGATTCTACACATGTCTACCATCATATTAACAGCTAATCTTTGGGGTATTTATCGTAAAGAATGGAAAGGTGTTGCAAAAAAAACTAAATGGACTATAACAGCGGGAATTGTAGTTATACTTTTATCTGTTGTTTTGGTGGGTATTGGGAATTCTATTTAATAAAAGTTTGAAAAACATATATTAACAGGACATTACAGGATATTTATTATATAATTAGGCTTTAACTTCGAGAAATTAAGTGAACGATAAATTATATACAATGAAAAATTTACACTTTTTAAAAAAATATTTTTTTATTTTATTAAGTTTTGCTTTGGCAACTTACGCGCAAAGTCAAGTAAAGTTATCTACCGATTTTACAAATGAAAGTGAAAAGAAACTTCCAATACACGATGTTTGGAATGTTGCTAATAGAATTAGTCCAAGAAATGGATCTAATATTCGTTCAGGTCTAAAAATGAATATCGTTAGAATGATTGGAGGGATAAGGAAAGTTGTAGATGGAAATTCTTATAAAGATTTAGATTTCGACCCATGTTTATACGATTCTATTAATAACGTTTATGTTTACCGATGGGAACCACTTATTGAAAGACTAGATAAAGTGGTTAATTCACAAACCGAGATTTTACAAATAGCTTTAGATCAGCCACCATGGGCTTTTCAACATGGTTATAGTTTCATTCCAGAAGGCACAAGAGACAATGTTAATTTTCGAGAAAATGAAAGAATGTCCATATATGGGAATTCCTTGCCTCCAGCAGATAAACAGGCCTATCATGATTTTATAAAAGCATTAATGACTAAGTTGGTTGAAACTTATGGTGAAGAAAAAGTCTTATCCTGGCGTTTTAGAGTAGGATCGGAAATTGAAACACCAGATCATTGGTTTGGTACTAAACAAGATTTTATAGAACACTTTGCAAATACTGAAAGTGCTGTAAGAGAAGTTTTGCCAAATGCAAAAGTAGGTTTACACACCAGAAATCCTGGGTTTTTATATAAAAGTGGTACAATTCTAAATTATAAAGGAGAACCTTATGCTTCTTTTATTGAGGGGCTAATAGATTATAATTTTGATAACAATATTAAGTGTGATTTTTGGGGGCTTTCAGATTATATTGTTATTGGTAATAGTGGTCTTAGGGATATGAATGGTAAATACGCTAAAAACTTTGCCCCACTTATAAATAATCCTAAATGGAACCCTGAAACATCAATAGATATTATGGAGTATAAAACCGTAACTACCATGAATGGAGCAGATGGTAAAGGTACAGTTGGCTGCGAAACTTCACATAGAGATATTGTAGAATTGATTTTTTCAAATACTTTTTATAAAAATAAAGACAAAGGCTTAGAATTTATTTATAGATGGGGAAATAGAACAGGTAGTGAAAACCCAGATGGTATAAAAGAACTAGATGCCATGCAAGGTTTGGTTCGATATGCAACTAACATAACAGGCGACCCTAATACGTCTACCAATGAGTTAGATGCTATTTTTGCTAAAAATGAATCTGAAGATGAGTATGATGTATTGATCTATAATTATAATAGTAGTAATTTAATTTATAGAGATAATGAGTTAGTAGATGTTGCTTTTTCAACAGGCTTACCAGTAGGAACTACATTATATTATAGAAGCAAGTCTTATGGGAAAGAGCATAACAAACTTCAAAATTTCTTAATCAATAATTCAAACTATGTTATGAGTGGTTTTGATGAGAAAGGGGCACCAGATCGCACTTTAACAGAGGAGGGCTATACTGCATATTTAAATTATGAAAATCCGAATCCTCACGTATTTAGTGAATGGAATAGTATTACAACTAATGCACGAACCGATGGTGGTTCAGGATCTGAAGTTAGTTTAAGTACCGAAATCGGGTCTTTTGCCTTTGAGAAATTTGAATTTAGACCCGAAGCGAGTTTTGTCGAAGCTATAACACCTGCAACTTTTGTTTGGACAACAACAAACGATTTTTCTGCTTGGTCTGCTGTAAACGGAGGGATGACAGTTAATAGAGATAATGATAAATTAAGTGTGGATTTTTCTTCTGATGCTTCATGGCCTATGCTAGCCATAACGGGTCTAAATATAAATTCTAGTTTATATGGTACTTTAAGAATTATAGTAAAAAATAGTACAGACAAACCAGATCTTCAAATGTTGCCTAATGTACCGGGTACAGGTTTTGCATCTGGCAGAAAAAAAGAGACAGTACCTAATGATAACCAATGGCATACCTTAGATTTTGATTTAACGAACTGGGGATTATGGACAGGTACTATCAATGAATTTAAATTTTATAATAATTTCAGCTCAGGAAGTATCGTTTTTGATAGCATCGAATTTATTCCTATCAACTCAACCATACATACCATAACCCTTGGTAAGGAAGGTCAAGGACTTTTAAATTATAGTAGTGGTACTGCAATAGATGGGCAAGAGTTTAGTTTAAATGCAATTGCAAATGAAGGTTGGGAGTTTGAGCGTTGGGAAGGCGATGTTCCAAGTACAGATAATCCTTTGGCAATTACTGTTACATCAGATATGAATATAACTGCCGTATTTTCTAATAGTGGACTGTCTGTAGCACAAAATAATTTAGATAACATACGCGTATTTCCTAATCCTAGTATTAATGGCGTATTTCATATAAAAACGCAAACACCTCAAAATTGGGAAGTTTATATGATATCCGGGAGAAAAGTACTTTCAGGACATGGCAATAAGGTTAATATATCATCATTTTCAAAAGGGATTTATATTTTAAAAATGAAACATTCGTTTGCAAAACTTGTGTATTAATGAAAGTGCTCTATAATCAATTAAAAGTTTTAAATAAAAGAATCTAACAGCATCATTTATTCAATAAAAAGTATCATAATGTTAAAAAAGCAACTACTATTTTTACTATTATTTTTTTTCGGTTTTTTTGTGTCCTGTAATCAGGTTTCAACTTCAGCAACTCAAATCAATTTTGAAAAACTAACTATTAATTCAAAAGTAAAGGCTTCAACTATCGAAAGTGAAATGCCGCTCTTCTCATGGATTGTAAGCGCTGAGGGTTTAAATAAATCACAATCGGCATATCATATTTTGGTATCATCTTCAGAAGATAAATTGAATGAAGATAATGCAGATTTATGGAATTCAGGTAAAGTCACTAGCGATAAATCTGCTTATGTAAAGTATAAAGGCAATCCTTTAAAAGCAATGCAAACCTATTTTTGGAAAGTTAAAATTTGGGACGAGAAAGGTGAAAGTTCAAAGTGGTCAGATGTTCAAGCATTTCAAATGGGATTAAAGAGCAATAAAAACTGGGGTGATTCAAAATGGATTACTTTAAGAAAGGATACCAGAATATCGCCCTACCAATTCAGAGATTATAAAACTGGAAGAATGAAAACTGCACAAAAAGTTAATGGTTTTGCTGCAAGTTATTTTAGAAATGAGGTAGATATATCTAAGGATGTTAAAAACGCTCAAGCTTACATCTGTGGTTTAGGGTATTACGAATTGTATTTAAATGGCGAAAAAGTGGGAGACCATGTGTTGGATCCTGCACCTTCAAATTACGACAAGCAAGCCTATTATGTTAATTATGATATCACAGAGCAATTAGAATCAGGACAAAATGCCTTTGGAATTGTTTTGGGTAATGGCTTTTATGGACAAAACATTTCTTGGAAACGTGATCCTGAATCTGAAAAAGATTTGGCTTATGGTCCTCCAACGGTAAAGTTATTGGTAAAGCTTAAATATGAAGATGGTACCGAAGCTGATTTTTATACCGATGAGACATGGAAAGAATCGACAGGTCCAATAGTGTTTAATAATATTTATGGGGGCGACACTTATGATGCGCGTTACGAAATAAATGGATGGAATACTGTGGGCTATAAAGATGAATCTTGGGGTAATGCAAAAATAGCGTCGCCTAAACTACGAACAATAAGTGCTAGCCAAATTCCAGCAATAAAAAAGTTAAAAGAATTTGAGCCTCAAAACGTATTTAAAGCACCAGATGGTAATTGGATTGTAGATTTTGGGCAAAACATTGCCGGTTGGGTTAAATTAAACGTCAAAGAAAAAAAAGGTCAACTTATAGAAGTTATTACGACTGAAGCGCTGTTAACAGACGGCTCAGATATTTTTAAAGGATCGACAGGGGGTGGTGCAAATGGTATGACCCAAATTTATGAATACATCTGTAAAGGTGATGGATTAGAATCTTGGGAGCCTAAGTTTAGTTATCACGGGTTTCGATTTGCAAAAATTAAAGGTATTACCAGAAAACCAGATGCAGATATGATTAAAGCCGTTTTAGTAGCTACAGATATTCAAGAAACAGGAAGTTTTACATCTTCAGATGAGTTATTAAATAAAATGCACAGTATTAGTAAATGGACTATTGTAGATAATGTACACGGTATTCCAGAAGATTGTCCACACCGTGAAAAATGCGGCTGGTTGGGTGATGCTCATGCATTTTGTGAATATGCATTGTATAATTATGATATGTATGATTTTTATATAAAATACATGGAAGACATCCGTACACAAATGCGCCCTACAAAAGGACATAATAATCCGGATATGAAATATCAAGTGCCAACCATGATAGCACCAGGAAAACGCACGTCTACTTATGCCAAAATTGATTGGGGTGTAGCAACCATGTATTTGCCTTGGTATAATTATTTATACTACGGTGATGATACTATTGTAAAGGAGTATTATGAAGCTATGAGAGGTTTAACAAACTTCTACTTGTCGTATAAAGGTGAAAATGGCATTATGCAAGATGGTATGGGCGATTGGTGTCCGCCACGTTGGGATAGAAGAAAAAATCCAACTGCTATGGAATGCGACCCAATTATTTCGGCTAATGCTTATTTTTATGATGTTTTAGGTGTCATGGAACGATTTGCTGAAATGAATAATGATGCTACTTTTGCAATAAAAATGAAGAAGGAGCAACGCGAATTAAAAGATGCTTTCAATAAAGAATATTTAATTGAAATTCCTGAGACTAGCCACAAATGGTATGGTAGCCAAACAGCAACGGTACAAGCCTTGCAGTTTGATATGGTGCCAGATAACCAAATAGAAAATGTAGTAAATGGTTTAGCTCACGATATTATAGAGGTAAAAGGAGGCCATCATGCTACAGGAATACATGGAAACAGATATATCTATACCGTATTAAGTAAGTATGGTAAAGCAGATTTAGCCCATCAAATTTTAACAACACCAGATTTTCCGAGTCAAACTTATGTCATGAATTCTGGTTTTACAACATGGCCAGAACGCCAGTTTGTTTGGGAAGAAATGGAAGGGCCAACAAACTCCTTAAATCACCCAATGCATAGTGGTTTTGCAGCGTACTTTTATGAATCTTTAGGTGGTATAAAATCTTCAGAATCAGACCCAGGATACAAAGTGTTTACTGTAAACCCAGAATATTCAAGTAAAATAACAAGTACTTCAGTATCTGTACCTACGCCTTATGGAGTTGTAACAAATGATTGGACCATAAATAATGGTGTTATTTTAATGCAATTGGAAGTGCCATTTAATACTAATGCAAAAATTATTTTAACTGCAGAAGAATTGGAGTCGCTCAAAATAAATAATAAAAATCTAGAAGAATTTCAAAACGAGTATAGCGCAGTAAAAGAAGGTAGCAACGTTATTTTAGGCTCAGGAGAATATCTCATTCAGTATTCCAAATCTTAAATTTAGCCTTTAATTAAACACAAGTGTTATAATTTTATTTAGGACGTTACCCGATCTTTGGGAGGAATTCAATTATGACGCTCAACCCTTAATGCGGTCTAGGCTAGCTTCTAGCTATTTAATACCATATACTACAGGATACTTTTTAACAACTATTTAAGTACTATTGTTTGATAAAAAGCACTTATGAAAAATAAAATTACAATTACACTCTTATTAGTTTTATTAAGCATTACAAGTTTGTTTGCTCAAACAGCAACTTGCGATGGGATTTTACCTTTTGAAGAACAAAATGGACTATTAACCATAGAAATGGAATCTGGTATCTTACCTCCTGGTACTGATTGGCAAACTGGTAGTGAAGCTGACCCTAATTTATCTGGATCAACCATAAATTATATATATTGGGATGGAGATGAGTCCTTTAGTGCATTAACTGGAGCTCCAATAACTTACAATATAAAAATTAATAATCCTGGTACTTACAGATTTAGATGGCGTGGACGCATTGGCGCAGGTACTTCTGGAGGTGAACACAATGATGCATGGCTTCGTATAGTAGCTGATGACTTTTATGCTACTAGTGGAGGCAGTTCAACTTCTACTCCAGCGTTAGAGCCAAAACCTGATTGTAATAGTAACCCAGATAGAAATTGTCCAGAAGGGTCTAGTACTAATGGGTATTTTAAAGCTTTTATGAATAGACACCCTGTAAACCTGCCAGTCGATGAACGCTGGGGCTTTGTAACTAATACAAACGATGGTAGTTCTTATAGGTTTATATGGGCCACTTTTAATACTGCAGGTAACTATTCCGTAATTGTAGATGCTAGGTCTAGTTTCTTTTTTATAGATAAAATGGTGTTGCGTAGAACAGATGTTTCCGATGCTACAGCGAACCTTTTAACAAATAGTGAATCATCTTGCACCACATTGTCAGTTGATAAATTTAATAAAGTTAGCAGTATTAAAGTATACCCTAACCCAACAACGGGAAAAATAGAAGTTAACAACATTTCTATTAATTCTAGCTTGACTATATCTAATATTTCTGGAGTTATTATTAGAACAATAAATACAAAAAAATCATCAGGAATTATTGATATTAGTGATTTAGAAAGTGGTGTTTATTTTTTAACAAGTAATGCTTCTAATAGTAACTTCGTAAAAAAAATCATTAAATTATAACATAAAATTAAGATGAAACTATCCCGTATCGTAGGTCTTTATGCATTTTATTTAGGCACTCTTTTAACAGTTTTAAGTTGTAAATCGAACTCAGAAAAACAAGAAAACAAAATTGTAGATTCTAGAAATGTAGCAGAAGCTCAAACGGGAAGTTTTGGCGATCAAGGCGATGGTACATATATCAACCCGATATTAAATGCCGATTATCCAGATTCTGATATCGAGCAAGTAGGCGATACGTATTACATGATTACCTCAAAGCAGCACATGTCTCCTGGCATGCCTATTTTAGAATCTAAAGATATGGTAAACTGGACAAATGTTGGACACGTTTTCGATAGTTTATCCTGGGCTCCAGAGTACAATTGGGATAGAATGAATGGCTATTCATTTGGTACATGGGCAGGCGATTTGACCTATCATGAAGGTACATGGTACTGTTACCAAATAGATTACCAACATGGTTTAATGGTAGCCACAGCAAAAGATATTAAAGGCCCATGGAGCGAACCTATTATGATGTTGCCCAAAGCAAAAGTACTGGACGACCCAGGCGTATTTTGGGATGAAGAGGCACATAAAGCATACGTTATTATTAACACCGCAGGAAAACAAAAAAGTCCAGAAAATAAAATTGAAGGCAACGAAAACAGAATTTACGAAATGAGTTGGGATGGTACAAAAATCCTAGACGATGGTAAATTAGCCTATACAGGTATGGGTGCCGAAGCTGCAAAAATTTATAAAATTGAGGGCGTTTGGTATATCTTTTTAGCACAATGGACTATGGGAGATACGTCTACAAAACCCGGTGTTAAAAACCCGAAAAACGACCGAAAACAAATCGTATTACGCTCCAAAGAAAGTATTTATGGGCCTTACGAAGTTAAAACCGTTTTAGAAAAAGGAACCGCCTTTAATAACCGTAGTTGTAGTCAAGGTGGTTTAATGCAAGCACCCGATAAATCGTGGTGGTACATGCACCAACTAATTCAAAACGACGATATACCTTTTCAAGGGCGTCCGCAATGTTTAGCTCCTGTTACATGGGTAGATGGTTGGCCAATAATTGGCATAGACGAAGATAACGATGGTATAGGCGAGCCCGTAAAACAGCACAAAAAACCTATTAACGGCTATCCTATTTCGGCACCAAGTTCTGATGATGATTTTTCTTCAGCAAAATTAGGATTCCAATGGGAGTGGAACCATAATCCAAGACAAACAAATTGGTCCTTAACCGAACGCGAAGGCTGGTTACGCTTAAAAGCCAGTAAAGTGTTGCCAAATGAAAAAGGCTATGGGCCAAACATCAATGAATGGACAAACAACGATGGGTCAGACTCCGATTTCTGGAGAGCCTGCAATACCTTAAGTCAGCGTATTATGGGTATTACCACCGGAACTGCAGTAGCCAAATTTGATATTTCAGGAATGCAACCCCATCAATTGGCAGGTTTTGTTCGCTATGGCGGCGTGTTTAATTTATTGGGCGTGGAGGTAAACGAGGCTGGTAAAAAACACTTGTTTTACATGAACCCAATGGCAGAAAAAATCATGGGGCCAGAACTAATAAGTAACGATTTATATGTACGAACATCAAACAAAATTAACCAAGCCACTTACGAGTATAGTTTAGATGGCGAGCATTATAAAGCATTTGGGCCAACCTTCACCATTGCTTTTGGAAAATGGACAGGAGACCGCCTAGGTTTCTTTTCATGGAACGAAAAACAAGATGCAGGCTACATAGATGTCGATTGGTTCACTTATGATTACGATGGGCCAAAAGCAGCAAAAGCATTATAGGTTTTTGTGTTAAATATTTGGCGTTACCCCCAAGGGGTCGGGCTTTACGCTATATCTTTTTAATGCGTTAATTCGAGTAGCTTGCAACGTGGTAATCTTTTAAAGTGCAGTTTTAAATCTGCTATAAGAAAATCAAGCATTAAAAAGGATGCCGCTTCAATCCCTAACGCGTGAATATCCGAAGGGTTATTGTATAACACTAAATTAAGAGTAGTCTTACTAACTAAAAGTATATCAATGCATACCTTAAAATTAATACTGTATGGTTTTATTATAGCATTTGTTTTAGGTTGCCAAAACAACGAAAAAGCTCATATAGAACATCCTAAACCCAATATTTTATTCATTCTAGTAGATGATTTAGGCTACCACGATTTAGGTGTTACGGGAAGCACATTTTACGAAACCCCAAACGTAGATAAATTGGCAAATGAAGGCATGATGTTTACACAAGGTTATGCGGCAAGTCGGGTGTGTAGTCCGTCTAGAGCCAGTATCATGACAGGTAAATTTACCGCGCGCCACGGCATTACAGACTGGATAGGCGCAAAAACAGGAGAAGCGTGGCGCACCAGAAACCGCCACGATAAATTATTGCCAGCTCATTATCTTCAGGCATTACCAAAAGCCGATATCACCCTTGCCGAAGCTTTTAAAAGCAATGGTTACAAAACCTTTTTTGCAGGAAAATGGCATTTAGGCGGTAAAGGGGCGTACCCCGAAGATCATGGTTTCGATATTAATAAAGGTGGATTTCATCGTGGCGGCCCACCAGGTGGTTTCTTTTCACCATTCAATAATCCCAAATTAAAAAACAAACAAAAAGGCGAAAACCTTACCATGCGTTTAGCCCAAGAAACTGCAGATTTTATCAAACAAAATAAAGACTCTACATTCTTTGCATTTTTATCATTTTACGCTGTGCATGCCCCAATTCAAACCACCGAAGCCAAGTGGACAAAATACCGTAAAAAAGCAGATAGTTTAGAGGTGGCAAAGTCTGGTTATACCATGGAGCGCGTGCTACCCATTCGTCAAGTTCAAGACAATCCCATTTACGGTGGTTTGGTAGAAACTATGGATGACGCTGTAGGTGTGGTTTTAAAAGCATTAAAAGATAACGGATTGGATGAAAATACCATAGTTGTTTTTACCTCCGATAATGGTGGTGTAGCTTCGGGAGACCATTATTCTACCAGTAATTTACCGTTACGAGGCGGTAAAGGCTACCAATGGGAAGGTGGTATTCGCGAACCGTATTTTATAAAAGTACCATGGTTAAAACATGCAGGTTCAAAAACTGAATTCCCGGTAATTAATACCGATTTTTATCCTACATTATTAGATTTAGCTAATGTACCTTTAAAACCAAAGCAACACAAAGATGGTATAAGTTTAAAACCTTTGTTAGAAGGCAATAATCTTGAAATAAATAGACCTTTATATTGGCATTATCCGCATTACGGAAATCAAGGTGGGGAACCTGCTTCTATCATTCAAAAAGAAGGTTGGAAACTCATCCATTATTGGGAAGATGGGCGAGAAGAATTGTTTAGGCTACCTTCATCTGAAAACGACACGTTAAATGTGGTTTCTCAACATGCCAAACTTGCAAAAACACTTTCAGACCAACTTATGTCTTGGCTTAAAGACGTAGAAGCGAAGTACCCTAAAAAAGATCCTAAATTTGATTCAGAAAAAGCCAAAGAAAGATATTTAAACACTGTAAATAAAAAATGCTCATCACTTGAAAATCAGCGTATCGAAATGTTATCAAAAGAATTTCAGCCAAACGCTACGTGGTGGGGTAGTAAAGTTACTTTAGATTAAAAAGGTCATCAAAATAAACAAAAATTATGCGTACAATACTCTATTTTTTTCTTGTTAGTTTATGTTTTTCATCATGTAAAAACAAAAAAGTACCCATAGAAAGCAAACATCTATTTCAATCAATATTTAACGGTAAAGATTTAGACGGATGGCGAGGAGATTCAACCTATTGGCGTGTTGAAAATGGTATACTTACAGGAGAGGTAACACCAGAAACTATTTTAAAACAAAACTCTTTTATTATTTATGAAAAAGAACAACCTGAAAATTTTGAGTTAAAATTAGAATACAAGGTTTCAGCATTTGGAAATAGCGGTATCAACTATAGAAGTGAAATAATTGAAAACAAACCTTTTGCATTAAAAGGCTATCAATGTGATATTGATGGTGAAAATAAATATACCGGGCAGAACTACGAAGAGAAAAAACGAACAACATTAGCATATATAGGAGAAACTGTAATTATTCCACAAATGCCTGATAGCATACCTAAAAGTAACATTCGTAAAAATATAAAGCGAAACTGCTGGCAGTCTAGAGATTTAGAAGAAGCAAAAGTTAGTTCTAAGCTAAAATTAAATATCAAATCTAATGATTGGAATGAAGTACATATTCTAGTAAAGGATAATAAAATGCAGCATTACATCAACGGTGTTTTGTTTAGTGAAGTAACAGATTTAGATGAAATCAATAGGTCTAAAAAAGGTTATATTGGTGTTCAAGTTCATGTTGGCCCTCCCATGAAAATAGAATACAGAAATATTAGATTAAAACATCTATAAATAAATGATAGTTTGCATCTAAAAAGGAGTTCAAGTTTAAAAAATAAATTTACAAATTTATTCCTTCAATAATTTATAGCTCTACGCATAAAATTAGAATTTTTTTATGCCTTAATAAGATGTAGTTAATACTTCGAATCATGAGTGTACAGGACACATTTAGTAGCTTTTTTTTATAATTTTGTTTTACAAAAAAAAGCTCATGAAATTACTTTATTTGAATCGAATATTAAGCCTTGTTTTTTTTCTTTCGCTTAGTGTTGTTTTGTTTACATGTTCAAAATCTGAAGATTTAGAAGAAAAGATTTTTGAAAATCCAGAACCAGATGAGCCCGAAGAGCCCGAAGCCCCATTTGTTCCTGTAGTTGTAGAACCAGATAAAGTGGTAAGCATAAATACAGGTGCAGTAGTTGGTGAATTGTATAACTTTTGGTCAACAAGACCAATGATAAATCAAACTAGGTTTAGTAGTTCTGGTTTCACATCTGGGTTAAATTTTATTAAGCCCTACGTTAAAAGCTATAATATGGTACGTGTACTGGGAGGTAGAACGGATAATAAAAATGATTTTTATAAAGGTGTTGATGGTTCAGGAAATATCATAACTGATTTTAGTGGTTTAATTAAAGATATGCGTAATTTTATGCAAACAGGCTTTAAACCGCGTATTGTATTAGATAATGTGCCTTGGGAAATGAATGCCATAACAGAAGTGAATACTTATGGTAATACCAATCCACCGGATGATTATAATATTTGGAGGCAATACATCAATGCTTTCTTGCAAACATTGATTGATGAGTTTGGTATGAATGAAGTTAAAACATGGCGCTTTAGAGTAGGCACAGAACCTAATTATACACCACAGCATTGGAATGGCACTAAAGAAGAATTTTTTAAACATTACGACATTACTGTAGATGAGGTATTAAAAGTAATTCCAGATGCCATTATTGGTCCTGGAAATAATTTGTCAGAAGGCGTGGCTACATATACTACAGAAATAATAGATCATTGTGCTAATGGTACAAACTATGCTACTGGAGAAAAAGGGACACAAATGGATTTTTTCTGTATTTCTTACTATGAGAAAATTGATCAAAACACTATAAAACTGCCAAACACCGTCCAAGAATATAGAACTAAATTGAATAGTTACCCACAGTTTAGTAACATTCCATTTGATATTCAAGAATTTGGAATTCTGCGAGATGAAAACGCTACACGAGGGTTGAGTTTATCCGATGCTACCGAGTTTGGAGCAAGTTGGTATGCTACAATTGCCGATTTGGCTTATGATTATAGAATAACCGAAATTTATGATTGGGGGCAAGAAATAGAGTCTAGCACCTTACCTCAAGGCAGGAGAAATGTAACAGAAATGTTTTTAAAAATGGAAGGAGGAAATAGACTAGAAACTATTGATAATATTACTGGACATGCTGGTATCATTCCAGTTTTAAAAGGCGATGTTGTTTATTTATTGATTTACAATCATAATACAACTCGCACTAGTACTTCAACAAGAACGCTATATCCGCAATTAGAAGGCGGGATGATTACTGGAGGAACTAACTGGAAAATGAATGAATGGACCATTGATAAAACTAACGGTGTTATGATGCATGAACTTTATAAAGATGTTAGAGCAGCGGGTGTTGGCGAAAAAAGTAATGGTCGTATTTATGGTAATAGACCTTCAGATCGCTTTGAAGATGGTTGGAAAGATGTACTTAGTGCTAATTTAACAAAGTATACTCAAATGGCTAAATTACCAAAAACCGTTGCAGATTCCATAGTGAAAAAACATGAAGGAAAATTAACTTTAAAAGTAGATTTAAAACCACATAGTGTTAAACTTATAGAATTAATACCTCAGTAAACAGAAATGAATAGAATAAAAATAATACACGTCATATTTTTGTGTTTAATTGGAACTGGCGTTTTTTCTTGTAATAGTAAGAAAGACGATTTAACCCATATTCCAGAAGAAACACGAACTAAGTATAACTTTAATTTAGATTGGAAATTTATTAAGCAAAACCCAGAAAATGCGCAAAACTTAGGTTTTAAGGACGATTCTTGGGAAACTATAAGTTGCCCGCATACCTTTAATGATATTGATACGTTTGACGATTTAAGTCATGGACACCATGATGGGGAAGATAACCATTGGAGAGGTACAGTTTGGTACCGTAAACATTTTAAATTACCGCAAGAAGATTCTGGCAAAAAAGTTTTTATTGAGTTTGAGTCCGTACGTCAAATAGCCGATGTATATATTAACGGAAAGCATATTGGGCAAAATCAAACCGGTTTTATTCCTTTTGGTTTCGATTTAACACCGTATCTTAAATTTGGAGAAGATAATGTTCTAGCTGTAAAAGTGAATAACGACCGCGGCGATCATTTTAGAGACAATTTTCCTTTAGTATGGCATCATGAGCATTGGCATCCAAACCATGGTGGAATTTACAGAAATGTATTTCTTCATGTTATGGAACCACTTCATATCACATTGCCGCTTTACGATAATTTAGAAACAACTGGCACCTATGTTTATGCTGAAAATATTACCGCAGAAAATGCCGATGTTACTATAAACGCTGAGGTTCAAAACGAATACCCTGAAGCTAAAAACGTGGTATATGAAGCTAAAATTGTGGATAATGACGGTAAAGTGGTTTCCACTACATCTTCAGAAAAAAGTATTGAAGCAGGTGAAAAATATACGTTTTCGGCAACAACAAGTGTTTCAAATCCTAACCGTTGGTACACACGCCATCCATATATGTACAACGTAGAAACCGTTTTAAAAGTTGACGGTAAAGCTGTAGATTCATACAAAACACCTTTAGGAATTAGAAGTTTCGATTTCAATAAAGATTCTGGATTTCATAATAATGGCGAGTATGCCAAATTACATGGTTGGGGGCAAAAGCCAACCAATTCTTGGGCCGGATTAGGCGCAGCCTTGCCAGATTGGTTACGCGATTATACGTATCAACTTATGGATGAGGCTGGAGGTAATTTTATTCGTTGGGGACATTGTGCTGGGTCGCCAGCAGAAATTGCTATGGGCGATAAATATGGTTTTGTTACGCTAATGCCAGGTGTAAGTGGCGAATCTCAAGATGAAGGTGAAACTTGGGACATTCGTATAAAAGCCTTTAAAGATATGATTGTGTATTACCGTAATCATCCTTCAATTTTTATTTGGGAAGGCGGTAACTGGGCTGAAACTGAAGCACATTATCAAGAAATTTTAGATATCATAAATACATTCGACCCCAATGGAAAACGCCTTATGGGTAACAGAAGAGCAGATGTTAAAAATGATTCTGAAGGCTATGTGTCTATTGAAATCGGTACGGAAGGATGGGAACGTGAATACCCAGATTTACCAGTTGTTGAAAGTGAATATAATCGAGAAGAAGCACCTAGACGTATTTGGGATAAACAATCGCCTGATGATAATTTTTATAGTCATCCGAACCTTGATAAGAATACCTATAAATTAAACTCCGAACAATTTGCCGTAAAACAAGCCTACCATTGGTGGAACAAAATGGGAAAAAAAGCATTTCATGTTGGTGGAGCAAACTGGGTTTTTTCTGATGGGCCACATGGAGGGCGTTGTCCTACTGAAGTCACCAGAGCAAGTGGTGAAGTAGATGCAGTACGTTTACCAAAAGAAGCTTTTTACGCCTTAAAAGCCATGTGGAGACCAGAGCCACAGCTACACATTATAGGCCATTGGAATTACGAAGTAGGGATTAAAAAAGACATCTTTGTAATTTCAAATACAGCAGGTGTAAAGTTATATGTTAACGGAAAAGTTATAGGAGAAAATATTACACCAAAAGATGGTTATGTATATCAGTTTAAAAATGTTGCATGGGAAGCAGGAGAAATTAAAGCTGAAGGTTTTATTAATAACGAACTAAAAGTATCTCAAATAAAAGAAACATCAGGAAAACCTGTGGCATTAAAATTAACACCAATTACAGGACCAAAAGGATGGCAAGCCGATGGATCAGACGTTGCATTAATTGATGTTGAGGTGGTTGATGCTAACGGAAAAAGATGTCCGTTAGCAAAGGGTCGTGTAGATTTTACTATTGAAGGACCTGGTATTTGGCGTGGAGGTTATAATAGTGGAAAGCCAAATTCAACGAATAATTTATATTTAGATATAGAAGCTGGAATTAACCGTGTAGCGGTAAAATCATTATTGGAGTCAGGAACTGTAAAAATCACGGCAATACAGTCAGGTTTAAAATCAGATCATATAGAACTTACTTCTAATCCTGTTGACTTAGAAAACGGATTAATAACCCAGCTACCACAAGTGTATGAAAATGTTTTAACAGAAGAACCTATACCAGCGCATACTCCAGAAATTCCAGAATATGTGCCTGGAATAAAGAATAGAAGTGAGTTATTTAAGAAGTTTAGTTATACGGGAGACGGTAAAGCCATGTTAAGGACCAATATGCATTGGGGTAAAAAAGCTTATACAGATTTGGAACATAACTATACCCATCTTCCTAAGTATGTTAACGGTGCAGAATATGTAAGAATACCAAATTCTGATAATAGATATTGGGCAAGAGATCAACTACAATTCATCGCTGGTGTTAAAATGCACATTTATGTATTACATGATGATACGGTACCAAGACCAGAATTCCTGTTAAGAGATTATAAGGATAATGGTGATAATATAAAAGTTGGAGACATAACAATGTCAGTCTTCCATCGAGTAGCAGAAGCCGGCGAAAGTATAATTATGGCCGGTAATAGCGATGGCGATGCGCCTTCAGATTGTAGAATGTATACCGTAATTGGTAAGAAGTATTAATAGTAGTGCCATATAACTAAATGGTATTAGAGTATTAAAAAAAAGGATGATAAAGCCATTTTATCATCCTTTTTTATGTTTAATTGATTTATGTAGTTTTTATTTTGGATTATTTTTTACATAATCTTCTATAAGAGTTTTAACAACCTCAAGACTTCCAGCTTCTAAACCATCATTTACATTAGCTCCAGTAATCCAATATAACACCATGCCAGCATCAGAACAATCCCATTTTCCTTTTTGAAATTTTACGATATTGTCCACTTCGGCAATGTTTCCAATGGTCCATATTAATCGTATTCTTGGGTCGGTATGATTTTTTGCCCAATCCCATTTTTCTATATTCAATTTTAAATTAATGTTTTGGTCTGGAATACGAACCTCATCAATACCAAAGTCTAGAATTTGCTGCCAAGAATAAAAATCGCCAGCATTATCATTGGCAGGATGGTGTGTTACCACTTTAACGAATTTGTGTTTCGCTTTAGGCGTCTTTTTTAAAGCCATACCAATAATATCAGGTTCTCCTGCTTCAATAATCCATAAGGGATCTTTTTTGGTTGATGCATTTATTGCCCAAGCTAAATCATTAATAGTTTCTTCTTTTTGCCAAATAGCATCATAAAACGTTAGGTTTTCAAATCCACCCCAGCGTCTTGCAGTCATATCACAAGCAACTTGCATTAAATGGTGGCGTTCTTTTTCAGCTTTCTCAGAAATACGATCATCTCTAACCAAGTCGCAACTATGAGAGTAGTGTACTAATCTATCTTCAAGACCAGAAGCACGCAATAAAGCAATACTTATAGCAGTTCCTCCTAAGTCATCTGGATCTGGAGAATTGCCGTCAGCAACAATAGCAATACGTCCTGGAGGCGGACTCGTTTTTTGAGCAAAAGCTGATATTGATATTAAAAAGAAAGTTAGTATTATTAATAAGGTTTTGTATTTCATTTTAATTTAAAAGTTTAAATGTATTTATTTGGTTTAATGCGTTATGCTAGTTTTGAGAATAAGAAGAGGGCGCATCCTGAATATCTTTTCCTTTACCACAAGGTGCAAATATAATCCCTGCCCAACGTGCGCGTGTCCATTCATTACCATCGGTAGCAACTTTTCCAGTTACTGTGATTTTATCTCCTTTCTTTATTTTTACCCGTTTCCATAAGGCATTATATTTTTTGCCTTCCTCAAATAAACTGTCTGTTAGAGGTGGATTATATTCTCCAATTTTTTTCTGATTTATAAATACTTTAAAATTAGAATTACCATCATTTTCTCCAACGCCTACAAAAACAATATCATATCGTCCACTTTTAAAATTAAAAATAGTACTTGTTTCAGCTTGTTTATACTTTTCTGGGTTTATTGCCAACCAATTTTTTCCGTTTTTATAGAAATTTGTGCCTTCTATTGGAAAATCTTGAGCAGCTATATATTTATTATCTGTTCTAGTTTTTGAAATAGTTGAAAAATATGATTTTTTGGGGTTAAATGATTCTGGTAAATTTCTATTCGCTAATATTTGTGGGCCTTTATCTGTAGGTACGTAATTCACGTCTTTTGTTAAAATAAATTTATCAAATTCAAAACCATCTTCACGCATACTAAATTGAACATTGTGTACGCCTGCTTTATTAATATCTAAATAAATAGCGTGCGGAATACCGCAATGTTCTTCTTTTGTTCTTTGTTTACTTTCCCAAGTCCATTGGTTTTTTCCTTTACACCATTGCATTTTTTGTCCATGTTCTGGCCATTCACCATTTAGCCCAACATGGAGGCCATTGTCTTCTCCTCCAGTACTAAAAGCTCTTACCCAAACGAAATAACGTCCAGGTGAATTAATTTTTACTTGATAGTGTAGAATTGCCATTTTACCTGGTTCATTAGTAAAGTTTTCTCCTCTAATCAATTTGTCAGAATGCGTAACGCGACTATCTGGTAAGATTTCTATGTATGTATTATTACTGGTGCCAACCCAATGGTTATTGTCATCATCTCTTCCAACGGTAACCATCTCATGTTTTGATGTTCTGTACCATTTTCTTGTATCGGTTATAGTTTGTTTATGGAAAAATTCTGCCTCAATAGCAACAATTCCATTTTGTTCTTCAAAAATTACAGTTTTGTCAATAATTGGTACACTTAAGTCTTTTCCCTGTGCCATTAGGATAGTACTGTTAAATAGTAGAACGATTAAAATATTAAAAATAAGTTTGTTTTTTTTCATCAGATCAAATTTACAACATGCGAGTTTTTATTTTGGCAATTTGGATTGTAATTATCTTTTTTAAAAGTAACATCTAGAGTTTAGTAAAGTAACCCGTACTGTCCTGTTGTAAAAATAAATTGTCTATTAATACATGTGAAGCTTTTTAAAATATTAAGTTTTTTGTGTGTTTTCTTACTTATTATTAAAAAAATCAATCTCAAAAAATATGATTTTTTATCTAATTTTTAAGTTAAAACCTAGCAAGTACATTGAAATTACAGCACAGAGCATAACAGGTACTGCAGGATACTCCATAAAAATTTAAGAAATATTTTAGGAAACTAATAATAAATCAACTAAAACTTTATGAAATTAAAAAAAACATTAAAAATGCTTTCGGAATTACGGAAAGCTTGGATGTGTGCAATTTTGGCGTTGTCTTGTATGGCAATGACAAACGCACAAACGGTATCAGGTACCGTAACAGCAGATGGTCAACCATTACCTGGGGCGACTGTTATTGTAAAAGGAACACCTACAGGTACAACTACAGATTTTGATGGTAACTTTACTATTAATGCAGGTGCTCAAAATACACTATCTATTTCTTACATTGGCTATTCCACCAAAGAGATATTGGTGGGAAACCAAACTCGAATTAATGTATCTCTTGAAGAAGATAACAAACTTGATGAGGTAGTTATTATTGGGTATGGGACACAACGTAAATCTGATTTAACAGGATCTGTGTCCTCCGTAAGTTCGGAAGATATTACTGCGGTTCCAGTATCTAGGGTAGATCAAGCTTTACAAGGTAGAGCTTCCGGTGTACAGGTAACACAGGTTAGTGGTATGCCTGGTGCTGGTACTGTTATAAGAGTAAGGGGTGGTAACTCCATTACAGGAAGTAATGAGCCACTTTGGGTTATTGATGGTATTGTTGTTGGAACTAACTTCAACTTAAACAACATCAATTCTAATGATATCAAATCGATTGAGATTTTGAAGGATGCTTCATCTATTGCTATTTATGGGTCTAGAGGAGCCAATGGTGTAGTATTAGTAACTACAAAAAATGGTAAAGGAGCCGGAACAGGCAAACCAGAGGTAAGTGTAAACCTTTACACAAGTTTACAAACTGTTCCAGAACTACCAGACATGCTTTCTCAGAGGGAGCAAATAGAGTTTACCAACGAAAGTGCTCGATTTAGAGGGGTTACAGAGCCATTTCCAAACGATCCATCAACCTATCCTGATATCGATTATTATGACTTAATAATGCGTACTGCACCTATTCATAGTGCAGATGTCTCTATTTCGGGATCTACAGAAAACCTTAACTACTACAACTCTTTGAGCTATTTTAATCAAGAAGGTATTATCAAGAGTTCTGGTATTGAAAAGTTTATTTTTAGATCAAATTTAGACTATACATTAAGTGACAAAGTAAAGGCTGGATTTAGAATAAACTATTCTAGAATAAAACAAGATAATGGTGTTGTTGGTTTTGGTACTGCATTTGGTACACTTCCCACACAACCTCTTTTTAATGACGATGGAACCTATAATGGGTTTAATGATGTTGTAGGAGCGCCTTTTAATAATCCTTTAGCTGCTTTAGAGCAAAATACAAATGAGACGTTTAGTAATAATTTGTTAGCAACAGCTTATTTAGAGTATAGTCCGTTACCAAATTTGACTATTCGTTCAACATTTAGTCCAGAATTTAATAATACTAAGCAAAATAGATTTAATTCTAGTCAATCACCAGGTAATCTTGCAATAGATGTATTTAATGGAGGTTTTGCTAGCATAGAAACAATAGCAAGTACTGGTTGGAATAATGAAAATACGATTCAATACCAAAAAGATATTGATGAAAATCATAGTGTAACAGCGCTTGCTGGTGCTTCTTTTCAAAAAGTATCAATAGAGGAATCTTTTGAAGAAGGGTTAGGTATTTTTAGTGATGCTGCAGGTTTTAACAATTTAGGTTTTTCTGATCCAGCTAGGTCTGTAATTACTAGTGATTATGAAGGATTTCAAATAGCTTCTTTTTTCGGAAGGTTAAACTATGCTTTTAAGGATAAGTATCTGCTTACTTTAGTAGGGAGAACTGATGGTAGTTCTCGTTTTGCTCCGGGTAATAAATATGAGTTTTATCCTTCTATAGCAGGTGCCTGGAAAATTACAGAAGAGTCATTTATGGCTAACCAAAATATGTTTCAAGATTTAAAATTAAGAGCGAGTTGGGGTAAATCAGGTAACCAAGCCATTGAGGCTTACAGAACATTTGGTCTTCTAACAGAAGCAAATACATCTTTGGGTGGTAATGAACTAATTGGTTTAACAGTAGGAAGACCAGCAAACCCAAATTTAAAATGGGAAACAACAAGTTCTTTTGATATTGCTTTAGAAGCATCTCTTTTTGGTGGAAAAGTTTTTACAGAGCTAAATTATTACTATAAGAAAACAGAAGATTTATTATTGGATGTAACTATTCCTAGACAAACTGGATTTACAAGTCAATTGCAAAATATTGGATCTTTAGAAAATAAAGGTTGGGAATTACTCATTAATTCTACTAATATTAGTAATGCAAACTTTAACTGGAACTCTACGGTAACATTATCTGCTAATAGAAACAAAGTATTAGATTTAGGTGGAGCACAATCTCAAGATGTTGTAGTCGATGAGATTTTAGGTTCTGGTAATACACGTTTAATTGTTGGAGAGTCTGTTCCTGTATATACAGGTGCTAATTATTTAGGAACATGGAAGAGTCAACAAGAAATTGATGATTCAGGTTTTCTTGATAATGCAGTTGTGGGAGGTGCTAGATTTGAAGACATAAGTGGACCAAATGGTGTGCCAGACGGTAGAATTTCACAAGACGATTATGTGGTACTAGGAGATCCAACTCCAGATTTAATTTTTGGATTTGAAAACAGTTTTTCTTACAAGAATTGGGATTTATCATTTTACTTTCAAGGAACCACAGGTAACGAAGTGTTTAATTTAACCATGCGTAATAATTATTTTAACCGTGGTGAAACTACTAAATATGCTGATATAGCGGACCGTTGGATAGAAGGTGTTAATGAAACATCGGATATTCCAAGAGCTGGACAGGATACTGTAACAGGTACACCGCCTAACTCTGAATACGTTGAAGATGGTTCTCATATCCGTCTTAAAACATTAAGATTAGCCTATAATCTTCCTGTTGATAAAATGGGGTTAGATGGTATTAAAAACGCTACGGTTTATTTTTCAGGAAATAATTTATTATTATTCTCTAATTTTAGATTAATAGACCCTGAAGCTAGTAGATTTGGAAGAACTGGTTTAGGTAATATTGCCCAAGGTTATCACAATGGATCGTATCCTAATCCACGTGTTGTAACACTTGGACTTAACTTAACATTTTAAAAAAAAATAGATATGAAAACAAAGAATATTTTTTTATACGTCTTCGTGATTTTCTCATGTTTTGCTTGTGAGGAATTTTTAGAAGAAGAACCGAGAGCACTTATCTCTCCAGATACATTTTTAACGACAGCAACTGAAGCCAATGCTTATATAACTGGATATTATGCCATTTTAAAGAATAATTCCATTTACGGACAAGTTGGACTAGATGTATTTTATGATAACGGTGCCGATATTATAGAACCTAACCGTTCGGCGGGTTTCTTTGAGCCAATGGGGAACTATTCCCTTACTGAAGCCTCAGCCGATGTCTCAACTCAAAAAATGAGTGTATCTGATACGTGGAAAGATTTGTATAGAGTGATATTAAACGCAAATATTTTAATTGATGCCATTGCAGATAATGAGAATATTTTACCGGAAGTTCGGACGGATTTTGTTGCAGATGCAAGGTTTGTAAGAGCATTATGCTATTGGCATATTACCAACCTTTGGGGAGATGCACCTTATTATACAGAGATTCTTACTCTTGAAGAAATTAGTGTTTTAGGAAGAACCCCTAAAGCTACCATACTAGCAGGAATTTTAGATGATCTAGAATTTGCGCAAGCAAATTTAAAAGATGAATATACTGGTGATGATGCTGGAAGAGCTTCAAAATGGGCGGCTGCTATAATTGAAGCTAAAATTCATATGAAAGCTCAAAATTGGCAAGCCGGATTGGATAAATGTTTAGAAATCATTAATCAATCACCGCATTCATTATTACCAACTTATGCTGAGGTATTTGATCCTAATAACGAGTATAATTCAGAAATTATTTGGTCTTTAGATTTTGCTAAAGATATTATAGGGCAGTTCGAGATTGGCGTTCAAGATGCTGAAGGTAATTTACCTAGTTTTGCAAGGGATTCTAACGGAAACTGGAGACCAAGTATGTTTAACCCGCGTTTAAGAGATGAGCCAGCCAATGCAGCTGATTTAGAACCTTTAAAGGATGCTTTAGCTGCTAATGGAGAATCTTTTAATGGTACGGGCTTACAAATAGCATCAAAAGACTTTGCTGAGAAGTTTCCAATGAATGATTTGCGAAGACCGTTAAACGTTAATGATATGTACGAAGGTATTCAATTAAATCATACCTATATGCCAAAGTTTATGAATTTAGATTTAGAAACATCACCACGTTTTAATCACTCTGATAATAGATTGGTTTTCCGTATGGCGGATGTTCATTTAATGGCTGCAGAGTGCGAAAATGAGCGCCCAGGAGGTGACCCAACTACTGCTTATGGATATATTAGAGAGATAAGAGAGCGTGCTTTTGCTACTGTAGGAGAAGCTGAAGCAATTAATGGTCTTTCTCAACAAGCCTTTAGAGAAGCTATCTATGATGAGCGTAAATGGGAGTTAGCTGGCGAAGCAACAAGAAGATACGATTTAATTAGATGGGGTATCTTGTTTGATGTTATGGAAGATATAGAATATCGTTTCTGGACACCTGCAGCGAATATAGAATCTTGGCATGTTTTATTACCAATTCCATTACAAGAATTAATAAATAATCCAGCTTTGTTGGAGTCCGACCCAACAAACAATGGTTATAGATAGTATTTTTTTAAATTAGTTTAGTTTTAAAAGACCAGAATAATTTTATTCTGGTCTTTTTATATATAATAATTTTTATGTTAAATCAGCATAGTACAGGTTACAGATTTAGTTTTAGAAACATATCTTGCTTTTAAATATGAATTATAATTAAATGAAATTTAAAATTATTTTTTGGATGTTTATTTTAACATCCTTTTTTTCATTCTCGCAAATTAAACATGGCTTGCGGGATAATGAAGGCCGCCATATTATACCAAGAGGATTTGTTGTAAATACCAATGATCATGCAGGAGAGGTCTTTTTTAATAGTGATGACTATGCGCGTATGATTCGAATGGGAGCCAATACGCAGGTTATTCGTTTAGAATTAGGTAAGTTAAGTAATTTTCCAGGAGGAAAACTAGAACCAAATTATCTAAAAAAATTAGATACCTTGGTAAACTTAGGGCAAAATTCTGGGATTAAAACAGTATTTAAAATGACTGTTTACGGTGTTGATAGATTTGTATGGGAAGAATTTTGGCAAAACAAAAAAGGCGAATACAAAACGTATATAGAAGCTTGGAAAGTAATCTGGAATAGATTTTCTGATGATGATTCAGTATTAGGTTATGATGTGGTTAATGAGCCTAGAAAACTTACAATGGATATTTCTTATAACAACTTAACAAATAAATATCTTATTCCGCTTTATCAAAAAATTATTGACGAAAGTCAAAAAATTAATTCAGATAAAATGATTTTGTTTCAATCTATTTTTATGAATAAGGGAGAAAAAATAGATAACAATCAATACGCAGAAATCACCGCGCCAATTAAAAGGAAAAACATCATTTTTGCGCCCCATATATATCAAAACGACACTAATTTTATAAAACGTAACATGGATAGATTTGATAAAGAATCTAAAATGTTAAATGCGCCAATCCTAATTGGCGAGTGGGGATTTCCAACCTTTGCAACTACAGATACTTTAGTAGATGGTAAGTTGGGACAATTAAAATATAGAGAAATGTATATAAAAACAGCTGAAGTTTTTGATAGAATGGGTGTAGGTTCTATAAAAGCTTGGTTTTTAGGAAATAGAACCATGCAAAATTTCCTTCCTGGTGGTCCTTCAACATGGTCTATATTTAGTGATGAAACTGATGCAGGAACAGTAGAACGAAAGTATATAACCGATGTTATTTCAAGACCTTTTCCGCAAACTATAGCAGGAGATATTCAATCGTTTATGTTTAATTTTGCCACGAGAACTCTAAATCTTAATATTATTTCAGATAATAGTAAAGGGGCTTCAACACTATTTATTGGAGCAAATAGGCATTATCCAGACGGTTTCTCCGTCTTAATAGATGATGATATAGTAATGTTTCACAATCCATTAAAAAAAGTAAGGCTGGAAACTTATAAGGCTCCTAAAGATTTCAATTCATCAGATTTTATTTGGGATGAATACACGCAAAAATTAACCATTCTAAAATGGCCAAAAGATAAGAACAAGTTAAATATAAAAATTGTTCCAGGTTTACGTAATTTCAACTAATTATATAACACAACATATAAAAACACGATTAATGAAAAAATTAATATTAATATGTTTTATTGCAACAGTACTGTTTAGCTGTGAATCAAAAAAGTCTACTTCAGAATCAGGAGATTCTGAAATCGATCAAAAGGTAGAGCAACTCATAAGTGAAATGACTTTAGAGGAGAAGATGACAGAAATGATTCAAGATGCACCTGCTAACGAAAGGTTAGGTATTCCTGTTATGAAATATGGCGAAGCATTGCATGGTTTATGGCTTGTTCTTGATTATTATGGTAATACAACGGTTTATCCACAAGCGGTTGCCTGTGCCTCAACTTGGGAACCCGAACTAATCAAAAAAATGGCTTCCCAAACAGCACTAGAAGCACGTGCTTTAGGTGTTACACATTGTTATTCTCCAAATTTAGATGTTTATGCGGGAGATGCTCGCTATGGTCGTGTTGAAGAATCTTATGGCGAAGACCCGTATTTGGTATCTAGAATGGGCGTTGCATTTATTCAGGGATTACAAGGTGAAGGTGATGAGCAATTTGATGAGAATCATGTTATGGCCACAGCCAAACATTTTGTTGGATATCCTGAAAATCGCCGAGGTATAAATGGTGGATTTAGTGATATGTCCGAACGTCGTTTGCGTGAAGTTTACCTACCATCATTTGAGGCCGCAGTAAAGGAAGCTCAGGTAGGGTCGGTTATGCCAGGTCATCAAGACTTTAACGGAGTTCCTTGCCATATGAATACGTGGTTATTGAAGGATATTTTAAGAGACGAGCTTGGTTTTGATGGTTTTATTGTTTCTGATAATAATGATGTTGGGCGTTTAGAAACCATGCACTTTATTCCTGAAACCAGAGCTAAAGCAGCTATCTTAGGGTTAAAAGCAGGTGTTGATATGGACTTGGTAATAGGAAAGAATGTTGATCTTTCAACATATCATATTAATGTATTGAAGGATACAATAACACAGGATCCTTCATTATTGAAATATATAGATAAAGCCACATCACGTATTTTAACCGCAAAATATAAATTGGGCTTATTTGATGAAGAACCAAAAGAGATTGACGAGAAAACTGTAGAAGCAGGTAGTGACGAACATCGTGAGTTTGCATTGGAAATGGCCGAAAAATCTATTATCATGCTAAAAAATGATAACAACCTATTACCGCTTGATTTATCTAAAATTAAATCTTTAGCAGTTATTGGACCAAACGCCCACGAAGAAAGACCTAAAAAGAAAACTTATAAACTCTTAGGTGGATATTCAGGATTACCGCCGTACTATGTTTCGGTTTTAGATGGTTTAAAGAAAAAAGTAGGTGAAAACGTAAGAATAAACTATGCTAAAGGTTGCGATATTGATAGTTTTTCAAAAGAAGGATTTCCAGAGGCTGTTTCTGCTGCAAAAAATTCGGATGCCGTTGTTTTAGTTGTGGGTAGTTCTCATAAAACATGTGGCGAAGGAGGAGACCGTTCTGATTTGGATTTGTATGGCGTTCAAAACGAATTGGTCCAAGCAATCCATAAAACAGGAAAACCTGTAATTGTTGTTCTAATTAATGGACGACCATTATCTATAAATTATATCGCAGAAAATATCCCTTCAGTTCTTGAAACTTGGTATGGCGGAATGCATGCAGGTGATGCTGTTGCTAATGTTATTTTTGGAGATGTAAATCCAGGTGGTAAACTAACCATGTCTTTTCCTCGTTCGGTGGGACAGGTTCCAGTAACTTATCTCGAACGTCCTGACTTTATTGGATCTGGAAAAGGAAAGTATCGATTTAATGATAAGTCACCTTTATTTCCATTTGGTTTTGGTTTAAGCTATACTACTTTTAAATACGGAACATTAAAATTAGATAACGCTACTATTAATGTTGATGGTTCTACTTCAGTTTCGGTTGAGGTTACCAATACAGGAGAAAGAGCAGGCGATGAGGTTGTTCAAATGTATGTTCGAGACGATTTTGCATCCGTTGGACGTTACTTAAAATTATTAAAAGGATTTGAACGAATTGCTTTAAATCCAGGAGAAACAAAAACGGTTAGTTTTAAATTAGGCTTTAATGAATTAAATGTGCTAAATCAAGATATGAAAAAGGTTGTTGAACCCGGAACTTTTACTATTTCTGTTGGGGCTTCTTCATTAGAAAAAGATTTGCAAAAAATAACACTTAAGGTGAAATAGAATTTTAAGATGTATTGACTAAACGTTTAAAAATAAGGAATTACATTCCTTCTTTTTTAGAACTTAAATATTGCATGAAATTAAAACAAAACAAGTTAAAAAAAAACTTTTTTGTTCTGTAAAATACCTAAAAAACAACTTGTTACACCAATTAAGCCTTTGTTTAATACTGTATATAGTGCTAAGCAGGTAAGTGCAGGATACAGAAGTTAAGTATTCTTTTTAATTTTATAACATTATTAATCCTGTTGGTTTATTACTAACATAACTAAAATTAAAATTATGAAAAAAATTACTTTAAAAATTAGTGCATTTTTATTATTAACTATGTTTGCGCTTCAAGTTCAGGGGCAGGCATTATATACTGTAGAAGGTACTTATAAAATTTCAACTTCAGGTTTAAGTCCGAATCTTTACGTTACAGTTAATACTTCTACTGGTGCTGTAGAATGGGCTGAAGAATTACCAGGTGATGATGAACTACAACTTTGGACTATACAAAACCATAGAACCCCGGCTTCTGCGGGATTGATGGAAATTACAGGTAACATTACTGGTTTAGGAACCATTACTTTGTGTACAGGTGACGACTCAGCACATCCGGCTCAAACGCTTATTGCTAGACCAGGTGATCCAGTAAGTGTAGCATACGATGGTACGTCAGATCCGATTAGCTATTCTGGTGATTATTCAGGGCTAGATCAGTTTCAAAGAAGAAAAGCTAAAGTTAATGCAGAAGGACTTGCTGATGCTACAGGATCTAACCCATCAGATGGAAACAATGCATTGTTTTTAAGAAATACACTTGGAACTAATTCAAGATATGGTGTAATTCCAGCTGCAGCAGGTGACCCTGTTCAATTTGACGGTGGAGGAATCGATGTGCTTCAATTCCATTTAGTAACTCCATTAAGTATTGTAGATTTCGATACTAGTTCAATATTTATATCTAACCCAGTTAATGAGGTATTAAGTATTAAAGGTCTTACTGATAATGTTAAACAAGTTTCTGTTTATTCTTTATTAGGAAGTGAGGTATTAACTAAAAAATTATCTAGCAAATCTGATATCAATTTAGATGTTAGCGGATTATCTGCTGGTATGTATATTGTTAAACTACAAGGAGACAACGGAAGCTTTTCAAAGAAAATTATTAAACAGTAAGTTTAATAAAATAAAGTGTTAAATATAAAATCATTCTATCTTATTAAGATAGGATGATTTTTTTTGTCTACATACATTATTAAAACACAAATTCGAGTAAACTAAAGTATCTAATATTATGCAAAGACTAGCTTTTAAAATGAAATTAAACCCTGGGCAAAAAGAAGCCTATAAGAAACGCCATGATCAATTATGGCCAGAATTAAAAAAGCTTTTAAAGAATAGTGGTGTTAGCGAATACTCTATTTTTTTAGATGAGGAAACTAGTACGTTATTTGCTTTTCAAAAAGTTACTGGAGATGGTGGTTCGCAAGATTTAGCGAATAACGAAATTGTAAAAAAATGGTGGGATTTCATGGCAGATATAATGGAGGTTAATCCAGATAATTCTCCTATTTCTATTCCTTTGGAGGAGCTGTTTTACCTTGAATAATTAACAGCAAGTCTATATTTGCAGTACAGCTCAGGATACTTTTTTTTATAATAAGTTCTAACTTTACAGAAAAACCCTTTTTATGGGTCGAAAAAAGAAAATTATGAAAGAAAGTTTCTATTTTAAAAAAAACTTATTTAGCAATGTTTTGTTAGCTTTAAGTTTAGTGTTTTCAGTAACGTTGAAAGCTCAGGTTATTCTTGAAAATGAAGTAAAGATAACCGATATTGGTTTGCATTTTAATGGTAGTAAGGTTGGTAGTACTGCTGCAAATACAGGAGATACAGCACCCTACGACTATTTTTTTGGAAAAAATATATCTGCACACGGCGATTGCATAAAGACCTACGGTAATTATGTGTTTATGACCTGGTACCGAGGAGGCAAGGCAGACAGGCATGTAATGTTAACGCGTTACAATACATTAACTGGTGCTATGGCAACAATAGAGTTTCCGCATAGGCATACAGGATATCAAAATAAATATTGGATTGGAGAGTCGCACAACACTATAGCTGTGGCTATAAGTCCAATAGATGGCACGATTCATATGTTGTATGATATGCATGCCTATAGTCGAACCAGACCATCTGATGGAAGTTTAAGCGATGAT
Source organism: Algibacter sp. R77976 (assembly GCF_044594645.1). Taxonomy (GTDB): domain Bacteria; phylum Bacteroidota; class Bacteroidia; order Flavobacteriales; family Flavobacteriaceae; genus Algibacter_B. The sequence continues at coordinate 2,400,220 of NZ_CP138989.1, forward strand.
TATTTCCGTTATTCATATTCCCTTAAAAACACAGCCGACTTACCAGATGCAGAGTTTACCTTAGATAAATTTGTTCAAAACAGCTCAGGTGGTTACAAACATTTAAGTTTAAATGGAGGTGAAGATTACACTAATTTTTCTGCATTAACCTATCCGCAGTTTTTTTTAAACGATTTAGGCGATATTTTTATGTACATGCGTGAAGGTGGAAATAATAATGGTGCATACAAGTTTTCAAAGTACGATGCGAATACTTCAACATGGTCTAGTTTTACGCATTTTAATGTTTTAAATGCAAAAAACCAATCAGGAATCACTTATAATTGGGGTTTGTATGGCAACATGAAATATGTAAACGGAAAAATCAGGATAGGGTTTCAAAGAAGATTAGCAAATAATAGCGATAAATACCAATATCAAAATGGTGTGTATTATGCCTATTCTGATAATCAAGATGGATCAAATGGTTGGAAAAATCATTCAGGAGCATCTTTTTCTGTACCTCTTTACGATGCCGATTTTATAAAAGTAATGGAGCCAGGAGATTATGTACAGACTACTCAAGAAGACAAAGTATATATAGTAGGAGATTTTGATTGGACGGTAACAGATAATGGAGATGTGCATATTATTAGTAAGGTAAAGGATAATGAAAATAATGTCACCAAGTATTTACATACCTACAAACCAGCTGGTGCAACTGATTTTATAACGTCTGAAGATTTTGCAGGAGGAACTTCAATTTACACCTCAGGCGATAGCGTTTTTATAATTGGTTTGAAAAATAATAGGGTGTTTATTCAAAAAGCAGAAGGAGGAACAAATGCTTTTACAACCGTTTACGAAGCCACGACAGGAAGAACTTTTGATCATGGTAGAGTACATATTAACAATGGTAAGGTTTATTATTATTTAATGGAAAATAAATCAGGAAATGCACAACCATTATACCTTCAAATTATCGATTTAGACATTGTTCAAGAGCCTTTTAGAGTATCAGTAACATCTCCATTTGATGGCGCCACCTATAATGTAGATGATACCGTACGTCTTTCTGCCAATGCTATTGATGAAAACAGTAGTATATCAAAAGTAGAATTTAGAGTTAATGGTGCTTTTTATGATGAAGATAGTACCGCTCCATATACTATTGATTGGTTACCTAATGCAATTGGGGCTTATACCATTCAAGCAGTTGCATACAATGCTAGTAATGAAACAGTTTCTTCTAATGAAATCGTTGTTAATATTGAAATTTTTAACCCTAACGATTTAACAGGACAGGTTTATCGATTAAAAAATATGGAAACCCAAAAATATTTAAAATCATCTGGTTCAAACGTAGTTGAGAGCGATTATGTTGAAGGAGATGATGCCTTAAATTGGACTTTTGTAAAATCAACGGTTGGCGGAACCGAATATTATAACATAGATAGTGAGGTTAATGGTGTTTTAAGAGGTGCTGGCTCTGGAGCAGGAAATGCCATAATCAGTACGGGTAGAACCTCTCCAAATACAGATGTTGATAAAGTATGGACAGCGAATTACATAGAAGCTGAAAAAGCCTATAGGTTTTCAGTTAAAGATGGTAATAACTATTTATATCATGAAGGTGTAGATGAATATTTAAATAAAACAGCCAATATTACTGATGCCAGAAGTAAATGGAAAGTGGAGTTGGCAAGTAATGCCCCCCTTAGTATAGCCGATAATAATTTTGCAAGTAATTCTATAAAGGTATATCCTAATCCCGCTGATGGTAATTTCACTATTCTTTTAGATGGTTTGCAAAATGCAGATGTTGTAATTTATAATATGTTAGGTAAGGCGGTTTACAAAAATAAAATAAATTCAAATCGTATAGAGATTGAAAACAAAAACCGTTTTACCCCAGGACTTTATCTCATAAAAGTAATTGGAGATAACAAATATGTTTACAGTAGTAAGTTAGTTATCAACTAATTTATGGGTTTGATAATAATAAAACCATTAATATCAAGATACATCAGGATAGTTTTATGGTTAACAATTTAGACATTGCTTATGTTAAAAATCAGCTTAAATTTTTAATGGCTCATAAATCAACACTATGTCATGTTTTTTACCTAATTCTGTTTTGGGGAATGATGTCTTGTAGTGAAAAAAATGTACAAAAACCATCTGAGTTAACACTTTCAGAAGGTTTTAAAAACCCGATAGGCTTTTTCGATGCAGCTCCTGCATTTTCATGGAAATTACCTGCCTCCGAAGGCATAAAAACACAATCGGCTTATCAAATTGTTGTAGCTTCTTCAAAAGAATTATTACCAAACAATCCAGATTTATGGGATTCAGAAAAACAAAATAGTTCACAATCCACTTTTGTGAAATATCAAGGTGTAGATTTAAAATCTCGTCAAAAAGTTTTTTGGCAAGTACGATATTGGAATCAAGATGAAACCGTTTCAAAATGGAGTGCTATTAATGCGTTTGAATTAGGATTATTAAAAAATTCCGATTGGAAAGCAAAATGGACTGGTTTAGATACCGCGAAAGATAGTATTAAAGGTGTGCGTAAATTTTTAATGCATAGGCCGCAATATTTAAGAAAAGAATTTACATTGTCTTCAGAGGTTGCATCCGCAAGGTTATACATCACAGCCAAAGGTGTTTTCGATGTGCATGTAAATGGAAAAGATGTAAGTGATGATGTTCTGCCACCAGGTTGGACACCCTACAATAAACGTATTGAAACTATAACTTACAATGTTTCGGATTTAATAACATCTGGTAAAAATGCAATAGCGGTAGAATTAGCTTCAGGTTGGCACTCGGGAAGAATTAGTAGAGGTACCGCCGTTTATGAAAACTTTGCTTCACCAAAAATTTTATGTCAGTTAGAAATAAATCTAAAAGATGGTGCAAAAAAAGTAATAGTTTCTGATGCATCTTGGAAAGGGACAACCAACGGCCCAATTCGATTAGCTAGTTTATATGATGGGGAAGTATATGATGCTAATTTAGAAATGCCAAATTGGTCCACAACTAGCTTCGATGATTCGTTATGGCAAGCAACAGAAATAGAAGCTATTCTAGATAGCGTAAAGCTAGAGCCAAAGCGTCATGAAACCATTAGAACAAAAGCCGTTATAGAAGATGCAGAAATTGTTTCATCTACAAAAGAATCAGTAATTTTTGATATGAAGCAAAATATGGTAGGCGTTCCAAAAGTAAATGTACCTATGAAAAAAGGCGATACACTTACCATTCGTTTTTCTGAAATGTTATTGTCCGACGGTACATTTTATACAACAAATTACCGTTCTGCAAAATCAACCGATTATTATATCGCTGCTACGGATGGTGTTATTGAATACATACCAAAATTCACATTTCATGGGTATCAATTTGTAGAATTATCAGGGTTTGATCCTTCAGCAGAGCCAAAGAATAATTGGGTAAAAGGCTTGGTGCAACATTCGAATTTTAAAAAAAATGGCACATTTAGCTCTTCACATGAAAAATTAAATCAATTGCAAAGTAATATCACTTGGGGTTTACGAGATAACCTTTTAGATGTTCCAACAGATTGCCCACAACGCGACGAACGTTTAGGTTGGACTGGCGATGCTCAAGTTATTTCGCCAACAGCGCTATTTAATTTTGATACCCATGCCTTTTGGACAGCTTGGTTACAAAGTATGAGAGAAACACAATCGGAAATCGACAATGGATTGGTGCCTTTCATAATTCCGGATGTACTTCAAAACAACAGAGCAAGCTCAGGTTGGGGTGATGCCTGTGTCGTTATTCCTTGGGATATTTATAATATTACAGGAGATAAAACCGTGTTGGAAGAGAATTTTGAAATGGGTAAAAAATGGGTAGCCTATTACCAGTCTAAAGCAAAAGATTTTATTCCAGATACACACTCGTTTGCAGATTGGTTACAACCTTATCCTGAGAAAGGCGGAAAAATGGGGAATAGAGGAGATACTCCTGGAAAATTTGTAAACACAGCATATTTTGCACATTCAGCACATTTAGTTTCAAAAATAGCAGGTGTTCTTGGTAAAACTGAAGATGAAAAAAAACACAAAAATTTATATAAAGATATTGCCGCAGCTTTTGAAAAAAAGTTTTTTGATGAAAACGGAAAATTTAAAAACAAAAAGCAAACGCAGACCAGTTATTTATTAGCTATATATTTTGATTTACTACAACCAGAAACCAAAGTAAAAGCGCAAAAACATTTGTTAGAAGAAATTAAAAAAGCCAATAATCATTTAGGAACTGGTTTTTTAGGAACGCCAATATTACCAATGGTTTTGGATGATATGGGTGAGATAGATTTAATGTATGAGATATTGTTTAAAGAAACTTATCCATCTTGGTTTTATTCGATAAATCAAGGGGCAACTACCATGTGGGAACGCTGGAATAGCTTCAGTAAAGCAAATGGTTATAACCCACAAAGCATGAATAGTTTAAATCATTATGCTTATGGCGCTATTGGGCAATGGATGTACGAGCGCATTGCCGGTTTAGCACCATTGGAGCCTGGTTATAAAAAAATAAGAATTGCGCCAATTCCAAATACACAGTTTTTAACTTCGGCATCAGCAAATTTAAATACACCTTATGGAAAAGCATCATCTTCATGGAAACTTGAAAATGGTATTTTCCTTCTAGATGTAATAATTCCGCCAAATACAAGTGCAGAAGTACATCTTTCTAAGTCATCAAATCAAGATATATTTATAAATGGTAATATTTTAGATGAATCTTCACCATTTAAGTTAATTCAAAAAAACAAAAAAAACATTGTAATAGCGGTTCGTGCCGGTGCTTATCAATTTCAAACTAAAATAAAATCTGATGAATAAAAAATCTAATTTCAATAGCTACGTTATCATATTTTTGAGCTTAATATACTTCAGTTTCACATCTTGCATCGAGCAGTCATCATTAGAAAGCCCTAAAGATTTATCCATTTCAGAAGGTTTTAAAAATCCAATAGGTTTTTACGATGCTAATCCAACATTTTCTTGGAAATTACCAGTTTTAGAAAATATCAAAAGTCAGTCTGCATATCAAATAGTAGTGGCAAGTAGCCCGGATTTATTACCTGATAATCCAGACTTGTGGGATTCTAAAAAACAAGAGACAGACCAATCGGTTTGGGTTAATTATGCTGGTGCCGATTTAAAATCGCGTCAAAAAGTATACTGGCAGGTTAAATATTGGAATCAAGATGGCGATGCTTCCGCTTGGAGTGATATTAATCATTTTGAATTAGGGTTGTTGTCAAATAATGATTGGCAAGGCAAATGGATTGGTTTAGATACCAAAAAAGAAAACGTTTTGGGTAGTCAAAATAACGTAATTCACAGACCACAGTATTTAAGAAAAGGGTTTGAATTGTCTAATGATGTGGCTTCCGCCAGATTGTACATTACAGCAAAAGGTGTTTTTGATGTAGCTATAAATGGGGAAGACGTTAGTGACGATGTGATGCCGCCGGGTTATACGCCCTATAAAGAGCGTATAGAAACCATTACGTATGATGTTAGTGATTTAATAGAATCAGGCCAAAATACCATTGGAATTGAAGTTGCTGCTGGATGGCATTCTGGGCGATTGGGTTGGATGAAAAAGTATTGGCTTAATACCGAAACACCAAAGATTTTGTGTCAGCTAGAATTAACCATGAAAGATGGTTCAAAAGAGGTTGTTATTTCCGATGCAAGTTGGAAAGGAACAACAAAAGGACCTATTAGAGTTTCAGAAATATATGATGGTGAAACTTACGATGCTAATTTTGAAATGGAAGGATGGGCAACCAATAGTTTTAATGATAAATCATGGGAAGACGTTAATACATTTCCTTTAGATAAAACCATACGTTTAGAGCCAAAACGCCATACCACAGTTAAAAATAAAATTGAATTAGCAACGAAAGAACTTATTAAACAAGATGCTGCTGTTATTTTTGATTTAAAACAGAATATGGTTGGTATTCCAGTATTAAAGGTACCAATGAAAAAAGGACAGACATTAAAAATAAGGTTTGCAGAAATGTTATCTCCTGAAGGTACTTTTTATACTAAAAACTATAGAACAGCGCAGTCTACCAATTATTACACGGCTTCAAAAGATGGTGTGGTAGAATGGTCTCCAAAGTTTACATTTCACGGATTTCGATATGTAGAATTAAGTGGTTTTGATACGTCAAAAGAACCCAAAAAAGATTGGGTTATTGGTGTTGTACAATACTCAGATTTTGATGAGAATGGCACATTTACATCATCTCACGAAAAACTAAATCAATTACAAAGTAATATTGTTTGGGGTTTAAGAGGTAACTTTTTTGATATTCCAACCGATTGTCCGCAACGTGATGAACGTATGGGATGGACTGGTGATGCACAAGTGTTTGGTCCAACCTCCATTTTTAATGCCGATGTTTATAAATTCTGGGCAAGTTGGATGCAAAGTGTGCGAGAATCTCAATATGAAAATGGCGGTATTCCTTTCGTAGTGCCCGACGTTTTATATAACAATAAAGTGAGTGCAGGTTGGGGAGATGTGTGTACTATTATCCCTTGGAAAATTTACTATCGAACTGGGGATAAAACAATTCTTGAAGAAAATTTTGAGACCATGAAAGGTTGGGTAGCTCATCATAAATCTACTTCAAAAAATTATATTTCTTCTATGGGTGGTTTTGCAGATTGGTTGCAACCACTTCCAGCAAATGGTAATAACAAAGGGGACACTTCGCATAGTTTAATTGGAACTGCATTTTTTGCACATTCAGCGAAATTAACAGCCCAAACTGCTGCCGTTTTAGGTAAAACTGAAGAGCAAGCAAAATATGAAGCCTTATTTACTTCAGTTGCAAAAGCATTCGAAAAAGAGTTTTTTGATGAAACAGGTAAAGTAAAAGGTGTTACAGAAACACAAACCTCTTATTTATTGGCTTTAGCTTTCGATTTGTTGTCTAAAGATAAACAAGCCAATGCTAAAAATAACCTTTTAGAAACTATAGAAGCTGCAGATAACCATTTAAGAACTGGGTTTTTAGGAACGCCATTATTATCACAAGTACTCGATGAAACTGGCGAAATTGACTTGATGTATAAATTATTATTCAACGAAACCTATCCATCATGGTTTTATTCTATCAATCAAGGTGCAACCACCATTTGGGAACGTTGGAATAGTTATAGTAAGGCAGAAGGTTTCAATCCGCAGAGAATGAATAGTTTAAATCACTACGCTTATGGAGCTATCGGTGAATGGATGTATGAACGCATTGCAGGGATTGCACCTTTAGAAGCAGGTTATAAATCTATTAGGATTGCTCCTAAACCTAGACAACCGTTAACATCGGCCGCAGCAAGTGTAAATACACCATACGGTAAAGTATCGTCTTCTTGGGAAATTATAAATGGTGAATTTCACTTGGAAATAGTTGTGCCACCAAATACAACGGCAAAAGTTAGTATTCCTGCAAATACTCAAAATGATTTGGTACTAAATGGCGAATCGTTCAGCGAAAATTCGAAGATAAAACTTTTAAACACGAATAACGATTCTTTTGAGATTTCGGTACAACCGGGAACTTATAAGTTTACGTCAAAAATTAAATAAAAACATTTCAATGAAAATAAAAAAAATAGTCTTATCAGCTTTAGTCGTTTTAGTATCATTTTTTAGTTGTAAAAATGAAAAAAACAATCCGGAGACGAGTGCTGTTTCAAAAGCAGAAAAACCTAATATCGTTTATATTTTAACCGACCAATGGCGAGGTTCTGCTTTGGGTTATGCGGGGAATCCCGATGTAAAAACCCCAAATTTAGATGCTTTTGCACAGGAATCTGTGAACTTTACCAATACCGTTTCGGTAACACCAGTATGTACGCCTCATCGTGCGGCATTGTTTACTGGTAGATTTCCGACCACTACAGGGATGTTTTTAAACGACTTGCACATGCCAGCTCAAGAATTAACCATGGCTGAAATTTTTAAGTCCGAAGGTTATAACACAGCATATTGGGGGAAATGGCATTTAGATGGCCATGGCAGATCGACATTTATACCAAAAGAAAGACGACAAGGTTTCGATTTTTGGAGAGGTTTAGAGTGTTCTCATAATTACACAAAAATGCCATATTATGATAATGATGATCCCGAAATAAAACATTGGAAAACGTATTCGCCTTTTGCTATATCTAAAGATGCGAATCAATATTTAACAGAACATGCTAATGATAAAGCACCATTTCTGGCCGTAATCTCCATTGCAACCCCGCATTATCCTCATGGTTCTGCACCTAAGCAATATAAAGATATGTATCCGCCAGAATCTTTAACACTAAACCCAAATATTTCAGATAAGTATAAAGAGAGAGCGCGTAAAGAATTACAAGGATATTATGCACATGCCACAGCTACTGATAAAGCTATAGGAAGTGTTTTAGATAAAATTAAAGAACTGGGATTGTCAGAAAACACCATTGTTGTCTTTTCTTCAGACCATGGCGAAATGATGGGCGCGCATGGTGTAAAACCCTTTGTAAAACAATTAGCTTGGGACGAGTCTATTAGAGTGCCCTTTTTAATTCACTATCCTTCCATAGGAAATAATAAAGGAACGGTTGTCAATGCGCCTTTAACAACCCCAGATATTTTACCATCTTTATTAGGGTTGGCTAAAATTGAAATACCTAAAACTATTGAAGGTGAAAACTTATCTAAGCTAATTGAAAATCCAGATCCAAACGCAGATAGAGCCGCTTTAGTGATGAATGTTGCTCCATTTGGTGCCAATTTTAAAGATGCTCCTTACCGTGCTATAAGAACTAAGCAATATACCTACGCCATAACACCCAACGGACCAAGTATGTTTTACGATAATATTAAAGACCCTTACCAGCAAAATAATTTACTAGGTAAAACAGAGTTTGTAAACATTCAAAAAGATTTAGATGCTAAACTTCAAAAACAGCTAGCAAACATTGGAGACGAAGTAAGACCAAGAGACTATTATATGAAAAAATGGAACTATAAACTAAGTATGGATAGAAGAGCCATAGATTGGTGGAGTTTTGATAAAGGAGAAGGAGTTGTGCAGTCTCCAAAGCCTATGGCTAACTAAATAAGTTATTTTGGCGCCTGCCTGCTGGCAGGCAGGTTACCCAAAAGGCTCGGACTTTCTGCAGTCGCTTCCCGATAAAAAATCGGGAGAGCTTCAACAAATGCTTTAATCCCTTACGCGGGCTAATCCGTCAAGGTATTTTTAAATCAATAAACAACGTTTTCAAATGAAGAAATTAATTCTATTAATCTGTATTATTTTTTGTGTATTCAAAGTTTCCGCGCAAAGCGAAAAACCAAATATTTTAGTATTCTATGTTGATGATTTAAGATCAGAATTAGGTTGTTATGGCAGCCCAACAGCAATAACACCAAATATTGATAAGTTGGCTAAAGAAGGTGTAATGTTTAACAAAGCATACACGCAACAAGCCATTTGCGCACCATCTAGAATGAGCACGCTAACAGGGCTGCGTCCGCAATCTTTGGGTATTTACAGTATTTTTACGCCACTTCGTAAAGTGCATAAAAATGTGGTTACTATGCCACAATTATTCAAACAAAATGGCTATAAAACGGTAAGTATAGGAAAAGTGTATCATCATGCTTCAGACGATAAATCCAGTTGGACCACCCATTTTCCAAAAGAGTCAAATAGTTATGTTAAGCCAGAAAACATTGCGTTAATGCAGCGTTTAAAAGCAGAAGGTGTTAAGCCATTAAAGGGACCTGCTTTTGAAGATGCCGATGTGGAAGACGAAGCTTACAAAGATGGGCGTGCAGCTAAATATGCTATTGAAACGCTAAACGAAATTAAAGATGATAAATTTTTAATGTTCGTGGGGTTAAGCAAGCCGCACTTACCTTTTAATGCACCAAAAAAATACTGGAATTTGTATGATAGAAATAAGTTTGAGGTACCGTCAAGAGAAAAACCAGAAGGTATGTATCGTTTGGCTTTTAGCAAATGGGGAGAACTAAAAGGATACCACGGTATTCCCGATGAGGGCGATTTAGACGATGATTTAACCCGTACCTTAATTCACGGTTATCATGCTTCTGTGAGCTATATTGATGCACAGGTAGGCAAGGTCATGCAAACCTTAGAGGATTTAGATTTACGCAAAAATACCATGGTAATATTTATGAGTGACCACGGTTATAAAATTGGCGAATATGGTGCTTGGTGTAAACACTCCAATGTAGAAATAGATGTTAGAGTACCTTTAATTATTAGTAGAGAAACAAATTATAAGAAAAGGAAAGTTGGTAAAACATCAGATGCATTAGTAGAAAATGTAGATATTTTTTCAACTTTAGTAGAAATATGTGAATTAGAAGGACCAAAATCCGATGGAAAAAGTTTGTTACCTGTAATCGATAATCCTAATACGAAATGGGACGAAGTCGCTACTAGTGTATATGCTAGAGGAGAAAAAATAATGGGTTGTACTGCTACAGATGGAGAATGGCGTTATACCGAATGGAGAAATTCAAAAACTCAAGAAGTTTTAGGCGCAGAATTATATGAGCATAAAAACAGTTTATTATCTTTTGTTAACTTATCTGGAAATTCTAAATATGCAAAAGTTGAAAAAAGAATGAAAGGGCTTTTAGAATCTCAATTTCCTAGAAAAATAAAGCCTTTTTTGCAAAATGATATACCCAGAAAAAGGTAAAGTAGGCAGTTTATAATTACATAGCTTTTATATAGAATTATAATAGCTAAAACCTGTTAAAAAATTTTTAGTTACCTCATTTCAAATTTTTGGTTTAGCGAGCTTTTATAGTTTTGTAATAACTAAAACTAGAAAGCTATGATAGACTATATTAGAGTGGATTCAGATTCTATGGTGCCTAAATATTTGCAGATTATAAATTCTATAATTTATAATATCTCTAATGGAAATGCTAAAGTTGGAGACCAAGTACCATCAATAAATAAATTAAGTCAAGAATGTTACTTATCTAGAGATACGGTAGAACGTGCTTATAGAGTTTTAAAAAAGCGTAAAGTGATAGTTTCTGTTCATGGTAGGGGCACTTTTATAGCAGAAAACCAGCTCATACAAAAGATAAAGGTTTTGTTTTTTGTTAATAAATTAAGTCCTTATAAGATGATGATGTATAATTCATTTCTAAAAGAAATGGGAGAAAATTATCATGTTGATATTAAGAGTTATCATTGTGATGAATCGCTCTTTGTCGAATTAATAGAGAAGTATAAATCCTCTTATGATTACTATTTAGTTTTTCCACATTTTAGAACAGAAAACTTGTCTTACACAAGTTTTACCGATAAAGTAAATAATGCTATTAATGGAATCCCAAAAGAAAAACTTGTTTTACTAGATAGTAGGCATCACCAAATACAGGGTGATTTTATAGAGATACTTCAAGATTTTGAAAATGATATATTCACGGCTTTGCAAAAGGGTCAAGAAAAAATAGCTAAGTATAATAAACTATTCTTGGTCTATCCAAAAAAAGCATTTTATCCTTATCCAACAAAAATTTTAGACGGTTTTAGAAAGTATTGTTTTTGTAATAATTTTGATTTTGAAATTATTGAAGAGATTTCAAGTGGATTTCAAGTAGATCATAAAAACTTATACATCACAATAGAAGAAGAGGATTTAGTAAATTTAATAAATAAAATTAATGAAACTAATCTAAAACTAGGTTCAGATGTTGGAGTTATATCATATAACGATACTCCTTTAAAACAATTATTAAGCATTACTGTTATTTCTACTGATTTTGAAGCTATTGGAGAGCAAGCAGCAAAAATGATTATGGAAAACAGGAAAGAAAAAGTAAAAGCCCCTTTTTATTTTTTAGATAGAGGCTCTATTTAAATAGAAGGAGAGTATCATAAGTATAAGGAAGACTATCTATATAGGACTTCCTTTTTTGTTATAAAAATATAATTATATTGCATATATTACCTATAATAACTTATAAGTTTACCCTTTTATTGGCAAATAAAATGAAGCTATTTTTTACATTGCTTTTCTCAATTGTAATTTAAAAATATGATACTAACTGTTTACTTACTTTCAAGCTAAAACTCGATGAATTTTAAAACATTTTTATTGCTCTTTTTGGTTAATATAAACGTATTGTTTGCTCAATTAAGTGAATATAACTTTAGAGACATTAATATATCTAATGGTTTATCTAATAATGCCGTGTCTTCTATAGTTAAGGATAAGCTGGGGCAAATGTGGTTTGCTACAAGTAATGGCTTAAATAAATATAATGGGAGAGAGTTTACGGTTTATAGAAATATTCCAGGAGATAAATATAGTATAAGTAGTAGTGAGGTGCTTAACGTATTGTTAGATAAAGAGGGCAATATTTGGGCAGGAACATTTAATGGTTTAAATAAGTATAATCCAGAAAAAAATACATTTAAAAGATATCATAGGCGTTCTTCTAATAAGTATTCTCTAAGCAATAGTTTGGTGATTAGTAGTTTAGAGGTTTCTGGAGGTAATATTTGGTTTGGTACAGGAAATGGAGTTTCCATATATGAGAAAAAGAAGGATAGATTTTTAAGACTTTTACAAGGAAATGCAACAGATGAGTTTAGAGCTGTTTACGATATTATTCAAGATAAAAAAAACAATAAATGGTTAGCAACTAACAACGGTATTATTAAAGTTGTGAAAGATGAAAACCATAAATTTAGTTTTAAGGAATATCATATAAGCAGTACAAGAACTGATTTTCAAATAAATAATATTTTAGAAATATCTCCAGATATTATAGGTGTGGCTACTAAGTATGATGGTTATCTTATATTTAATATAAAAACAGAACAGTTTAGCCGTCCAAAAGGAATAGATATACCTAAAGATATTGATGTTAGAGATATAGAAATTGATAATGATAATAATTTATGGTTGGCTACTACAAATGGGCTTATTATTGTAACACCATCTAATAAAAAAATTACAATATCAGAAGGTGATGTAACAGGCTATTTTTCTATTCAAAATTTTATTAGAACAATTTATAAGGATAAAAGTGGATTTATGTGGTTAGGCACCCAAAATGGAGGTGTCGTCACATGGGACAAATCTTATCAAAACTTTTTGCATTTTAAAAACAATAATTTAAAAAACAATATTACTAATAGTTTAGTAGCAGACAATAAATCCAATATTTATTTCGCTACAGATGGCGGTATAGTAAGTGTATTAGATAACTCTGGTAATATTTCAGAAGTTTTAAATATAGGTGAATTAGATAAAAATACAGGTTATGCCATAAAGTCTATGTGTTATGTAAAACCTAATTTACTCTTTGTGGGAACTTCTAATAATGGGATGTTGGTTTATGATTTAAAAAAGAAAGAACTTAGAAATGATATTATTTCTTCAGAACTCAAAAGCTATATAGGCAATGTTGCTGTTTTAGATATTAAAAAGGATTCAAAAAATAATATATATATAGGTACTTTTACTAAAGGGTTAATTAGATATAATTTAAATGAAAAGTCTTTAAAAACATACAGCAAGCCGTTATTAGCATCAAGTATTATTAAAAGTATACAAATTGATAAAAATGACAATTTATTGGTTGGGGGAATAGGAGGTTTAACAATATTAAAGTTAAATATAAATGGAACAGCAAATGCAAAAAAATATCTAAAAAATAAATTGTTTAAAACCTTTAATATAAATGCTGTCTATAAAGATAATAACGATAATTATTGGGCCGGAACCGCAACTAATGGATTGTATAAATTAGAAGGAGATACTTTTAAACACGTAGCTATTAGAAAAATAAATAAATTTTCTACGGTAAACTCAATTATTGGAGATAATAGTGGCGTTTTATGGTTAAGTACAGATAGAGGTATTGTAAAATATAACACCATAAGTAAAACAAGTATAGCTTACGATCAGAGAGAGGTTTTATCGAATAATGATTTTAGGCCAAATTCTAGTTTAAAAATTAATGATCAGGTTTATTTTGGAGACCTCCAAGGGGTTACTACATTTAATACAAAAAAACTTTTAAAGAGTACAAACGTAGACAAAGTAATACTCTCAGAGCTTAAGATTAAAAATGAAATTGTCCCTATTACTGATGAAGGAGGTGTGCTATCTAAAAGTATAAATTATTTAGATGTATTAGAACTTAATCATAATAATTCAAATTTTTCTATAAGTTATGCTTTGCCGAATTATGTGAGTTCTAATGGGACTCGATATGCATATCGTTTGAAGGGTTTGGATGATGCATGGACATATACAAAGCAAACAGAAGCCTTTTTTACACTTCAAACAGCGGGTACTTATAGTTTTCAAGTTAAAGCAGCTAATCATGATAATGTTTGGGGAAAAAGAACAACAAAACTTAAAATAATTATTCATCCTGCACCCTGGAAAACTTGGTGGGCTTATACACTTTATATTTTGTTGGCCTTTGCTATATTATATGGTATTATTTGGATGCTTCAATCCAAGTCAAGATTAAAGCATAAATTGGAATTAGAATCGTTAGAAAATAAAAGAAACATAGAGTTAAATCAAGCTAAACTTAAGTTTTTTACAAATATCTCTCATGAATTTAGAACACCTCTAACTTTAATATTAGGGCCACTTCAAAATATATTAAATGATTATTCAGGATCTAATGCTATTTATAAAAAGCTGAAGATTATAGATGGTAGTGCTAATCACTTATTACGTCTTATTAACAGGCTAATGGATTTTAGAAAATTAGAGAGTAATCAATTAAAGCTTCAAGCAGCCGAAGGTAATGTTGTTAAATTCTTACAAGAAATATATTTGTCTTTTTCTGAATATGCTAAACACGGAAATTACAATTATACCTTCAATAAGTCTCACGATAAAATCGAGGTGTATTATGATAGATATAAGCTAGAACGCGTGTTTTATAACTTAATATCAAATGCCTTTAAATACACCAAAAAAGGAGGGGATATTAGTGTAAATATTTATAAAGAAAACAATAAGGTTGTTATTGAAGTTAAAGATTCGGGCGTAGGTGTTCAAGAAGAATATTTAGATAAGATTTTTGATCGTTTTTTTGAGGTTAATAATTACAATGAAACAGATGAAGTATCTCAAAAAGGTACAGGCATAGGGTTGGCTATAGCAAGCAATATAGTAAAGCTTCATCATGGTGAAATTTCAGTAAGTAATTTACAACCACAAGGGGCGGTTTTTACAGTAAAACTAAAGTTGGGGAAAGAGCATTTATCAGAACAAGAAATACAAAAGAATTTTAAAATGAGTGATGATGTATCTCAATATCTCACTCAAATTAATGTGGCAGATGTTCAAGCAACTGATAGTCCAGAAGATTTACTTTTAGAGAAAAAGAAGCACACGATTCTTATTGTCGAAGATAATATTGTGTTACGATCATTTATAAAAGAAATATTAAAACCAAATTATAACGTTATTCAGGCCGAAAATGGTAAAGTAGCATTGCAAAAGGCCATAGAGCATTTACCCGATTTAATAGTAAGTGATGTGGTTATGCCCGAAATGGTAGGGACAGAATTGTGCTCTAAAATTAAAACTACATTGGCAACTAGCCATATTCCAGTTATTCTTTTAACATCACGCTCTTCGTTAATTTACAAATTTGAAGGCTTAGAAAGTGGTGCCGACGACTATATAAGTAAACCTTTTAACCTAAAAGAATTTAACCTTAAAATAAAAAACTTATTAGAGTTTAAACAGCGATTAAAAGATAAGTTTTCATCAGATAAAAATTTCGTAACAACAGATGTTTCTTTAACATCTTTAGACGAAAAGCTGCTTAATAAAGCACTTAAAATAGTAAAAGATAATATTTCTAATCAAGGTTTTAATATTGCCCAATTTTCTGAAGAATTAGGAGTAAGTCGTTCTATGCTTTTTACAAAAATTAAGGCTTGGTCTAATGTAACACCAAATGATTTTATTCAAGAAATAAGGTTGCATCACGCATCAAAATTGTTAGAAATAAATAAATTAAATATTTCTGAAATAGCCTATGAGGTTGGCTTTAAAAGACCTAAATATTTTAGCCAATGTTTCCAGAAGAAGTATGGCCTAACACCATCAGAATTTTCTAAAAAATTTATGAGTTCTAAGAATTAATGGAATATTGAATTTTTAAGATTAAGGCTAAATGTTAGTACAGGACACAACAGGACTATTTTAAGGCTATTATAAGTTAAGTTTGATTTGATATTCCGATTTCAGAGCAAACAATGAAAAACATTCTTACTTTCTTATTATTCGCGCTATATATATCTTTTGGATATGCACAACGCCATATCATAAACTTCAACAATAATTGGCAATTTATTTTAGAAGATAATCCTTCATTTTCAAATAAAAAAATAGATGATTCCTCTTGGAATGTTTTAAACGTTCCTCACGATTGGTCGTTCGAAAAGGGTGTGAGAAAAGGAGGAGACCAAGGACAAGGTGGTGGCTATCACGATGGTGGTATTGGTTGGTACCGCAAGCAGTTCAATGTAAAAAAAGAAAGTCTTTCAAAAATAACATATATCAATTTTGATGGAGTATACATGAATAGCGAAGTATGGGTAAATGGAAATTATCTAGGAAAACGTCCGTATGGTTATATCAGTTTTAGATACGATATATCAAAACACTTAGAAGAAGGAGCGAACATTATCGCTGTTAGAGTAGATAACAGTTTAGAACCTTCCGCTCGTTGGTATCACCCTTGCGGAATTTATGCCGCTGTTAAATTAATTGAGGTAAACGCGGTTCATTTTAAACCCAATACTATTTTTATAAAAACGCCTTCAATTCAAAAAACCAAAGCAACAGTTGTTATTGATGCAGAAATTAATGGTTCTATAAAAGGCTTAAAGTATGATGTAAAACTATTTTCATCAGATGGAAATGTACTTAATAATTTTTGTGGAAAATTAAAGTCGTCACAACCAACTATTGAATTAGAAATTGAGAACCCACAATTATGGAGTCCAGAAAACCCAACCTTATACAAAGCCATTACTCAAATATTAGATGGTAAAAAGATTATAGATGAGGTTGAAACTAATTTCGGTTTTAAAACTGTAGAGTGGAAAACCGAAACAGGTTTTTGGTTAAATGGTGAAAATGTAAAATTAAAAGGAACTTGCGAGCATTGGGAAGGTGGCCCTGTTGGAGGCGCATGGACAAAGCCCATGCTCCGTTGGAAACTTCAATCTTTAAAAGATATGGGGATTAATGCCATTCGCCCTTCGCACAACCCAACTCCACCTATGTTTTATGATATCTGTGATGAAATTGGTTTGTTAGTTATGGACGAAATTTTTGATGGTTGGCACAAAAAAGCACCGCAAGATTATGGCAAACAAGCCTTTGATGAATGGTGGCAACGCGATGTAAAAGAATGGATTACAAGAGATAGAAACCATCCTAGTATTTTTGTATGGAGTTTAGGAAACGAGACACATAGTGATATAGCGCCAGAAATGGTTGAATTTGGTAAAAGTTTAGACCCAACACGTTTGTTTACATCAGGAGCAGGAAACCCTGAAGATATGGATATTCAAGGTGTTAATGGTGGTTCGGAAACAAAGTCGTTTATAGAAAGTAAAACGTTTGATAAACCATTTATTTCTACTGAAGCTCCACATACATGGCAAACACGAGGCTATTACAGAACACAAACGTGGTGGCGCGATAATGAGTTGCCAGGAACGTATGAGTTACCTAATCTAACTGAGAAAGAAGTTTTCTTCTATGAAGGGATAAATCCTAAAAACTGGAGGAACAGAAAACAACGTTTTAATTCCTCTTATGATAATGCTACTGTAAGAGTTTCAGCAAGAAAATATTGGGAAGTTATGCGCGATACACCTTGGCATAGCGGGCATTTCCGTTGGACAGGTTTCGATTATTATGGTGAAGCAGGTTTAGTACACGGCGGCTTACCGTTCAATTTATTTATGGGCGGAGCACTAGATGTAGCAGGTTTTAAAAAAGACCTGTTCTATTTCTATAAAAGCCAATGGACAAAAGAACCTATGATTCATATGTTACCACATTGGACACATCCTAGAATGGAAAAGGGAACAGTTATTCCAGTTTGGGTATATTCTAATGCTGAGGAGGTGGAATTGTTCTTAAACGGAAAATCTCTAGGTAAAGACAAACCAGGAACCATTTGGAACGAGATGCAATGTGAATGGATGGTGCCTTATGAAGCGGGTACTATTGAAGCGATAGCTTATATTGATGGAAAGGAAGTAAAACGCACATCATTTAAAACGAGTAAGCAACCGTCAAAATTAAACACCACATTAATGAAATTAAAAGCTGAGGATGGGTTTGCAGCAAGCTATATTGTAACATCTGAAAGCGTAGATGAAAATAACAACTTCTATCCTTACGGAGAAAATAAAATCTACTACAATATTCAAGGCGATTTAAATAAAGTGTCTATGGAAAATGGAAACCCTATAGATCCTACAAGTAGAACAAAAGCGGATTTTAGAGCTTTGTTTTTTGGAAAAACAAGATTGTTTTTAAGGGCAAAACCAGACGCTGAAATAGCATCAATAATTACTGCATCTATTCTTGGAGATAAAGCATTGTATCTATCCAACAAAATTACTATTGATGCAGAAGATATTTCAATTCTAGGAGATTCGAAAGCATCGAATTTAGAGATTCTATATACCACAAATGGCGACAATCCTGAAACTAATGGATTACGATATAAAGAACCATTTCAAATTTCAGAGGGTACAACAGTAAAAGCTATTGTAAAGAAAAACGGGAAAGTGGTGTTGACTATGGAAGAAACTTTTGGTAAAGATGAAGGCTTGTTTTGGGGTGATGAACATTCCGCAGATATGTGGATCGGTAGAGGTGTAAATATTTCCGCAGAAGACGGAATACTTCAAGGAGGTGCTATAGCAGACAAAAAAGCACGACGTTACAAAGGAACTGGTTTTGTAAGGTTTGATGGAAAAGAAGGCGCTATTACTTGGTACCAAGAAAATGACGGCGAACCAGGTGATTATAGCATACGTTTTAGATATATGCACAATAATGAAGGGAAATTACACCCAATGAAACTGTATGTAAATGATGAATATGTTAGAACCTTGGATTTTAAAGCTACAGGAGGTTGGGAAAAGGAGTGGAAGTTTGTGCCAACCATTATAGTATTGCAATCTGGAGCTAATAATATAAAATTAGAAACTACTGGTGAAAGTGGACCATTCATAGACGAGCTATTTGTAGATTAAAATTTGAAGTATGATGAACGTTATATATGTAATAGCAGTTTTACTAGTGTTAAATGCGTTGTTATTTATATTTAGTACTAATGAAAATAGCAAATAATTAAAAATTCAATCTAATAATACTATGATGAAGAAGGTGTTTTTTATGTGTGTCCTAAGCCTTTTTTTTATAAAAGGATTCTCTCAATCTGAAACAAAACAAGATAGCAAAGATGGTCTTGCAAGTGGTTTTCAAACACCACCACAAGAATCCAAACCCAGAACGTGGTATCACATTAATAGTAGTAATGCTTCCAAAGCAGGATTTACTAAAGATTTAAAAGCCATAAAAGAAGCTGGTATTGGAGGCGTTCTCGTATTCAATGTTACCATGGGTTTACCAGAAGGAGATGTAGCCTACAATTCTCAAGAGCATCGCGATATCTTAGCGCATGGTGCCAAAGAATGCGAAAAACTAGGACTGAGTTTTGGTGTGCATAATTGTGATGGCTGGACCTCTAGTGGTGGTCCTTGGGTGACACCAGAAAATGCCATGAAAGTTGTGGTAAATAGTCAAGTGATAACTAAGGGCGGTCAAGAAGTCAACATACAACTACCACAACCACCAGCAAGACATAATTATTACAAAGATATTGCTGTTGTGGCGTATCCAACCTTAGAAACCGAATTGATTGACGAAAGTGTAAACCCTATTATAACTTCTTCAGATAAAACATTTAATGTAATCTTAGCAACCGATAAACAAACCAATACACACGCAGATCTAAAAGCAAAAGGATGGGTGCAATACGATTATGGAAAAGCGCACACCATCCGTTCAATGAATGTTTTTATCAATAAGCGTAAAGGGCGATTAACGTTATTGAAATCAGACGATGGCGTTAATTTTACAGCAGCCCACAAACCTAAAGAAGAGCGTATTGGTAAAGACGAATGTTATTTCTATGAAAGTTTTAAACCCGTTACAGCACGCTATTTTAGAATAGAAACCGAAATGGATACTGGTATTTATGAAATGCAACTTTCTGCAAGTTCTGTTTTAGGAAATATAATGGAGTACACGTCTTATAGAAAAAATAGACGCCCAATTAGAAATACTGATGCAAAAGCATTCATTAAAAAAGAAGACATTATTGTTTTAACAGATAAAATGAATGCAGATGGCGTTTTAAAGACAACATTACCAGAAGGAAATTGGACAATAATGCGTTTTGGATTCACGGCTTCTGGAGCCACTAACGAACCATCATCAGATGAAGGTAAAGGTCTTGAAGTAGATAAATTCAGTAAAAAAGCATTAAAAGTACATTACGACGCCTTTGTAGGTAAATTGGTAAAACAAGCAAAAGTTGATGCCCCAAATGCATTACAATATGTTGAAATAGATAGTTACGAAGTTGGGCCACAAAACTGGACATACGACATGGAGAAACTATTCCAAGAACGTTTTGGTTACGATTTTACACCGTTTTTATTGATGTATGCTGGTAAAAGTATAGAAAATAATGAAACCATTGAAGGTGTGTTTTGGGACATGAAACAATTGGTAAGCGATTTAATGGTGACTAATTATTTCGATTATTTTTCAGAATTATGTCATCAAGATGGTTTGATATCCTACATTGAACCTTATGGATTTGTAGGGCCTTTTAATAGTTTAGATGCTGGTAGAAATGCTGATATTCCTATGGGTGAATTTTGGTTAGGAAAACCAAACAAACACAAACGCGCAGCTGTATCCGCTGGTCATATTTATGAAAAAAACGTTATTTCTGCAGAAGCCTTTACAAGCACAAAATTAAACTGGAGCTTTCATCCTGCCTTAGCCAAAGAAAAGGGTGATTATGAATGGACGAATGGTATTAACGAGTATATGTTTCATCGTTTCGCACATCAATCCAATACACATGTAAAACCAGGTATGAGTATGAGTTTTGTGGGTTCGCATATAGACCGTACACAAACGTGGTGGGACAATGCAGGTCCAGAATGGTTTCAATATTTAGCAAGAGGCTCTTTTATGTTACGCCAAGGGAACCCTGTATTAGATGTGTTGGTTTTTGTAGGAGATAGAGCGCCAAGTCATGTTGTTCATGCAAACCAAATGCGACCTAAACTTCCAGCGGCTTACAAATACGATTGTGTAAATTCAGATGTGATTGTAAATCGACTAACAGTAGAAAACGGAAAATTAAAATTACCTAATGGCATTACGTATAATGCCTTGTCTTTGCAAAGAAATGATATTATCAATTTAAAAACTTTAAGAGGGATTCATAAATTATCGCAACAAGGCGCTTTAATTGTGGGTAAAAAACCCAAAAAACTAGGAGGGTATAACATTTCCAAAGAAATGAAAGCTGAATTTGATGCTTTAGTAAGAGATATTTGGTCTAACGAAAGAACTTATAGCAATGTAGATTGGGAACAAATTTTTGAAACCAATACGATTCAAAAAGATTTAATTGTAGAAGGGCAATCCGATTTTAATTTTTACCACAGACGTACTGAAAATGAAGATATTTATTTTGTATACAACCATAATCAAACAAACCCCGAAACACTTAACTGTAGTTTTTTAGTAGATGGTAAAATACCTGAACTATGGAATTCTGAAACTGGAGAAATTACAAAACTAGCCGAATATAATCACGAAAACGGTCGTACTAATGTTTCGATCCCTTTGGAACCGCAAGAATCTGTATTTGTTGTTTTTAGAGAATCTTCAGCCAACTATCCAAAAGTAGCTTATATAGACCAAAGTGATTTGCCAAAACCTTCATTTTCATTAGATGAAATGAGTAATCTTGTAATGCAGGTGGGTACAAACGGAAGTTATAAGGCATTGGTAAATACTTCCGAAGAATGGAAAGTTGACGTTACAGATATTCCAAATCCTCTAGAAATAAAAGGGAATTGGCAAATTGATTTTAGAGAAGAAGATTTTTATAAAGCAACCATAAAAACCGATTCCTTGTTTGATTGGACAACAGACAGCACCGAGGAAATTAAACATTATTCTGGAACAGCTATTTACAAAACAACATTCAATATAGAAAAAAGGTTTTTGAAGCCTGATAGACAATTTCAAATCGATTTGGGGCAAGTGGATGTGATTGCAAAAGTTATTTTAAATGGAAAAGATATGGGAGTAAGTTGGATTGCACCGTATACTCTGGATGTGACTTCAGCATTAAAAAAAGGAATGAATACTTTAGAAATAGAAATTACAAACCAATGGACGAATCGTTTAATTGGAGATGAAAAATTACCAAACCAAACGGAGTATGATGTAAGACGAAGTAAACCTGGTTTTGGATCTGAAGATTATAGAGGGAAGTATAAGAAAATGCCAGATTGGTACAGAAATAACCAACCGCTTCCTGAAGGACCTAGAAAAACCTTTAGTGCCTATTCGTTTCAAAAAGCAACCGATGAATTATTGCCTTCTGGATTGTTGGGACCTGTTACGATATCGACATCAAAAATTATAAAAAGAAAATAACGAATGAAAAATATAGTCATTTTAGTTATTCTGTTTTTATGTTTTGGGTGTAATCCATCTTCAGAAAAAGTTGAACCACCCATAACCTTAGAAGAAGGATTTAAAAATCCGCCAAACGAAGCAAAAGCCAGAACGTGGTGGCATTGGATAAGCGGAAATGTATCTAAATCCGGAATTACAAAAGATTTAGAAGCCATGAAACAAGTGGGCATTCAAGAGGCGCAATTGTTCAATGTGCACTTAGGGTTTCCGCAAGGTCCTGTAAAATATTTAAGCGAAGACTGGTTAGATTTATTTAAATTTTCGGCAGAAGAAGCCAAACGTTTGGGCTTAGAATTGGCATTTCATAATAGTGCAGGGTGGTCGTCTAGCGGTGGCCCTTGGGTAACGCCGGAATATGCAATGCAAACTGTGGTTTCTAGTGAATTACCAATTAAAGGAAACCAATTATTTAAAGGTCAATTGCCACAACCTGAAACTAAATTTGATTATTATAAAGATATAGCCGTTTTGGCGTTTCCTAAGCCTAAAGTAGAGTTAAAAATTGACGGTTTAGACTATAAGATGTTATCAGAACGCATTCGAAATCATTTATTACCCGATAAAAAGGAGATTTTAAAAGAGGCTATCATTCAAAAAGAAGAAATCATTAATTTGACTTCAAAATTTTCAAAAGATGGTATTTTAGAATGGGATATTCCCAAAGGAGATTGGGTTATTTTAAGATTGGGGCACACACCAATAGGAACAACCAACCGGCCAGCACCACCAGAAGCCAAAGGTTTAGAGGTGGATAAAATGAGTAAAACAGCTGTAGATGTCTATTGGGAAGGCGGTATTCAACCCATAATCAATAAGCTAGGAGATTTAGTAGGTACAACGGTAAATAATTGCTTAATTGATAGTTACGAGGTAGAAACTACAAATTGGACTGCTGGTTTTGATACGCAGTTTGAGAATTTAAGAGGGTATGATTTAATGGCTTATTTACCAACTTTAGCGGGCTATTATGTAGATAGTGGCGAAGTTTCAGAACGATTTCTTTGGGATTTTAGAAGAACTATAGGCGATTTAATTGCAGAGAATTATTATGCGCATTTTAGAGATTTATGTCATAAAAACGGTATGAAATTTTCTGTAGAACCGTATTGGGGACCATTTGATAATATGCAAGTAGGTGCTACTGGCGATATTGTCATGTGTGAATTTTGGAGTGGTGGTTATCCGTTTTTTGATTCCTCTAAATTTGTTTCTTCTATAGCGCACTTAAATGGTAGTGCTATTGTTGGAGCAGAGTCTTTTACTGGTATTGGTGGTTGGGACAAGCATCCAGCAGATATAAAATCAATTGGAGATAGAGCTTGGGCAGAAGGCATTACACGATTTATTTTTCATACCTATGTGCATCAACCTTGGGATGTGGCACCAGGTTTAGCCTTAAGCTATCACGGTTTTGATTTTAACCGATTAAACACGTGGTGGAAACAGAGTAAAGGGTATATGGATTATTTGGCACGCTCACAGTTTTTATTACAACAAGGTAAAAATGTAGCTGATGTTTTGGTATTTACAGGAGAATCATCGCCAAACACCGCATTTTTAAAGCCAGAAATTAAACAAATGGGCTTTGATTACGATTTAATTGGTGCCAATAAGTTAAAAGACTTAACTGTTAAAGATAGGATAATATATTCCTCAGTTGGAAATGCTTATAATGTTTTGGTATTACCAGAATCTGATTTTATAAAACCAGAAACACTACAAAAAATAAAAGAATTGGTCGCTGGTGGAGCAAAAGTAATTGGTAAAAAACCTTCGCAATCGCCAAGTTTAACTAATTATCCCGCTTGCGATGATTTGGTTGAAACCTATGTTAATGAATTATGGGAAACAGGTTTGGTAAAAGACATTCCGCTTAAAGCTGTTTTAAGTGAGCAAACACCAGATTTTAAAATAGAAAGTAGCGATAAAACAGACCTGAATTTCATCCATAGAAAAACAGATGATGCTGATATTTATTTTATCGCTAATGCTAGAAAAGAGTCTCGAGAGATTATGGTAAGTTTTAGAGTTTCTGGAAAACAACCAGAGTTATGGAATTCAGAAAAAGGCACCACAAAAGATGTCGTGGTTTTTAAAGACAATCAAGATGGTACAACAACAGTACCGTTACAACTAGGTATGGAAGCATCGGTTTTTGTTGTATTTAAGGAGTCTTCAGATTCTAATCATTTAGTTAAAGCTTCAACTGAGTTAGAGACTTCAGAAACAGAATCTCTTTCTAACTTAGAAATAATAAAAGCAGAGTACGGTACATTTTTGCAAGAAGGATTAATCGATATTACTGATAAAGTAAATGATGCCATAAAAGATGGAAAACTAGATTTTAAAATGAGTAGAGCTTTTTGTGATTGCGATCCTGCAATGGGTTATAAAAAAGAGTTTAGAATGGAATACGAAACAGGTAAAACCAAGCATCAAATTTATGCCGAAGAACGAGAGCATATCAATATTGATGCAGGAAATAAACCTCTAAAAGTTTTAAAAGCCGTATTCGGGAAATTTAAAGCAGAAACGAAAGGGATTCCTCAAAATCATAAAACGTATGATGTTACTGATAAAATTAAAGACTTAGTTGCAAACAATACTTTTGATATTTTGGCTGCCAATGAGTTGATAAACAATCAAATTCCAGAAGGATATAAAACCAGCTTAAAAATCACATACAAAACGGATGGAGAAGAACGCACGATGTTCATTCCTAAAGGACAGTTTTTAAAATTATCAAAAGATACATCAAAACCCGAGTTAGTTTATAGTGACGATACTATCAAATGGATAACATCCAATACAGGTAAAATCACTTACGAAAATGCTTCAGGGGAAACAAAAACTACAGAAGTAACCTCCGTACCAGCACCCATTGATTTATCAAACAATTGGGATGTTACTTTTGATTCAAACTTAGAGACATCAGAACGAATAGCATTCAATACGTTAATATCTTGGTCAAATCATAAAGATGAACGTATTCAACACTTTTCAGGAACCGCAACGTATACAAAAGAATTTACAATTTCTGATGAATTGTTATTATCGGATAAAAGCTTAGAACTCGATTTAGGAAGTGTAGCTGTTATAGCTGAAGTCATTATCAATGGGAAAAATGCAGGTGTTCTGTGGAAAGCACCTTTCAGAATGAATATAGATGATTTTGTAAAAAAAGGTGAAAATACTCTTGAAGTAAAAATTACAAACCTTTGGCCTAATAGATTAATTGGAGATGAAGCGTTGCCTTTAGATTTTGAACGCAAAGGCAATAAAATGAAAAAGTTGCCAGATTGGTTGTTACAAAATATTGAACGTCCATCAAAACGTATAACATTTCCATCATGGAAACATTGGCGTAAAGATGATGAATTATTAACTTCAGGCCTTCTAGGACCTGTTAAACTTATAGTATCTAAAATAATAGTGATAAACGAATGATTAAAAAACAATTGATTTTTAGCGTATGCTTATGCTTTTTTATATTAGGATGTAAGTCCAATAAAAAAGACGTAGATTCTAGTGATAAAAAGGAAGAAACAGCAGACTATTTTGCCGACAATGGTTTTGGAAATGCAGTAGCCATAGTACAACATCCATCGGGAGTATATCATAAAGGTATTACTTATGTGGCTTATCAGGGTGCTTTAGAAGATCCGTATGTAGCTTCATATAACCATACTACTAAAGAATGGAAAGGGCCTTATAAAGCAGGCGTGAGTGAAATGGGAAAAGATCCCAACCGTAAAAAGAAAATAGACAATCACGGTAAACCAGCGCTACTTATTGATGATGCAGGATATATACATATTGCTTTTGGAGGCCACGGAGGAACACGAGAAAATGGTGAGAATGTTTTAGGAAACCATCACTATGGTAAAAATTTACATGCGGTCTCTAAAAAACCGTTAGATATTTCTGCATGGGAAACACTAGATAATATTTCATTATTTGGTACCTACAGTCAGTTTATAAAAATGGATAACGGAGATATGTACTTGTTTTATCGTCATGGAGCACATAGAAGTAATTGGGTCTATCAAAAATCTACGGACAACGGTCTTACTTTTGATGAGCCTGTTTCATTTTTAAAACATAAACGCAGAACAAATATTGAAGCCGAAGATTCATGGTATCCATGGGTGAGTAGAGGTAATGGAGATGATATTATTGTGGCCTTCGATTATCATATTTGTAGAGACAATAAGAATGCTCAAGATAAACGAGGGCATATTCCTGAAAGACATAATTTGTATTATATGCTTTTCGATACAAAGACAGGCGAATGGAAAAATGTGAAAAACGAGTTATTAAAAATGCCTTTAACCAAGGAAATGGCAGACGAAAAAGCCTTGGTAAAGAAAATAGCTAATGATTGGACCTTTCAAGGGATAACTGATGTAGACCCTGAGGGAAACCCGCAGGTTTGTGTATTGGTTGGCCCAGATGTAGGTGAAAAAAGGAGCGGTCCGAAACGTATACAGCATTTTAGATGGAATGGGCAAAATTGGCAACAAGGTAATACCACGCATCTTCCTAATGGAGATGGAGATATAGAAGTGAAATCAGCTAAAGAAGTAAGTATATACCTAGAAAGCAAAACCAAGCAAGATGTTGGAGAAATAGGTAGATGGGATAGTTTTGATGGAGGCGCCTCGTTTAATAAAGGGCCTGTTTTGTTAAGTAGAGAGCATTCAGGTTTTGTGATATCAGCTCTTATTAATAATCCACACCCAGATGCTAGAATTATTGTTGGAGAAAAAGAAGAAGGAACAGATTTTAGAAAAATGTATTTGTTGGGTGATAATGGGCCTATTAAGCGGTCTCAAAAAAAGGCTCAAGTATTAAATGATTGATTTTTATGTAATAATAATAATAATAAACTAAAATGACTAACAATGAAAATGTTTAGAAATGTCAGTTTCGTTTTTTTATCTCTTTGTTTGTTTTTCTCTTGTGGAAATAAAGCAAAGAAAAATGTGGTCGTAAACAATTCAAAATCTGAAACAACCTTACAACCACCAAATATAGTATTCATTTTATCTGACGATCAATCTTGGACAGATTATAGTTTTATGGGTGATGAAAATATTGAAACACCACGTTTGGATAAATTTGCTTCAGAAAGTTTAACATTTACCAGAAGTTATGTGCCAACACCTTTATGTTCGCCTTCTTTGGCTACCATAATTACAGGTTTGTATCCAAAAGATCATGGTATTTTAGGAAATGATAAAGTTTACAAACGTGTAAAAGATGATCGCGCAACAAGTCAAAAAAATAGAGCAGAAGCTTATAAACCTATTATTTCGGGTTTTGAAAAGCAAACTACCTTGCCGGATATGTTAAAGGAAAAAGGCTATTTGTCTTTTCAAACAGGAAAATGGTGGCATGGAAATCATAAAGTGGGTGGTTTTGATGATGGAATGACGCATGGAGATCCGAAGCGTGGTGGACGTCATGGAGATTTTGGTTTGACTATTGCCAGAAAAGGTTTAGACACCATTAATAGTTATGTAGATGTTGCCTTAAAAGAAAAAAAGCCATTCTTTTTATGGTATGCACCATTTTTACCACATAGACCTCACAATCCTCCAGCTCGTTTATATGAAAAATACAAAACCAAGACAGACTCAGAACACTTGGCAAAATATTGGGCCATGTGTGAATGGTTTGACGAAACCTGTGGAGAGTTGTTTGATTTAATAGATGAAAAGGGATTAACGGAGAATACCTTATTTGTTTATGTGTGTGATAATGGATGGAAACAAGATCCTACAAAAAGTGGGTATATGAAAGAATCTAAACGTGCGCCGTACGATTTAGGAATTCGTACGCCAATAATGTATAAATGGAAAGGTGAAATTGCACCTAAAATGGATAATAAAACTATTACAAGCAGTATTGATATGGTACCGACTGTGCTTGATATTTTAGGAATTAAAAAACCTGAAAACCTACCAGGAATTAATGTTTTAGACGAAAAAGCATTAAGTGGACGAAAAGGCATATTTGGAGAAGTATATGCGCATGATTTTGATACCATTGAAAATAGTATGTTTTACAATATGGCAATTTTCCCGCCTTATAAAATCATCGTTCCAGACCCAGTTAGAAAGAAAGATGAAGTGGTACAGTTATTTAATATTGATGAAGATCCTTTCGAGAAAAATAACATTGCCGAAAGTAACCCTGAGATTGTTGCTCAATTAACAGAGAAAATTAAAGCTTTTAGAACAGAATAAATTATGAAAAAAGCACAAATCTTATTATTGCTAGTATTTGTTTTTATTTTTTCATGCAATAGTGAAAAAAAGAAGGAAACAAAAGAAGAGCCATCAAAACCCAACGTGTTATTTATAGCTGTTGATGACTTAAATAATTGGATTAGTCCAATTACCGGGTTTTCAAATGCTAAAACACCTAATTTTGATAGGCTTGCAGATATGGGAGTTACTTTTACTAACGCTCATGTGCAAGCACCATTGTGCGGCCCATCAAGAGCCTCTTTAATGACGGGTTTGCGTCCATCTACGACCGGTATTTATGGAATGACACCCGATAATAAAATCCGAAGAGAAGGAAATCCAGCAACCAAGAATATCACATTTCTTCCAGAGTATTTTGAAAACAATGGCTACCATACAATGGGGATTGGTAAATTATTCCATATAAATGCGCCCGATGATGTTTTTAATGAAAATGGTGGAAGAGTAAAAGGTTTTGGACCTTACCCCAAAGAACGATTTGTTTGGGACGGTTTTGGAACCTCGAAATCTAAAAAAGGCAAATACGGACGTACAAGTACAGATTGGGGAGCTTTTCCTGAAAACGATACGTTAATGCCAGATCATCAGTCTGTAAATTGGACTATTGAGCGTTTAAATAGAAAATATGATAAACCTTTCTTTTTAGGTTTGGGATTTTTACGTGTGCATGTACCACTTTACGTGCCTCAAAAATGGTTCGATATGCATCCTTTAGATAGTATAGAAACACCACCATATTTAGCAGACGATTTAAATGATATTCCACCCGTTGGCTTACAAATAAACGATTTGCCAATGATGCCATCTACAAAGTGGGCTAAAGAAACTGGTGAGTGGAAAAAAATAGTTCAGGCCTATTTGGCGTGTATGAGTTATGTAGATTATGAATTAGGTCGTGTTTTAGATGCATTAGAAAATAGTGAATACGCGGATAACACCATTGTTGTTTTATGGTCAGACCATGGATATCGTTTGGGAGAAAAAGGAACCTTTGCAAAACATGCCTTATGGGAAACGGCAACCAAAGCACCTTTAATGTTTGCAGGACCTAATTTACCTAAAGGTAAAAAAATTGATGCACCAACTGAAATGTTATCCATTTACCCTACACTATTGGAGTTAAGCGGACTTCCTGCTTATGAAAGAAATGAAGGTAAGAGCTTGGTGTCAATGATGCAAAACAATGAAGGGTTGGAAAGTGCAAAGGCTATAACAACTTTTGGGATGAATAATCATGCTATTAAGATGAATGGTTATAGATATATTCAATATGAAGATGGTAAAGAAGAGTTTTACGATCATGGTTCTGATCCTAACGAATGGACAAACGAAGCTGAAAATCTAAAATATAAAGCTCAAATTGAAAAAATGAAAGGTTTTTTGCCTAAAGAAAATTCAAAGTGGGATGCAGAATCAAATTATACATTTCAGCCTTATTTTGTAGAACAGAAAGCAAGAATCAATGGAGGAAAAGTAAAACCTGTTAAGGTTATTGGAGCACATAGATAAAATTTAAAAACTTTAAAAATGGAAATAGTAAAGTGTTTTAAAATAGCAATAGGGTTAACTGTTATTGGGCTAACAAGTTGTGTTAATAATAACAATAAAAAAAATACAATAGCGGAAGTTCATAAAGATATTGAAAAGCCAAACCTAATTTTCTACTTAGCCGACGACCAAGATGTTTACGATTATGGGTGCTACGGCAATAAAAAAGTAAATACCGCTGCTGTAGACCGTCTTGCTAAAGAAGGGATGCTGTTTAATAATGCCTTTACGGCACAAGCTATTTGTGCGCCTAGTAGGTCGCAACTTTTTACAGGTAAATATCCTATTAAAAATGGGTGTTTTGCCAACCATACAGCTACAAGGCCCAATATTGAAAGTGTAACTTCAAGAATGGAAAAATTAGGGTATGAGGTTGTGTTAGCTGGAAAAAGCCATGTAAAACCATCTAGTGTTTATAATTGGGATAAAGCATGGGCGCCAGTACCAAAAAAAGGTGTTCCTAGAGATTATATTCCATTAGATAGCATTGCTCATTATTTTAAAACTACCGATAAACCATTTTGTATGTTTATCACCTCAAAATATCCGCATGGGAAGTATTTTGAGGTTGAAAATCCTAAAGCTGAAGATATTAAATTTTATCCTTTCAATATTAAGAAAAAGGATAACCCAGATTATGTAAAAGCTAAAGCGGGTTACTATAGAAGTATTGAAGAAGACAACACGCAGTTAGAAAGTGTTTTAAAATTAGTAGACTCATATTTAAACGACAATACGCTTTTTATTTATAGTGCAGACCATGGAGTATCAGGTAAGTTTACAGTTAAAGATATAGGGCTTAAAGTGCCATTTGTGGCACGTTGGCCTAAAGTTATTAAGCCAAATTCAAAGTCTAGTCAACTCATTCATTATACAGATGTTTTACCAACATTTATGGAAATTGCAGGTGAAAAATCTACAGAAGATATAGATGGAAATAGTTTTTTACCATTGTTAAAAGGTGAAAATGTTCAGATTAATAAGTATGTTTATGGAGTTAGAACTAATCAGAATATTTTAAATTCTGAAATTTTTCCATCAAGGATGATTCGCGATAAGCGTTACAAATACATTAGAAATTTTAATTCATTGGAAGTTGTAGAACAAAATTTAACAGGAAAGTCTAATGTAGATTACTTTATAAAGCGAGGAGCAAATGCTTTTAATAATGAACCTTTTGAAGAATTATACGATTTACAGAATGACCCTTTTGAACAGCATAATTTGGTTAAAAACCCTGAAATTAAATCCATAAAAGAAAGCTTAAGAAAAGCGATGTTTAGCTGGATGAAATCTCAAGGGGATATTTTAGATGAATCAATTGGAAATATGCCTTTAATAACACCTAAAGGGGATGGAGGATTTAAGTTAGATAAAGATACACCAAGACGAAAAATCCCAAATTCCATAAAGAATACGCTTAATACAGAAGATTACACAATTATAGAACATTGGTAAAATTAATTTTGAATTTGAATATGAAATTTCTTGTAAAGTTTATAGTAATTAGTTTCTTTTTTATGTCATGTAAAAATGAAAAAAAAGAGGAGGTTATAGTTGATAAAAATAAGCCAATGAACATCTTGTTTATTGCAGTTGACGATTTACGTCCAGAACTAAATTTTTATGGCGCTAACCATATTCTTTCGCCAAACCTTGATAATTTAGCAGGCGAAAGTTTAGTGTTCAATAAGGCGTACTGTAACGTTCCTGTTTGTGGTGCTTCAAGAGCAAGTTTACTTACAGGAACAAGACCTACAAGACATCGATTTGTAGATTATAAAACTAGAGCAGATACAGATGTGCCACATGCTATTTCTTTGCCAAAATTATTAAGACAAAACGGTTATACAACTATTTCTAACGGAAAGATTTATCATCATAATGATGACGATAGTCTAGCTTGGGATAGAAGGTGGTTTCCAAAGGGGAATATTCGAAATTATCAATTAAAGAAAAATATAAAAGAAAATGGAGAAGCTAATTTGGCTATGGGAGGTGCTAGTGCTTTTGAAATGGCAGAGGTTAATGACACAGCGTATTTCGATGGGAAAATAGCTCAAAAAGGGATAACCGATTTAAGAAAGTTAAAAGATAAAAATCACCCCTTTTTTCTGGCATTAGGTTTTATGAAACCTCATTTGCCATTTAATGCGCCAAAAAAGTATTGGGATTTATATGATAGAAATAAAATTTTGCTTCCTGAAAGTTATGTGCAGCCAGAAACCACACCAAAACAGGCGTTTAATAATTTTGGGGAATTACGTAATTATGGAAACATTCCTAGAAAGGGAAAAATTTCTGATGATTTAGCAAAAGAACTTATTCATGGATATTATGCTTGTGTAAGTTATGTAGATGCTCAAATTGGATTAGTTTTGGATGAATTGAAACGATTAGAGCTTGATGATGATACTATTGTAGTTTTATGGGGAGACCATGGATGGAATTTAGGAGACCATAAATTATGGTGTAAGCATACCACTTTTGAAACAGCACTAAGAGCTCCATTAATAATTAAAGTTCCAGGAAAGACTAAAGGAGAGAAAACAGAGTCTATTACCGAATATATAGATATATATCCAACATTAGCAGAGTTAACAGGTGTAGCAATGCCTAACACAGTTGCTGGTAAAAGTTTTGTACCACTTATAGAAGGGCAGCAATTAGAAAAAGATTGGGCTGTTAGTAAATTTAAAGACGCAGTAACTTTAATAAAAGGCGATTTATTTTATACGGAATGGACTAAAGACGATGGTATTGCATACGCTCGTATGTTATTTGACCATAAAACCGACCCTTTAGAGCTAGATAATTTGGCCGAAAAACCCGAGTATCAAGAAAAAGTAAAAGCACTTGCTTTAGAATTAAGAGAAAAATGGGGAAGCGATTTTCTTATTAATGACAAACCTGAAAAGACAAAACCATAACAAAAAATGTTTAATAAATTATGCAATTAAAAGCCATATGCACTTTAGTCTTTGCGGCTTTAATGCTTACTAATTGTAAGCAACAAAAGCAGGATAAACAAATGACTGTACAGCAGTCTGAAATTTCAAAAGATAAACAACCCATAGTTGTACAATTTATTATAGATGGCTTGATGAAAGACGCGGTAGAAACAGCTATTGCTGCCGGTGCGGAACACTTAAAATATTTTGCAAAACAAGGAGTTGTGGTAGAAGAGGCCTATTCGAATAGTCCCGTAGGCAGAGTTAAATTACCAGATGGGAGTGAGCCATGGGGTGGTGCATCTCCACCTAATATTGGCATGCATACAGGAACTCATGTATTTGAAACGCAAGAATTAGATGATATTTTTCTATCTGCAAGAAGAAAAGGGATTAAATCGGTTTATGTAGGCGGTCATACTTTATATGATGTTTTTAAAACACCAGATATTTACTATGCCGAAATTATGCCAGACCAAAAGGTTGTAGATTTAGGTATCAAACATATCAAAGAAAATGGTGCCAGATTAGTGCGTCTACATTTGCAAGAGATCAGAAGTTTTTGGAAAGGACCAGAAGGAAAAACCAATCCAGATTCTAAATATATTAAAGCCATTTTAAATGCTGACGAGCAACTAGGAAGATTAGTAGATTTTTTAAAAAAAGAGGGGTTGTGGGAAAATTCATTTTTTATTATTTCTGCCGATCATGGTATGGGAATTTTGAAAAAAAGTAATCACCTTTCTGAGCAATTATCCTCATGGCAGATTTATATGAATTTTTATGGATTAGGCATAAAAAAAGGTGCAACCATTCCTTATGCTGAATCCCCTGATGTGGCATTAATGACTAATCATTTTATGGGTTTACCAACACTAAAAGGATATACTAAAAACGTAGAGAGTCTTAAAAACTTAAAAACTACTGGAGTTTTTCTAGATAATATTTTTGAAGGGAATCCTGATACTCTGGAACATCCGAAATGGATAAAAACCTACCTTGATAAAAATGCAGGCTCTCCTCCAAATGATTATTTACATTACAGAACGGGAATGCTAGATTTTATCAATAATTAATCATCTTAAGGCATGAAACAAATATTAGTATGGTTTGGGTTACTCTTTATAGTTTTTTCACCGAATGAAATACACGGCCAACAAAAGCAACGACCATTTATTTTAGTAAAATCTAGCGAGCGCAATCGAATCCTAGAGAAAATTGATACACAAGCTTGGGCTAAAGACATTTACGACAACTTAAAATTAAAGACAGATGCTCAGGTTAAACAATTTTATAAAAATCCAACGGATTATATTAAGCGACTACCCTTTAATTGGTCAGAAAAAAGCAATAGTAATTTTCCACCTTTTTTTAAAACAAGACATGTAGCCAATGGCGTTCAAGAAAATCTAGATAATGCCACAGACGAAGAATGGCAACCTGCAGAACTTTTAATAACAGATTTGCAAGTTGCTCTAGATTGTGGTCAGATGTATTATCTAACCGAAGATGAAAAATATGCCTACGTAGCAAGCACCATTCTATATTCATTTTTAAAATCTGTACAGCAATCTGAGGTTTCTGACTGGCATGGTAGAGGCGGTTGGTTATTTCCGTATGATGGCTTTCGTGAAGTACGTGTAATTGGTTATCGACTGCCGTTAATTTATGATTTTATTCACCCTTATCTTAAAAAAGAAGGAAAGTCTTTTGATATCATTCAAAATAAAAAAGTTGTATTTCCTTTTAAAGAAGCGCAAAAAGTGTTTAAAGCCTATGCAAATATTACGGTAAATTACGGGCAAACAGGTTCCAATCATTGTGCTTTGGAAGCGCCTAGTTTGTTATTTAATGCCTTGGCGATGGATGATGAAGCAGAAAGAGAAAAATGGTTGTCTTATTTTTTAACAGAAAGTACAGATAATCAAGATGCGCTAAACATTATGGTTAAAAACTATAAAAATAAAGGTGATATTTGGCCAGAAACCTCTCAGTATTTAAATCACACCACATCCATTCTAGCAAGATTGATGCTAGTGGTTAATAAATACGACCCGTCGTTGAAATTGGGAGAAAAATATCCAAATGTTTTACATGCTCTACCACGGTTAGACTATTTTGTATATCCTAATAATGAAATTGTACGCTGGGGCGATGGGCATAGGTCTGCGCATGCGCCATATGAAGCTTACGACAATGCTTATGCTTTAGCTAAAATGGATGGTTTAATGGCATTGCAAGAAAAATTTTCACCATTGATTAATAGAGCAATCCGCAAGGGGGAATATAAACGACAAGGAACAGAGGCTTTGTTTTGGTATGATGATAGTTTTGATAAAAATTCTGAAACTATTGAGCTATCAAGAACCGATAGAGTCTATCATGCAGGCATTGTTTTACAACGTAATTTAAGCATTACAAATAACCCAAAAGATGGTTTAATGTGTTTTGTTGGAGGAGCACAAATGGTGCATGGGCACGCAGGAGGGATGAATATAGAGTTGTATGGCGAAGGGCAAGTTTTAGGTGTGGATAATGGTAGAAATCGTTACGGGGTGGATCTTCATGAAAACTACTCTAGAATTTTTGCAGCGCACAATACGGTTATTGTAAACGGAAGTTCTCAAGGCGAAGGCGGTTGGGTTAATTTAGGGACAAATAGCGTACAGCTAGTTGCTATGGAACCTGAAGTTGGTAAAGAAGGTGTGTCTCCCTATCATTCGTTTAGTCAAACCAGTTTTGAAGATGATAGAGGAGATAAGGCAGAAGCTACCCAAGAACGTACATTGGCTTTAGTGAGAACATCACCAACCACAGGGTATTATGTAGATGTGTTTCGGTCAAAATCTAAATTACCAAACGAGTATCACGATTATTTATATCATAACATAGGGGATAAGCTAGTTTTTGAAAACATGGACATGGGTTTTGCAAAGACACCTAATAGATATATGGCTAATGCCAAGGACGTATGGAAACGTAATAAACAGTATAGAAATCCGGGTTGGCATTTTTTCAAGGAAGTTCAAACATCGAAAATGTATGATAAAGATGTGAAAGCTACATTTTATACTAAAAAATTATCTAATGGTGCTGTTTTTATGCAATTACACATACCTAGTTTTAAAAACAGAACCTTCACTAAAGTAAAGGCACCAATCACTTTTGAGTCTCCAGATCCTTATAATAAAAAGCGAACTCCAACTTTAGTCATTAGAAATAAAGGCGAAGCATGGAAAAACCCCTTTGTGGTAGTTTACGAACCGTTTAATGAAAATGAAAAACCATCGATACAATCGGTTTCAAAAATTGAGCAAGATGGCCTATACAAAGGTTTGAAGGTTACTAGTAAAATAACTTCTGAAACTTTGGTACAATATGTTATTACGCAATCGAAAGACGAGGTTTTTCAGAGTAAAACATTAGATATATATTTTAAAGGCTCATTTGCAGTAATTACTTTAGATGAAAAGGAGACTTTAAAAAGCATTTATATTGGTGAAGGAGAAAAACTTCTCTTTCAAGATGAAGATATAGACACTAAAAAAAATCATAATTTTTATAAAGAATTCACTAAATAGATTTAGTATTAAAATTAATTAGTAATTACAAAGATTCTCTTTCAATAAGGTTAGAAGGAACTTTTAACTTGCATTTTTTTTTGTCTATTATTGTTTTTGCTGCAGTTTCACCCATAACCTTAAAATCGGTAGATATAACGGTAATGCCCAAAAGTTCTTTTAACGGTGTGTCATTATAAGATATAATTCCAATATCAGTTCCTAATAAATATTCGTTTTCTCTTACCTGCTTAACTAAATTTACTAAATCTGTTTCCCTTATGGTAATAAATAAATCACCTTTTTTTAAAACCATATCGTCATAGATTTTATCTAATATTTCAAAATCTAGTTTATGTTTAACACAAAACTTCCTGAATCCATGCAGAATTCTTTTTGGATATGGATAAATTGATTTTTCTGGAAAAACCAAAATAATTTTTTTATACTTTTTTATGCGGTTTAAACCTTGACTTAAAGCATCGTAAATATCGTTTTCAAAATCTTGATGAATTTTTCCTAATGCCCCATCTAAAATGTTAGGTTTAACATTATCTAAAATAATCAGTTTATCTAACGGAATTTTTTTTAAAGCACTTAATACTTTATTAGGGTAGCTAATATGCTTTAAATCTTCAGTTTTAAAGTGAGGCATAATAACATAATAATCATATGCCGATTTATTTTTTTCTATTAGGTTTAAAAATAATGTCTCGTCGCAATGATAAACTTGTAAATCTATATGAGAATTAGCACCTATACTAGCTATAAAATGATTATAAATTTCACTTTTATAGTTACTTATTTTATTGACCAAAAATAGAATATTTACTTTTGATATTAATTTAGTGCGAGATATATAATACCCTTTACCGCGAATAGGAGTAATTATATTGCGTTCTTTTAAAATACTATATGCTTTTTCAATGGTATCTCTTGATAGATAAAATTCCTCACTAAACATGTTAATGGAAGGTATTTTTTGATCCATGGTTAGATTACCTACAGATATATTATGGATTATGGAATCAATAATTTGTTGATATTTTGGAACCCTTGAATTTTCATCAATTTTTATGTGTTTTATTAAATCCATTTCTAATATTAAAATATAATTATTTTTTAAAATAAATTAAACAATTTTTATGCTGAACGTCTATCAATAAAATTAAAAGGCACTTTTAAATTGTTTATTTTATTATTCAAAATAGTTTCAGCTGCGGTTTTTCCCATTGTCTCAAAATCAGTTGTTATAACTGTAATACCTAAAAGTTCCTTTAAAGGAGTGTCGTTATATGATATAATACCTATATCAGTTCCTAACTTAAATTCATCTTGCTTAACTTGTTTTGTCAAATTTACTAAATCTACTTCCTCAATGGTAATAAATAAATCACCTTTTTTTAAAATCATATCATCATAAACTTTCTCTAAAATTTCAAAATCCAATTTATGTTCAACACAAAATTTTCTAAAACCGTGTAAAATCCTTCTTGGATAAGGATAAACGATGTTATTAGGATAAATTAAAAATATTTTTTTGTATTTATCGATTTTCTCTTTACCATTTTTTAAAGCATTATAAATATCATTCTCGAAATCTTGATATATTTCAGAGACACCCTCGATATTACTTATTTTATTATCGATTAAAATCGTTTTTTGTTGTGGAAGCTTTTTTATCGCTTCAAGAACTCGATCAGTACAATTAATATGTTTGTTAATGTTTGTTTTAAAATGAGGAATGATAACATAATAATCATAATCCTTGACATTTTGTTCAAGAATGTTTAAAAATAAGCTTTCTTCACAATGGTAAATTCGCAAATCTACCTGACAGGATTTTCCTAAGGAATTTACCATAGAATTATAGATAGGTAGTTTATAATTACATAATTTGTTTGTAATAAATAACACCCTGGTTCCTGTATCTAATTTTGTTTTATTGATGTAATAGCCCTTTCCTCTAATAGAGGTGATTATTTGTTTTTCTTTTAAAATTTTATAGGCTTTCTCAACGGTATCCCTAGAAAGATAAAACTCTTCACTTAAAAGATTAATTGAAGGTATTTTTTGATCAACTTGCAGATTGCCTTTTAAGATATTTTGAATTATGGAATTCACAACTTGCTTATATTTAGGAATACTTGAGCTTGAGTGTATGTTTATGTCTTGTAAAATTTCCATTTTGTTTATTTAGTTCGTAATTAGTCGGTTAGTTTTAGTTTAAAACCTTTTACAGTTTTTGGCTTGTTGTTTTACTATAATTAATCTTATTTTAAATGTGGATTTTAGTTATTAATTGGTTAATTTTAAATAGCGTATTAACTGTTATTTATAGGATAAGAGAGCTAGTACTCGTAAAGCGAAAACTTATCTTGCACTTTTTGATATCATGCATTATATTTGAAATTGTAATAAACAATATATTTTAATGGCAAAAAATACAGGTATTGATAAAAAAATTGCACAAATTGATAATGTGTTAAGGTCAGAATTTAATAAATATTTTGTCCATTCAGAGATGGATCATAAATGGGGAATGATGATTAGTGATGTTGGACATTCAAGCGTACCACCAAATTCAGATTATCCAACTAAGGGGCACCCAATTTCGCATATGTTTTCCTGGGATAGAGGAAGAATTTTGAATGAATATCAAATAGTGCTTATTACACAAGGAGCAGGTACTTTTGAGAGTGAATCTTCTGGTGATATAAAATTAAATCGAGGAGATGGTTTTATTATTTTTCCTGGTGAGTGGCATAGATATAAGCCTATGTTAAATACTGGTTGGACAGA
Source organism: Algibacter sp. R77976 (assembly GCF_044594645.1). Taxonomy (GTDB): domain Bacteria; phylum Bacteroidota; class Bacteroidia; order Flavobacteriales; family Flavobacteriaceae; genus Algibacter_B. Next base: position 2,440,254 of record NZ_CP138989.1, read on the forward strand.
GATATGGGTGGGGTTTCATGGAAAGATTGCAGATATTATTATGAAAGATTATTTTTTTCAAAAAAGTAACCCTGTAATTCCTAATTGTTCCAAAATGCTAGTAATGAATTTGTTTACATCAATATTTCAGTTGATGATAGATGAACCCTACGGATATCAAAAAGCAGCTTCTAGCATTTGCATGCAATTAGTGGCGGAAATTCACAATATTCAAAATAGAAAGAGTTCTGCAGAAGTAGATAATTCAATTATTTCTAAGGCCAAATATGTCATGCAAAAAAGAATAGATAAGACATTTGATTTAGAACTGTTTTGCAATTCTAATGGTATAAGTTATTCCAAATTCCGTTCCGATTTTAAATACCAAACCGGACTCGCACCCATGCAATATTACATTCTTTTAAAAATTGAAAAGGCTAAATACCTTATTAGTAATACAGATTTAAGGGCAAAAGAGATAGCATTTCTAACGGGATTTAATTCCGAGCATTACTTTTGTAGATTATTTAAGAAAAAAACAGGATATTCAACTAAAGCGTTCAAGTTAAATAAGGGCCTTATAAATTCCTCCAATTTGAGAGATAATAATATTTAACTTTTAGTAAAATAAGATTTTTTATCAAATTATTAATCCCTTGATTATGAGTCTTTTGGTTAAGGGTCATTATTGTTAAACCAGTATCCTATCAGTTTTCTTTATATTTTTGCATAAATGCTTCTGCTTTTTCAACCATTTTTAAACTACCGCAGAAGATAGGAGCTCTTTCGTGTAATTCTGTTGGTTGAATATCTAGTATTCTTGTATATCCATCGGTTGCCTTGCCTCCAGCTTGCTCAGTTAAAAAAGCCATTGGATTACATTCATATAATAAACGTAATTTACCTTTTGGGGCTTTAGAGTTTGTCGGGTAAATATAAATACCACCTTTTATCATGTTTCTATGGAAATCTGAAACCATAGAGCCAATGTATCTATAAGCATATGGTCTATCTTCTTTTTCTTCTTGACAGTATTTTATGTAGTCTTTCACGCCTTTTGGAAAATGGGCGTAATTTCCTTGATTTATTGAAAAAATAGAGCCCCGTTCAGGAAACGTCATGTTTGGGTGAGAAAGATAAAAACTTCCAATTGCAGGATTAAGAGTAAATCCGTTTACCCCATTACCTGTTGTATAAACAAGCATAGTTGATGTTCCGAAAACAATATAACCAGCAGCCACTTGTTCGCTTCCTTTTTGTAAAAAGTCTTCTTTTTTAACAGGCATTCCTTGTGGTGTAGTTCTTCGGTAAATAGAGAAAATAGTGCCAACTGACACATTAACGTCTATGTTTGAAGAGCCATCTAAAGGGTCTATTAAAACAACATATTTATTGTCATGGGCATTATATTTCCCTTCAACTGTAATAAAATCATCCTCTTCTTCACTAGTAATACCACAAACAATTTCCCGTTTAATTAGAGCAGATTTGAATACATCGTTTGCATAAACATCTAATTTTTGTTGATCTTCACCTTGAATATTAGTTTCTCCTGCAGCACCAACAATATCTACTAATCCCGCTTTGTTTACCTCATGGTTTACAATTTTCGCAGCTAGCCTAATGGAGTTTATTAATTTCGAAAGCTCTCCTGATGAATATTTAAAATCCTGTTGATTGCTAATAATAAATTCTCCGAGTGTAATATAGTTTTTATTCATGGGTATGCTAGGCTAAAATGTTTTATAACAGCTTGTTACATTTTTTAATAAGTAGTACAAAAATAAAGTTAGTAGATAGGTATATAATCCTGTACTGTCCTGTGATCATATATTATGATAATAAAAAAAATGCAGTTTTTTTATTTTATATTCTATTAATAAAAAACACTTAAAAGTTTAATGGGAAGAAAGTTTGTTTGAGTTTTTTTTATTTAAAATTTACGTTTTTCTGGTTAAAATAGAGTTTTGCAGTATAGTACAGGATAGAAATGATTAGACACTAATATATTTTTGGGTAAAATAATTTTTATTTCAACTTTAAATATGGAAAACATCACTAAAACTTTTAAATATGTAGATTACCTTTGGGACGATAAAAAGGCTGATAGCTTAGGCGATAATCAAGTAGACTTATTTTTATACCGGTCTAATATTCTTGGAGCAGATTTAAGAATTACCAATTATGGAGGAGGTAATACAAGTTGCAAGACTATAGAAACAGATCCTTTAACAAATGAAAAAGTTGAAGTAATGTGGGTAAAAGGTTCTGGAGGAGATATAGGAACTTTAACTAGATCTGGCATCGCTGGACTTTACACCAAAAGGTTAAGAGACTTAAAAACTGTTTATAAAGGGTTAGACGATGAAGATAGAATGGTAGGGCTTTTTAATCATTGTATTTATGATTTAGATAGTAAAGCACCGTCTATTGATACACCTTTGCATGGTTTGTTACCATTTGCTCATATAGACCACTTACATCCAGATGCGCTTATTGCGGTTGCAGCTGCTAAAGATAGTGAGCAAGTAACCAAAGAAATTTGGGGAGATACTATGGGATGGGTGCCTTGGCAGCGTCCAGGGTTCGATTTAGGGTTGCAGTTAGAAAAATGTCTGGCAGATAATCCAGGAATTCGTGGTATTGTTTTAGGAAGTCACGGTTTGTTTACCTGGGGAGATACATCTTACGAGTGTTATATGAATAGTTTGGAGGTTATTGAAATGGCATCTGAATACATTGAAAAAAAATTAAAAGAGCAAGGTGAAGTTTTTGGAGGGCAAAAAATAGAGAGCTTACCAAAAGATGAGCGTTTAGAAAAAGCGTCTCAAATAATGCCTTTATTAAGAGGGTTGTGTTCCTCTGAAAACAGAATGATTGGTCATTTTTCAGACACAGACGTTGTCATGGAATATATAAATAGTAATGATTTGGAAAGATTAGCCCCAATGGGAACGTCTTGTCCCGATCACTTCTTAAGAACAAAAATTCAACCATTAGTATTAGAATTAGATAAGAACGAAGATCTATCTGATGCAGAGGGTATTTTAAAGAAATTAGAGCCAGCATTTGAAGCTTACAGGCAAGAATATATAGATTATTATAATACCTGCAAAAAGGATAATAGTCCAGCAATACGTGACGCAAATCCGGTAATTATTATCTATCCGGGTGTAGGTATGTTTAGTTTTGCTAAAAATAAACAAACAACACGAGTTGCAAGCGAGTTTTACATAAATGCTATCAATGTAATGCGTGGTGCAGAAGCAATTACGTCTTACACATCCTTACCAAGACAAGAGGCTTTTGATATTGAATATTGGTTATTAGAAGAAGCAAAATTACAGCGTATGCCAAAAGAAAAGCCATTATCCAGAAAAGTGGCTTTAGTTACTGGTGCTGGAGGAGGAATAGGTAAAGCTATTGCCGATAAATTGGCAGCAGAAGGAGCTAATGTGGTGCTAACAGATATTAATGAAGAAGCGCTTGTAGAGGCTAATGCAACTTATGCAAGAGATGTTTCTACTTATGCCGTTTGTGATGTTACAAATACGACATCTATAGAAAGTGCTTATAAAAAAGCAATTATAGAGTTTGGAGGAGTAGATATGATAGTACATAGTGCTGGATTAGCAATTTCTAAACCATTAACAGAAACAACTGATAAGGATTGGAATATTCTACAAAATATATTGGTAAAAGGCCAATTTGATTTGGCAAAACAATTTGCACTTATTGTTCGTAAACAAGGTCTTGGAGGCGATTATATTGCCATCGCAAGTAAAAACGGATTAGTTGCAGGTCCAAATAATGTAGCCTATGGAACCGCTAAAGCAGCGCAACAGCACATGGTTAGGTTGTTAGCTGCGGAATTAGCGAAAGATAAGGTGAGAGTTAATACAGTAAATCCAGATGGGGTTATTGTTGGTAGTAAAATATGGGAAGGCGCTTGGGCCGAAGGAAGAGCCAAAGCAAACAATATTACGGTAGAAGAGTTACCAGCATTTTATGCAAAAAGAAATCTATTAAATGAAATTATCAGACCCGAAGATATTGCAAACGGTGTGTTTTCTTTGGTGGGTATTCTTGATAAATCAACAGGAAATATAATAAATGTAGACGGAGGCATGGCAAATGCCTTTGTAAGATAAATAAAAGTTTAGTTTAGTTTTAGAAAAGTAAAACTTCCATATAAATAATATGGTTTATGGAAGTTTCCTTTTCTTATTTAGAATTTTAAATCATGAAAATAAAAGAAGAACACATTTTAGATTTTAATAAAGCATCGTTAGAAACTCATAACGATAGTTTTGATTTTTTATCTAGTAAATTAAGTAAAAACGGGCATGATGTTCAAGGCATTATATCCAGATTGGCCGATTTTCAGGTAGCAATACCTAGTTGGGCTTTAGGCGCTGGAGGCACTCGATTCGGGCGCTTTTCTTTTTTTGGAGAGCCTTCAAGTCTTGAGCAAAAAATAGAAGATGTTGGCGTGTTACACAGTTTAACACAAACCGCTGGTGCAGTATCCTTGCATATTCCTTGGGATATCCCTTCTGACTATAATGCGATTAAAGAAAAGGCAGATGCTTTAGATATTAAATTTGATGCTGTAAACTCTAATACGTTTCAAGATCAAAAAAATGCCAAAGAAACTTATAAATATGGTTCTTTAAGTAATACAAGTCAAGCCGTTAGAGAGCAAGCGATACAACATAATTTAGATGTTATTAAAATTGGTGATAAATTAGGTTCAAAAGCTTTAACAGTATGGTTAGCAGATGGGTCTTGCTTTCCAGGTCAAAATAACTTTCAAACGGCATTTCAAAATACACAAGACAGCTTAATTGATATTTATAAAGGCTTACCAGACGACTGGAAAATGCTTGTTGAATACAAACCTTACGAACCAAATTTTTATAGTACGGTTATACAAGATTGGGGAGCTTCATTAATGTTAGCCAATGGATGCGGAGATAAAGCATATACATTAGTTGATTTAGGTCATCATTTACCAAATAGTAATATTGAGCAAATTGTTTCAATTTTACAATTAAAAGGTAAACTAGGTGGATTTCATTTTAATGATAGTAAATATGGTGACGATGATTTAACTGTAGGAAGTATAAAGCCTTATGCATTATTTTTAATTTTTAACGAATTGGTTTATGGAATGGCAAACAATCCACAAAACCCAGATTTAGCTTGGATGATTGATGCTAGCCACAATGTTAAAGACCCGTTAGAAGATTTAATTCAGTCTTTAGAAGCTATTCAAGAGGCTTATGCTAAAGCGTTACTAATTGATCAAGCAGCGTTAAGAGCAGCGCAAATAGATAACGATGTTGTAAAATGTCAAGAAATATTGCAAGGTGCTTATAGAACAGATGTAAGACCATTATTAGAAAGAGCACGTTTAGGAAGAGGAGGAGCATTAAGTCCAATACAAGCTTATCGCTCATTAGATGTTAGAAATAGCTTAATAAAGGAGAGAGGTAAAAATACTGTAGCTACAGGGCTTTAATCTGTAAAGTATGAAACAAAAAGTAACCGCTGTTTTCGACATAGGAAAAACTAATAAAAAGTTTTTTCTTTTTGACAAAGACTTTAAAGAAGTTCATAAAGAATATATTTCGTTTGAAGAAATATTAGATGAAGATGGACACCCTACAGAAAATCTTCCAGAATTAAAAAAATGGTTAAAAAAAGTTTTTGATCGTATTTTAGAGAAAAAGGAATTTAATGTTAAAGCCATTAATTTTTCAACATATGGTGCAAGTTTTGTTCATATAGACCGTAATGGAAAACCATTAACACCGCTATATAATTATACCAAACCTTTACCTGAAGAGATAATTACTTCTTTTTTTGAAAAGTATGGGCCAAAAGAAGAGTTTTTAAAAACTACAGGATGTGCAGATTTAAGTATGCTTAATTCTGGATTACAATTGTATTGGCTAAAGCAATCAAAACCAGAGGTTTTTAAAAAAATTAAATATTCTTTGCACTTACCGCAATACCTAAGTCATGTTTTTACAGGCATTCCTTTAAGTGAATATACCAGTATAGGATGCCATACAGCACTTTGGGATTACAGTAAAAAAGATTATCATAGTTGGGTTTACGAAGAAGAAATTGATAAAGTATTACCACCAATTGTTTCAACAGAAACAAGCATTAATATGAATTACAATGGTAACCGTATTAAAATTGGTGTAGGTATTCATGATAGTTCCGCGGCTTTATTGCCTTATGTACGTAGTATAAAGAAAAAGTTTGTCCTTATATCTACAGGAACATGGAGTATTACATTTAATCCTTTTACTGAGAAACCAATTTCGACAGAAGTAAATGATAGTGATGTTATTAATTACATGCGTATTAATGGCAAACCGGTAAAGGCATCCCGATTGTTTTTAGGAAATGAGTACAAGGTTCAAGTAGAAAAATTGAACAAAAAATTTGGTGTTGATGAGGATTTTCATCGTACAGTAAAGTTCGATTATGATGTGTATTTAGAAATCCAGAAAGACTTTAAGTATTGTTTTAAATGGGAAGGTTTAACGGACGAGAATATGCCCGAAGAAACAGAATTTAATTATAATAAGTATGAGCATGCTTATCATCAATTAATGAACGAATTGGTTTTGCTTCAAATAAAATGTATTAGAAAAGCCATAGGAGATGATACTATTTCCGGTTTATACGTAGATGGTGGTTTTAGTGATAATGACTTATTTATAAAATTGTTATCACATAATTTTAGAGATAAAAAACTAAGAACCACAAATGCCTCATTAGGTTCTGCCTTAGGAGCAGCAATTTCTATTTCAGATACCAAGCTTAATTCTAAGTTTTTGAAAAAAAACTATGCACTTAAAAAGCATGTACCATTTATAATTAGCGGTTAATGTTTATCTAAAAAAAAATAACAACATAAGAAGAACAGCTTTTATTAAAGTTAATTTATTGAAAAAATAAAATATATTTAAAATGTCAAAAAACATAAAATTAGTTCATCCTAGAGATCAAATTACAGAAATAATTAGTAGAATTTATAAAAGAGGTATGACCACGACTTCTGGTGGAAATATTTCAATTATTGATGATGAGGGAAATATATGGGTAACACCATCTGCCATAGATAAAGGTTCTTTAAGAGCTTCTGATATTATATGTGTAAAAAAAGATGGAACTATTATAGGTAAACATAAACCATCATCTGAGTTTCCATTTCACAAAGCAATATATGAGGCAAGACCAGATATTAAGTCGGTTATACATGCACATCCTCCAGCATTGGTTTCATTTAGTATCGTGCGTCAAATTCCGAATACAAACATCATTTCTCAAGCAAAACATGTTTGTGGGCCAATAGGATATGCGAAGTATAGGTTACCAGGTAGCGACGATTTAGGAGATGTTATTGCAGATGAATTTAAAAAAGGATATAAGGCCATCATTATGGAAAATCATGGTACTGTTTTGGGTGGAAGTGATTTAACAGATGCATATGAGCGTTTTGAAGCATTAGAATTTTGTGCAAGTACCATTCTTTATGGTTCGCAAATTGGAACTCCAAAATATCTTTCTGACAATCAGATAGATGAGTTTGAAGCACAAACAACCGGAGTTTTACCAGAAATGGAAGTTACAACGTATTCATCAGATGAGGTTGAAAAGCGATTAGAGATTTGCAAAATTATACAACGTTCTTGCCAACAAGGTTTAATGATAAGTTCTTATGGTACTGTATCTATGCGTTGGAATGATAACGATTTTCTTATTACACCTACAGGTAAAAACAGATGGGATATCGATTTAGATGATATCGTTCAAATAAAAGATGGTAAACGAGAAGCAGGAAAAACTCCAAGTAGAGCCGCTTGGATTCATCAAGAAATTTATAATAGAAACCCAGATGTTAACTCTATTATTATGACGCAATCACCTTATTTAATGGCTTTTGGGGTTACAGGAGAATATCTTAACGTAAGAACCATACCTGAGAGTTGGATATTTTTACAAGACATAAACTTTGTTGAATACGGTAATCATTTTAGAAAAAATAATAATTCTGAAATCGTTGATAATTGCCCAACAGCATTAATTATAGAAAATGATTCAGTAATTATAACAGGCGATAAGTTATTACAAACGTTTGATTATTTAGAGGTAGCCGAGTTTAGTGCAAAATCAATTGTTTTAGGCCATTCACTTGGTGAGATGGTACCAATAAATGATGAGCAAGTTGAAGATTTAAGGAAAAAGTTTTTAACATAAAAATATGGCAATAAGTTTCGATACGCGATATCCATCAATAGATGATTTAAGAGCGAAAGCTCAAAAAAAAATACCAAAGTTTGCTTTTGAATATTTAGATGGAGGGTGTAATGAAGATGTAAATTTAATAAGAAATACATCTGAATTGCGCGAAGTACAACTTAAACCAAATTATTTAAGGAAGCATCATGGGTCATCTTTAAAAACCAATCTTTTTGGTATTGAATATGATGCGCCTTTTGGTATTGCACCAGTAGGTTTACAAGGGTTAATGTGGCCAAACTCGCCTGAGATTTTAGCAAAGGCAGCTTTTAATCATAATATTCCTTTTGTATTAAGTACAGTAACCACAACAAGTATAGAACGTGCGGCAGAATTAACAGAAGGTAAAGCCTGGTTTCAATTATATCATCCTACAGAAAATAAGTTAAGAGACGATATAATAAATAGAGCAGCTGCTGCAGAATGTCCAGTTTTAGTGATTTTATGTGATGTGCCAAGTTTTGGATTTAGACCAAGAGATATTAGAAATGGTTTAGCTATGCCTCCAAAAATGAATTTAAGTAATATTTTACAAGCCTTTGGGAGACCGCATTGGAGTTTACAAACCCTAAAACATGGCATTCCTAATTTCGCCAATTTATTACCTTATATGCCTAAAAATTTAGATTTAAAGCAATTAGGGAAATTCATGGACCAAACCTTCTCAGGAAGATTAAATGAAGAAAAGATTAAACCAATTCGAGACATGTGGAAGGGGAAGTTGGTTTTAAAAGGAGTCGCTTCTGAATATGATGCAGAACTAGCTATTAAATTAGGGCTTGATGGTATTATAGTTTCAAACCACGGTGGGCGTCAATTAGATGCTGGACAATCTACGATTAAGCCTTTATCTACAATTGCCGAAAAATATGGTGATCAAATTGAAGTTATGATGGATAGTGGTGTGCGTTCAGGTCCAGATGTAGCAAGGGCTATGGCTAGTGGAGCTAAATTTACATTTATGGGTCGCTCTTTTATGTATGGCGTATCTGCACTTGGTAAAAAAGGAGGTAATCATACCATATCATTATTAAAAACAGAATTGCAACAAGTAATGGAGCAATTGTGTTGCGAAAACACTAGTGATTTTCCTAATCATTTAGTTTAATCTGTTAAGTATTATTAATTAAAAGAATTAAAAAAAACTATTATGAAGCATTACAAACAATTTATTAATGGAGAATTTGTAGACTCTAAAGCCACATCGGTTATTGAGATATTGAACCCTTGTACAGAAGAAATTATTAGTACTATTTCTACAGGAACTGTAGAAGATGCTAACAATGCCTTAGAAGCAGCACAAGCAGCACAACCAGCATGGGAGGCTTTGCCGGCAATACAAAGAGCGGCATTTTTACATAAAATGGCTGATGTTATTAGAGAAAACCGTGTGTTTTTGGCAGAAACTTTGTCTAAAGAACAAGCTAAAGTTATTGGTTTAGCACAAGTTGAAATTGATGTAACTGCAGATTATTTTGATTATAATGCAGGTTGGGCACGAAGAATTGAAGGAGAGATTATTCAAAGTGATCGTGAAAAAGAACATATTTATTTACACAAAGTGCCAATTGGAGTTGCTGTTGGTATTTGCCCTTGGAATTTCCCGTTTTTTGTTATGGCACGTAAAGTTGCAGCATCTTTAATTACCGGAAATACCTGTGTAATAAAGCCAAGTTCTGAAGCGCCAAATACTATAATGGAGTTTGTAGATTTTATTCAAAAAATAGATTTACCGCGAGGTGTTTTAAACTTTGTTTGTGGAGCTGGTAGAACTGTTGGTAATGCATTATCAAAAAGTCCTATAACAGGTATTATTAGTTTAACAGGTAGTGTTGGTGCAGGACAAAAAGTAATTACTGCAGCAGCTGAAAATATTACAAAAGTATCGTTAGAATTAGGAGGGAAAGCACCTGCGATTGTTTGTGCAGATGCTAATATGGATTTGGCAATTAATTCTGTAGTGTCTTCAAAAGTTATATTTAGTGGTCAAGTTTGTAACTGTGCAGAACGTGTATATGTTGAAGATAGTATTTATGACGAGTTTGTTGACAAGTTGACTAAAAAGATGAGCGAAGTTACAATTGAAGATGCTCTAACAGGTACCAATGCTGACATGAGTAGCTTGGTATCAAAAGATCAATTAGATAAAATTACAGAAATGGTTGAATTTGCCAAGAAAGAAGGTGCGGAAGTGCTTGTTGGAGGTGGAAAACCAGACAGATTTGATAGAGGTTATTTTTACGAGCCAACTGTAATAACAGGTTGTAGTCAAGACAGTCAAATTATTCAAGAAGAGGTTTTTGGTCCTGTATTACCAGTAATGAAGTTTAATACCTTAGATGAGGCTATTGCAATGTCTAATGATACAGAATTTGGTTTAACATCATCAATATTCTCAGAAAACTTCAATAATATCATGAAAGCGACTAATGGTTTACATTTTGGTGAAACTTATGTGAATAGAGAACATTTTGAAGCCATTCAAGGTTTTCATGCTGGATGGAAAAAATCTGGTGTAGGAGGAGCTGATGGTAAGCACGGTATGGAAGAGTATTTACATACAAAAGTGGTTTACGCTAAATATTACTAGAAGTTGGTTATGTTTCACTCATAAAAAAGCTCAGCTAAAATCAAGTTTTAGCTGAGCTTTTTGTTTTTCAATATTTAATAGAACTAAGGTTTAGTTTTTAGATGAAAAATTTAGCATCCAATCAACACATTCAACATGACTAAATAGTTTTTTGTTTCCTTGTGGATGATTAGCACCAGTAAAAGCAATATACTTTACATTTTTATTACCAGCAGCTTTTAAAAGGTCGGTCATTTTTTTTACAGATGCCACATTTTTACCATCTTCACCACCAACCATTCCAAATACAGGAAAATTAGCAAGTTTAACAAAATCATCATGTTCTGAAACACCACTAAAACCTCCTGGAGCTGCAGCGGCAAATCGTTCTGGAGATTCCTGTATCCAATCCCAAGAGCCTCGCCCTCCCATACTGTGCCCCATTACATAAATGCGATTATGGTCTATTTGTGTATAGGTATCAAGTATATAATCTAACATGGTATTTAGTGTAGTAGGATCCCATTTTTCAGAAGAATTTGGCTCTAACAATATTAAATCTTTACCTGCTAACTCAGCGAGAGAGAGACCTTTTACTTTCGAAGAACGCTTAAGCTGCTCTTCAATGCTCCATGCCTTTCCTCCGCCGCCATGTAATGTTATTAGAAGCGGTAATTTATCTTTAGTTTCCTTTTTAGGGAAAGCCATAAAAGCAGTCTTTTTTAATTTCCCCAATTTTGGTTGTAAGTCTTCAGGCCAATTTAAAAGCGTTACTTCCATGTTTTTGAAAGTATCGTTAATATTACTTAGTGTCTTTTCAATTCTAGGAGTTTGTTGAAAACTAGTCAATAAAAGAAAAGTAAAAATGCTGAAAGCTAGTTTTGTCATTATTTAAAAGTTTAAATTCATGTTTAGTATTCATGATGATTTAGTGTTTGTAAAGATATGATATTAAGATTGCTTTGTCAAAGGTTTATACCAATAGAACCATTAAGCTCATAGCTCCATGCGCACCAACCACCAGGCATTGCTCAATATCTGCTGTTTTTGAAGGCCCCGATATAAAAACACCAAAATCTCTATTTCTTTCTGCTATTATATCATAGGCTTCCAACATATGCAGGCAAATGTTTTCTTTTTTTAAAATAATAACTAAATCGTTTGTAATAAAAGGTAGTGCTCGTACCAAACTATTATTGGCCGTAACCCATATTGCACCATTTTCCGAAACTCCTAATTCTCCTTCAACTATAGCAAGATCGATATCCTCAAGGCTATGAGGATCTGTTTCCTTAGAAATTGGAACTGTACCTAAAGTAGATTTAGTTGTAACAGAAACTATATTTTTAGCTTTCGAATAACTTGAGCTTATCTCATTATCTATTTGCTTACTGTCAACCTCTTTAACTGTGCCGCCAACTAAAGCAATATTATTCTTAAAAGTGTCTAATAGGTCAATGTTTTCAGCAAAGGCATCTTCATTAATTTCTGGTAATGGAAGTGCTTCTGGCTTATTGTTTTTTATTGATTTTAAAATAGCTTCTCTACCCATTTTTATTTCTTTTTTTAAACCATTCATCAAAATTATCATTTTTCACCTCTGGTAAATCTCTAGCTTTTCCCCAAGCATTTAATTTATTATAAATCATAAATCTCGGTGCATGTTTTAATACAAATCGTGCCGATTTTCCAGCAAAACCGTATAATTTTGGTTTAGATAAAACGACTCCAGCAATTTTTAAAACAGATTTTTTAACAATAGGCTGCTTTTGTTCTTTTACAATAATTTGTCGCCATTTATAAAGTTGTTCGTGAATATTAATTTTTACCGGGCAAACATTCGAGCACGATCCACAAAGAGTAGAAGCAAAAGGTAATGAACTATGTTTTTTCATATCCTTTCCGGGAGATAATATAGAGCCTATTGGTCCAGGTATTGTATAATCATAACTATGGCCACCGCTTCTTCTGTATATTGGACATGTATTCATACAAGCACCACATCTAATACAATGCAAAGATGCTCTAAAATCTTCTCGACTTAGTTGTTCCGTTCTACCATTATCAACTATAATAATATGCATTTCTTTACCATCGTCTGGTTTATTAAAATGTGAAGAATAGGTCGTTATTGGTTGTCCCGTTGCACTTCTGGCTAATAACCTTAGAAATATTCCTAAATGTTTTTCTTGTGGTATAATTTTTTCAATACCCATACAAGCAATATGAGCCTTTGCTAAATGCACTCCCATATCGGCATTACCTTCGTTAGTGCATACTACAACACCTCCGGTATTTGCAACAGCAAAATTAACACCTGTAATAGCAACATCTGCCTTTAAGAATTTATCTCTTAAGTGTTTTCGAGCTTCGCTAACTAGGTATTCAGGATTTCCTTGGCTGGGTTTAGTGCCTAAATTTTCTTGAAACAAAACATCAACTTCTTCTTTTGTTTTATGAATGGCAGGAAGTACAATATGGCTTGGTGGCTCTTCTGCCAATTGCACAATGCGTTCGCCTAAATCTGTATCTATAACTTCTATACCTATTTTTTCTAAGAATGGATTTAAGTGACATTCTTCAGTAAGCATGGATTTGCTTTTTACAACTTTCTTAGCATCATGTTTCTCGAGAATGGAATTAACAATATTATTATGATCTTCTGCGTTTGATGCCCAATGTACATGAATACCATTCTTTTGGGCATTTGTTTCAAATTCAATTAGGTATTGATCTAAATTTGATAACACATTGGCTTTAATAGCAGAGCCAAGTTCTCTTAAATATTCCCAACCTTGAACTTTATGAGCAGAAGCATCTCTTTTCTCCCTCACATACCATAACGCTTTGTCATGCCAGTTAACCTTAGCCTCATCTTTGTTGAATATTTCAGCTTTTTTTGCGTGACCCATAATTAAATACTGTTGTTTAAAATTTCAGCAATATGCATTACTTTTAATGGTTGTTTATTTCTGTTTACTAAACCTTCTAAATGCATCAAACAAGAATGATCTGCACCAGTTAAAACTTCAACATCACTATCTAAATGATCCTGAACACGATCTTTCCCCATTTTAGTAGAAATAGCCTCTTCAAAAACAGCAAAAGTGCCTCCAAAACCGCAGCATTCATCTTTTCTATTTAGTGGCATAAGTTCTAGTCCTTTAACATTATTTAATAAGGATTCTTCAGTTGAATAATGTTCTCCCATAACTTCAGAACAAGAACCTAATTTTAATCCTCTTAGACCATGGCAGCTTTTATGCAGGCCTACTTTATGCGGAAATGTTGCCCCTAATTCAGTTTTACCTAAAACTTTTACAATGAATTCACATAGTTCGTAAGCGTTGTTTCTTACCCTTTTTACCTCTGGTGTTTGTTCTATAATATCAAAATGATGTTTTACATGATATATACAACTACCCGATGGGCCTACAATGTAATCATAGGCTTTAAAATTTTCCACAAATACTTGACAAATGCCTTTTGCATCGTCTTCGTAACCAGAATTGCCTAATGGTTGTCCGCAGCAAGTTTGACCTTGAGGGTAGTATACATCTACACCTAATTTTTCTAATAATTCTAATGTAGCTATCCCAACTTGAGGATATAGTTGATTGATATAACAGGGTATAAATAAACCTACTTTCATTGTTTTGGTTTTACTCAATTTGTGTTAAAATTATAAATTTTGTTTAATGATAAATGAAAGATATAAATTTAATTTTTTCTAGTGTTTTATCTGTCCTGTTCTGACCTGTAAAGGTGATTAAATAAATTGTTTCCCTTTATAAGTATTCTCTTTAATTCTTAATTATTACGAAACATTAAAATAATAAAGTGTTAGACTATTTGTAAACTATTATAATAATTAAAGCTTATTAACCCTACAGTACAGGATAGAGTCTTAATCTTCAAAGTTTATTTTCGTATCAAATATTTTTAATATTTCACGAATAAGCGTTGCTTATTATAAACAGGATAAAGCATTCTACTTATAAAAATTTAAGCAAGTACTTTGTTACAACATACCATTGCTAAATAGCATGTTGTAAATAAAATTGATAAACTAGTGAAATAATTAAATATGCGATATTTAAGAATTTGTTAAAAAACTAAACACAAAATTATGCAAGCAATATTAGGAGTATTATTTCATTCATTAGGAGGGGTTGCCTCGGGGAGTTTTTATATGCCTTTTAACAAAGTTAAAGGTTGGGCATGGGAAAGCTATTGGATGGTTGGTGGTTTAATGTCGTGGTTAATTGTGCCACCCTTAGCGGCCTATTTAACCGTTCCAGGATTTATGGATATTATTTCTGCGGGTTCTAGTACTATTGTTGGTTTTACCTTTTTAATGGGATTATTATGGGGTGTAGGCGGATTATCCTATGGGCTTGGTGTTCGCTATTTAGGTATGTCTTTAGGTAATTCGGTAGTTTTAGGGTTTTGTGCTGCATTTGGAGCTGTTGTACCTTCTATATACTATAATTTTTATCCAGAGGCAGGAAAGGTATCTTTTACAGATATGTTAGGGTCTTCTGGTGGTCAATTAGTTTTACTAGGTGTTTTAGTCTGTTTAATTGGTATTGGTCTTTCTGGGAAAGCCGGAATTATGAAAGAAAATGAGTTAACAGATGAACAAAAAAAGGAAAGTGTATTAGAATTTAATTTAGTAAAAGGGTTAATTGTAGCTGTACTTTCTGGTATTTTAAGTTCTTTTTTTAGTTTTGGAATTGAAGCAGGTAAACCTTTAGCAGATGCCGCTGTAGAAGCAGGTTACGATCATTTATTTGCCAATAATGTTACTTTTGTTGTTATTCTTTGGGGTGGTTTAGTGACCAATTTAGTTTGGACAACCATGTTAAGTATTAAAAACAAATCTTATAAAGATTTTACTAATAAAAGTACACCAATTCGTAACAATATTATATTTTCTGCATTGGCAGGAACCATATGGTTTTTACAATTCTTTTTTTACGGAATGGGTGAAAGTAAATTAGGTAGTGGTGCAAGTTCATGGATTTTGCATATGTCTACTATTATCTTAACAGCAAACTTTTGGGGTATTTACCGTAAAGAATGGAAAGGGGTTGCTAAAAAAACTAAATATACCATTACAGCCGGAATTATAGTGATTCTTTTATCTGTTGTTTTGGTTGGAATTGGTAATTCTATTTAATGTAAAAATTTGTAATTCAATAGCCCATTTATCTTAATAAAACACCGTTTTTATTAAGATAAATGGGCTATTGGCTTTATAAAATTATATGTATGGCATTATATTTAATGCGTATTTATAATTTTTAACACCTCCTGCGTGGTTATTTAATATATTCTTTTTGTTGGTTTTGTTTCAGCATCTAAAAATGTTTACAAAATTTAAAAAATATAAATACTTACTTCTATCATTTGTTATATGAAAATTTTTGTAATCATAATTATAATACTACTTCAAATAAAATTTTCTTGTTATTTTTAGTCCTAATTCTGATACAAAATAAAAAAATCCGTTTAGGTAAGCATAAGAAGTAAATTACAGTAATAGGCATTCTTCTATTTTATAAAGAAACTTCTACGCGTTTTTTTAGTATACTTTTAAAAGGAATCCCTTAAAGTATTGCGAACTAAACTATATAGCTTTAGTTAATTATTTTTTTTCAATTTTCAATACAATCTTGTAGTCTAATTCGTTATTTATTTTTAATTTCATTGATTATTGAATTAGCCTACAAATAATGGCAGAATGTATTAGTTTTAGTGGTTAAATTTAATATTTATGTTCACTATGAATTTTGATACTGCTAGTAGGCATACTTTCATTTATTGGTAAAATAGAAGAATCCAATATGAAAACGTTTATGTTAATAGGAACTATACTCTGGTTTGCATCTACACTGTTCTGGATGAAAGAAGATGAGTGATTTTGCGTAAAGACGTCTTTTTTAAGTCGTAGTTTATTAGTGTTATTTTGTTAATTAATAAAAGTTATTGAAAATAATAGAATAGTTAGGATTTTTATAAAACATTATTTATTGAATTAAAACAAAAAACCCAAGATTCATATCATGGGTTTTTCTTTTTAAATCTTGTAGCGAGAGGGGGGCACGATCCCCCGACCTCCGAGTTATGAATCCGACGCTCTAACCAGCTGAGCTACCTCGCCATAATTTAAGGCTGCAAATATAAAAACAATATTGTACTAAGCAAACAGAACTACAGGAAAATATTATTAAATTTTATTGCTAAACTTATCAATTAATGTATATATTGAGCATCATTAATATTAAACACACTTATGGACGATAAAGTTAAGTTTGAAATTGAATTTCCTATTCATGCTTCGCCGCAATTATTATATCAATATATCTCTACACCATCAGGGCTATCTGAATGGTTTTCAGATAACGTAAACTCTCGAGGCGAACTGTTTACCTTTATTTGGGATGGTAGTGAAGAACAAGCAAAACTATTAAATAAAAAAAGTGGAGAGCGTGTTAAATTTAGATGGCTTGAAGATGAAGAAGATGGTCTGTCTTGTTATTTTGAAATTAGAATTCAAGTAGATGAAATTACAAAAGACGTATCATTAATGGTTACGGATTTTGCTGAAGACGATGAGGTAGATGAAGCAAAAATGTTATGGACCAATCAAATATCTAGTTTAAAACAAGTATTAGGTTCTGCTTAACTCTAAATAGTATATTTTAAATTATATTTGTCCCGCTTTTCAAAATAACGAAAGCGGGATTTTTTATGATAAATTTTAACGGATCACTTTTAGAAGAAAATACAATTATATCAACTCAAAATAGAGGCTATGCTTATGGCGACGCACTTTTTGAAACTTTAAAAGTTGTAAGTGGCAAACTATTATTTTGGGAAGACCATTATTTTAGGTTAATGGCCTCGATGCGTATTATGCGTATGGAAATCCCTATGAATTTTACCATGGAGTATTTGGAAGAAGAAATCCAAAACACATTAACAGCCAATGCACTAACTAAAGCAACGGCTCGTGTTAAATTACAGGTTCATAGAAATGAAGGAGGTTTATATACGCCAAGCACCAATGCCATTAGTTTTTTGATTTCTTTAACCCCTTTTTCAGAAGATTTTTACTTGATAAATGATGCGCCTTATGAAGTAGATTTGTTTAAAGATTATTATGTGTCGCCAAGTTTACTATCTACCTTAAAAACAAATAATAAAGCATTAAACGTTGTTGGAAGTATTTATGCAAAAGAGAATAGTTTACATAACTGCTTAATGTTAAACACAAATAAACATGTTGTAGAGGCACTTAACGGCAATGTGTTTTTAGTAAAAGGAAATACCATTAAAACAGCTCCTTTAAATGATGGTTGCTTAAAAGGTGTAATGCGAACTCAACTTACAGCTATAATTAAAGCGTTACCAGAATACGAGTTGTTAGAAGAATCTATATCACCGTTCGAAATTCAAAAAGCAGACGAAATGTTTATAACTAATGTTATTACAGGTATTCAGCCAGTTAGTAAATACAGAAAAAAGATGTTTGCTAATACCGTTTCTAAAGTATTACTTCAAAAACTAAATGTAAAAATCCGATTAGCTTAATATAATACGAAGTATTAAATATTAGTTATAACTTGGATTTTCTGGCGCATTAGACCAAATACTGTATTCGCCACCAAATTCTAACATTTTTTCTTTCCAAAACGTTTCATAGTCTTTTTCTATGATATCTTTTTTGTAAGTGTTTTTAGAGACAACCCAAGAGTTGGCTTTAAGTTCTTCTTCTAATTGGCTAGTTTCCCAACCAGAATAGCCTAGAAAAAATTTAATATCATTCTCTTTAATGGTATCGTTTTTTATTAGTTCGGCAACTTTAGAAAAATCGCCACCCCAATAAATGCCTAAAGAAATTTCGATACTGTTAGGAATTAAAGCGGGTATTTTATGAATAAAATATAAGTTATCTTGCTCTACAGGCCCGCCATTATAAACTTTAAACTTGGCTTCAACCTCAGGTATTAAGTCATTAATATTATATTCTAGAGGTTTATTAAGAATAAAACCAATTGAACCTTCTTTAGAGTGGTCTGCAAGTAAAACAATAGAGCGATTAAAAGATACATCTCCAATAATTGCAGGTTCAGCAATTAATAAATCTCCTTTTTTGGGTTTTGATGTTACCATATTTGGGCAATTAATAATTAAATCTAATATTTATTTATTAAATAAGCAAGTCTTTAGAGGAGATATAAAAAAAAAGCCTCCATAATAATGGAAGCTTTTTTAATATAATAGAAGTAAATAATTAGTTTACTGCACTTGATAAATCAGATCCAGCTTTAAACTTTACTACGTTTTTTGCTTTGATTTTAATTGTTGCACCAGTTTGAGGGTTTCTTCCTTCTCTAGCAGCTCTTTTAGAAACTGACCAAGAACCAAATCCTACTAATGAAACTCTGTTACCTTTTTGTAAAGCACCTTCAATTTCAATAATTGCACACTCTAAAGCTTTTTTTGCAGCTGCCTTAGTGATTCCAGCGTGTTCTGCCATTGCGTCGATTAAATCTGTTTTGTTCATAATATAAATTTTAATAATTAATAAATCGGTTAAACATTTTTGTTAAATCCTTTACAAATTTATACGGATTATGCAACCACGCAAGTAACAGCAAGGGAAAAACGTCGTTTTGTTGATAACTTATAACATTTGTTAATAAAGGCGGTGCTTTTCGTCGATATTTTTGTAAAATGAGTAATAATAAGGGTTTAGAGCATTTTAGCGTTTTCGTTAAAAGCATATCCATTTAAAAGAGATTTTACATCCATGGTTCGCTTACCAGGAAGCTTAATTTCTTTTATAATTATGTAACCATTTGTTACTGCAACCTTTAATTCTTTTTTTGTCGAAATAATACTACCAATTTCTAATTTGTGAGGTTCGAGTTCTTTTTCAACATTATAAAGTTTAACATCCAAAGTGTCTTCATTATTAATTAAAGTACACCAAGCGGCAGGATAAGGCGATAATCCACGAATGTGGTTGTAAATATTATCTATAGGCTCCTTCCAGTCAATTTTACAATTGTCCTTATTAAGCTTATAAGCCGTTTTAATGTCTTTAGTTTCTGTCTGCGGAACAGTTTCAACAGTTCCATCTTTAATAGAACCAACAGTCTTTAAAACCAATTTGCTACCAATCTCCATTAACGTATCATGAAGTGTACCTGCATTTTCATCTGGTTTAATGTCTACTGTTTCTTGAAGAATCATATCTCCAGTATCAATTTTTTCATCAATAAAAAATGTAGAAACTCCTGTTTTAGTTTCACCATTAATAATAGCCCAGTTTATTGGTGCCGCACCACGGTAGCTAGGTAATAACGAAGCGTGTAAGTTAAACGTACCATATTCTGGCATTTGCCAAACTACTTTAGGTAGCATTCTAAAAGCAACAACTATCTGTAAATTTGCTTTTAAGGCTTTTAATTCATCAAGAAACCCTTCATTTTTTAGGTTTGTTGGCTGTAAAATGGTTAACGCTTTAGATTTTGCATACTGTTTTACAGCACTCTCGTTAAGTTTTCTTCCGCGCCCAGCAGGTTTATCAGGTGCCGTAATAACACCTACAATATTATAATCGTTCTCTACTAATGTTTTTAAAGTAGCCACAGCAAAATCTGGCGTTCCCATAAAAACAATCCTTAAATCTTTCATTTCTCTTTATTTATTTTGGCGTTACCACAAGGGTCGGGCTTTACGTTGCAAGTCCTCGCACTTCCTTCGTCAGGCTGTGGGCTTTCCTCTGCAATCCCTAACGCACTTGTTTGCTAATGCCAGTTTAATTCTATAAATATTTAAGTGTCTGTTGTCAATTTCGACATAGCGAAGAGAAACCTTATAATAATTAGATTCCTATTCATGCCTCCTTCAGGATGACAAACAAACTTTTTTTTACTACTAACTATAAATGACTTAATTTATAGGTGTTTGTTGGCGTAATGCCAATAACTTCATGTTCTAATAATAATTTTAAAACGCTTTTAAATGTATCTGGGTCGCAATTTAAATTTTCTAGCATAACTCTAGATGATTTGTCCCCGTTTTCTAACAATTCGATGATGCGTTTTTTTAATGTATTTAAATCTT
The DNA here is from genome assembly GCF_044594645.1 of Algibacter sp. R77976. Taxonomy (GTDB): domain Bacteria; phylum Bacteroidota; class Bacteroidia; order Flavobacteriales; family Flavobacteriaceae; genus Algibacter_B. The sequence goes on from NZ_CP138989.1 coordinate 2,461,270, forward strand.
CTGGTTTTTTCTTTTTTACTGTTTTAATACAAACCGAACAAATGCCGCAATTTTTAGCATCTTTTTCTCCAAAATAGGAGAGAAGCTGTATGCTTTTACAAACCGAGTCGTTTTCAATATAATCCAACATAGCTTTTACTTGCTGTTGTTTCAATTTGTTTTGTTGCTCTATGGTTCTCGAAATTCTATTTATTGTTTTATCATCTTCTCTAGGTTCTATAAAAGTAACCTGAGCATCAGTTTTAGCAAGATTTAAAGTAATAATTTCGTCGTTTTCTAATTCTTGAAGAATGTGTGTTATTTTGCCTTCAGAAACTCCAGCTTTTTCAGCAACTTTATTAAGGTCTATTTTTGTAACATGATCAAAAGCACCGCCATAAAGTCGTAAAATAGACTTCACTATAATACCAAATGCTTTATGGGTTTCTAAATAATTAAACAAGGCCTTGTTGGATATTATAAATTGTACGCTTACCTTATTTTTAAATTGTTTTGATAAGGTAATAATGCTATTTCTATCTAATATTAAAAGGGCATTATAACACGTTATGGAGTTGAATTTATAAGTTTTACAAAAGGAATTAAAATCAAAATCGAAGGTTAAATACGCGCCCTCTCCATAAGAAATTTGAAAATAGTTACACAGTTTTCTATACACTTGTTTTACTAGGCTTACAGGAGGTAAAATACTTAAAAATTGGTTTTTTACAAGTGCTTTGTCGCTGTCGTTTTTAAGTATTACTGCAAAAGCTTTATCGCCATTTCTGCCAACCCGACCAGCCTCTTGAAAATAACTTTCTATACTTTCTGGTAAATTAAGATGAATTACGGTTTTTACATCTGGTTTATCAATACCCATACCAAAGGCATTGGTAGCCACCATAACTTGTTTTTGGTTGTGTAACCAAGCCGTCATGTTTTGGTCTTTCTCAATATTTGATAGCCCGCCGTGATAATGCGTGGCTGAAATTTTTTTTGAATTTAAAAAGGCACTAACATCAAGCGTAGACTTTCTATTTCGAACATAAATTATAGAAGATGCGCTGTACTTTTTTAATATGGTTTCTAGCCTGTAATATTTATCGTTTTCGTGAAAAACCATATACGCCAAATTTGGCCTATAAAACGATTGTTTAAATATTTTGGGGTTTATAAAATCTAATTCGGTTACAATATCTTGTACAACTTCTGGTTTTGCCGATGCTGTTAAGGCGACCACATTTACACTTGGTTGCAACTGTCTTAACAACGTTATATTTTTATATGCTGGTCTAAAATCGCTGCCCCATTGCGAGATGCAATGTGCCTCGTCTACCGCAATTAAATTTACTTGCATTTGCCTAATACGATCTTGTACTAACTCTTGCTGTAAACGCTCTGGCGAGAGGTACAAAAATTTATAGTTGCCGTAAATGCAATTATCTAATAGGGTATCTAAATCTTTATAACTTATACCGCTGGTAATGGCCATGGCTTTTATGCCTTTGTTATTTAAGGCTAAAACTTGGTCTTTCATTAACGCTATTAAGGGCGACACCACAATACAAATACCTTTTTTTGCTAATGCTGGTATTTGGAAACACATAGATTTTCCGCCACCAGTTGGTAACAACACAAAAGTATCTTCGCCAGCAATAACGGCGTTTATAATAGCTTCTTGTTGCGGCCTAAAACTGGTGAATTTCCAATAGCGTTCTAATATGTTAATGGGGTGTTCCACTTACCTAAATGGTGTTTAGAATAAAGTTGGTTCGCTCTTCTACGGTGCCAAACGGCACTTCGGTTATGTTGTAGCCTAAACTTTTGTATGTGTTCTTTAAATGTTCGTGTATTTGCAAAACATCATCAAAAGATTCAAATCTTCCACAATCGGTTTTATAAATTTGTTTCCATGGCGGTAATAAAAAAACATCTGTATATAGGTGCGCTTTACAGGTATCTGTAAATACGGGTTGATAGGTTTGCTTGAAATAATCCATGTACGCTAAGACATCTGGAATGCCGCGATCGAAAAAGCATAAGGATTTGTTTAAGGTTTCTGCTTGTTTGTATTGTTCTAATCTGCCGTTAAGTAACCGTGTATTAAAATCTAATGGGTCTTTAGCAAAAACAATAGGGTTAGAAATATGGTTTGATGCATCGACCTCGTCTTTAACTTCTGATGTTAATGTTCTAATTAGCTCATCAAAACAATAATAGTTTTTTGATTTTAAGTTATCTATCACCGAAGTTTTTCCGGTGCCTGCACTACCAGTTATTACAATTTTTTTAGTATTCAAATTTGTGTTATTTGCTGTAAAAATCGGAATTTTAATGTTGATAAAAAAGTGGATGCCTAACTATTGCAAATAGACCTTGGTTTTGACTTAGCTTTTTGTTGGCTGGTGGCCTGCGCTAGGGATTGAAGTGGAAAGCCCACAGCGAAGGAACGAAGCGCGGACTTGCAGCGTAAAGCCCGACCCTTTTGGGTAGCGCCCAAATAATAATACTATATATTTTAAAATGTGTTTTAGAGCCGTATATTTGCACTTTATTTTTATACTATGAGCACACCTCCAAATTCTGATGAATTTTACAAAAAATTAAAAGGCCAGCTGGAAGATACTGCGCTTTGGCCAACGGAATATTTATATAAATTTATTGTTCTTTCTGATAAAGAAAAGATAAAACAAATTGAATCTATTTTTAACCATTTGGGTGCTGTAATCGAAACTAAAGAGTCGAAGAATGGGAAATATACTAGTATTTCTATTCATGTAAGAATGAAAAATCCTGACGCTGTGATTAATAAATACAAAGAAGTTGCAGAAAAGGTTGAGGGCGTGATTAGTCTTTAGTTTTTTTTCGTATTTTGCGCATGCATAGAAAACTACATGCAAAAACCTTAAACTCTACACATTTATTTTGATAGATAATTTAGAATACAACACAGAGCGTGAACATTTAATTATTCCTGAGTATGGACGCCATATGCAAAAAATGATTAATCATGCTAAAACACTTGAAAATAAAGAAGAACGTAATAAGGTAGCTAAGGCTATTATTGCCGTAATGGGTAATATGCAACCGCACTTAAGGGATGTTCCAGATTTTCAGCATAAACTTTGGGATCAGCTTTTTATTATGTCTAATTTTGAATTGGATGTAGATTCGCCTTATGAAATTCCTACCAAAGAAATTTATGAAGAGCGTCCAGACCCTTTAGAATACCCACAAAATTTCCCGAAATATCGTTTTTACGGAAACAATATTAAAACCATGATTGATGTGGCTAATACATGGGAGGAAGGCGAGCTTAAAGAAGCTTTAAAGTATACCATTGCTAACCACATGAAAAAGTGCTTTTTAAATTGGAATAAAGATACGGTTGAGGATGCCGTTATTTTTGATCATTTATTCGAACTTTCTAATGGAAAAATTAATTTAAAAGATTCTGAAGAAGATTTATCTGCTTCTGCTAGTTTATTAAAAACAAAAAGCAAGTACTCGAATAACAATAACAAGAAATCGCACCACAAAAAGAATTCTAATAACCGTCAAAGAAAACGCTACTAATCAAAGCATGGGAACATTCAAAATTGAAGGTGGTCACCAACTAAAAGGAAAAATACAACCTCAAGGTGCCAAAAACGAAGCATTACAAATTTTATGTGCTGTTTTACTAACTCCAGAACTTGTTACTATTAATAATATCCCGGATATTGTTGATGTTAATAAACTTATAAGTTTATTAAAAAAGTTAGGTGTAAAAGTTGAAAAACTTGCAAAAGGTAGCTATACATTTCAAGCTGATGATGTTGATTTAGATTATTTAGAGTCTGATCAATTTAAGATTGATGGACGTGGTTTACGCGGATCAATAATGATTGTTGGGCCTTTGTTAGCGCGTTTTGGTAGAGGTTATATTCCTAAACCAGGCGGCGATAAAATTGGTAGACGCCGTTTAGACACACATTTTGAAGGTTTAATAAAACTTGGTGCTAAATTTGGCTATAGTAAAGAAGAGCAGTTTTATGGTGTTGAAGCTAAAAGACTTAAAGGAACCTATATGTTGCTTGAAGAAGCATCTGTTACCGGAACTGCAAATATTTTAATGGCTGCTGTTTTAGCAGAAGGTCAAACAACTATTTATAACGCAGCTTGCGAACCTTATTTGCAACAACTTTGTAAAATGCTTAATAGAATGGGTGCCAAAATTAGTGGTGTTGGTTCTAATATGTTAATTATTGATGGTGTTGATAATTTAGGAGGTACGGAGCATAGAATGCTTCCTGATATGATTGAAATAGGAAGTTGGATTGGTCTTGCGGCCATGACAAAAAGTGAACTGACTATTACGAATGTATCTTGGGATGATTTAGGATTGATTCCTGAAACCTTTAGAAAATTAGGTATTACGGTTGAAAGACAAGGTGATGATATTCATATTCCAGCACATACAGATGGTTATGAAATACAAAGCTTTATAGATGGTTCTATTTTAACCATTTCTGATGCACCTTGGCCTGGGTTTACACCAGATTTATTAAGTATTATTTTGGTGGTTGCTACCCAAGCTAGAGGTAGTGTTTTAATACACCAAAAAATGTTTGAAAGTCGTTTGTTCTTTGTAGATAAACTTATAGATATGGGCGCAAAAATTATACTTTGCGATCCGCATCGTGCTACCGTTATTGGGCATGATTATAAATCTACTTTAAAGGCTACAACAATGACTTCGCCAGATATTCGTGCTGGTGTGTCGTTATTAATTGCGGCGCTTTCGGCTAAAGGAACATCTACGATTCAAAATATAGAACAGATTGATCGTGGTTACGAAAATATAGATGAAAGATTAAGGGCAATTGGTGCTAAAATAGAGCGTGTTTCTTAGTTAAGATGCTTTAAAGTTAGAGTAGACTACGGTTAAATTTGATTTACAATGATCTTCATTTATAATGTGGCCATCTTTTATTGTTTCAACATAATCTTGTAATATTGATAACGGTATATTAATACATTGGGTTGTTTTAATATGACGTTTAAATTCTATTTCTAAAGTTTCTTCTTCTTTATTAAAATTTAAATTTTTAATGATTGACGGGTTTAAGTTAAGGCGTATCATAACTGATTGGTTTTAAGGGTTACTGTAAAGGTAATTTTAAAATCAATGATATGAAATAAGCATTACTACGTATTTTTATGAGATTTTAGTGGTAATAATGTAATGAGTTTTTATTATGATATTTTGCTATTTTATTTTTATCATCTCTAATTCATAATCTTTTAGTTGAGGATCCATACTTTTTAAATGGCATTTATAACTATCAAGATTAGTTTCTTTAATAGAAACAATAAATATTTTTCCAATTATGTTTTTCTTATTAGAATTTAAAACGCCATTACAAGTAAGTTTATATTCACAATCAGAATTCCATTCTATTAAACTGTAAATTTCTATTCCGGTTTTATTACTTATTTCTACTTGAATAGAATCATTTCGTTTTACAATCCATTCTGAGTATTCCGGATTTACATATTTGAATTCACCAGTTTTAAAGTTCGAACATGGTATGTTTTGGCTAGAAATATTTAGTATCGTAAATAGTAACGTGAAAAAAATTACATTTTTCATAGTTGTTGGGCTGATTAGTTGGCACTATAAATATACGTATTTAATTACAAATTATTATTTACATATGTTAATTCTTAACAATAAATTAGTTTTTTTTTACTATAAATGTTGAATTATTATTTTAGTAATCACTTTTGCTGCTGCTTCACTTCCTTTTTTTGAAGGATTATAATTGTCTGATCCATAATAATCAAACTTATGTGTTGTATCAAAGTATTTCTTCCAAACCTTTCCAACGGGTAATAATATCACATTATTTAGTTGTGCTGCTTTTTCGTGATTTTTTATAACACTCTCAAAGGTATCGTAGTAATCTAGTTTTGGCCAAACCATAAAATAGGCTAATAATACATTGTTTTCTTTGCAAATTTTACTGTATCTTTTTCCGTATTCAATGAGTACGGATTTTGATCTAGTTGTAGATGAAGGTCCTTGTTGAATAATAACTATATCGTATTTTTTGCTTTTTATTAGTTTTTGTACATCTCCTTTTTTCCAATGATTATATAAGGAGTGATTAGAAAAAGCAATCATTTTAGTCTCTATATTATAACCAGAATAACTTGCTCTTTTTTTTACCATAGATGGCAAATCATTTGTAGAAGTCAAGCTATTTCCTATAAATAGTATGTTGTGAGTAGCATTTCTATTCTGAGCTCCTGCAAAAAACACAAGAGATGTAAATAAAGTGACTGAAATTATATATTTTAAAAAGTGAGTAACCATATAGCTGTATTTAAAATTCTTAAAAAGAACACTTAAGTTTAATTTAAGTAGTTCTTAAAATATTTTAGTATTGCTGCTATATTAGTTTAGGGAAAACGTAAAATTATTTAGTTTAACATTAATTCTTATTTTTAAATTTATCAAAGTCAGATTCTGTATTGACTTTAGGAAAGCTATTATTTTCCATATTTACATCTGCAAATTCAAAATTAGGGTCTAAATTTACTTTACTTACTTCTTTGTCTTTAATAAATGTTTCTTGAATTTCATATTCATTTCTTCTCCAAATATCTGAAGGTAAAGTGTCTATTTCTGAAGTACCATCTGAGAAAATCCATTCTATGCTAACCGGCATTACAAGACCTCCTAAGTTTTTTATAGTTACCTCATAAATGTTTTTACCTGACACTTGCTTACGAACTTCTGGCTCGTTAATTCTAGATAAAAACTGACCATAAGCTTTATCTGGTGTAGTTGTCATGGTAATAACTTCGGGACCGTTTGAGAAGTCATTTGTTTCGGTTTCAGTATTATTACCATTTGCAGTTATTTTAATTTTCGAAGTGCTATTTTGATCTTCAATATTAGCGTTTTCTTCAAAAACCTTAAACCATTTTACATGGCTTAGTTCCATGTCAACATTATCGGTTGTAAAAAACCAACCTCTATAAAACCAATCTAAATCTGTAGCTGTTGCATCTTCTAAGGTTCTAAATAAATCACCAGGATTCGGGTGTTTGTATTTCCAACGGTTTGCATATTCTTTAAACGCTTCATCAAAAAGTTCTTTTCCAATTATAGAGTTTCTAAGCATTTGTAAACCAACAGTTGGTTTTTTATAAAAATTTGCACCAAATTGAGACATAAGCTCATTATCAGAGTTTGTCATAATTGGTCTTAAAATGTTTTTATCTCCACTCATAAACGGGACTATACTTTTTGGTGTTACGCTATTAAAACCTGGGTAACGTTCGGCAACGGTTCTTTGGTGAAGAAAAGTATTTAATCCTTCATCCATCCACATCCATTTACGCTCGTCTGAACTCACAATCATTGGAAACCAATTATGTCCTACTTCATGTATAATGGTTCCAATCATACCTTGTTTTGCTCTATCACTAATTTTTCCATCTTTAGGTCTTCCGCCATTAAAACTAATCATAGGGAATTCCATTCCAATATTAGAGGTGTTAACCGAAATACAAACAGGGTAAGGATAATCAAAAGTTGCTTCGGAATATACTTCTAAAGCGTGCATTATGGCCATAGTAGAAGATTCTTTCCAAACAGGCAAGCCTTCTTTTGGATAAAAAGACATAGCCATAACCGAATTAGTTGGTAGTTTTACCGCTTGCGCGTCCCATAAAAATTTTCTTGATGATGCAAAAGCAAAATCCCGAACATTTTTAGCTTGAAATTTCCATGTTTTTTGTTTTGTAGTTTTTTGTTTTGTAGATTTTTGTTTTTCGTTTGCTTCAGCTTCTTCTTTTGTTATAATCATTACAGGTTTATCAAAAGATTTTTTTGCTTGTTCTAGTCTCTTTCTTTGCGTTTTGGATAAAACAGATTCGCTATTTTGAAGTAAGCCCGTTGATGCAATAATATGATCTTCAGGAACTGTAATTTCTACTTCATAATCTCCAAACTCTAAAGCAAATTCGCCTAATTTTTGAAATTGTTGATTTTGCCAACCTTCAGTATCATTATAAACAGCCATTCTGGGGAACCAATGTGCTATAAGGTAAACTGTATTGTCGTCTTCCGGGAAATATTCATAACCTTCTCTAGATAACAAGTACATACTTCTGTCTGTAATAGGGTAAGACCATATGATAGAAATTTTAGTCGATTCTCCAGATTTTAAGGTAGTATTTAATTTTACTTTCATCATGGTGTTATTAACCATGGTTTTGATATTGTTCCCGCTATTGTCTTTTACAGATTTAATAGAATAACCAGCTGGAAAATCAATAGCTCTTGTTAAAAATTGCATTTGCCTAGTAGTCATAGAATCTCTCATTCTATTTCTAATAGATCCAAAATCTTCATTTTCTTTCTTATTTACATTTTGTTCTAATTGAATCCATAAATAGCTTAAATCATCAGGAGAATTATTAAAATAGGTAATAGTTTCTTCACCAGATAATATATTGGTTTTTTCATCAATAGTTGCCTTTATTCTATAATCGGCACGTTGTTGCCAATATGCTTTTCCTGGAGCTCCACTTGCAGTTCTGTATGTATTTGGGGGAGCAATCATATTATCAATAGGTTCAAACTTACCTTGCCATGGTTGGTTTTGAGCTTGAATATGGAGTACAAAAAAGAGTAGGAAACAGGTTAATGTTCTCATGATTTTAATAAATTAGAGTTAATGGAGCACAATATAATGAATAAAGTATTCTCTTTCTTACAATTAGAAATTTCGTTTTAATTTTTATAAACTTTTAAATTGTTCGTGTTATATTTTAAAGTTGCTTAAAGTAAAAGTGTTCAGTACATTTGTATTGAAAATAAGAAAATTGTATAACTAATTAAAAGGTTATTAAAAATATTTATATGAGTGATAAAAAAAAGCAGGTAGTAACATTTGATGTATTAATTGAAATACCTAAAGGAAGTAGAAATAAATACGAATATGATTTTACATTACATAAAATTAGATTTGATCGTATGTTATTTTCTTCTATGATGTATCCAGGCGATTACGGGTTTATTCCTGAAACTTTGGCGTTAGATCAAGATCCATTAGATGTACTCGTTTTAGGGCATCAACCTACTTATCCAATGGTAGTCATGGAAGTAAGACCAATTGGTGTGTTTTATATGACTGACGAAAAAGGACCAGATGAAAAAGTTATTTGTGTTCCTGTATCCGATCCAATTTGGAGCAATAAAGAAGATATAGCAGATTTAAACCCACATAGATTAAAAGAAATAGAACACTTTTTTCAAGTTTATAAAGACTTAGAGAAGAAAAAAGTTGATACAGGAGGTTGGGGAAATGCAAATGATGCAATTAAAATCTATCATGAATGTGTAAAACGATATGATGAAAGTGAGCACAAGAAAAAAAGAACGTTTACTATTTAATTAAATGATAAATTAAAAGTCAAAAAAAGTCATCTTATCCAAGATGGCTTTTTTTTGGTTATAAAAGTTACTAAAACCTTTTACTTATTGATAATAGTTATGATAAATTAAGAGGTGATACACAATTTCGATTAAAAATACAACTAAAAACTAACAAATGTCATAGTATTGAAAATATTATATTTTAATGGCGTTTCAGATACAATATCTTTAGTTAAAAGCGGCTTTTTTTATCACATTAATTTCCATACTTTTGAGAATGAAAAAATTAACATATTTAATAACTAACTAACTAATTTAATATGGAATTAATAGTAAAATTTTTACCCCTCTTTGGTGTTGCAGCTTTAATATTCGTTTTTCTAAAAAGCGGATGGGTATCTAAACAAGATGTTGGTAGCGAAAAAATGTCTCGTATAGCTAAGAATATCTCTGAAGGTGCTATGGCATTTTTAAAAGCCGAATACAAGGTTTTAGCAATTTTTGTTGCTGCCGTTGCGGTCTTACTGTTCTTTAAAGGGACAAATGAAGCAGGATCTAATGGCATGGTAGCAGTATCATTCATTATTGGAGCTATATGTTCTGCCTTAGCAGGATTTATAGGCATGAAAGTGGCAACCAAAGCTAATGTTAGAACTACTGAAGCTGCTAGAACCTCATTAGGGCGCGCTTTAGAAGTCGCTTTTGCGGGTGGAGCAGTTATGGGCTTAGGTGTTGTAGGTTTAGGTATCTTAGGATTGAGTGGATTATTTATTTTATATCAATCTGTGTGGCCAGGAGCAGAAAATTTATCAATGGTACTTAATGTACTGTCAGGATTTTCGTTAGGAGCTTCTTCTATTGCTTTATTTGCGCGTGTTGGTGGTGGTATTTATACCAAAGCGGCAGATGTTGGTGCAGATTTAGTAGGTAAAGTTGAAGCTGGTATCCCAGAAGATCATCCTTTAAACCCTGCAACCATTGCAGATAACGTTGGTGATAATGTTGGAGATGTTGCTGGTATGGGAGCAGATTTATTTGAATCTTATGTAGGTTCTATTATAGGTACAATGGTCTTGGGAGCTTTTATCTTAACACCAAATTTTGATGGTTTAGGAGCTGTTTATTTACCACTAGTTCTTGGAGCTGTTGGTATTATCATGTCTATACTAGGAACATTCTTCGTAAAAGTAAAAGATGGTGGAAACCCACAAACGGCATTAAATATTGGAGAGTTTGGTTCTGCAGGATTAATGGTTATTGCATCTTATTTTATAATTAATGCTTTAATTCCTGAAACTGTAGAAGGATTACCTTTTGGAGCAATGGGTGTATTTTGGGCAACAATTGCAGGTTTAGTGGCCGGTTTAGGTGTTGGAAAAATAACAGAGTATTATACAGCTACAGGTAAAAAACCTGTAATGTCTATTGTTGATCAATCAGATACTGGAGCAGCTACAAATATTATTGCTGGTTTAGGTGTTGGTATGATGTCTACAATGATTCCTATACTTTTAATTGCAGCTGCTATTATGGTATCTCATCATTTTGCTGGCCTATACGGTATTGCAATTGCTGCAGTAGGAATGTTAGCAAACACAGGAATCCAATTGGCGGTTGATGCTTACGGACCAATTTGTGATAATGCGGGTGGTATTGCTGAAATGGCAGAATTACCAAGTGAAGTTAGAGAGCGTACAGATAAATTAGATGCTGTTGGTAATACAACTGCTGCTGTTGGTAAAGGTTTTGCAATTGCTTCTGCTGCTTTAACGGCTTTAGCTTTATTTGCGGCTTTTATGAAGACTGCTGGTGTAGTTGCGATTGATGTGTCTCAGCCAAAAATTATGGCTGGACTTTTAGTAGGAGGTATGTTGCCATTTGTATTTTCTGCTTTGTCTATGAATGCTGTTGGTCGTGCTGCCATGGCCATGATTGAAGAAGTAAGACGTCAATTTAGAGATATCCCTGAACTTAAAGCGGCTTTAGGTGTTATGAGAAAATATGATTCTGATATGACTAAAGCTTCTGAAGCTGATAGAAAAATATTTGATGCTGCTGATGGTGTTGCAGATTATGGAAAATGTATTGATATTTCAACAAAAGCTTCTATTAAAGAAATGGTGTTACCAGGTTTATTAGCAATTGCTGTACCTGTTGCTGTTGGTTTCTTGGGAGGTGCTGAAATGTTAGGAGGGCTTCTTGCAGGTGTTACTACTTGTGGGGTTCTAATGGCCATATTCCAATCTAACGCAGGTGGTGCTTGGGATAATGCTAAGAAAACTATTGAAGAGCAAGGTAAAAAAGGAACAGATGCTCATAAAGCGGCTGTTGTTGGAGATACGGTAGGAGATCCTTTTAAAGATACGTCTGGTCCTTCTTTAAACATCTTATTAAAACTAATGTCGGTTGTTGCATTAGTAATTGCACCAAGTATTGCTATGTCATCTGATGATGTTTCAGCTTATGCAAATAATACAAATGTTATTGAACAAGTTGAAGTTTCTAAAGAAGTTAAAGTTGAAATGACAAAGAATGATGATGGAACTTCAAAAGCAGTAGTTACAACAGTAACAACTAAAAATGGTGAATCATCTACAAACTATGAAACTTTTGAAGGTACTGAAGCTGAAGTGAAAGCGAGTATTAATGCTTTAAAAGCAGATGGTAGAGACATTGTTGTTGAAACTAAAAAATCGTAAACGAACTAATGAATAGATTGTAAAAAAACAATTAATATTTCATTTTAACGTATAATAAAAACCACGCATTTGCGTGGTTTTTTGTATTTTTCAATGCAATTGAAAACGCACCTATGTTTAAAAAAGATCCTATTCAAATTATTGCCTTTCACACTTATGGTACTTCAAATCATTTATATTTAAGAGGAAGAGCAATAGAAGATGAAAGTATAAACTTAGAACATAAGGGTGCTTTTAAATTACTATTTAATGCTTGGAAACGATTTGAAACAGATGAGATTAAAAATGCTAAACTTCGCGTAAAGATTGGTGCCGATAAATACTATGACATTAAAACAGATAATAAAGGGTATTTTTTATTAGACGAAAAAGTTGAGGATTTAAGCTCCTATATTAATAAAACAGGATGGGTAAAGTTAGAGTTCTCTTTTCAAAATGAACACTTTACAAGAACCATTCAGTCAGAAAATAGATTCCCTGGAGAAATGCTTATTCCATCTAAAAACGTTTCTTTTGGTGTAATTAGTGATATTGATGATACCATATTGCATACAGGGTTAACTTCTGTTTTAAAATGGCGCGTATTAATTAATACCTTACTTACATCTGCTGGAAAGCGTTTGCCTTTGGAAGGCGCTCCAGAATTTTATCAATTTTTGCATCAAGGAAAAACAGGTCAAGAAGTTAATCCCATTTTTTATGTTAGCCACAGCCCATGGAACTTATATCGATATTTAGAATATTTTCTAAATAAAAATAATTTTCCTGTAGGTCCAATCATATTAAGAAGTTTTCCAAGACCTTTTTCAAAAAAAGCTAAAGGTGAAAAACCGCAAAAACAAAAAGAAATTGTCAATATTTTAAAGACTTACCCTAAACTGAAATTCATTCTTATTGGAGACATAGGCGAGCATGATCCTAAAATATACTTAGAAATTGCAACAAAAAATCCAGAACGAATTTTTGCCATTTATTTAAGAAGTGTAAAGCATAAACGTAAAATAGTTAAGGTAAAAGCACTTTATCAAAATTTTGATACCATTCCTGTTCTATTAATAGAAAATAGTAATCAAGCATTACAGCACGCAAAAAACCATGGGTTTATAAGGTAAATGTATGTAGCTTTCTAATAAATTTTTAAAATAAACCGTTAATTTCGGCATCAATAGTATTTATAACATGACCTAAGTCTTCGGGATCATCTACAAAGTTTAAATTATCAACGTCTATAATTAAAAGTTTTCCTTTGTTATAGCCATGTATCCAAGCTTCGTAACGTTCGTTTAATCGGCTTAAATAATCAATACTAATGGTGTTTTCATAATCACGACCACGTTTGTGAATTTGAGATACCAGATTAGGAATAGAGCTTCGTAAGTAAATTAATATATCTGGACCTTGTACTAAAGATTCCATTAATTCGAAAAGCGACTTATAGTTTTCAAAATCACGATTTGTCATTAAACCCATGGCATGTAAGTTAGGAGCAAAAATGTGCGCATCTTCATAAATGGTTCTATCTTGAATAATGGCTTTACCGCTTTCACGAATTTGTAAGACTTGGCGAAATCTACTATTTAAAAAATAAACCTGTAAATTAAAACTCCAGCGCTCCATTTGTGTGTAAAAATCATCTAAATAAGGATTGTCTACTACGTCTTCTAATTGCGCTTCCCAATTATAGTGTTTAGCTAATAATTTTGTGAGAGTCGTTTTTCCAGCGCCAATATTTCCGGCAATAGCAATGTGCATGGTGTTAATTAGGTTTTAGTTGATATTGTTGTAAGGTTTTATCTGTGTAAATATACAAGGTTTCATTGGTTACAAAAAACTGATTTATTAACAAATTTGAAGTTGTAATCGGTATGGTTGCATCATTATCTTTTTTTATATAAAACAAGTTGTTTTCTTTTTTCAAGATTATGTTGTCATTACTTTCAATTAATGCCGTATAGCCTAAGTTCGGCCTTTTGTTTATTAAACTGCCAAAATAATTGTAGGTGTATAGGTAGTTTTCTGTAAGCAACCAGCAAAAGTTGTAATTGCTCTTTAAATCAATTACTGTACTTTGTACAGGAGCAGTTTGCGCGCGAGTTGTTTTGGATTTATAGTCAAATAATTCTAATTTTTGCAAATCTTGATTAAATATCCAAATAGTATTATCATGTCCTGTAGAAACATGTAAAACATTTTTATAGTTTGATAGCGTATTAAAATCTATTTTAAATATTTCGGCTAACCTATTATCAAGTATAATTACTGTATTAAAATCTTTATAGAATAAATTGATTTTTAATGTGTTGAAGGCGTTTGCAGAATGTAATGTTCCTAATTGTAAATTATTATAAGAGATGGTGTTTGTATTCGTTTTTTTATAAAACACATCATCTTTTATATAATAAGATGTTCCAAAATTATCAATTGAAATTAAGGTATCAGCATGTAAATCTATTTTTTTAATAAATTTTGCTTCAAAAGATTCTTGAGCGAAAATTGAAAAAGATAAAAATAAGATGATGTAAAATATATATTTCATTACAGTTTGAAAAATACAAAAATCAAACCACAATTTTAGTTGGATATCAATAAATCCATCCTTAATATATTTGTTTCTTTTTTTAACTTAATATTAACTTTTAAGCATTAAACCGTTTGTTCTTAATTTTGTCAAAACAGATAGTTAACTATATGTTTTACTTTAAACTTCTTTCAATATGAAAATCAATATCAATACATTTTATGTTCTAATAGTAACTTTATTAGTAACAGTTTCATTTCAAGCTCAAGAATTTCAAGGAAAAGCTTATTATTTCTCTAAAACAACCATGGATCTTAGTCGATTTAATAGAGGTGGAGGAGAAATGACAGAGCAAAGAAAAAAAGAAATTGCTACACGTTTAAAATCTATGTTAGAAAAAACTTATGTACTAACGTTTAATAAAGAAGAGTCTATTTTTGTTGAAGATGAAAAACTATCATCACCAGTTTCTTCTGGCAGAGGCCCAGGTGGTTTTGGAAGTAACTTTTCTCCAGGCCCTCAGTACAAAAACATAAAAGAGCGTCTATATCTACAAGATCAAGAATTTTTTGGTAAGCAATTTTTAATTAAAGAAGAGATGCAGCCTTTAGAATGGAAAATGGGGTCTGAGACGAAACAAATAGGACAATATATGTGTTTTAAGGCAACAGCTACTAAAGTGTCTACTAATATTGACTTTGGACCACCAAGAAGAGGTGGCGATGAGCAAGATTCAGATAAATCAAAAGAAGACGATAAAAAAGAAGCAGCACCAAAAATGGACGAAGTAATTGCTTGGTATACACCGCAAATACCTGTTAGTCAAGGGCCTGCCGATTATTGGGGGTTGCCAGGTTTAATTTTAGAAGTAAGTGCAGGAAACAATACTATACTTTGTTCTAAAATAGTAATTAACCCAGAAGAAAAAACAGAAATTGTTGCACCAAGAAAAGGACAAGTTGTTACTCAACAAGAATATAAAGACATCATTACAAAAAAAATGGCTGAATTTAGAGAAAGTAGAGGGAGAGATCGTGGAGGAAGACCAGGTGGCGGAGGCGGTAGAAACTAAATATTCTAACAAGCAATACCAATCAAAAATGTTAAAGAAATTAATTCTTTTTACACTTCTATGTGTAACAAATTTATCTATTGCTCAAATTAAGCTAGAAGGTGTTGTAAAAGACAGTATAGGTACACCGTTAGAGTTAGCTAATGTTATAGCCATTAACCAAGAAACCAAAACATTACAGTCTTATGGGATTACTGATGAAAATGGTTTATTCAGATTGAGTTTATCCAAGAACGCAGCTTTTAGTTTACAGGTTAGTTACATTGGGATGAAAACGCATACAGAGACGATAACCACAAAAGAGGTTAATATTGATAAAGATATTGTTCTTGAAGCCGATAATGCTTTAGATGCCGTAGAATTAACTTATGAAATGCCTGTAACTGTTAAAGGCGATACCTTAATTTACAATGCCGATTCTTTTAAAAATGGTTCTGAACGAAAGCTAGAAGATGTTTTAGAAAAATTACCTGGAGTTGAAATAAATGATGACGGCCAAGTTGAAGTTGAAGGGAATGTAGTTAGCAAATTGATGGTTAATGGAAAAGACTTTTTTGATGGCGACACCAAATTAGGTATTAAAAATATCCCTTCGAATGCCGTTGATAAAATACAGGTGCTACGTAATTTCTCAGAAGTTGGTCAACTTAAAAGCGTGACCAATAATGAAGAAAATGTGGCTATTAATATAAAGCTTAAAGAAGGGAAAGAAAATTTTTGGTTTGGAAATGTTGCCGCTGGAGGTGGTGCATCTACAGATGATGAACTCTATATAGTACAACCAAAATTGTTTTATTACAGCCCTAAGTTTAGTTTAAATTTTATCGGCGATTTAAATAATACCGGCGATTTAGCTTTAACACGTCAGGATCTTCGTGGTTTTGGTGGTGGCTTTAGAGCGCCAAGTAGAAGCAGCGGTACCAGTATTAATTTAGGTGATAATAGTTTGGGTTTTTTAACCTCGCAAAGCAATGCCTTAGAGATTAAAAACAAATTGGCCGCAACAAACTTTAGTTATTCCCCAAACGAAAATTTAGATATTAGTGGGTTTGCTATTCTTAATAGTAATGATGTTTTATCAAGAAAAATAAGTTTTATAAGATATAATGAAACCACCGAACAAAATGAGCGTACCGAACAAAATAGCGAAGAGCGTTCTAACCAAGGCTTGTTAAAACTTAGTGCCGCTTATAAACCTAATATTCATAATCAATTAGATTACGATATTTTAGGGCGATTCTCAAAAGACACACAAAATCAAAACTTGTATTCATCGGTTCTTGGCACAACCACTCAGTTAGATGAAGCAACCCCTTTTAGTATTAGTCAAAGTTTGAATTATTATTATACCTTAAATGAAACTAATATTTTTGCTTTTGAAGGACAACATTTAATTAAAAATGAAGATCCGTTTTATAACGCGTTGTTGGTAAATAACCCAGATCCTGATGCAGAGCCTGATGCTTTTGATGAAACCGCTGATGCTATAGGGTTTCTAACAGATTTAGATTATTATGATGTTGGTCAAAACAAACTTATAAAGTCAAATCAAGTTGATGCTAAAATAGATTACTACAATATACTTAATGCAAAAAGTAATATTAATTTTACTTTAGGAACGATTTTTAGTAGACAAGAATTTAACTCTAACATCTTTCAGTTTTTAGGAGATGGAACTCAATTTGAGCCCACTCCAAATTTTAATGATGGTTTAGCCACAAATGATACCGAGTATAATTTTACTGATGTGTATTTAGGAGCGCATTATACTTTAAAATCTGGAAAATTTACATTTACACCAGGATTTTCATTACACGCTTACGGGAACAAAAACACCCAGTTTGGGGAAACCTACGAAGATAATTTCTTTAAATTATTACCAGATTTTGAAACTCGAATTCAGCTTAAAAAGAGTGAGAGTTTAACCTTGCGTTATCAAATGCAGAATCAATTTACCGATGTTACTAGTTTAGCTCAAGGCTTAGTGTTTAATAGCTTTAGTAGTATTCAATATGGAAATCCAGAATTACAAAATGCCTTATCGCATAATTTGAGTTTATTTTACAGAAGCTTTAATTTATTTAATTATACAAATGTGTATGCTAGACTTTCATATAATAAAAACATAGATCAAATACGAAGTCTTACAGATTTCGAAAACGTTATTAGAACAAGTACATACTTTAATTCTAATTTTGCTGATGAAAGTGTTTCGGCTAGCGGACGTATACAGCGTACTTTTGGTAAGTTAAGAGCAGCACTTTCAACAAGTTTAAACTATAGTAAAATTAACCAGTTTATTAATGGTGAACAGGAGGTTAATGAGCAATTTACACAAACGTATAGACCGGAGTTGCGTACTAATTTTAGAGAAGCTCCAAATGTAAGTTTGCGATATCGTTATAGTGTTTCAGAGAATAATTCTAATAAATTTATTACCAATGCGCCATCTATAAATTTTGATGCTTACATATGGAAATCGTTAACTTTCGAAACCGATTATACTTATAGCAATCAAGACGATGGTGAAAACGAATCGCAATCTTTTGAAACTTGGGATGCTTCTTTAGCATACAGAAAGAGCGAAGATTCAAAATGGGAATTCTTAATTAAAGCTACCAATTTATTGAATATAGATTCTAGAATTGGAAATAGTATTAATAATTTAGGAACTACAAGTTCCGAAACGTTTATTCAACCTCGATTTGTAACATTAAGAGTGCGTTACGAGTTGTAGCATAGTATATTAGATACCCTGAATTAATTTACGGGGTATCTTTTAAATTTTTATAATTTTTCTTTACTTCATTATTGAAATATGAACAACATGAAAAAAAACAAAAATTTATATTAAATACTTCAAATTATCTTTGCAGAATTAAGAAACAATAATATATTTGCGGTCAGTTTTGGGGAGATACTCAAGCGGCCAACGAGGGCAGACTGTAAATCTGCTGACTACGTCTTCGCAGGTTCGAATCCTGCTCTCCCCACTTAACTTGAAAAGTCTGCTTTGGCAGACTTTTTTGTTTTAAAATGGTTTCGAAATTTATTTCAGCATCTATTAATAAACAAAAATGTCAAGCTGTGATAACAGTATTGTTTTTTATTTTCAGGAGTGAGGAACTAGGATATTTAATCCTGCTCTCCCCAGGCATAAATAGAAAAAGCAAGCTAAATATAAGCTTGCTTTTTTATTTTGATTTTTATTAAAGGTTCGTTTAACGATGTTGTGCTTTCGTTATTTTTCTTGTTTTAAATAAGCATCAATAGCCTTAATTGTCTTTAGTCCTTCTTCGTGTAGTAACAGTCGCACTTTATGATTCAGTAAAATATTAGCTTTTGTCAAGCCAAAATTATCAGAAATTATTTTCTTTTGGTCTTTATCTAGGTTTATCAGGGAATTATAAAATTTATAAAATGATTTTTCATTCGAGTTTTCTTTCCACCTTTCCGGCATCCCAAGGTCTGACCCAGAACCTGTTTCAATTAAAGCATAAATATTATCACTAAATTTTAAGATGGAATTATTGTGTACGCTCTCTTCTTTTATTACTTCATCAAATAATCTATAGTAATATTGAATACTATTTCTTAAGGAATCTGAAGTAATGAGTCCTGTTTTGCCAGACGATTTCATGTCATCAAAAACTATATTTTTACCTTCAAACCAATAAATTCCAAATGCTTCACCTGACTTTGTGACTAATAAATTAGGGTCTGTAGCTATTGAATCTGAAAGCAAATAACGTCCCAAGAAAGTATAAGTATCTAATTTAACAGTATCCCCTTGAATAAGCCTTTCTAGTTCTGCTAAGTCCTGCTTAATATCTAATTGTATTCTAGCAAGGTATTTCTTTTCGTCACCTTTGTCTTTTTTTATATCATTAAGATTATTTAATTGCAGGGCAATAAGAATACCAATTACAACGAGAATAACTTCTCCTATAGCATAAATCAAATATTTACTGAGTTTATTTTCAGTTAATAGTTTTTGTCTAATTTTTCTAAAGAATTTTATCATGGGTTAGCGGTTAGTTTTAATGAAGCACAATACAAAAATAAAGTTCCGTTTCAATGAACTTTATAGGTTGTTAAACGAAGTTATCATTTTTTTCTCGCAAAGTCAAGCTAATTATGCTTCAAAAGTAGGAGGTACCACCAATAAAAAACAAAACATTTTTTATTCTATAATACGATATCCTATTAATACATTTTTATGCTAATATTTATTCAAAAAAAAACTCTGTAATTTAAAATTACAGAGTTTATATATTTATTAAAAAAGAAAAGTTATTATGCTTTTTTCTGTTTATTTATTTCGTCTTGTAATTGGCGTCTCACTTTTTGCTCACGCTCTAAAGCTGTTCTGCGGTGTTCGTTAAACTCTTCTTCAATTTCTGCTAAATCATGATTCGCTTTTCTAGTAATAGCATTACTGTTTTTAAATTTATAGATAAAGAAAACAAGTAAAGCTAATAAAGCTCCAACAATAGACCACATGAGCACATTATAACTGGTTTTGCTCATTTGTAAACCAAATAGCGCCATATTGTTTTTCTCAGAATTAGTGGTCTCTAAATCTGTTTGAGTATTTGAAAGGTTGGCTTTTAAATCTAAAATTTCTTTAGCTTGAGTTTTAACAACAGCTTGTGTTTCGGCTAAATTTTTATGTACCGTTTTTAAAGAATCTAAAGTATGCGCTCTTAAAGCTAAAAACATACTGCGTTTTACGGCTTCGTAAGGTTGGCCATTAGTGCCTTTAAAATTCCCAGATTTTTTAAGAATATACTCAAATTGTTTGTCTATTGTACTTTTGTATAAAGACAATCCATCGTCTTCTTGTTTTACTTGAGAGAATGAATTTAAGCTAATTAAGCAGGTAAAAACTATTAAAAATAAAGATTTGATAGGATTCATTTTAAATGATTTTTGGTTGTATTTGGATTGCGAATTTATAAAATATTGTTTATTAATTGATTATAAATCCTAAAAAAGCCTCATTTTATCGAGGCTAATTTATATACGGTTCAAATTTAAAAATAGATTTTAGTTATTTTTTTATTAATAATATGTAAAACGTCTAACCTTAGCTATATATTTTGCTAACCGAATAACTTGATGGCTATACCCATATTCATTGTCATACCAAATGTATAAAACAATGTTTTTCCCATCTTTTCGCACAATTGTTGCCTTACTGTCATAAATAGAAGGGGCAGAGCTTCCAACAATATCGCTAGATACTAATTCGTCGCTTAATTCATATTTAATTTGTTCAACTAAATCACCTTCTAAAGCATATTTTTTTAAAATAGTATTTACGCCATTAAGAGATGTTTTATTTTTTAATTCTAAATTTAAAATGGCTAACGATCCGTTTGGTACTGGTACTCTAATAGCGTTAGATGTTAATTTGCCTTCTAAACTTGGTAATGCTTTTGAAACAGCTTTTCCTGCTCCAGTTTCAGTAATTACCATGTTTAGACCAGCGGCTCTGCCACGACGGTATTTACTATGAAAATTATCGACTAAATTCTGGTCGTTTGTATAGGCGTGAATGGTTTCTAAATGGCCACTTTTAACACCAAAAGAATCTTCAACAACTTTTAAAATTGGTGTAATAGCATTTGTGGTACAAGAAGCTGCAGAAAAAATGTCTATATCGTCTGGATTGTATTCATTATGATTTACACCATGTACAATGTTAGGAATTTCTTTTCCTGGCGCGGTTAATAAAACCTTATGAACACCGTTAGACTTTAAATGTTTGCTCAACGCCGTTTTGTCTCTAAAAGCGCCAGTATTATCAATTACTAAAGCGTTGTTAATATTAAACTTAGTGTAATCAATATCTTCGGGGTTATTCGCAGAAATAATGTTAACAGTAGTACCATTTATAATTAATGCATTTTGTTTCGTATCAACAGTAACTGTTCCAGAAAAATCACCATGAATAGAATCATTTCGTAATAGCGACGCCCTTTTTTCTAATATTTTAGCATCAATTGTTCCTCTGGTAACAATGGCTCTTAGGCGTAACTGGCTGCCTTTTCCTGTTCTAGTCATAAGCTCTCTAGCAACCAATCTACCTATTCTACCAAAACCATAAAGGATAACATCTTTTGGTTCTATGCTGCCATTTTTACTAGCATCTTTTAATTTACTTACAACAAATGCTTTGGCATTATTATGTTTGTTATCTTCTAAATGGTACTCGTAAGTTAGTTTTCCAATATCCAGTTTTGCTGGCGGTACATGAAGTGCTTTAATGGCTTGCGCAATTTCAACCGAATCAAAAATTGAAATTGGCTTTTGAACAAATTCGCCTGCATATTCATGTAAGTTTAAAATCTGACTTACATTTCTATCTATAAGTTGGTTTCTAAATAAAACCAATTCTATTGATTTATCATACCATAAATCGCTTACTGCTTTAATAAATTCTACAGTAGCTTTTCTACGGTCTGCTTGAAAGGCTAATTCTTTTTCATAAGTTTTGTTAGAACCCATAGCTTAAATAGTTTAGTTTGTGGTGTTATATTTTGACGAAAATACCATATTTCAAACGTTTTCGTAAGCTATTTTAATAAAAAAAATAACCCTTCAAAAATTATATATTCGAAGGGTTAATTAATTCGTTAAACGTATTTTTTATCTAAAATTATAACGCTCTAAATCGCCATTACTATTTATAATTTCTAAGCGCAATGTTTCATTATCCGTTTGGGCTTTTAACGCCTTTTGTACATCATCTATATTTTTAACTTTCATATCGTTAATAGATGTGATTATGCAACCTGCTTCAATACCATTACGTTTCCAATAATCGGTATATTTAGAATTAAGTTTAGTAATCTTTACGCCGTATGTTACGTTGTATTTTTTTAAATCAGAAGATTTTGCATTCTTAATTGTACCAACAAGTGGCATACTAAAGATATCAGTTTTAGCAAGAGTCACAGGTATCGTTTTAATATCACCATCTCTAGATACTTTTAGCTTTACAACATCATCAGGACGTTTAGCACTTAAATGTCCTGTTAAGTCAGAGAATTTAGACACTTTAATATTGTCTATTTCTTTTATAATATCCCCTTTCTTAACCCCAGCTTTTTCTGCACCAGAGTCTTCAACAACACTATCTATATAAACACCTTCGGTATCTGGAACCCCAATTTTTTCAGCCATAATACTATTTAAAGCACCGCCTTGAATACCTAAAATACCATTTTGCACATTACCATATTCCATAATATCTTCAATTACCTTTCTGGCAATATTACTAGGTACAGCAAAAGAATACCCAACGTAAGAACCTGTTTGAGATGTTATAGCTGTATTAATACCAACCAATTCACCATTGGTATTCACTAAAGCACCACCAGAATTACCTGGGTTTACCGCAGCATCTGTTTGAATAAAAGATTGTCTACTGGTACCCGATAAATCTCTAGCCTTAGCACTAATAATACCAGCAGTAACTGTAGATGTTAAGTTAAAAGGATTTCCAACAGCTAAAACCCATTCGCCAATTTTCGCATTATCAGAGTCTGCAAAAGTTACAAATGGTAAGTCTTCATCGGCCTCAATTTTTAAAAGTGCAATATCCGTTTTAGGGTCAGCACCAATCAATTCAGCAGTATAGGTTTTATTATTATTTAATGTCACAGACAACTCATGCGCATTTTTAATAACGTGGTTGTTTGTAATAATATAACCATCAGAATTAATAATAACACCAGAACCAGTTCCCATTTGTGCACGTTCAGAACTTCTGCCAGAAAACAAATCTTGCATAGTAAATTGCCCAGAACTAAGTGTTACGTTTTTAACATGAACAACCGCGTTAACGGTGTTTTCTGCAGCAACCGTAAAATCTATTTTTTCTTCAGCACTAAATAAAGCATTTGTATTACTGGTTGGTAAAAAGTTGGCATTTGTGTTTTCCGCAGCTACCAAAACGGGTTTCTCTTCCTCTAAAAAAAGTTTGTAGGCTCCTAATGTGAAAATCCCACCTAAAGCCGATACCATTACTAACGTTAAAATCTTCTTCATATATTTAAGTTTAATTTTATTTTTCATTCCCGATAAGCCGGGAACCCTACTAACGATTAAAATTAATTAAATATTGAATTGGCTAAACTGTTTTAACTTTTTTTAACGTCAACTTTAACGACGCTTTAACAATCTTCTTTTTATTTATTTGGGCGTTACCACAAGGGTCGGGCTTTCCAATACAAGTCCGCGCTCGTGCCTCGCTGTGGGCTTTCCTCTGCAATCCCTAACGCAACTAAAATTCATGTTTATAAATTATTACCAAGTTTTTATATTTCAACAAAAAAATTAAAACACTTGTTTATCTTTGCTTCACATTATGCAGCAAACTTTTTATAAATACCAAGGCACAGGAAACGATTTTGTGATGATTGATAATTGTCAGCAAACATTCAATAAAAAAGACACCAAGCGTGTTGCTTTTTTATGTGATAGACGTTTTGGAGTGGGAGCAGACGGACTAATCTTGTTAGAAAACCATCCAGAATACGATTTTAAAATGGTGTATTATAATGCCGATGGTAACGAAAGCACCATGTGCGGTAACGGAGGGCGTTGTTTAGTGGCATTTGCAAAACAATTAGGCGTTATTACAGATAAAGCTATTTTCGAGGCTATTGATGGTTTGCATCATGCAAGTATAGAAGGAGATATTGTTAAACTTCAAATGGTAGATGTAGATACTATTGAGAGTTCTAAAAACCATATGTTTCTTAATACAGGATCGCCTCATCATGTTCAAATTGAAGAGGATATTGAAAATTTCGACATTAAAACTAAAGGATCTGGCATTCGTTATGGTGCTCCATATCATGAAGAAGGAACCAACGTTAACTTTGTAAAGAAACTATCAGATAGCACATTTAAAGTTAGAACTTACGAGCGTGGGGTAGAAGATGAAACATTAGCTTGCGGAACAGGTGTAACAGCGGTAGCTTTAGCTATGCATCATTCAGGTGAAACTAAAAGCGACCACATTAATTTAAATGTAGAAGGCGGCAAACTAGAAGTGTGTTTCAATTTAGAAAATGGCATCTATAAAAATGTATGGCTAATTGGTCCTGCAGTATTTGTTTTTAAAGGAATGATATGATAACTCTAAAAGGCGAAAATATATATTTAAGAGCCTTAGAGCCTGAAGATTTAGAGTTTATTCATACTATTGAAAACGACGAGTCTATTTGGGAAATTAGTAATACCCAAACACCATATTCTAGATTTCTAATTAAACAATACTTAGAGCACGCACATAAAGATATTTTTGAAGTTAAACAATTACGATTAGTAATTTCAAGTTATGATGATGTAGCTATAGGTATGATTGATTTGTTCGATTTTGATTTTAAAAACAGAAGGGCAGGCGTTGGTATTTTAATAAAAGAAACTGGTAATAGATTAAAAGGTTTTGGTCAAGAAGCGTTAAAGTTATTAATTGATTATAGCTTCAGGCATTTAGATTTGCATCAACTATATTGTAATATCTCAGAAGATAACGATGCCAGTTTAAAGTTGTTTACAAATCAAGGTTTTAAAAATATTGGATTAAAAAAAGATTGGAACTATGTAAATGGTTCTTATAAAAACGAATATTTATATCAACTTATTAATAATTAGTTAATAATTAAAAATGTATATAAAAAAAATACTCTTAGCAATTTTAGTCATTGGTCTTATTGTGGCTGCATATTTCGCAAACTTTGTTTACAAAGCCATGTTAAAACCAAACACCGCTTTTAATAACGAGTCGGCTTATATTTTTGTTCCTACAAAAGCAAAGTATGCTGAAGTTAGAGAGCAATTAGAGCCTTTGTTAAAAGATATTGAGTCTTTTGATGATTTAGCAGAACAAAAAAAGTATAACACCAATGTTAAAGCGGGTCGTTTCGAAATTAAAAAAGGAATGACTAACAACGATATTATCAATTCTATTAGAAGTAAAAATTTGCCAATAAAAGTATCTTTCAATAATCAAAGTACTCTTGAGAAATTGGCAGGTCGCGTTTCAAAAGAAATTGAAGCAGATAGTATATCGCTTCTAAATGCGATGAAGGATACTTCTTTTTTAACAGAAAACAAGTTTAAAGAAGAAACGGCTTTAGGTATGTATTTGCCAAATAGTTATGAGTTTTTCTGGAATACCTCTGCCGAAGCTTTTAGAGCACGCATGCTTAAAGAATATAAACGTTTTTGGACAGATGCTAAAATTAAAAAAGCAAATGATAATGGTTTATCCCAAGATCAAGTTATTGCATTGGCTTCCATAGTTTACGAAGAATCAAAACAAGCTTCAGAGCAACCAAGAATAGCAGGTGTTTACATGAATAGATTACGAATAGGTATGCCACTTCAAGCAGATCCTACATTAAAATTTGCAGCGTACAAGCTTCCAAAGTATAAGAATACCGTTATTAAACGTGTGTTGAACGTTCATAAAGACATTGTTTCACCTTACAATACCTACAAAAATAGAGGTTTACCACCAGGGCTTATAGCCATGCCTGATATTTCTGCTATTAATGCCGTTTTAAATTATGAAAAGCATAAATACGTTTATTTCGCTGCTGATGCTAAACGTTTCGGCTTTCATAAATTTGCTAAAACATTAGCGCAACATAATGTTAATGCCAGAGAGTACCATCGTTATTTATCATCTCAAGGGATAAATAAATAGTGCGTTTTTTTGGTTTAAAATATATTGTAGTTCTTGTTTTATTACCCATAATTTCTTTTTCTCAATCTAAACTAGATGGATTTTTAACACCAAGTGATACGCTTAATAAGCCTAGACGGAATGGGGTTGTTATTTCAGAAGCATCCATTGGCGCTTTAACGCTTGTTGGTTTAAATCAACTTTGGTACAAAGATTTCGAGCGTTCAAAATTCCATACCATTAATGATAATAATGAGTGGTTACAAATGGATAAATTAGGTCATGTATTTACATCTTATCAAATGGGTAAACATGGCGCACAAGTATTAAATTGGAGTGGTGTTAATAAGCGCGATCAATTAATATATGGAGCAACTTTAGGATTTACTTTTTTGACTGCTGTAGAAGTTTTGGATGGTTATTCAGAGGAATGGGGTTTTTCATGGGGAGATATTATAGCTAACGGCACAGGAACAGGCCTCTATGTTGGTCAAGAATTACTATGGAACGAGCAGCGAATTGCTTTAAAATACTCTTTTCATCAAACTAAATATGCAAAACTACGACCAGATAAGCTTGGTGAAACGTATTTAGAGCAAATTTTAAAAGATTATAATGGGCAAACGTATTGGTTGAGTGCTAATTTGCATTCTTTTTTTAAAGAAAGTAAAATCCCTAAATGGTTAAATATTGCGGTAGGCTACGGAGGCGAAGGGATGCTAACGGGAATAAAAGATATTGACAATCAGGTGTTAACAAATAATCAGCGCTATAGACAGTACTATTTAAGTTTTGATTTAAATTTGAATGCAATTAAGACGAATTCAAAATTGTTAAGGTCTGTTTTTGATGTTGTTAATATGATAAAATTACCGTTTCCTACTTTAGAAATCAATAAAAAAGGAACTGTATTTCATCTATTCTACAACTAAAAACTATACATAAGCGATTAATTTTGAAGTTATTAAAAAAAGGCTTACTTTTGCACGCTGAAATTTCAAGGTGTATTTTAATTTAAAAAATATGCTGAAAAAATTTAAAATTATGGTAAAAAATATTGCAAGTTACGTAACTATTACGCTTACAATATTAGCACTATTGTATGTGTCGTTTCAATCAAATGAAACAGTCGATTTAAGTAAATACTCTACTGAGGGTTTAGACTTAAATTACACAGTTAGTATTAATGCTCCTGAGAATGATAAACATTCGGCATTAAACGATTCAGATTTTGAATTCTCACCTTACTTAGGGAAATCTTTTGTTGGCTTTAAAGAAGCATTAGCTTTTAAAGAGTCTGGTGGCGATTATACTTCGGTTAATACTTATGGGTATTTAGGGAAGTATCAATTTGGATCTGAGACTTTAAAACTTATTGGAATTCATAATCCTGTGAAATTTTTAAAGAATCCTAGGTTACAAGAAAAAGCATTTATTGCTAATTCTGCTCGTAACAAATGGATTTTAAGACGTGATATTAAGAATTTTGTTGGAAAACGTATCAACGGTATTATAATTACAGAGTCAGGTATTATTGCTGCAGCTCACCTAGCAGGACCAGGAAGTGTAAAAAAATATTTAAGAAGTTATGGTTTAGATAATTTCTCTGATGGATACGGTACTACCATACATAATTACATGAAGCGTTTTTCTGGATACGATACGTCTTTTGTAAAAGCAAATAAGAAAGCTAAAGCTATATAGTAAGCTTAGCTTTTGTGAATAATAAATATGGTAGGTCTCTTATGTAGGTCTACTTTATTTTTTTTCCATTGGTTAGCAGTTTGTGTTTTTATAAACTCTGTACTTAAAGTTATATCGCAGGCTACACAAACATCGGTATGGTTCTCAAGAACAGCTGATAAATCTTCTAGCATTTTATTGTTTCGATATGGTGTTTCAATAAAAATTTGAGATTGATTTTGCTCAAATGATAAACGTTCTAATCGTTTAATTTCAGATTTTCGTTCGCCTTTATCAATAGGAAGATACCCGTTAAAGGTAAAACTCTGTCCATTCATTCCAGAACTCATAATGGCCATTAAAATTGAAGAAGGACCAACTAATGGCACAATTTTTATGTTTTTTTGATGCGCAATTTTTACGATTTCTGCTCCAGGATCTGCTACACCAGGACAACCTGCTTCAGATAATAAACCCACATCAGTTCCATGCAGGCATGGATTTAAAAATGATGGAAAATCAGCTTCATCTGTAAACTTGTTTAAATGAAACATGTTTAATGATGGTTGCGATTTCTCTGGGCTAATTTTTTTTATAAAACGTCTAGCAGTTTTGTCATTTTCAACAATAAAAGTATCTATGCTATCTATAGTCTGTTTTACAGTAATAGGCAAAACATCAAGAGGGTTGTTGTCTCCTAATGTAGTTGGAATAAGGTATAATTTGCCAATGGTATTCATTTCAATTTATAATAATTTTTCAGCAACTAGTTCGCATGCTTCATCTAGCATTTGGAAAACGTTTTCAAAACCATGATCACCACCGTAATAAGGATCTGGAACTTCAAAGTTTTTTCCGGGATGTGTTTCGTTTAATATGAATTTTACTTTAGCAACATCTTCATCGTGTCTTGCTAGTTTAATTACATTTTGATAATTAGACGTATCCATAACGTAAATTAAATCAAAAGTATCAAAATCTGAAACATTAAATTGTCGCCCTTGTAATTTAGAAATATCTAGGCCATATTTTCTTGCTACTGCAATAGAGCGTTTGTCTGGAGCACTCCCTGAATGATAGTTGGCAGTTCCAGCAGAATCAACTATAAAATCTTTAGATAGTTTTGACTTTAAAATACCTTCAGCTAGAGGAGAACGACAAATGTTTCCTAAGCAAACCATTAAAATATTAGTCATGATTAGTGTATAACTTAAACAGAAAGTTTTTTACCAATATCTTCAACGTATTTTCTAAATTGTTTATCTGTTGAAGATAAATTGTCTACTGTTTTACAAGCGTGTAATACTGTAGCATGATTTCTTTTTCCAATTTGAGAACCAATACTAGCAAGAGACGCTTTAGTGAATTTTTTAGCAAAAAACATAGCTAATTGGCGTGCCTGAACAATATGACGTTTTCTAGTTTTAGATTGAAGTGTATCAATATCCATTTGGAAATAATCTGATACTACTTTTTGTATATAATCAATAGAAACTTCACGCTTCGTATTCTTAACAAATTTCTCTACTATGGTTCTAGCTAAATCAAGAGTGATTTCTTTTTTGTTGAATGACGATTGAGCAATTAACGAAATGATAGCACCTTCAAGCTCTCTAACATTAGATTTAATGTTTTTTGCTACATACTCAACAATATCATCTGGCATTTCAACACCATCACGATATAATTTATTTTTCAAGATAGAAACACGAGTTTCAAAATCAGGATTTTGCAATTCTGCAGATAGTCCCCATTTAAAACGAGAATAATAAACGTTGTTCAATATCTTGCATATCAACAGGAGCTTTGTCACTAGTTAAAATAACTTGCTTACCGTTTTGGTGTAAGTGATTGAATATATGGAAGAATACATCTTGTGTTCCAGTTTTACCAGACAAGAATTGTACATCGTCAATAATAAGGACATCTATAATTTGATAAAAATGAATAAAATCATTTCTATTATTCTTTTTTACGGCGTCAATATATTGTTGCGTAAATTTCTCAGCAGAAATATATAAAACTGTTTTTTCGGGATATTTATCTTTTATATCAACACCAATAGCATGAGCTAAATGTGTTTTACCTAGCCCAACACCACCAAAAATTAATAGTGGGTTAAAAGACGTCCCACCAGGCTTATTAGCAACTGCTAAACCAGCACTTCTAGCCAATCTATTAGAATCACCTTCTAAAAAGTTTTCGAAACTATAATTTGGATTAAGTTGAGATTCAATTTTCACATTTCTAATACCAGGAATTACAAACGGATTACGTAATTCAGGGCTCTTATTCTTTAAAGGAACATCAACATCTTGAGATTTTAAAGCACCTCTATTAGAGCTAGGAATTTTTTCAGTAAAAGGTTGTTTATTACCATATGTGTTTTCCATTTTTATAATGTAAACAAGTCTGGCAGTTTCTCCTAATTCTTTAGTAAGTGAAACTTTAAGGATTTTAACATAATGCTCTTCAAGCCATTCGTAAAAGAATTTACTAGGGACTTGAATACTTAAAGACGTATCAGTAAGTTTAACTGCTTTTATTGGTTCAAACCAAGTTTTGTATGCTTGCGGTTGGATATTATCCTTTATAAAATCTAGACAGTTATTCCAAACCGATTGCGCAGTTACACTCATGTTTTAAGTTTTGTTGTGTATTTTAGTTAGAAATTATATGAAAAATGAATTTCATACCCCCTTTTTAATCTGTGGCAAATATGTGAACAAAATTCTTAAAAAAAAAATGAAATTCTATTGAATTTTAAGAAATTTTTCCTCATGTTTATACTCTTGCCGAATCTACAAAAAAATATTCAATAAAGCTTATGAAAATCGATGAAATACAAATAAGAGTGAGATACGGTGAAACTGACCAAATGGGAGTGGTTTACCACGGCAACTATGCATTATATCTTGAAATGGGAAGAATTGAGTGGTTAAGAAAACTTGGGGTTTCTTATAAGTCTATGGAGGAAAACGGTATTATGTTACCGGTAGTTTCTTTAAACATAAACTATAAAAAACCAGCGGGTTATGATGAGGTAATTAATGTAAAAACTCAACTAAAAAAATGGCCAACTGCTAAGATTGAATTTGAGTACGAAATTACAAATCAAAATGGTGAGATTTTAACTACTGCAAGCACGATTTTGGTGTTTGTGGATATGAAAACAGGTAGGCCAACAAAAGCACCAAATTATATTTTAGACTTGCTAGAAGACTAAATTATAGCTTTTTTATATGGATTTCGTAAAGCCGATTAAAAATCTCGAAAATAGCTTCTGATTCATTTTTTCTTATTGAAATTGTGATTTTGCAATCCATCTCTAGTACTTGTTTTATGATATTAAGTTTTTTTTCTTTGATTACCCGCATTACGGTATTCATGTTTTTGTAATCAAAAGAAATTAAATAATCAATATTGATTGTCTTTTCAATAATATTTGCTGTTTCTAAGGACATTTGAGCTGCTGTTCGGTAGGCATTTATTAATCCGCCAACCCCAAGTTTAACACCACCAAAATATCTAACAACTACTATTAATATATTTGTTACATCGAAAGATTGTATTTGTCCATAGATAGGCATACCTGCAGAATTACTAGGTTCGCCATCATCATTTGCGCGATAGGCTATTGTTTCCGTTCCAATTTGGTAAGCATAACACCAATGCCTTGCTGAATGATGTTCTTTTTTTAATTTTTCTAAATTAATTTTTACATCTTCTTCTGTTAAAACTGGGAATGCGTAACCAAAAAACTTGCTGTTCTTGTCTTTGAATAAAACAGATTCTGGAATGCTTTCAATAGTTTTATATGTATCCTTTTCAATCAATTTTATTTAAAAGAGTTTTTTTTTAGTTTCAAAAAGATTTACAACATTCTCAGTTCCCGGGGTAATATGCCAGGTTTCAAACTTCATTTTTTTAGCTGTATTTATGTTGTCTTCATTATCATCAATAAAAAGACATTCATCAGCATTGATTTTATTTTCATTTAAAACAAATTCAAAAATATCCTGATTCGGTTTCACTAAATTAATTTCATGCGAAAGATAAAAGGCGTCAAAACAATTTTTAAATTCTTCAAAAAACGACACGTTTTCTTTTATGTAATCTATGTGTAATTCATTGGTGTTGCTTAATAAAATCAATTTGTAATTTGAATCTAATTTAAGTGCTTTTAAAAAGTCTAAACGTTCTTTTGGGAAATCTTTCAGCATAAAATTCCAAACATCAATTAGCTCTTCTTTAGATAATTTTGGGAAATTAGTAGAATAAAAATCTAAAAACTCTTTAGTCGAAATTAATCCTTGCTCATAAAAACTGTTAAATCCTATCATTTCATCTGAAAGTGCTTCAATTTGAAATTTCTCTAAAGCATAGTTAAAAGCACCTTCAAGGTCTAAATTAACAAATACGTTACCAAAATCGAAAATTAAGGTTTTAATCATTCTCATATATTTTTAGTGTATCAGTAGTTATGGTTTCTTCCGAAATGAGTTTGCCATTAAAATTAGGTGCCGTAACACCTTTTTTGAATGTTGCCTGTCCAGTAAAAATTCTAGCTTCGTCCCAAAGGTTTTCGTCTATAAATGTTTGGAGTGTTCTGGCGCCGCCTTCAATAATTACTGAATTTATATTGTTTTCAAATAAATGATTGCAGATTTGTTCTCCAATGTTTTTTGAAAAATCAATTGTTTTATTTGATATTAAAATAGTTTCCGCGTCGTTATTAAAAACGCTAAGTTTTTTAGAGAGCTTTTCATTTTTATCTATAACAATTCTAATAGGGTTGGAGCCAACCCAATCTCTTGTAGTTAAACTCGGGTTGTCTTTTAATACGGTATTAGTTCCAACAAGTATAGCTTGTTCTTCTGCGCGCCATTTATGCACCAATTGTCTGGAAATGGTATTGGTAATCCAAACAGGTTTTTGCTCATTCTTATATTTTGGAGCAATAAGCCCATCACTAGTTTCTGCCCATTTTAAAATAATATAAGGGCGTTTTTTGTTATGAAATGTAAAAAAGCGTTTGTGATGGTTTTTGCATTCATTTTCTAAAACTCCAACAGTAACATGGCGACCAGCATCTCTTAGTTTTTTTATGCCTTTACCCGCTACTTTTTCATTATCATCCTTACATCCAATTATAATATTTGGAATGTTATGTTCTATAATAAGGTCGCTACAAGGTGGCGTTTTTCCGTAATGAGAACAAGGCTCTAGAGTAACATAAATAGTGGCTTCTTTTAATAATTCTTTATTTAAAACGGAGTGTATAGCATTTACTTCGGCATGATTTCCGCCGTATTGGCTTGTAAAACCTTCACCAATAATTTTATTGTTATAAACAATTACACTACCAACCATAGGGTTTGGTCTAGTGCTCCCTAAACCATTTTTAGCAATTTGTAAACAACGTTGTATGTAAGTTTCGTGTGTGGTCAATACTAAAATTTTATTTTCACATCTTCAGTTTGGTCAATATTATAATAATGGGAAAAACCTAAAACCTTATATTTTATCTCACCTTTATATTGCACTTTAACTTTTTTGCTAAATAAGCTCCCAAGCAACCCGCTTAAGTTTTTGTTACTAAAAAGACTATCTGTTGGGACGTTAGTTTTTAAAGGTACAGAAAACTCTTTTTTTGCTGGTACTTCAAAGTTTTCTGTTGAAACAGTTGCCATTTCATTGTCATTTACAAACACTTTTATTTCGTCGGTTTGTAATTCACCACCAATATCATTTGGGTTTATAAATTTAGCATCTGCAGTAAACGTAATGTATTTTGAAGTAGATTCTAAAACCTTAATGTTTTCAACGCCAATAAATTGAGGTTTTTCGTTAACAGAGCAGCTAAACAAAGCAATACAAATTGTTGATAAGATTATAAGTTTTTTCATTCTGATTTTTTTCGATTTAGCGTATCTTCACTACTTTAAATGTACCTATTAAAGTGAGTAAAGATACTATAGTTATTCGAGAAATTGAGCCTCAAGATAATACGCAATTAGAGCAGGTTATTAGAGATTGCTTTCACGAGTTTAAAATCCCATTAGAAGGAACAGCATATTCTGATGCAGAAACTCCAAATATGTTTGAGTCTTATCAAAACGATAATGATGTGTATTATGTTATTGAGGTTAATGGAGAAGTTTTAGGCGGCGGCGGTGTAAAGCCTTTAAAGGATTTTGAAAGTGATGTTTGTGAAATTCAGAAAATGTATTTTTCTCCTAAGGTACGAGGTAAAGGTTATGGTAAAGCATTGTTTGAAAAATGCATGGTATCTGCAAAAACGCTGGGATATAAAAAATGTTATATAGAATCGGCATCACAACTTAAAGCGGCAATTCATATTTATGAAAGTTACGGTTTTAAGCATTTAAATAAAGCACTTGGTAACACAGGACATTATTCTTGTGGGATATGGTTGATAAAAGATTTATAAAATTCACTTATGAAATTAAAACATCTTAAAAATATATTTCACGAAGATCTAGATGCTATTTATGGCGAAGATGAAGTTGATAGCTTTTTTTATATGCTAATTAAGGACTATTTTGATGTTAGTAGAATTCAATTGGCTACTAATCCAAAATATGCTATTGACGATCCTGAAAGAATTCTCGAGTCTCTTAGTTTTTTAAGAGATCATGTACCAATTCAATATATAATAGGTCAAACAGAATTTTATGGTTTACCTTTTAAAGTAAATAATCATGTTTTAATACCAAGGCCAGAAACAGAAGAGTTGGTTGAGCGTATTTTAAAACAAACAACTAATACTGGTCCAATTAAAATTTTAGATATTGGTACGGGAAGTGGTTGTATAGCTATTTCGTTGGCTAAACATTTACCTAATGCTAAAGTTTATGCTTTAGATGTAAGTGAAAAAGCTTTAGCTGTTGCAAAGCAAAACGCAAAATTAAACGCTGTTAATATTGAGTTTATAGAAGCTGATATTCTAAAAACTGAAACAATTCAGAATTTGAAATTTGATATTATCGTTTCTAACCCTCCCTATGTGCGCGAAAAGGAAAAAGCGTTAATGAAACCAAATGTTTTAGAAAATGAACCTCATATAGCGTTATTTGTAAAAGACAATAATCCTTTAATTTTTTACGAAGCGATTACGCATTTTGCTATTTTAAATTTAGTAGAAAAAGGGGTGTTGTATTTTGAAATCAATGAATATTTAGGAAAAAATATGATTGAATTATTACATGATAATAACTTTCTAAATATAGAGTTAAAACAAGATGTCTTTAAAAAAGATAGAATGATAAAAGGAATTAAAAGTTAATGAATACCACAGAGCAGCACATCCAAAACCTTCGCAACGAGTTAAGAGAACACAATTACAACTATTATGTGCTTGATAACGCGACCATTTCAGATTACGATTTCGATATAAAGCTAAAAGAACTTCAAGAACTAGAAGCAAAACATCCAGAATTTTTTGATGCTAACTCACCTACACAGCGCGTAGGAGGTGAGGTGACTAAGAATTTTGAAACAACGGTGCACGAGTATCGTATGTATTCTTTAGACAATTCGTATTCAAAAGAAGATTTGCAAGATTGGGAAACGCGAATAAAAAAGTTGGTTGATGGAAATATCCAATACACTTGTGAGTTAAAATATGATGGTGCGTCCATTAGTTTAACTTATGAAAACGGAAATTTAGTCAAAGCCGTTACAAGAGGCGATGGTTTTCAAGGTGATAATGTTACAGCTAATATTAAAACAATTAAATCTGTACCGTTGCAATTAAAAGGCGATTATCCATCTAAGTTTGATATTCGAGGTGAAATTGTTTTGCCTTTTGAGGGCTTTAATAAAATGAATGAAGAGCGTATTGAAATAGGGGAAGAACCCTATAGAAACCCTAGAAATACAGCTTCGGGAAGTTTGAAATTACAAGATAGTGCTGAAGTTGCTAAACGTCCGTTAGAGTGTTTGCTATATAATTTAACAGGCTCTAATTTAGGCGTTAAAACACAATTTGAAAGTTTAGATAAAGCCAGATTATGGGGCTTTAAAGTTCCTGAAGCTGCCAAATTAGCTCATTCTATTGATGGTGTTTTAGAGTTTATTGAATATTGGGATGTGCACCGGCATGATTTACCTTATGAAACCGATGGTGTAGTTATTAAAGTAAATAATTTACAACAACAAGAAGAATTAGGGTATACAGCCAAAGCACCACGTTGGGCTATGGCGTATAAGTTTAAAGCAGAGCAGGTATCAACAAAATTAAATAGTATTACATATCAAGTTGGCAGAACGGGAGCTATAACGCCCGTTGCAAATTTAGAGCCTGTCGAGTTAGCAGGAACAACTGTAAAGCGTGCTTCTTTGCATAATGCAGATCAAATAGAAAAACTAGATATTAGGGTACATGATGTTGTTTATGTTGAAAAGGGTGGTGAAATTATTCCGAAAATACTTCGCGTCGATTTAACAAAACGTCCTGTAAATTCTCAACCTACTCAATATATTACAAATTGTCCCGAATGTGGTACTCAACTTGTTAGACAGGAAGGAGAAGCGCAGCATTATTGTCCTAATTATAATGGTTGTAGCCCTCAAATTATTGGTAGAATACAGCATTTCATATCTAGAAAAGCTATGGATATAGATGGTTTAGGGGGTGAAACGGTAGCGCTTTTAGTTAATGAAGGTTTAATTACTAATTATTCAGATTTATATGAATTAACAAAAGAGCAAGTTATTCCATTAGAACGAATGGCTGAAAAAAGTGCTGATAATTTAATACAAGGTATAGAGCAATCTAAAAATGTACCTTTTGAACGAGTTATGTATGCTCTTGGTGTTAGATATGTTGGTGAAACTGTAGCAAAAAAATTAGTGAAGCATTACAAAAGTATAGATGCCATTATTGCTGCTTCTCAAGAAGATTTAGTTAATGTTGATGAAATAGGTATTAAAATTGCCGAAAGCGTGAGTGCCTTTTTTAATGCTGAAGAAAACATAGTGACTATAAATAGATTAAAGAGTTTTGGAGTTCAGTTAGAGATGTCTGCCGAAGCGTTAAATGGGCAAACAGATTTGCTTCAAGGTGATATTATTGTTGTCTCTGGTGTTTTTCATACAGTTTCTAGAACTGAGCTTAAAAAGCTTATTGAGGATAATGGCGGGAAGGTAAGTAGTTCAATTTCTTCTAAAACGAGTTATATTGTTGCTGGCGATAATATGGGGCCAAGTAAAAAAGAAAAGGCTGAAAAGCTAGGAATAGCCTTAGTTACAGAAAATGAATTCTTACACAAGTTGAATTAAAAATATGTTTTTATCGATTAAATGTAAATTTTAACGTTTAATTGCATTTTTTATGTATATTTGTACTTCAAAATGAAATCACTCTCATGTACAAGTCGAAAGTCTTGATAGGTTTTGTAGTATTATGCTATTTGTTATTTGCTATTTTCGAATTTAGCGGTAATGAAATTTTGGCGTTTTATTTCAACTCTTTAATTGTACCATTAATAACAATATTGTACGTTTTTTTTATTAAACGGAAAAGTAAATTGTTTTTAATGTTTTTAGTGTGCTATTCATTGTCAGATATCTTAGGAATAATAATTGACAGGATGCCTTATGATGAGTCTCAAAAGCTTTATGATTTTGAATACTATATTGGTAATGCATTATACATAGCATCTTATCTCTTTTTAATAATCAAAATAAGTAAATCTCTTGATTTTAATTACGTTTTAAAAAAATTAAAAATTCATTTAATAGTTCTAACAGTATTGAATATTTATTTATTGTACGTTTTACACACTATAATAAACCCAAATACCGTATTAGAAAGTGATTCTTACCTTGAAACAGTTTATAATCTCGTATTACTCACACTATTATCTTTGGCATTGTTAAACTACTTTTATAGAGATAATAAAAAATCGTTTTACTTATTTATAGGTGCTTTGTGTATTGTTTTTTCTGAAGTTATAGATGTAGCATATATTTATATTGCACAACGTTGTATTTTGAATTTCCTATCTACAACACTAGCGCTTAGCGCCTTTTATTTCTTTTATCAACAATCAAAATTATTGAATTTTGCTAAAGAAGAAGGTGATTTTGTAGTTATAGAATAATTGCTACGATTTCTTTAAAAATGGAATATCGCTCTTATATAATAAAAGGATTATAGAAGAAAGTATAAACGTAAATATTGCTGTTCCAAAAAGTAAGCCACCATCATTATTAACTTGAATTCCTAATGTTGTAAGATGCATAAAAATAGCACCTCCAATAATACCTAAAGTTAAGCCGGCTCCTAACCAAACAGTTTTTGGAATAAGTAGTAATACTCCAGCAATAAGCTCTAAAACGCCAATCCCAATTCTTCCAATTGGTTCTAAACCAATGGTTTTAAATATGTAAACACTATCAGGGTGTGCTGTGAATTTAAACCGTAAGGTTTGAATTAAAATAACGGTTACAATTATTCGCAATGCGAACGGAATGTGTTTTTTCATGACAGGTTGGTTTAGTTATGTCTATTTAGACGAGCTAAACTTAAAACCTTAACAACCATTTTTGTAATTATACTATAATTGAAGTACCATTTGCAGATTTATTTTTATCAGTATCAAAATAAAAATCAATTCTACCTAGGTTTATTCCGTAGCAGCCAACTTGATTAACTAAAACATTTTTGCCTTCAATATTTTTAACAATAGTAGGTTTTGGTAAAAAAGTGTGGGTGTGTCCACCAATAATTAAATCGATGTCTTTAGTTGCTTTTGCTAAGTTTAAATCACTTATTCTATTGGGGTTGTTTTTGTAGTAATACCCTAAATGGGACAAGCAGATAACCAAATCGCAATCTTCTTCAGTTTTTAAAATTCTAACCATGTCTTGGCTAATTTCAATAGGATCTAAATACTTCGTTTCTTTAAACATATTAGGATCAACCAAACCTTCTAATTTTACACCTAACCCATAAACACCAATTTTAATACCATCTTTAACAAATACTTTATAAGGTTTTGTATGCGTATCCATTATGGTGTTGGAAAAATCATAATTAGCAGTTATAAACTGAAATTTGGCATGAGGAAGTTGTGCATATAAACCATCAATCCCATTATCGAAATCATGATTACCAATGGTAGCGGCATCATATTTTAATTTACTCATAAGTTTAAATTCCAATTCACCTCCATAGTAATTAAAATAAGGAGTGCCTTGAAAAATATCGCCAGCATCAAGTAAGAGCGTATTTGGGTTTTCGTTTCTTATAGATTCAACTAAACTGGCTCGCCTAGCAACACCTCCTTTATTGGCGTTTCTGCCATCTTCAGGACCAAAAGTATCGATATGACTATGCACATCATTAGTATGAAGAATGGTAATTTTTGTGCTTTTTGATGCACTAGCAAAAGATTGTAAACCTAAACTACCTAATGTCACTAAGGCTGTTCCTGCTGATGCTTTTTGTATAAAATTTCTACGTTTCATAATTTATTTTATCTGAATAAAACGATTGTCAATTACTGGATTTATAGTGTCAAGTTTATTAAACTTATCAATTATAGCATTTCTAATTTTATAATCAATTTTATAAATACTATCGTTAGGTTGAAAAAAGGACATGTTATCACCGCCATTATATA
The DNA here is from genome assembly GCF_044594645.1 of Algibacter sp. R77976. GTDB lineage: Bacteria > Bacteroidota > Bacteroidia > Flavobacteriales > Flavobacteriaceae > Algibacter_B. The sequence continues at coordinate 2,501,019 of NZ_CP138989.1, forward strand.
AATAATCACTTGTAGCTACATAATAGGTTTTATTTTGAGAAATTGGTTTTCCTTTTATTTTAGCATCTACAACATTGTAATTTTTGTCAAGCGTTAATTTTAAATTTGAAATAGGGTGCGCACTTTTATCTCTAGCTAAATATTGAATTAAACTATCAATTTGATTCGATTTTATGGCAACAACTACAATGTAGTTTTCAAAAGGCATTAATTGGAATGCTGTTCTTTTAGATACATTGCCTTTATTTAGAGTTGCCCTTATGCCACCATAATTTAATAAAACCATATCAATATCTTTACCGGTTCTGCTTTTAAAAACAGGGTTGGCTTCACTATAAACGGCATCAGCCATAAAATTACCTAAAGCAGAATTTAAATCGCCATCTCTTTTAGAGTATGTATTTGCAGAATAGCCCAAAACACTATCTAAATCTTTTTGAATGTTATCCCTAAAGGGTTTTATATAAGCTTCAATTTCAGGATCAATTTTAAGCGAATCAGAAATTAGTATTTGTTTGCCTTCAATTTTAGTAAGCTGTGATTTTTCTTGTTTACAATTAAGAAAAACAAAAAAATATAACAAAATAAAGAAATGTGTAAACCTCATTTTAAAATCTATAATTTGAATGTACTTTTGCTACCTTTGCGCAAAGGATAAAGATAAATGATTTTAAAGGGTTTTAAAGAAAAATCTAATAAAAAGTACTTAAACAAATTATTAGCAAACCGACAAGTTAATGTTAATAATGATCGCGTTGTTAGTTTAGGTGTTATCTTAAATATTGATGAATTTGATGATTTTGACGCATTTAGGCAACTGGCAGATTATATAAATGTTAGACCAAATAAATTAAAAATCATAGCTTATTCTTCAAGTAAAAAAGAAGGTTTGCATTCTTGGGATGAATGTTACAACCCTAAAGATTTTGGTTGGAAAGGTGTTGTAAAAAACATGGAGTTGCAATCTTTTCTGAATTTGGAGTTTGATATTTTAATAAGTTATTACGAAAAAGAACTATTAGAATTGAAATTGATTACAGCAGAATCTAAGGCAAAGTTTAAAATTGGAATTTTACAATCAGATGAGCGTTTAAATGATTTAATTATAAAAACCAATTTAAAAGAGTTTGATCTCTTTAAAATAGAAGTATCAAAATACTTAACCATTTTAAAAAAAATAAGTAGTAATGAATAATAAGTTTGTAGGAACGGGAGTTGCTTTGGTTACACCATTTAATTCAGATTTAAGTATAAATCACAATGCATTAACTAATATTGTAAATTTTAATATAGATAATGGAACAGATTATCTTGTTATCTGTGGTACAACAGCAGAGAGTGTAACGCTTACTAAGCAAGAGAAAAAGGACGTTATTGCGACAATATCAAAAGCGAATAGTGGGCGTTTGCCTTTAGTTTTGGGTATTGGAGGAAATAATACTGTTAGTGTTATTGAAGAAATTAAATCTACAGACTTAAGAGGGATAGACGCTATTTTGTCAGTTTCACCATATTACAGTAAACCAACACAAGAAGGCATTTATCAGCATTTTAAAGCTATTGCAGAAGTGTCTCCAATAGATATTATTTTATACAATGTTCCTGGGCGTACTTCAAAAAATATGGAAGTTGAAACCACCTTACGTTTAGCAAAAGATTTTAAAAATATTGTTGGTGTAAAAGAAGCAGGTAACAATATGGCTCAATATTATGAATTAATAAAAAATAAACCAGAAGGTTTTTTAATAATTTCTGGGGATGATGATTTAGTTTTGGGTGTTACTTTAGCTGGTGGAGCAGGTGTTATTTCTGTGATTGGGCAAGCATTTCCAAAAGCGTTTTCTGAAATGATTCGTTTGGGATTAAAAGGTGAAGCTAAAGCCGCTTATAAGTTACATTTTAAACTTTTGGATGTTATTGGTTATATTTTTGAAGAAAATAACCCTGCCGGAATTAAAGCCGTTTTCGAAGCTTTAAATTTATGTCAAGATACCGTAAGATTGCCATTAGTTCCAGCTTCAAATACTCTTAAAGCAAAAATATCTGATTTTGTTAACACCTTTTAATCTGTTAAATATTACTTAAACCTTACAATTACTGTGTTTTTGCTATTATTTTAGCCATGAAATAATATTTTTTAAATTCATAATAATAGCGTATTTTTGCGTGCTGTATTAAAAATCTATGAACAAATTTTTTTACATTTTAGTTTTTCTTACTGTTTTAAGCAGTTGTAGTGAGTATCAAAAGGCTTTAAAAGCTGATGGAGAAGACGCTATTGCTACTAAATTCAAAATGGGAGAAGCATTATATAAAGACGGTAAATTTGGAAAAGCAAATAGACTTTTTGCTCAAATTGTACCTAATTATAGAGGGAAACCACAAGCTGAGAAATTAATGTATTTGTATTCTAATTCATTTTATCAAATGAAAGATTACTATGTGTCTGGTTATCAATTTGAGCGTTTTGCTTCAAGCTATCCTAAAAGTGAAAAAGTAGAAGAAGCTTCTTTTTTAGCTGCTAAAAGTGCTTACTATTTATCACCTGTTTACAGTAAAGATCAAACGGAAACTAAATCAGCAATTGAAAAACTTCAAGAGTTTATTAACTTATATCCAGAATCTAGTTACGTTTCTGATGCTAGCAAGTTAATTCAAGAATTAGATTTAAAACTAGAGAAAAAGGCATACGAAATAGCAAAACAGTTTAATCATATTTCTGATTATCCTGCTTCAGTTAGATCTTTCGATAATTTTATTTTTGAATTTCCAGGTTCTAAATTTCGTGAAGATGCTTTGTTTTATAGATTAGATTCAGCTTATAAATTGGCAATTAATAGTTATGTTTATAAAAGAAATACTTTAATACCTCTTAAAGAACCTAGACTAGAAAAAGCAAAAGAGTATTACATGACCTTAAAAAGGTACTATGCAGATTCTAAATATTTACAAGAGGTCGATGAAATGGCTCTATCTATAGAAGAAGAATTAAAAAAATTACACAGCACAAAAAGTTAAATATAATATGGATTTAAAAAAAACCAATGCTCCAGTTAATACGGTAACGTATGATAGAAATCAGATTGATGAGCCAACAGAGAATATCTACGAGTCAATTTCAATCATTTCAAGACGTGCAGAACAAATTAACACTGAAATTAAAAAAGAGCTAATTGATAAGTTAGAAGAATTTGCGACTTACAATGATAGTCTTGAAGAAATTTTTGAAAATAAAGAGCAAATTGAGGTTTCTAAATTTTACGAAAAATTACCAAAACCTCATGCATTAGCTGTTCAAGAATGGCTAACAGATAAAATTTATTTTAGAAATACTGACCAAGATAATCAGGAATAATTTCTAAATTTAAACACCATAAAATAAACTCCAATACCGTTTAATACATGGTCTTGGAGTTTATTTGGTTATAAAATAAATACTTTGTTATGAGTATATTAAGCGGAAAAAATATATTGTTAGGTATAACTGGTGGTATTGCCGCTTATAAAACAGCTTCACTTGTTCGTTTGTTTGTAAAGTCTGGCGCCAATGTAAAAGTTGTGATGACGCCATCTGCAAAAGAATTTATTACCCCTTTAACCTTATCTACACTTTCTAATAATCCTGTTCAATCTTCTTTTACAAACGAAGAAGATGATAATGCGATATGGAATAGTCATGTCGAATTAGGCTTGTGGGCAGATATCTTTGTTGTTGCACCAGCAACAGCAAATACCATGTCTAAAATGGCAAATGGTGTTTGCGATAATTTATTATTAGCTACGTATTTATCTGCTAAATGCCCTGTGTATTTTGCTCCTGCTATGGATTTGGATATGTACAAGCATCCTACAACATTAGAGTCTTTTAATAAGCTTAAGGCTTTTGAAAATATTATGATTCCGGCAACTAGTGGTGAATTAGCTAGTGGTTTAGTAGGCGAGGGGAGAATGGCAGAACCTGAAGATATTGTATCTTTTATAGAACAAGATATTTTAGGAAAATTACCGCTTCGAGGAAAAAAAGTTTTAATTACTGCCGGTCCAACTTACGAAGCTATAGACCCAGTTCGTTTTATTGGAAACCACTCAAGTGGAAAAATGGGATTTGAAATAGCCAAAGCTGCGGCAAATTTAGGAGCTCAAGTTGTTTTAATTACTGGACCAACACACGAGAAGGTGTCGCATTCAAATATAGATGTTTTGCCTGTTGTAAGTGCTCAAGATATGTATAATGAGGTTCATAAACATTTTGAATCATCTAATATTGCTATACTTTCTGCAGCGGTAGCAGATTTCACGCCTAAAGAAGTAGCCAGCCAGAAAATAAAAAAGAAGTCTGAAACGTTAACTTTAGAGTTGGAAAAAACTAAAGATATTTTAGCATCTTTAGGAGATATTAAAAAAAGTCAATATTTAGTTGGTTTTGCATTGGAAACTAACAACGAACTCGAAAATGCAAAAGGAAAATTAAAAAGAAAGAATTTAAATTTAATTGTCTTAAATTCGTTAAATGACAAAGGTGCTGGTTTTAAAACAGATACCAATAAAGTAACTTTTATTGATGATAAAGAAACAATTACAGCGTTTCAATTAAAATCGAAAAGAGAAGTTGCTTCAGATTTATTAAATAAAATTATATCAGAAATTGATGCGTAAGATTCTAATTGTATTAATACTTTGCCTTTGTTTTAAAGGGTTTTCTCAAGAGTTAAATTGTAATGTTGTTGTAAACGCAGAACAAACGGGTAACGAAAATTTCCCCATTTTTAAAACCCTTGAAAAGCAACTTATAGAGTTTGTTAATAATACAAAATGGACTAAAAAAACCTTTAAAGATCAAGAACGTATTAATTGCAATATGTTTTTAAATATCACAAATTATAGTGGTGAATCTTTTCAAGGTACGTTACAAATACAATCTTCAAGACCAATTTACGGGTCTTCATTTAGCACGCCTATATATAATTTTAACGATAAAGACTTTAGTTTCAGATATCTTGAGTTTCAAAATTTAATTTATAATCCTACGCAGTTTGAATCTAACTTAATTTCTGTTTTAGCATTTCATATTAATATGATTCTAGGACTAGATGCAGATTCGTTTGCAGATAAAGGTGGTGATGAATATTTTAAACAAGCTCAAGTCATTACTAACTATTCTCAACAAGGTAACTTTCAAGGTTGGAAACTAGAAGATGGTTTGCAAAGTAGATTCGCACTTATTGATAATATACTGTCACCTACATTTAAAGAGTTTAGGCAGGTTATGTACGATTACCATAGAAACGGTTTAGATGAAATGAGTGATAATGTAAAGGCAGGAAAAACTGAAGTAGCTACAGCCATAGAGAAGTTTAAAGCTATGAATAGTCGTAGACCAAATTCATTTTTACTTCGTACATTTTTTGATGCTAAAGCTGAAGAAATTGAACAAATATTTTCTGACGGACCACAAGTAAATATTGTAAGTTTAAAAGAAACACTTCAAAAAGTAGCGCCAATGCATACTAGTAAATGGCAAAACATTAAATTATAGACTATTTTTTGTCAAAGTAGCTTGCTGCGACAATAATTGCGACTGATAACTAAAAACATGCTAACCTCACTTTCTATAAAAAATTACGCTTTAATTGATAGTCTTCATGTCGATTTTAATGATGGCTTTTCAATTATAACTGGTGAAACAGGAGCAGGGAAATCTATTTTACTTGGCGGTTTATCGCTAATACTTGGTAAACGAGCAGATTTAAGTAGTTTAAAAGATGCATCACAAAAATGTATTATTGAGGCGGTTTTTAATATTTCAAATTACAAGTTGAAATCACTTTTTAAGGCCGAAGATTTTGATTATGAAGAGCAAACTATAATCCGTAGAGAAATTTTACCTTCAGGAAAATCAAGAGCTTTTGTAAATGATTCTCCAGTAAACCTTAGTAGTTTACAATTGTTGGGTGCAAGATTAATCGATGTGCACTCGCAGCACCAAACACTTCAATTAACCAGTAACGATTTTCAATTTCAAGTTATAGATGCGTTGGCTAATAATGAAGCAGCATTATTAAAATATAAAGCAGAATTAAAAGCCTATAAAACACTTCAAAAAGAATATAAAGAATTATTAGATTTTCAGGCTGAAGCTATAAAAGAACACGATTATAATTCATTTTTATTGAATGAATTAACCGAAGCAAATTTAGTTGAAGGTGAAGTTGAAACCTTAGAAGAAGAATATGAAACATTAAATAACATTGAAGGAATCAAAGAAAAGCTTTCAGAAGCCGATCAACTTTTAAGTGATGACGATTTAGGCGTTATTAATGCTTTAACCACATTAAAAAATGTGTTTCAAAAATTATCTGGGTTTTCTTCTAAGTATGAAGAGTTATTCAATCGGGCTAATAGTAGCTTAATTGAAATGGATGATTTATATAGTGAAGTAAACGATTTTCAAGAACATATTGATGCAGACCCAAATAGGTTAGAAGTGGTAGATGCTAAGCTCAAAATACTTCATAGTTTAATGCAAAAACATGTTGCTTCAAATGTTTCAGAATTAATTGTAATTAAAGACGCGTTAGAAGAAAAAGTTTCTGTTACCGAAAACCTTGACGATACTATTCAGAAAAAACAATCTGAAATTGCCTCACAAGAAACGTTATTAAATACGATTTCAAAAGACATTCACGATAAGCGTTTAAAAGTTATTCCGCAGTTAAAAAAACAATTAGAAACTATATTAGTAGATTTAGGTATGCCGAATGCGCAATTTAATATTGAAGCTGTTTATGGCGATACTTATTTTGAAAATGGTAAAGATGAATTGTCATTTTTATTTTCAGCCAATAAAGGCGGGAGTTTCAACGAACTTAAAAAAGCAGCTTCTGGAGGAGAGCTTTCTAGAATTATGCTCGCTATAAAATCAGTTTTAGCTAAATATATCCAGTTACCAACCATAATGTTCGATGAAATTGATACAGGTGTTTCAGGCGAAATATCAAATAAAATGGGCGATATTATGTTGCAAATGAGTAAATCCATGCAAGTATTTTCTATTACGCATTTACCGCAAGTGGCAGCCAAAGGGCATTCGCATTTTAAAGTGTATAAAGAAGATGTAAATGAGGTAACACAAACTAATTTAATTAAATTAAATCATGATGAGCGTATTGTAGAAATTGCACAAATGTTAGGTGGTACAGAAATGTCTACATCGGCAATTGCTCACGCCAAAGAGTTACTCAATTAGCCTGTCGTTACTGTAGGGCAAGAATCTTATTATAAAAATCATAATTTTAATATTATATTTGCTCACTATTATATTACGAGCTATAATTAAATAACATATCAACATACAAACCAATACATATGTATAACTTATTAAAAGGAAAAAAGGGAATCATTTTTGGAGCATTAGATGAAAATTCAATTGCTTGGAAAACAGCAGAACGTGTTCATGCAGAAGGCGGTACATTTGTTTTAACAAACGCTCCCGTTGCCATGAGAATGGGACAAATTAATGAGTTAGCCGAAAAAACAGGTTCGCAAATTATTCCTGCAGATGCTACTTCAGAAGAAGATTTAAAAAACCTTGTAGAGCAATCTATGGAAATTCTTGGAGGTAAAATCGATTTCGTTTTACATTCAATTGGTATGTCAATAAACGTACGTAAAGGAAAACATTATACAGATCAAAACTATGCATGGACGCAAAAGGGAACAGATGTTTCTGCAATGTCTTTTCATAAAGTAATGCAAACACTTTACAAAGCAGATGCTATGAACGAGTGGGGAAGTATCGTAGCTTTAACATACATGGCTGCACAACGTGTTTTTCCAGATTATAACGATATGGCAGATAACAAAGCCTATTTAGAAAGCGTAGCACGTAGTTTCGGGTATTTCTTTGGTAGAGATAAAAAAGTGCGTGTAAACACCATTTCTCAATCGCCAACACCAACAACTGCTGGTAGTGGTGTAAAAGGGTTCGATGGCTTTATTGCTTATGCCGATAAAATGTCGCCACTTGGTAATGCAACCGCACAAGACTGTGCAGACTATACGGTATCTATGTTTAGCGATTTAACTAAGCGCGTAACGTTACAAAACTTATTCCACGATGGCGGATTTAGTAACATGGGCGTTAGTACAGCCGTTATGGAAACTTTCATGAAAGAAGAAGAATAAAATACAAATTCATATAGTAAAAAGCCACCTCATGTTAGGTGGCTTTTTTATGTTTTAGAATTAAATAATTATGGCGGGTTTTTATAGAAAAAATAAAAACTACGCTATCCGTTACTAGTTTAGGCTCGATGCGCGCCTCGCCAAAAGCTAACCACTACTATCGCTCCCGCACCTATCCGCTAGCTTAGTAATTAATCAAAAGGACATGGTTTATTCTTTTACGTTAATTATTTATCTGATATTTTTTGTATTTATTTATCAACCTTTTTGCACCTTTTAACATTGTAGTGTGTGCACTTGTTGAAAGAATAGGGAAGTCATTACTGCTATTAAATTCGGAACCTTGATCTACAACTTTCCCGTTTACTTGTGAAGACGATATAATCTCTCCATTTTTTAAATCATATATTTTAATAGAAACGGATGCTTCATTAGTAGCATAATAATCTGAATTATTTGATGGAAATGAAAGACTCCCGGCATTTTCAGATATCACATTTCCTTTTATGTTAATAAGAAAGTCACAACCTGAATCTTTATGGAGCTTGATAAGCTCCTCTTTATTTAAATCAAATGAAATTTCTGGTGCTATTATATTAGTAAGTCTAACATCAACTATTTCTAACAAAGATGAGCCAAGAATCTCTTTAAATTGTTCTTCTGAATTATTATAAAGTTCCGTATCAAAAACCCTGGAGTTAGATTTAGATCTATTTAATAACCATTTGCCTTCTGAAAAGTCTAAATGTTTACCTTCTTTAAACATGTAGGTATACTTTGGAGTGTTGCAAGATGTAAATCCAAAAAATAATATCATAATTAAGAATGATAGACATTTTGCGTAATTTTTTTTTGGAGCTTTAAGTTTCATATTAAAAGTTTTATTAGTCAAATAATCATCTTCAAAATAATGCTTAAAAGTTTTATTTAGCATGGAGTTAACCACTTAAAGGTTTTAGTACTCGCTTGGCTAGTACTCGTTTGAAAACGAGTTCCGGTAAACAAACTTAAACATACACTTATTAGTTTGTGCCTAATAAATCAAATCTATTCATTTTTGGGGTAACAACCAATAAAAACAAGATTTCAAAACACAAACCAATTATAATTTACCCCAAAAATTAAACACAGGTATAAAGAGTATTAATTACATTTGTAATATGCAATTACAGTATTCATTTATAATCCCGGTCTATAATCGTCCAGACGAAATTCAAGAACTTTTAGAGAGTTTTGAAGCGTTACATGGCGATATTCCTTTTGAGATTGTAATTGTAGAAGACGGTTTAACTAAAACCTCAAAAACTGTAGTCGACGCGTTTAATAACAAGCTGAATATTTCCTATTTCTTTAAAGAAAATTCAGGACCAGGAGATTCAAGAAACTTCGGGATGCAACACGCCAAAGGCAACTATTTTATCATTTTAGATTCCGATTGTATTTTGCCCGAAAACTATTTACTAGAAGCCAATAAGAGTTTACAAGCAAATTATGTAGATTGCTTTGGTGGTCCAGATGCAGCACACGATTCGTTTTCAAATCTGCAAAAAGCCATTAATTTTTCAATGACGTCCTTTATTACAACGGGCGGCATCAGAGGAAATAAAAAAAGTGTCGACACCTTTCAACCCAGAAGTTTCAACATGGGGCTTTCAAAAAAGGCATTTCAAGACTCTAAAGGTTTTGGTAGAATTCACCCAGGAGAAGACCCAGACTTGTCAATCAGGTTATGGAATTTAGGTTATAAAACCAAGTTAATTCCAGAAGCCTTTGTGTATCATAAACGCCGTATTTCTTGGAGTAATTTTTATAAGCAAGTCAATAAATTTGGCATGGTGCGTCCTATTTTAAATAAGTGGCATCCATCAACCAAAAAACTAACATATTGGTTTCCAACCGTATTTAGTTTAGGTTTAGTATGTGCTGTTTTATTCTTTGTGTTAGGTTTTAAATGGCTATTACTAGGTTATGGGTTGTATTTTGTAATTGCATTTGTGTTGGCTTTATTTAGTACTAAAAGCATTGTGGTTTCGGTATTGGCTATTCCTGCAATCTTAATTCAGTATTTTGGTTATGGTTACGGGTTTTTAAAATCAACTTTAGCCGTTTCAGTATTAAAAAAAACACCAGAAACGCATTTTCCTAAATTATTTTTTAAATTAAAATAATGAAGAAACTAAAAGCAGATATTATCAAATCATTTAAAAATAAAAGAATCAATGTATTCATTTTATTTCTGTTTCTTGCTTTTGTTATTCTCATGTTTACTAAGCTTTCAAAAGAATACACGAATACAATTGCCTTTGATGTTGAAAAGCTAAATGTGCCTCAAGAAAACATTATTCTTAACGATTCTTCAGAAATAAACATCACCTTAAAAACACATGGTTTTAAATGGTTAAACTATTATTTTTCTAAACCAAAAATAAAAATTGACTTTAGTAAAGACGTTAATAAGAAAGATAACATCTTTGTTTGGAACAAATCAAAAGCCTATCTAAATAACACGCAATTCGATAAACAAGTAGAGATTCTCAATATAGAACCAGATCCAATAACGTTTAGGTATGGTGTGAATATGGTAAAAAAAGTGCCTGTTTTATATGATGCAGATGTAAGTTTTAGTCCTGGTTTTAATATGACGGGTGCCGTAAGCATAGAGCCAGATTCTGTAACCATTGTAGGCCCAAATATATTAGTTTCAGAAATACATGATTTAGAATTAGAGGCTGTTGTTTTTAAAGATGTAAAAGCAGATTTACTTGAAACCGTAAACATTAAGTTACCAGAAAACGTATCCGATTTAAAATTTTCAACAAAGCAAGTGTTATTAAAGGCTCAAGTAGAAAAATTCACAGAAGGCACATTAAAAATTCCTATTTCGGTAATTAATGCGCCTAAAAATGCTAAAATAAAATACTTTCCTAAAGTAGTTAGCGTTTCATATTATGTGAGTTTAAGTAACTTTAAATCCATTACAGCTAAAGATTTTAAGGCCGTTTGCGATTTTAATAAAACAACAAGTGAAAGCCAGTCTTTTTTAGTTCCAGAACTGGTTAAAACACCAGATTTAGTGCAGCATGCAAAAATTAGTCAACAACGTATAGAATTTATAATTACAAAATGATAATTGTAGGACTCACAGGCGGTATAGGTAGTGGTAAGACAACGGTTGCAAAGCAGTTTTCTAAATTAGGTATTCCTGTTTATATTGCAGATGATGAAGCTAAAAGCTTAATGAAAAGGTCGAAAATAATCAAAAGAAAACTTATTAAATTATTTGGAGACCAAGCTTATGTAGATGGGGAATTAAACAGACCATATTTGGCAAATATTATTTTTAACGATAAAACATATCTTCAAAAAATGAATGCTATTGTGCATCCAAAAGTGGCAAGGCATTTCGAGAAATGGGCATTAAAACAAGATGCGCCTTATGTGATTAAAGAAGTGGCCATTCTGTTTGAAAACGGTGGTGATAAAGCATGCGATTTTGTAATTACGGTTACTGCTCCAATAGAAACTAGAATAAAGCGTTTGCTAAAACGAGACGATACTTCAGAAGAGAAAATTGAAGCGATCATGAAAAATCAATGGACAGATGAAGAGAAGCTAAAACACTCTCATTTTGTAATTGAAAATACGGTACTTGAAAACACAATAGATCAAGTTGTTAAAACTCATAAAAAACTTCTAGAAAAAGTTGAGTCGAAAAAGAACGCCTCCCGTTCTACGTAGAGGTTTCTGTTTAAATTGTAATTCCCTAGAAAATGGGAATCTAAATAAAAGTATATTTATTTATGTTAAATTTTAACATTTTTGTTAATGTAAGGTTAAAACATAAGATTTCTAAATGTTAAAATGTTAATTTTGATTGATGGGCAAAAAGTTATTCATCTTGCTAATAATACTTATGAGTTTGTCTCTAGTTGGTATTATTGCTATTCAAGCATATTATATTAACGATTCGGTTGAAAACGAAAAGGAGCGCTTTAAATTTAATGTGGTTAAAGCATTAAATTATGTTTCTAACACCATTGAAGAAAACGAATCGGAAAAATATTTTTCTAAGTTTTTTAACTTAGATAGCGAGAAAAAAGCAGATAAAGACGCCGTTTCGCAGTTGTTAATTTATCAAAAAAATAACAGCACAAAAGAAACACTTGTCTATAGAAGTAATGTTTTAGAAGAAAACTATAAACTATCTTCTTCGCTCTTTGACATTGGTTTAGATAGTCTTGATATTACAAACATCATAGGAAAATCTACTACCGAAATTTATAGCAATTCAACTATCGATAATAAAGATATTGACAGTCCTATTTCTAAAATTATTAGAAGTGGAACTATTGATGAAGCCCAACGTTTAAGTTTTGAAAAAAACTTTAAAGAGCTTTCTAAAAGAACACCAATACATAAACGAGTTTCAGAAAAAGAAATAAAATCGTTATTATCAGAAAAGCTTAAGAAAGACGGTATAGATATAGATTTTGAATTTGCAATTTACGGCAACGATTTAGCAACAAAAGTGCAAAGTGATAATTTTGATTACCAAGAAAAGTCAACCTTTAAAGTGCCTATCTTTTATGATGAAAACAATCAGACACCGTATAGGTTATTAGTAAACTTTCCAGACGATAGGAAGTTTATTTTATCGGGTATTATTGGTATGATTTTGTTGTCGGTAATTTTTACATCAATTATTATATTAGCGTATTCAAGTGCTTTATTTCAATTGGTGAAACAACGTAAAATTTCAGAAATTAAAACAGATTTCATTAATAACATGACGCATGAGTTTAAAACGCCTATAGCGACAATAAACTTGGCAATAGATTCTATTAAGAATCCTAAAATTATTGACGATAAAGAAAAAGTTCTGAGGTATCTTGGAATGATCAAGGATGAAAACAAACGTATGCACGCACAAGTAGAAAATGTGCTGCGTATATCTAAACTAGAAAAAAACGAGCTAAACATTAGTAAGGATAGGGTAGAGATGCACGACTTAATTGAAGATGCATTAACACACGTAGAGCTTATAGTCGAAGATAGACAAGGCTATATAAAAACATTTCTTAATGCCGAACAAGATTCGGTATTAGCAAACGAAACACACTTTACCAATGTATTAGTAAACATACTGGATAATGCCATAAAGTATTCTCCAGAAGCTCCCGAAATTGAAGTGTATACAGAAAATGTTGGGACCAATATTATAGTAAAAATAAAAGATCATGGTAGTGGCATGAGTAAAGCAGCTGCCAAGCGTGTGTTCGAAAAATTTTATAGAGAACACACCGGAAATATTCATAACGTAAAAGGTCACGGATTAGGTTTGGCGTACGTTAAAAGAATTGTAGAAGACCATCAAGGTCATGTATCAGTAGAATCAGAAAAAGACAAAGGAAGCACATTTATAATTAAGCTTCCACTAATATCATAACTATGGAAGAGTTTAAAAAAAGAATATTATTAGTTGAAGACGATCCAAATTTTGGAACCGTGCTTAAAGATTATTTAATGATGAATGATTACGAAGTCACACATGCCAAAAACGGTATGGAAGGCTTCGAGAAATTCAAAAAAGACGATTTCGATTTGTGCATTCTAGATGTTATGATGCCTTATAAAGATGGGTTTACTTTAGCTAAAGAAATAAGAGAGAAAAACACCGATGTGCCTATTATATTCCTAACCGCTAAAACGATGAAAGAAGACGTTTTAAAAGGGTATAAAGTAGGAGCAGACGATTATTTAAATAAACCGTTTGATAGCGAAGTGCTTTTAATGAAAATTAAAGCCATCATCCAACGTAAAGCCACCGAAACGATTTCAGATAGTAAACAATTTGAGTTTAAAATTGGGCGTTTCGATTTAAATTCAAAACTACGTTTCTTGAAGTTCGATGGGAAAGACCCCGTAAAACTATCACCAAAAGAAAACGAATTATTACGTTTACTCGCATTGCATGAAAACGATTTAATGCCTCGAGAATTAGCATTAACAAAAATATGGCGCGACGATAATTATTTCACATCACGTAGTATGGATGTTTACATAGCCAAACTACGTAAGTACATGAAACTAGACGATAAAGTAGAAATACTTAACATACACGGCGAAGGTTTCAGATTGGTAGTAAATAGTTAGAACGCACTAATTTTATGATATTAAAAAATCCAGCATTTTGCTGGATTTTTTTTGTTTGTTGTATTGTCACTTCGAGTGTCCCGAAATTAATTCGGGATATATCGAGAAGTTGGGCGTTACCACAAGGGTCGGGCTTTACGTTACAAGTCCTCGCTCCCAAAAGGTCGCTGCGGGCTTTTATTCATGCGTTTATATTTTAAAATAATGAATTCATGAACATAAATGTTTCTCTGCAATCCATGCCTGCCGGCAGGCAGGCCTAACGCGGGTTAGTTTGTTATAGTTAGTTTTCAACACAGAGTCATTTTTTATCTAAAAAAAATGCTTTTTGTTATTGTTACTAGAGAAAGAAATTACTAAGGTTTCATTTGTTTTTTACCACAGTACTTTGTTGTAGTACGTTTTATTTTTCCTCTTTTTTCAAAGGTGAATGATGCTCGTGAACCAATTTCCAACCATTCTCTGTTTTTACAAATAGTAGAGTAATTTGGTCATTAACTACCACAAGGTCTTCCCCGAATTTAAAATGAAAATCAGAATGAAAAGTTACATTAGCAACATCTCCATAAACTGCAATCTTAAAATCGTTTGAATCGAATTTTACCACTTCGGTCACAGAGCTAAAAATATTTCGTTCGTATGTTTCATTTGCTTCTCCACCATTGCGTAGTTCTCCATTTTTGAATTCTGTAAACTTTGGACTGTAGGCGTGTAAAGAAATAAGCCTTTCAATATCTCCTTCTTTAATACTTTGAACAATTGCGTCATAGGTTTGCATTACTTCCTTTTTTGCTTCAGGAAATTCATCATTGATTAAATCAATTTTCACTTCTAAAACTTCAACTTTTTCTTCTTTTTGTTTGCATCCTGTAATTACAATTCCGAAAATCATAATCAATACAAATGTCATTTTTGTTTTCATTATTTTATATATAATTGGTTAATAGCTGTTTACAAGTTACAAATAATATTATGAAGACTGATTTCCGCAATGTGCCACAACGTTTATATGTAAGAATAGCGCGGTTTTTTTGAGAGTATTTTCCGAATGAAAATCAGAAGCTAGCAAACGAGCAACTAATATTGGTTTAGCTAAAACTAGCAATTTTTTTATACGGTGTTGGCATTAGATTTTTGAAATCAAAGTACTTATATCAAATAATAAATTCAAATAAAATCCATAATTTTTAGCCGTATTGTTTTCACTATCCAAAGTATTAGTTAAATTTCGATCTGCTAAAATTTCAACACTTAGTGTTTTAGAAAAATTAACTCCGAATCCGAGTAGAACACCCACATTTGATTTTTTAAAAAAGCCTTCAAGAAGTTCTTGGTCTTTAGAAGCGTTTTTATCTAAAATCGAATTCAGTCTAAATCCTCCTGTTAAATAAAATCCTTTGTTATATTCTTTATTTACATCAAATTTTGTCAATAAATGTGCTTGTAATGTTTTTAATCTTACTTTGTCAAAAACTCGTCCAGCATTAGGTATGTCATAACTACTAGCTTCGTTTGTAGAGTTGTATATACCGTATAGTTTTAAACCGAAGTTTTCGTTCATAATATATTCTCCAAATAATCCTAAATTAATATCACTATTTGCAGTTCCTCCACTTATTGGACCATCAATTTCTATATCATAAACATTTCCGCCAATTAACAATCCATAATTAAAGTCTTGAGAAAATCCTTTAAGACTTAAAACCAAAATAACGCATATAAAGAAATGTTTCATTTTCAAAAATATTTAAAATTATTATTTTTTTTACTAGAGTTTAAATTAATGCCAACGGTCTCGGCTATGAGTAGTTGCGTGGTTTAGCACTTAACTTTGCAAGTATACACAAAGCTGAAAATCCGCTAGGATTTTCAGAAGTAGGCCAGAACAAGCAATTACTTATAGCCATTGTTAGCTGCTGGTTTTATTTAACAATTTTTTTAATGTCAAAGTTATTCGCTTCATTATCACTCATAACTATAAACTTGTATATATTCCGATTGAATTTAGCTGAATAATCATTTACAGCTGATAAAAATCGATTTATTTCATCTCTTTCTGCAATGTCTTGTTTATAGACAACGATTAAGTATGTATTTATTTTTTTTCTTGTCTTACTTAAATTAGAATATGCTTTTGTAAGATTTCTAAAAGCGTCTTGGACAATTGAAAATTTTAGTTTGTTTTGAATATACTTTACTTCTATTAGAATGTCAGGATATTTGGCTATATCCAATGACTTAAGCATAATATCAATTTCAAACTGATTATCAATTTTAATGTTTGATTTTGGTTCGTAAACGAATGAATTAAAGTCAACTATTTTCTTAAAAAATAGATTCTCCATATCTATTAGATTCGATTTTAATTCTTCAATATCAATTGTTGGTTTTTCTTCAATTTCAGTCTGTTCATTTTCTTTATCTGAATTAGTAGAAGTCATTGATATCTCTTTTTTAACTTCTTCTTCTGCTTTTTGCTCTATTTCAGTTGAGTCAAGCTCGTTAATTTTAGCTTTTAATTCTGTTAGTTTTAACTGGTCAGTTTCGTCAACAGTATCCTGTTTCCTTTTCCATTTTTTGATACCAATAGTGCTAATTATTATTCCGAGTGCAAATAAGATTCCCGAAATGTAAGGAATGGCTTTTGTTATAAATAAGCCAAGTTTGATTCTATTATCAGTCAATTTTTTTGAACTTTTAACGAGTTCGTTATATTCAGTTTCAGAAATAAGAAGTCCGATTTCTTGTTTCATAAACAACCAAGGAATTAAAAATGCAGATGCAATTATAATTAACCCAACAGAGGTTAGAAATTTATATAAATCCGAGAATTCAACTTTGTTCAGCATAATTTTTGTTCAACTTGCAGCTAACACATATATATGTGCAGTTAATGCTAATATATAAAAATAGATTGAATTGTAGTACTTTTTCTATATACTTGATGTGATTAGACTTAAGGTGTTGTGTATTTTGTATATTAGAATTGTAAGAATTTGAATTTTGATATATAAAATACGTAATCAATGAAAAAGTCAAAATTCTAGTTTAATATTGTAATTAACTTTGTAAAGAGGATTGTTTTTTCGCTAAGAAATTTTAAATACGTTTCATCAACCATTCCTTAAACTCATAAAAATTTTGGGGTGCCACACCATGTCCAACAGGAAATTCTGAGTACTGGTGTTTAATATTTAAACCTTCTAAAAAAGCAGGGGTTTGTCTGGCCCAATCTACAGGGATAACTTGGTCTACGCTTCCGTGAGAGCAATAAAAGTCTAGGTTAGAGTAATCTCTAGTTTCAAAACCTTCAGGGTAAATATCTTTATTAATATAACCACTAAGCGCAACAATGTTTTTTACTTTTTCTGGATAGGTAAGTGCCACGGCATAACTTAAAATAGATCCTTGACTAAAACCTAAAAGCGATACATTGTTTTTGTTAACAGGGTAGGCGGCAACGGCTTCGTCAATAAATTTAGCGATTAAATCTCTAGATTCTATAGCTTGTTCATTATCACTCCATTTGCCTTTTACAGCATCAAAATTAATGGCATACCAAGCATTTCCATAAGGTTGCATAGGGTATGGTGCTTTTACAGAAATGATAAAAAGTTCTTCGGGTAACTCGGTAGCAAACGAAAACAAATCGTTTTCGTCACTTCCATAACCATGCATCAAAATAAGTAATGGTGCATTTTCGGTTAAACTAGATTCGCGAATTATATGGTGTAAAGAGAGTGTGTTATTTAACATTTAAGATCCTAAATTAGAGAATATACGTTGATAAAGGTTTCCAACAAGTGGTACAGGTTGTGTTTTTCTGCCCATAGCGTTTGTAAAACCATAGATAAAAAGTACAGCAAAAAACAAGTAAAATGATGATGTAATTAGCCAGCTATTAAAGCTGCCAATAATATAACCAAGAGCAAAAAATGTTAGCCATAAGCCTAACGATTGCCTAATGTGAAAACTAGCGAAAGGGCTTTTTTTATCATCTTCATTATTTAGGTAATACGCTATAATTACTCCAAATATGGTGATGTAACTTATTATGGCGTTTTGGCGTCCTTTATCTATATCTTGTTCTGTCATGTTGTTATTTTAAAACCGCTTGATTGTTTGCAATTATACCGTAAACGTGTCCTTTTAAAGCTTCGTTTTCAAAAATGGCATTTTTAGATTTCGATATAATATCTGTTTTAGAGAACGTGTATTTGGTATCTGGATTAAAAAGTGCCATGTTGGCTGTGTTTCCAATGGCTATAGGTGATGTTTCAATACCAAATCTAGATTTTCCTTTGGTTAACACATCAATCGTCTTTTTGGTTGTAAAGATGGTTTGTAAGGCTCCAAAAGCACTTTCTAAACCTATCGCTCCATAATTAGCATGATCGAATTCTATCTTTTTCTCTTCAACATCAATAGGATTGTGGTCTGTGGTTACCATATCGATGGTGCCGTCTTTTACGGCATCAATTAAAGCATCAATATCACTTTGTATTCTTAGCGGTGGTAAAACCTTGTAATTGGTGTCAAAGTCGGTTAAAACAGCATCAGAAAAGTAAAGGTTGTGTATGGCGACGCTACAAGTAACATCTAGTTTTTTCTTTTTCGCTTCTCTTATCAAAGCTACCGATGTTGCTGTAGAAATGGTTGGAATGTGTAATTTTCCGCCTGTATATTCCAGTAAGAATAAATCTCTTGCCACTTGTAATTCTTCAGCTAAAGCTGGAATACCTTTAAGTCCTAACTTTGTACTTGTTATGTTTTCATTCATAACACCGTGTCCAGAAATTTTGTTTTCTTGAGGAAACGAGCATACTAAACCATCAAAATTACTAGCATACTGCAAAGCAATTTTCATAAGGTTTGGGTTTGCTATTGGTTTTTTATAATCGTAAAAAGCCACGGCGCCAGCAGTACTCATATCGTAAAGCTCGGCTAAATCTTCACCTTTACTACCAACCGTTAGCGCGCCTATGGGTAATAAGCTTACAGCATGGTTGCCAGCTTTGGAGTTTAAAAATGTAATATTAGCATTAGAGTCTATTACCGGATTTGAGTTGGCATTTACGGCAACGGTTGTAAAACCAGATAGTGCAGCCGTTTTTAATCCGTTTTTAATAGTTTCTCGTTCTTCGAAGCCAGGCTCTCCAAAACTCACACTACTATCAAACCAACCTTGAGAAATATGAAGATTCTCGAGATTAATTTCTTTGTAATTTTTTGGATTTTTAATGCTTTTGGAAACCTTAGTAATCTTGCCGTTTTCAATTAATAAATCCTGAGTTGTATTGTGAAACTCGCTTTTGGAATCTATGATTGTGGCCGATTTTATAAGTATGTTCATTTAAAGAATTTTAAGATGAGCATTTCAATAATCAATAACGCTAATGCAAAAATAACAAACCATTTCCATAGCGCGTTAACTTTTGTGTCACTTTTTATAGTATCGAAAACTTTAGTGATAGAATCGCTAACGGTGACATGCTCTAAAGCAGAAAGATCTCGGTAAGATAAATTACTTTCGTTTCTGCTATAATTGTAGCTCACGTTTTTAACGATTTCATTTTTGTTTTGTATAGAATATGTTCCTGCAAACGCTGGAGATTCAGAAGTATTAACCACCACTTTATTATTAAAATATTGCTGTTTAGGTATAATATTTATATCATTATTTACAAGGGATAACACAGCGTCTTGCTGCATTTTTGTCTCCACATCAAAACTATTGTCTTTACCAATAGTGTAATATAACTCGGGAATTTTAAAACTCTGTTTCGCGATATTATATAGTGTTGGTACAATTAATGGCGAGTTTTTAAAACTAGAATTGTTTGTGTTTAAGGCTGCAGAAAAAATATAAGTGTTTTGTCTTTGACCTAAGAATGTTTTACCATCTTCAAATTTTAAAACTGAAGATAGGTTAGAGGACGTTAAGTTATAAAAGCTACTCACTTTTGGGTATTGAAAGTTTTTAACTTGCTTTTCAAAAACGCCGTTGTTGTATAAAGGATGTGAATAATTTATGGTGGTAATGCGTTTTTCAGAAGACACTAAATCACTAAAGCTACTATTAGAATTCGCCAAAAATTGATTATAAGACGTGTTATTGATTGTTTTTGATGGTATAATAATGAGTGAGCCATTTTGTTTTGTAAACTGATTTAATGCAGAAGCCAAGGCAACAGGTATATTATTTAGCTCATTTAAAATAATTAAATTTTGAGCATCAATAAGGTTGTAATTTAATTGATTTATTGGTGTTGCATTATAGTTAAATTCAGTTGCGTTATAAATGCGTTTTAAAAAAGCATCGTCACTATTATTAATGCTTAAAACATTAATTTTTGAGGCTTTATTTATGTTGAAGTAAAGGGTGTTATCAAACTGAAGATTAGCGTCATCTATAGTTATTTTTCCATTTATAGTTTCGTTAACTGGAAGTGAAAAAGTGGTTTCGGAATCTTGCTCAATAGCGACAGAAGTTTTAGCAATAAGTTTATCGTTATTGTATAATGAAACAGGTAAGTTTTCAATTGAGATACCGCTGTTTTTTAATATTACTTTTAACTCTACGGATGTAGGATTGGAGTCTGAAATATAAAGACTATCAACCGAAATATTGTTTTTGTTAATAGCGCTTAATTTAACAAAATTTAAATTTAAAAGTGTATCTTCTTTGTTTATTATTTGTGATTCATCTTCTTGAAAATCAGATATTAATATGGTATTTTTTAAAGTATTACTTTTATTATTAAAAAAGGTGTTGCTTTTTAATAAAGCCGCTTCGACGGTGAATTGATTTGGTGAATATTCAAGTTTTAATAAATCGTTTTTAATCGCTTTTATACTTGTGTTTTTAAAAATAGTATTGTTTGTGAAAATCGATATATTTTCGTTTTCTGGAACATTAGAAATAATGTCTTGCACGGCTCGTTTTAGTAATTCACCTTGATTACCTTTGGCTTGCATGCTAAAAGAATTATCTAAATAAATTACAGTTTCTTTTTCTGTTTTAAAGCTATTTGATTTTGATGTAAACGGTTGCGCAAAAGCAAAAGCTAAAGCTGCTAAAAGTAATAGTCTCGTTAACAGAATTAACCACTTTTTAATTTGCGAACTTTTACGTGTTTGAAGTGTTGCTTCTTTTAGAAAAGCCACATTGGTAAAGTCTACTTTTTGAAACTTACGAAGCTGAAATAAATGAACAATAATAGGGATGAGCAGTAAAAATAAAGCGTAAAGAAGTTCTGGGTGTTTAAACTGCATGTTGTTTTAGATTGCCCAAATATAGAAAATGCATTTGAATTTATAAACGTATTAATTTCTTAATTCTAGCGGAAATAAATTGAATAGTATTTAAAAACACCCCTAAAGTCCCCTCAAGGGGACAATTCATCCTGATAAAGTGTTCGTGTTGATATTATTGCGAGTGCTTTTTTAGATTTTTTAGTGTTGAATAGAACTTAATTAGTAAAATTCTTTTTCTTTAAGCTACTTGGTTTGGTTTGTCCCCTCGAGGGGACTTTAGGGGTGTCCGCAATCCAGCTAAACAAAATCAACAAAAGAAAACATAATCATGAACAGATTTCATTTCTAGTTTGTTTAAATACGCTCTAATTTCTACTTGAGCATCTTTATTAGCTACAGTTATAATACTTTGGGGATTCTCAATGGTTTCTAAATCTTTAAATGCCCTTAAAATTTTACCGTAAATATCTTTTCCAATCTTTTTTGGGTTATCGCAAATCCATTCAAAATCAATTTGCTTTTCTATAAGTGTTTTGGCTATAAACTTGCCTTTATTGCCAGCGCCCCAAATTACAAGTGTTTTTTCAGTATTATAATCTAACTCTAAAAAGTAGTCCAGTTTTAATGGTATAAAATGATTTTCTGCATAGTGCTCATCGGTTCTAGAGGTGCGATGGCTATAATCTCTCCAATCATGCAGAACGACATCACACGGAATACACTTAAAGCCATGTTTATAAAATCGAAAGGCTAAATCGTAGTCTTCTGGATATCTATTTGGATTAAAGGCGTTACAAGCTATTAAATCGTCTCTATGCAGCATCCAACAGGGCGACGGAATAACACATTCTTTATAAATTTCAGAATAGTTAGCACCGCTTACTGTTAAAGCATTCAGCCAAAGCTCATAACTTTTGTATCCGTCTTTTATGCCTTCTTCAGCAAAATAATTAACTAACCCAACGGCCAAATGGCCTTTTCCTTGGTTAATTAAACTATTTGCCAAAACCTCTAGTTTGTTAGGTTGCATCACATCATCACTATCCATTCTTGTAATTAACGCACCAGTACTGCGTTTAAATGCTAATTGTAAGGCATCAATAATACCGCTACCAGAATTTTTTAGAAGCTTTATTCTATCGTCTGCTTTAGCGAAGGTTTCTACTATAGAAAAACTCTTGTCTGTTGAGTTATCATCAACAATAAGGAGCTCCCAGTTTGTATAGGTTTGAGCAATTATTGATTGCAAACACGGGCTTATAAAAGCGTCTGTGTTCTTAAACGGAATTAATATGCTTACTAAAGGGTTTTGCATTCTGCGAATTTAACAAAACATTAAGAAAGCTGCCCGTAACAATATGGTAATTTGCACGTCAATTAAAAAAACATAAAAATTAATTTAATGTATACAAAATCACTATTCGCTTTATTTGCTGGTGCTGTGTTAGTTGGCTGTGGGTCTACTAAAACTATTAGCAACGATTTAGCAACAAGTTTACCTATTGAAACTTCAATAAATTTATCTAACATTGCTGATGATAAAGCGCCTGTAACCATTAATCCAGGTCGTTTTACAAAAGAAACAGTTACTTATAGATTGCCTAGAGTAATACAAGGTACTTACTCTGTGAGTGATTTTGGTAAATATGTTGACGATTTTAAAGCCCTTGATTATAAAGGAAATGAATTGGCTGTAAACAAAGTAGATACCAATTCTTGGACTATTGCTAATGCGAAAGAATTAGATAAAATTACCTATTTAGTTAACGATACTTATGATATTGAATTAGACGGTGGTATTGGAAAAGATACACCTTTTTCTCCAGCAGGAACAAATATAGAAGCCGAAAATTATGTATTGAATTTACATGGTTTTATTGGATATTTTGATTCGTTAAAGAGCAACCAATATAAACTGGATGTTACTGCTGCTACAGATTTTGATCGTACATCTGCATTACAAAAAGTAAATTCTCAAACTAGTGAAGACGGAAAAACAACAACTACAAGTTATTTTGCTCCTAGATATTTCGATATTACAGATAACCCGATGATGTATGGTAACCTTGATGTTGAAGAGTTTCAAGTAGGCGATATTAAAATTGTATTAAGTGTTTACTCTCCAAATAATGTGCATACGGCAAAATCGCTTAAAGACGTTGTTTTTAAAATGATGGAAGCTCAAAAAGCATATTTAGGAGACATTAATGCAACACCGCGTTATGATATTTACTTGTATTTATCTGAAGGTAACGATGACTCTCCAAAAGGGTTTGGAGCCTTAGAACATCACACTTCTACAGTTGTGGTATTACCAGAATCTATGGATGAAGCTTCGATAGCTTCAAGCATGACAGATGTAGTATCTCATGAGTTTTTCCATATTGTAACACCGTTAAGTGTACACTCAGAAGATGTCCATTATTTCGATTATAACAACCCAACATTTTCTAAGCATTTATGGATGTACGAAGGGGTTACTGAATATTTTGCAACCTTATTTCAAGTAGATCAAGGCTTAGTTGAAGAGAAAGATTTCTACAATAAAATAATGGGAAAAATTGATGGGTCAAGACGTTTAAACGATGCTATGAGTTTTACCATAATGAGCGAAAATGTTTTAAAAGCACCTTACAAAGACCAATATTTAAACGTGTACCAAAAAGGTGCATTAATTGGTATGTGTATTGATATTATTATGAGAGAAGAAAGCGGCGGAAACAGAGGGATCCTTTCATTAATGAAAGAACTATCTAATAAATACGGAAAAAGCAAACCGTTTGAAGACGATAAATTAATTGAAGAAATCACAGCAATGACCTACCCATCTGTAGGCGAGTTTTTAAACACACATGTGGTTGGAGATATTCCAATTAATTATAATTCATTTTTTGATAAAGTAGGATTAGAATTCGCAGATGGTAAGGTAGAAGCCAATTATATTTTAATGAATGGTGCGCCTATTGTAAGTGGAGATCCAACAAGAGGTATCTTTTTTATAGACAGCGTTCTAGAAAACAGTTTCTGGAAAGAGCAAGGTGCACAACCAAACGATATTATTAAATCTATTGATGGTACCGAGGTTACACTTCAAAACGCAAATGCTGTTTTAGGCGAAGTTTTTGGTTGGAAGCCAGGTCGCGATATTGAGGTTAAGTTAGAAAGAGATGGTCAAGAAGTTATCATAAAAACAACAACAACTCAAGGTTACACAACTGGAAAAGCTTTAAAGCAAAAAGCAAATACTACCGAAGCGGAAAACGAGCTACGCGAAGCTTGGTTAAGAGGCTAAAATAATTTCAGAATTACAATTAAGAATAAACGATTGATGAACATAATGTTTGTCAATCGTTTTTTTGTATTTCTAGTTTTTGGCGTTACCACAAGGGGCGTGCTTTACACTATATCTTTTGTTTTTTTGCCCTTCCTGTAGATGTTAGCGTCCATTTTTAAGACCAGTATTTTTCAAAGTGTCATTTTGTGTTTACTAGCGCAAACAAAAGGATTCCGTTTCAATCCTTACCTGCCGGCAGGAAGGCCTAACGCGGGTTGATCCGCTTTAGCAATTGTAAAAGCTAGCCCATATTTGGTGTTTTAATAAAATTATTAAAACGAACAATAAGTATTTATTTGGCAATGGTAAACTTAAAGGTTGTTCCAACATTAATAACAGAGTCCACTTCAATAGTGCCCCCAAGTTTATTAATTAGCGTTTTTACTGTGAATAGGCCAATTCCTGTGCCTTTATTACCGTTATTGTCTTCCTTATGTGCTGTTTTAAATAAATCAAATAACGAGTCTTGCTTATTGGCTTCAATACCTTTTCCGTTATCTTTTACATAAAACACATAATACATGTCGTTTTCTTCAAAATTGATTGTAACTAAAGGTGATTGTTTAAAATTATATTTAAAACCGTTATCAACTAAATTTAAAATAATTTGCTCTAAGGCATATGTATTTACATTATTTAAAGTAGCTGTTTTTAATAATTTAAAGTTATCATCATTCAAACTTAAAATAGATTTTACAGAATTAAATACAGCTTCTAATTGTGTTACTTTTTTATCTTTTTTAAGTAATTTTTCGCTTTTATAATGTTTTAAAATACCATCAATATACGTTCTAAGCGTGTCGGCTGATTCTTCTATATAATTTAGATATTCCAAATCAATTTCAGGATGTGAAATTTTTAATTCATCTTTAAATAGGTTTGAAAGTGATGTGATATTTGCTAAAGGCGACTTTAAATCATGAGAGACCTTATTCGCAAAAGTTTTTAAGGTGTTATAACGTTCTTCTAATGTTTCAAGTGTTTCATTAAGCTCCTTGTTTTTTAGCCTTAATTCAAAAAGTTTAACCACTTGATTTGCCAATATTATTAAAGCTTCTTTTTGCTCTTCAGTTATTTTTCTTGCATTGTTATCGTAAACACATAAGGTGCCCAAAGGAAATCCATCTGGATTAATTAAGGGAACACCAGCATAAAATGAAACATTAAATGATTCTACAATAGGATTGTCATGAAAGCGCTCATCTTTTTTAGCATCTTCTATTATAAATATAGGTTGATCGCTCAAAATTGTATGTCCACAAAAGGAAATCTCACGAGGCGATTCGTTAAAATCAATACCATGGTGTGATTTTAAGAAATTTCTATCGGTATCTAAAAGCGTAATTAGCGAAATTGGAACCTTACATATATTAGCGACAAGACTTGTTATATTATCAAAATCTGATTCTGGAAGTGTATCAAGTAAATTATATTGCTTAACTGCTTCTAAACGGTCAAGTTCATTATCTGGGAATTCAGGTTTTATCATAAATAAATATATAAAGTATTATATAATTTTCATAAAAAATGGAGAGGTAGTTTTTAAAAAAGCTTAAAACCCTTCAAAAACGCCTAAACCAAATAAAGCAAAATCATATTTAACAGGATCGTTCGGGTCTAGTTTTCTTAAAGCGGTATCTAATTCAGTTAAAGCTTTTCCATCGTTTTGTTTTCTCTTTAGTAAACCAAGTTTTCTAGCAACATTACCAGAATGTACATCCAAAGGGCAGGAGAGTAGGCCTGGAGAAATGGATTTCCAAATCCCAAAATCAACACCAGTATTATCATTACGGACCATCCAGCGTAAAAACATATTAATACGCTTTGCTGCCGAATTTTTTAATGGATCGCTCACATGTTTTTGAGTGCGTTGTAAATGGTCGATTTCAAAAAATACAGATTTAAATTTTGAAATCGAGTTTTGAAGCGAATTGGTTTCAGCATGTTTAGCAAAAACAGCTTCTAAACCAATATGGTTTTTATAAATATGTTGCAAAGATTTTATAAACTGTACACAATCATTACCATTAAAAGTACGGTGTACAAAAGGTTCAAGTTTTTCTAAATCAGAGTCTTGGTGGTTCATTACAAAATCATAAGGCGATTGGTCAAGCAAATCCATTAACCTATTTGCGTTATTGATAATGCTTTTTCGGTTGCCCCAAGCTATGGTCGCTGTTAAGAAACCAGAAATTTCAACATCTTCTTTTTTATGGAACGCATGCGGAATTTGAATCGGGTCGCTCTCAATAAATTCTGGATTATTATATTGAATAACTTTAGCATCTAAAAACTCTTTAAGTTCGGCTTTAGTTAGTTTTATTTGTTTTCCTTTCATAATTCAACAAAAATAATTGTAATTAGCTTAACAAAAAGGAGACTTAACACTTTAATACAAAATAGTTGATAAATAAACGCATTGAATGATTAGTAAAAAAGTGATTTTGCCTGTTATTGTTTTTTCTCAGTTTTGCTGTACTTCACTATGGTTTGTAGGGAATGCCGTTATAGGCGATTTAATGCAAAGTTTTAATTTAGAGCCATCAGCTTTAGGGAATTTAACTTCGGCAATTCAATTTGGTTTTATTATCGGGACTTTTATATTCGCTATTTTAACTATTGCAGATCGATTTTCGCCATCTAAAGTGTTTTTGGTTAGTGCGGTAATCGCTGCTGTTTTTAATGTGTTAATTGCATTTGGTTCTCAAACTATATTTAGCTTGGTTTTACTCAGGTTTTTAACAGGCTTTTTTCTAGCGGGTATTTATCCTGTAGGTATGAAAATTGCTTCCGATCATTTTGAGAAAGGTTTAGGTAAATCTTTAGGTTTTTTGGTTGGCGCGTTGGTTTTGGGAACTGCTTTTCCTCATGTGTTAAAATCTTTTGATGGTGCGGTGTTTTGGGAGTATATGCTTTATGTTACCTCGTGTTTAGCTTTATTGGGTGGTGTATTAATTTTTGTATTAGTACCAGATGGACCGTATAAAACAACACTACAAAAATTTGATATTTCTGTATTCTATAAAATTTTTAGAATTAAAAAATTTAGAAGCGCTGCTTTTGGATATTTTGGACACATGTGGGAGTTGTATACGTTTTGGGCCTTTGTTCCTGTGTTTTTAAAATTGTATACCGAATTCCATCAAGATATACATTTAAATATTCCTTTGTATAGTTTTTATATTATTGCAATAGGTGGTTTTGGGTGTGTAGTTTCTGGGTATTTATCTGAACGATTTACGCCTAAAAAAGTGGCCGGTATTGCACTTACGCTATCGGGTATTTGTTGTTTAATATCGCCTTTGTTCTTTATGGTTAATTCCGAATTTGTATTTGTATTGTTCTTAATGTTTTGGGGTGTTGTTGTAATTGCAGATTCACCATTATTTTCAACTTTGGTGGCACAAAATGCAAACTCAGAATCAAAAGGAACTGCATTAACAATAGTGAACTCTATAGGTTTTGCTATTACTATTGTTAGTATTCAGTTAGTAAGTTATTTACAAATTATAATAGAGGCTAAATATTTATTTTTAGTATTGGCTATTGGACCCGCTTTTGGATTGTATGCGCTGTATAAAAAAGGCTAATTCGTTATTTTACCATCAACCATAACTAATTTTCTGTCAGCCATATTTGCTAAGTCTTCATTGTGAGTTACTATAACGAATGTTTGTCCAAATTCATCTCGAAGTTTAAAAAATAGGTTGTGAAGATTTTCAGCAGATTCGCTATCTAAATTACCAGAAGGTTCATCGGCAAAAATTAAATCCGGATTATTAATTAAAGCTCTAGCCACGGCTACACGTTGCTGTTCACCTCCAGAAAGCTCGTTGGGTTTATGATTGTATCTATGCGATAATCCTAAAAAATCTAAAAGTT
Source organism: Algibacter sp. R77976 (assembly GCF_044594645.1). GTDB lineage: Bacteria > Bacteroidota > Bacteroidia > Flavobacteriales > Flavobacteriaceae > Algibacter_B. The sequence goes on from NZ_CP138989.1 coordinate 2,529,829, forward strand.
CTTTAGCGCGTTTTTCGGCATCAGCTTTATTCGTGCCTTTTATAAATGCTGGCAAACACACATTCTCTATGGCTGTAAATTCTGGTAGTAATTGGTGAAATTGAAATATAAAACCAATATGCTCATTTCTAAACTTAGCGAGTGCTTTATCTTTTAACGTGTTTATACTGGTATTGTTTATTTTTAATTCTGAACCCGTTGTTGAAGAGGCTTTATCAAGCGTGCCTAAAATATGTAGCAAAGTTGTTTTTCCTGCTCCAGAGGCACCAACTATTGATACAATTTCGCCTTTTTCAATCTGGATATCTACACCTTTTAAAACTTGTAAATCGCCGTAATATTTATGAATGTTTGTTGCTTGAATCATTGGTGAAAAATAATAGGGTGAATTTACTACTTTAAACTGTTACCCACAATTAAGAACTGTTTTTGTTACGGAATACATTTTTAACATCATTATAATCAATAAAATACACCAATCTTAAAGAGAATGTGTTTCGTTTTTCTTGATCGAATAGTGTATTTAAGCTATCGAAATAACTGTCTTGCGAGTTGTTTGAGAAATTAAATATTTGGTTTCTGTATAAAGCTGTTAACTGACTTCCAGGAGCAAATTGCCAAGTATAACTAAAATCTAAATTCCAAGTATTAAAATTAGCATCTGGGTTAAAATCGTCATCTTCGCCAATAGTATATTTAGTGTTTGTGTTAGAGACTAAAAGACTTCCGTTGTCTTGCAGGTTATAAACTTGGTTATCGTAAGTAACACGACTTAGATAATTTCTAAAGCTTAATGTTAAAGCCTTGAACGGGTCGAAGTTATAACTTCCAGAAATGCTAAATTCTGTTTCGATACGTTCACGTTGACCAAAAATAATTTCGCCGTCAACCTCTTGGTTGTTTATATAACCTCTATCGGCAGTATAATCATCATATTCATATCCTAAAACAAGTAAAAACTTATCGTTAAATTTAAAACGTGGGTTAATACCGTACCAATAATTATTAAAGTTGTGTCTTTCTTTGTCAAAATATAAGGCATACCCAAAATTAGCATCTATGGCAAAAAATAAATTATAGTTAGAAGATATCCATAAGTTAGTTTGTGTATAATCTTTGGTAGTGAAATAGCTGTCAAAACCATTTCTAGGCTCGAAATAATCATGATTATCACCAATATTCCAATTCCAATTAATACCAAAAGTGTGTAATTTTTTTGTTGTAGCGTAATAATTAAGTCCAGTATTGGTTCCTGTATATGTATTAGGATTTGCTAAATATTTATGGTTAAGCCAACCATTTATTTGGTAGCTATTAAGTTTTTTTGTGGGTTCAAAAATTCTATAACTCATTTCTGCACCATAATTTCTATAATTATTCCTAAAGAGTATGCCTAGGTCGTTAATGTCATAATTTTCATCTGCATAATCATAAATGGCGCTATATCTAAATTTTCCGCTGCTTTTACCTATACCGGCTCTAGCGCTATATCCATTAGCTTTATCTGCAACATCATTAAAGGAGCTCATTTTTACTTCAGCAATTGCATCGTATGTGTTTTTTTTGTTTGTTAAATCAAATAGCAACCCGGTAACATTAGCATCTTTAAAATCACCATTTCTTGTAACGTTTGTATTTATTAGCGTTACCGAAGAATTTTTGTTAAACTGTTGGTCTAATACCATGATATTGTAGTTAGCAAGTGGTTCAACTAAAACATCTCTTTTTGTTTTTATGGTAGATTCGCTAGGAGTGTTTTCGTTTATAGTTTCCGTTTTTTCAATAGTTGCAGATGTTTTTTCTGTAATAGCGTTAAAGAATCCTATGCCTAAACCTTTTTTTGTTCTACCAGATATTTTTACTGCATTTAATAATTGAACTTTATCGGGAAAATCAACTAATTCTTCATCATCTTCTGTTTCTGGGTATAATGATGGATTATCACCAACACGCCTTGAGTAGAATAAGTCTCCTTTACTAAATAAATCAACACCTTCAGTAAAAAATTGGCGTTGTTCTGTAAACTGTTGTTCAAAAGGCCCTAGGTTTAACTCTACATCATCAAAACCTGCTTGGCTAAAATCTGGAATTAGTGTAGCATCTAAAGTGATGTTTTCTGTAATGCCGTATTTTATATCTAGACCTGCCGCAAAATCGGTGTCTGTATCTCCGTCATAACTACTTACAAGTCCAGAGGCGTACGGATAAAAACTAAGTCGTGTTGGTGGGACTATGTTTTTTAGACCTTTTAATTCGGCGTTATAAAATCCAAAATCGCCTTTAGTAACATCTATAGCATTCCAAGAAAATTGCGATCTTGTTTTTCTAAATTGCCTATGAAATTGAATACCCCAAGTTGGGTCTTCTTGTTGCGTAAAGCGAAGTGCTCGGTATGGTATTTTTACTTCAAGAATCCAACCATCGTCTACTATTTTTACGGCGCTTTCCCAAACGGCATTCCACCCAAAATCTTCACCATTACTCGGGTTTTCGACAGCATCAGCTTGGGTTCCTGTGCTAAACACAAAAAATTCTGTATTGTTTTGCGCGTCATTGTTTGGATTGAATATCATACCAAAAAAATCAGATTGTCCAAAATTATCCCTTTGGGTAAATTGGCGCATAATGTCTTCAGGGTTGTCGTGCAGATATGCTGAAATATAAATAGCATTATCATCATAACACATTTTTACTTCGGTGCGTTTTTCTTTAGTGGGCGATTTTCCAACTTCTGGTCTAAACTGAATAAAATCTGTAGCAACTTGTAAATTATCCCAAATGCTTTCGTTTAGTACACCATCAATATTTGGTGCGTTTAATGTTCTGGTTATTTGGTATGATTTTTTGTTCTGAGCTTCAAGCTGAGCAAAAATGCATAAGACCAGCATTAATAATGATACTTGCTTCATTTTTTTGATTGATTGATGATGTTATTAGTCACGTAACAATAGCAAAACTAAATTTGTTATACTTTATTATTCATAATAAAAAGTTAAAAATTTCTATAGAGCTATTAAAGCACTACGGTTGCAACATATTTTTTAGTTACCTTTATTCAAGAATATTTCTTTGGGGTCGTGCCTTGAAGTTTCTGTTGAATTTGTCATTCCCTTAAAATCGTAGATTCATGAATTCAAAAAGTTTGAATAGAAATCAATGAGTAAATCGGGAATCTAAATTATAAATTACTATGCCATATAAGAGTTTCGAGGAATACAATGATGATACTACCGAAAATGTTAAAAAAAAGTACCATGAGATTATTACAGATTTAGGTGAAGATACCAGTCGTGAAGGGTTATTAAAAACTCCAGAGCGTGCAGCAAAAGCTATGCAGTTTTTAACACAAGGTTACGATCAAGATCCTGTTGAAATCCTTAAAGGAGCCATGTTTAAAGAGTCTTATAACGAAATGGTTATAGTAAAAGACATTGAGTTGTACTCGCTTTGCGAACATCATATTTTACCATTTTTCGGAAAGGTGCATATTGCTTATATACCAAACGGGCAAATAGTAGGGCTAAGTAAGTTGCCAAGAATAGTTGATGTGTTTGCAAGACGTTTGCAAGTACAGGAACGATTAACAGAACAAATTTTAGACTGTGTAAATGACACGCTAAAACCACAAGGCGTAGCTGTTGTTATTGAAGCATCGCATATGTGTATGATGATGCGTGGTGTACAGAAACAAAACTCAATTACTACAACTTCTGGGTTTAGAGGGCAGTTTGAAAAAATTGAAACCCGAAATGAGTTTTTAAAGCTTATTGGTAAATAATAGCATCATTTATTTTGGTATGTTTCTTGCAATACAATTACTAAAAAATAATAATGAATTTAGAAAATTTAAGTAAATATAAAAAACTCGCATTAAGCCTTGTGTTTGATGCTATTGGAATGCTCAGCTTTACAATCTTTGATGTTATTTGGGCGCCAGCCTCTGGGTATTTAATGAGTAAAATGTATAAAGGCAGAAAAGGTAAAATTGCTGGTGTGGTGTCTTTTATTGAAGAAATTATACCTGGGCTAGATATTGTACCGACTTTTACAATTATGTGGTTTTTAACCTATGTGTTTCAGAAGGAGGAAGAAGTGATTGAGGTTAAAAATTGATTTTCGTTAACTTTAATGATATGACGTCGTTTTAATGACTTATATCAGTCGTTAACGAAGTTAGTCGAATTTTTTACAAAGTCAAGTGTCTTCATCAAAAAAATCAATTCAAAAATTGTTAACAAGTCACTCTTAAATAACTATTTAAATTTTGTAAATTTGCCTGCGTTTATAAGCGCAACATGACAACTACAGCAAAATACATTTTTGTAACCGGCGGGGTTACATCATCCCTAGGAAAAGGCATCATAGCAGCATCGCTTGCTAAATTACTTCAAGCTCAAGGCTATAGGGTAACCATTCAAAAATTAGATCCATATATAAATGTAGATCCAGGAACTTTAAACCCTTACGAACACGGCGAATGTTACGTAACGGAAGATGGCGCAGAAACCGATCTAGATTTAGGACATTACGAACGTTTTTTAAACAGACCAACAAGTCAGGCTAATAACGTTACTACAGGTAGAATTTACCAAAGTGTTATTGAAAAGGAACGTCGTGGTGAATTTCTAGGTAAAACGGTACAAGTTGTGCCTCATATTACCAACGAGATTAAAGAGCGCATTCAAATACTTGGTAAATCTGGAGATTATGATATTGTAATTACAGAAATTGGAGGTACAGTAGGTGATATAGAATCTTTACCTTATATAGAAGCTGTGCGTCAATTACGTTGGGATTTAGGAGAACATAACGGAATTGTTATTCATTTAACATTAGTACCTTATTTATCTGCAGCTGGCGAATTAAAAACAAAACCAACTCAACATAGTGTAAAAACACTTATGGAAAGTGGCGTACAAGCCGATATTTTGGTATGTAGAACAGAACGTAACTTACCTAAAGATTTACGTCAAAAACTAGCATTATTTTGTAATGTTAAGGAAGAGGCAGTAATACAATCTATAGATGCATCTACAATTTATGATGTACCTAATTTAATGCTTGAAGAAGGCTTAGATAAGGTAGTTCTAAAAAAATTGAACTTAGAAAGCTCTAAACCAGATATCGATCAATGGAACCAGTTTGTACACCGCCACAAAAATCCAAAAACTGAGGTCACTATTGGTTTAATAGGTAAATATGTAGAGTTACAAGATTCTTATAAATCTATTTTAGAAGCGTTTATTCATGCAGGTGCTGTAAATGAAGTTAAAGTAAATATAGAGTCTATACATTCTGAATATATAAATAAAGATAACGCCAAGTTAAAGTTAGCACATCTAGATGGTGTTTTAGTAGCACCTGGTTTTGGTGAGCGTGGTATTGATGGTAAAATTGATGCCGTTCAATATGTAAGAGAAAACAATGTGCCATTTTTAGGAATTTGTTTAGGTATGCAAATGGCTGTTATAGAATTTTCTAGAAATGTTCTAGGACTTAAAGATGCCGCTTCTACCGAAATGAATGCGAGTACTTCACATCCGGTTATTGGTTTAATGGACGACCAAAAAAACATAACAGATAAAGGTGGTACTATGCGTTTAGGTGCTTGGGCTTGCGATTTAAAAATGGGAAGTGCCGTTCGCGATATTTATAAAGCGGAAAGTATTACAGAACGACACAGACACCGTTATGAATTTAATAGTGACTATAAAGCGCAAATTGAAGCCGCTGGTATGATTGCTACAGGTTTAAATCCAGATACCGGCTTAGTAGAAATTGTTGAAATTCCAGAACACCCATGGTTTGTTGGTGTTCAATATCACCCTGAATATAAAAGTACAGTAGCAAATCCACATCCTTTATTTGTGGCTTTTGTTAAGGCAGCATTAACACATAAGAAAAAGAAAAATAATGCCAGTATGGCATAAAAGTAAGATTGGATAGCTTATTGATAAGCTTTAACCATTCCTATAATATATTAGGAATCTTATTTAATAGTAAAAAAGCAATCGACTCAACGTACTATAACTAACACATGGAAGAAAAGAAATTAGATATTAATTCGATTATTGGTTTCGTACTTATTTTCGGAATATTGGCTTATATGCTTTGGCAAAATCAACCAACGCCAGAAGAATTAGAAGCTCAAGAAAAAGCAAAGCAAGAACAAGTTGAAGCTGAACAAAAAGCGAAAGTTCAAGATGAAACCATAGTAACAACAGCAGCAGATTATGCAGTTGGTACTGGAGTAGATTCTCTTCAAGCTGTTCAGTTAAAAAATAAATTAGGGGCTTTTGCATATTCTGCATTACAATCTACTAAAGCTGAAACAATAGTTGAAAGCGATTTATTTGCACTTAAATTTAGTAATAAAGGTGGTTACCTTTCTGAAGTCAGGTTAAAGCAATTTGTTGATTATGATTCGTTGCCAATTTATTTGATTAAAGATAAAAATGCATCTTTCAATATCAACTTTGGAACAACAGATAGTCGTATTTTAAATACTAAAGATTTACCATTTGTATCTCAGGTTACTAAAAATGGTGATTTAACTGTAGTTTCAATGAAACTTAAAGTTTCTGAAAGCCAGTTTCTTGAATACCGATACGAGATTAAGGAAGGCGATTATATGATCGATTTTGCCATTCGTTCTCAAGGGTTAAGCAATATTATTAATAGTTCTCAAGCTATTAATTTAGATTGGAAATTAAAAGGGTATCGTCATGCAAAAAGTATTTCTTACGAAAACAGGTATACCGATGTGCATTATGATTATGACGGCGGAAAAGCAGATTTTACTAGAAATGGTGAAGACGATATTGAAGATGTAGCTTGGATTGGCTATAAGCAACATTTCTTTTCTTCTGCCTTATTAACAGATAATAGATTTAAAAGCGCAAAAGTTAAAACTGAAAATTTAGTAAAGGAAGAAACTATTGATACCGTATTTACTAAAAGTTTTGCAGCAACAATTCCTTTAGAATTACAAGGCGGAGAGCTTAACCAAACTATGGATTGGTATTACGGGCCAAGTGACTTTAAGGTACTAAATAAATATGATAGAAATTTAGATGAATTAGTACCATTTGGATGGGGACTTTTTGGTTGGATTAACCGTTACATCTTCATGCCATTATTTGGCTTTCTAGGAGGGTATATGTCTTATGGTATTGCTATTGTAGTCATGACCATATTGGTGAAATTCTTATTATCATTTGTGCAATACAAGCAGTTTTTATCTCAGGCAAAAATGAAAATTTTAAAGCCAGAATTAGATGCGATTAGAGAAAAGCACAAGGATAATAAAATGAAAGCGCAACAAGAAACTATGGCGTTACAAAACAAAGCAGGAGCAAGCCCTATGGCGGGATGTTTGCCAGCTTTAATACAGCTTCCTGTGTTTTATGCCTTGTTTCAATTTTTCCCTTCGGCGTTCGATTTAAGACAAAAATCATTCCTTTGGGTAAAAGATTTATCGTCTTATGATGTGATTGCAAACCTACCTTTCAATATTCCGTTTTATGGAAACCACGTGAGTTTGTTTCCAATATTAGCCTCAATTGCTATTTTCTTTTACATGCGATTAACTACGGGGCAAAACATGCAGTCTCAACCTCAGCAAGAAGGTATGCCAGATATGGGAAAAATGATGAAGTACATGATGTATTTCTCTCCAATAATGATGTTGTTTTTCTTTAACAACTATGCGTCTGGTTTAAGTTTATATTACTTTATATCGAACGTTATTAGTATTGGAATTATCCTAGTAATTAAAAACTTTATTCTTGATGAAGATAAAATTCATGCTCAGATTCAAGAGAAAAAGAAACAGCCTAAAAAGCAAAATCGTTTTCAGAAAAAAATGGCTGATATGATGGAGCAAGCTGAAAAACAAAAACAAGCGCAACAAAAGCGCAAATAATTTATTTTTTGTCATGCTAAACTTGATTCAGCATCTATTAAAATATAAAAGCTGTCAAGAAAACAATTTTGGCAGCTTTTTTGTTATAACAAACTTATAGTTTTACCGTTAATCAATTATTAGTTCCGCGAAAGCGGTAGATTTATTATAATAAAAATTTAAAAATGAAGATGCGTTATAGTTTTATATTTTTTTTAATGTGTAGTAGTATTATGTTTGCTCAAAACGTAAATCAGTTTGATGCTAACGGCAAGCGTCATGGTATTTGGAAAAAGCACTTTGAAGACACCAATATTATAAGATACGAAGGGCAGTTTGCACATGGAAAGGAAATAGGATTGTTTAAGTTTTATAAAAACTATAAAAAGAAAGCGATTTTATCTGCCACCAAATTGTTCAATGAAAATAATAATAGAGCAGCGGTTAAATTTTTAGCTTCTAACGGAAAAGTAATAAGTGAAGGCGAAATGTATGGTAAAACATACATTGGCACTTGGAAGTATTATCAGAAAAACTCAGATCAACTACTAACTGTTGAGCATTATAATGATAAAGGTGAATTAATTGGAGAGCGTTTGGTGTATTACCCTAGCGGGCAATTAGCAGAAAAGAAAAACTATAGTAATGGTAAGTTGCATGGTGAATCGTTTTGGTTATCTGAAAAAAACGTGGTTCTTAAATCTTATATTTATGAAAATGACGAGCTACACGGTAAAGCGCAATTTTATAATCCCAAAGGTGAATTGTTATCTGAAGGGCAATATAAGCGTGGTAAAAAAGATGGCGTTTGGAAGTTTTATGAAGACGGTAAACTTATACGCAAAAAGGACTTTACTTATAAACCTAAATACATTAAAAAAACGCCTTAATTTCTTAAGGCGCTCTTTTTCATAGACAATTTTTAGTGGAAAATACTAATGTTTGTCTACAATCAACAAACCAAACTAGTTTTATTAATTAGAAGGTAATAATACTTTATCTATAACATGTACAACACCATTGGTTGCATGTACATTTAATAAAGAAGTTACTAAACCTGCAGCTGGACTAGATCCTGCGGCATCTTGAATGGTTAATGTATCTAAGTCGATGGTTACATTTTGCCCGTTTAACATTGGCGCTTGTAAATCATCAGTTAAATCTGTTGAAAATATATAAACACTTGGTTCTACAACATGATGCGTTAATATTGGTACTAAAGCTTCTGGAGCTGTTGCATTAATTGCAGCAACATCGGCAAATCCAGCAGCCATAAATGCAGCATCTGTTGGAGCAAATACCGTGAATGGGCCAGCAGTACCAAAAGTATCACCTAAACCAGCTCGCTCTAATGCAGCGGCTAGCATTGTAAATTCTGCAGGATTTCCTCCGGCAAGACTAGCAACTATCTCGTTAATAGTATTTGTAGGTGGTATTAAAGTTTTATCAATTACATGTACTACACCATTAGAGCCTGCAATATCTGTTGCTGTAACCATAGTTGTTCCGTTTATTGAAACGGTACCTCCAGCATTAGTGATGTAAATATTTCCACCTATAGCAGAAACTTCAGCGGCAGCTATGCCTGAATCTGGTAAGTCTGAAGCCATTACTGTTCCATCAATAACATGGTATGCTAAAATAGCATCAGCACCATTAACATCTGTGATACCTGCAGCAGCGAAAGCATCATTTGTAGGTGCAAATAATGTTAACCCACCATCGCTAGGACCATTACTTAATAACAGTTCTAAAATACTTGGGTCAGCAGCTTGTACAGCAGCAATTAATGTTGTGAAATTTTTATTAAAATAAGCAGGAGCTACTATGGTTCCTACAATAGGTAAGATAGATGGTGGAACAAGTACACTATTAATTATGTGTACAACACCATTTGTTCCTAACACATTTGCTGTAGTAACTTGAGCATTGTCTAAAAACACACCATTTGAATCAGCAACCACTTCAACAGTTTCTCCGCCAGCCATGGTAATTGTTCCAGAAGTTACATCACTAGCTTCTAATGCAGCTGAAGCAAAAACGTGATGTTGTAAAACACTTTTTAAAACATCTTCAGGAATATCTTCAATAGATGTTTGTCCAATTGCGCCTAATAAAGCAGCAAAGGCATCATTAGTAGGAGCAAATACGGTAAAATTACCGTCTCCACTCAATAAGTTTACTAAATCGGGATATTTTGTTAGTGCTGTTACTAAACTTGACAATTGCGGTGTTGCTTGAGCAAGCTCTACAATGTTGTTTGAAGGTACAAAAGTTTCAGGACCATCATCATCACTACTACATGATGAAAATGTGATGGCTACAAATAGTATTGTAGCTAGTTTTGTTAATGTTTTTAAATTTTTCATATTTACTTAGTTTTTATTTGTTCAACAAAAATACGAAATAATTAAACAAAAATTCAATTATTGTTTAATAAAATTTTGTTAAAGTTAAACAAAAGTGCCTTATATCGATTATTTCAAAGTTGAAAATAGCCCAAGAATCTTCCAATAATATGTATCTTTGTAAACTAATTTTTTAAGAATGAAACGCGTTATTATTGGACTTTCTGGTGGTGTAGATTCTAGTGTTGCAGCTTATTTGTTACAGCAGCAAGGCTATGAAGTTATTGGCTTGTTTATGAAAAATTGGCATGATGATTCCGTTACTATTTCGGATGAGTGCCCTTGGTTAGACGATAGCAATGATGCCATGTTGGTTGCAGATAAACTGGGTATCCCGTTTCAAACCGTCGATTTAAGTGAGCAATATAAGGAGCGTATAGTCGATTATATGTTTCATGAATACGAAAAAGGTAGAACGCCAAATCCAGATGTACTTTGTAATAGAGAAATTAAGTTTGATGTTTTTATGAAAATTGCATTAGATCTTGGTGCAGATTATGTAGCTACAGGACATTATTGTAGAAAAGGTATTGTTGAGAAAGATGGTAAAGACATATACCAACTTTTAGCAGGAGTAGATGGTAATAAAGACCAATCGTATTTTTTATGTCAATTGTCGCAAGAACAACTGTCTAAAGCATTATTCCCAATAGGTGAATTAACAAAGCCTGAAGTAAGAGAGATTGCAACAAAATTAGATTTAGTAACTGCCGAAAAGAAAGATTCTCAAGGGCTTTGCTTTATAGGTAAAGTTAAGCTACCAGATTTTTTACAGCAACAATTAAAACCCAAAGAGGGAGCTATTATTGAAATTCCAAAAGATCAAGACATTTATAATAATCTTGAAACAGAATTTACTTCTGAAAAAGAAAAATTAGAATACCTGTCTCGTAAAATTGATTATAATAGTAGTCAAGGAAAAATAGTTGGTAAGCATCAAGGTGCACATTATTTTACAAAAGGACAACGTAAAGGGTTAGGTGTTGGTGGTACTGTAGAACCTCTTTTTGTTATTGATACCGATGTTGAAGAGAATATAATCTATACGGGACAAGGTAAAGCTCATCCAGGATTATACAAAAAGGCATTATTTGTTAGTAATGAAGAACTGCATTGGGTTCGTGAAGATTTAAAACTTCAAGCTGACGAAACTATGCAAGTAAAAGCTCGAATTCGCTACAGGCAAACATTAGAAAACGCAAAGTTACATAAAGTAGAAAGTGGATTATATGTTGAATTCGAAAATTTTCAGTCTGCTATAACCGAAGGTCAATTTGTTGCATGGTATATTGAAGATGAATTAATAGGTTCGGGAGTAATTTCATAACTTAGCATTGCCAAATGTTATGTTATGAAAAAAGTATTACTATTATTTAGTGTTTTCAGTTGTTTCAGTTTTAATTTATTTGCACAATTAGAAGATGCTTGGGTGTATTTGGCAGATAAAGAAGATGTAACTGCTTCAATTGCTAATCCTTTAACTATTCTTACTCAAGAAGCTATAGATAGAAAAAACACTCATGGTGTTGCAATTGATGAAAGAGACGTTCCAGTTAATGAATCCTACATCACTCAAATTAAGAACTCGAATGGTATAACCGTTATGGCAAAATCCAAATGGTTTAATGCTTTACATGTTAGAGGTACTCAATTTAATATTATATCATTAACGGGCTTAGGTTTTGTTTCTTCTATCGATTTTGCAGACAAAAGTTTAAATTCAAAAAACGCAAATGCAAATGTAGAATCTAAGCAAGCTAAAGAATCTAAGCTAGAAGGTGTTTTAACAACTTTTAATTACGGTAATTCAGCGAATCAAATTGAAATGATTAATGGAGATGACTTGCATTTAGCAGATTATACAGGAACAGGAATGACAATTGCTGTTTTAGATGCAGGATTTCCAAATGCAAATACAATGACGTCATTTCAAAGACTACGCGATTCTGGGAACCTATTAGGAAGTTACGATTTTGTTAATAGAGATGTAAATGTTTATACCGGAACAACTAGTAACCATGGTACTTTAGTATTGAGTGATATGGCTGGTTATGTTGAAAATCAGTTTGTTGGTACAGCTCCTGATGCGTCTTATTATTTGTTTATTACGGAAGACGCGCCTAATGAAAACCCTGTAGAGGAAAGTTATTGGGTTGAGGCAGCCGAACGTGCTGATAGTTTAGGTGTAGATGTTATAAATACGTCTTTAGGATATACAACTTTTGATGATGCAGCTTATGATTATTCTTCTGCTGATTTGGATGGATTTACCACCTATATAACAAAAGGCGCTAATATTGCTTTTGAAAAAGGGCTTTTGTTAATTAATTCTGCAGGAAATTCTGGGAATGGAGGTGTAGGTGCTCCTGCTGATTCTCCAAATGTTTTTTCCATTGGAGCAGTAGATGCATCTGGAAATTATGCGTCTTTTAGTTCTGTGGGTAGTGCCATACAGCCAACACAAAAACCAGATGTTGTAGCGCAAGGACAAGCTAGTTACGTAATTACAGAAAACGATATTGTTACAACTGCAAACGGTACATCTTTTAGCTCACCAATTTTAGCTGGAGGCATAACTTGTTTATGGCAAGCTTTACCTGGTAAAACAAATGCTGAAATTATGCAATTGGTAAGAGAATCGGGATCACAATATACAACGCCAGATTATTTTTTAGGATATGGTATACCAAATCTCGAATTGGCTTTTAATAATGCACTTTCTATAGTATCTCCAATAGAAGACAATATTGAAATAAATATATTTCCCAACCCAATAGAAGATAAATTATACATCACAATGCCATCAGATGACGGTATTATTTCATTAAGAATTTATGATGTTTTGGGTAAAATAATAAATACGTATTCATTATCAAATAGTAGTTCCGTTATAGATGTAGAGAATCTGTCAAAAGGGATTTATATTGTTAAAATAAAACATAACGACATTTCAAAAACATTAAAATTTATTAAGCTATAATGTCAAATAGAATTACAGAGCTTTTCAAAATAAAATACCCAATTATTCAAGCTGGTATGGTTTGGAATAGTGGTTGGAGGTTGGCTTCCGCATCAAGTAACTCTGGTATACTTGGGTTAATAGGAGCCGGATCTATGTATCCAGAGATATTACGTGAGCATATTCAAAAATGCAAAAATGCTACAAAAAAACCTTTTGGAGTTAATGTGCCCATGCTATATCCAAACATCAAGGAGATTATGGATATTATAGTAGAAGAAGGGGTGAAAATTGTTTTCACGTCCGCCGGAAATCCAAAAACATGGACATCTTGGTTACAGGAAAGAGGTATTATAGTAGTTCATGTTGTGAGTAGCGTCAAGTTTGCTTTAAAAGCACAAGAAGCCGGAGTTGATGCTATAGTGGCCGAAGGTTTTGAAGCTGGTGGACATAACGGTCGTGATGAAACTACTACGCTAACTTTAATACCTATGGTTAAAGAGCATATTCAAATTCCTTTAATTGCAGCTGGAGGTATTGCAACAGGAAGCGCTATGTTGGCAACTATGATTTTAGGTGCCGATGGTGTACAGATAGGAAGCCGTTTTGTGGCGAGTGAAGAAAGTTTGGCACATGAAGCATTTAAAAAAGCAGTAGTTGATGCTAAAGAAGGCGATACACAATTAACTTTAAAAGAATTAGCTCCCGTTAGATTACTTAAAAATGATTTTTATAAACAAGTTGAAGGTTTATATAAAATAGGTCCAACTAAAGAGCAACTTAAAGAATTACTAGGTAGGGCAAGAGCTAAGCAAGGCATGTTTGAAGGCGATATGGATGAAGGCGAATTAGAAATTGGTCAGATTGCAGGATTAATTCATAATATTAAACCTGTAGAAAATATTGTTGATGATATTGTAAAAGAGTTTGAGGAGGCTAAGAAAAATGTTCCACAACTTTAAAAAAAGATATGTCGTTTTAAATTAAAAAGGAGGGAAATATTTCCCTCCTTTTTTTTTAGAAACCTCAGCACTAGTAATTTATCCCTATAAAAACGCTAAATGTTTCTTAATCGCTACTAAGTTTTAGTGAGAACGATTCAAGGCATCACAAAGATAGATAATACAATACTATAAATCGTACAAATAGTAAAAAATAATTAACATTTGTTAATACTGTTTTTTTATCAAAAGAAAATTATCAAATTTCTTTAAAGTATTGGCTAAAGGTTATTTTTGCATAATGCATTTAAGAGATTATACAAAGGAATTTAAATACAATTGGCAACTAGCTGCTCCAGTTATGTTGGGTATGTTGGGGCACACCTTTGTTAGTTTTGTCGATAATATTATGGTTGGGCAGTTAGGTACTGCAGAGTTAGCTGCTGTATCTCTTGGTAACAGTTTTATGTTTATTGCAATGTCTTTAGGTATTGGTTTTTCAACTGCTATCACACCTTTAATTGCAGAGGCAGATTCTGCACAAGACTTTATTAAAGGGAAATCTATATTTAAAAATGGCTTGTTTTTATGTACTGTTTTAGGGGTACTACTATTTTTATTAGTATTTTTTGCAAAACCTTTAATGTATTTAATGAATCAACCTATTGAGGTTGTGGAATTAGCTATCCCATATCTAGATTTAGTGGCGTTTTCTTTAATACCTTTAATCATTTTTCAAGGGTTTAAACAATTTAGTGATGGCTTGTCAATGACTAAATACCCGATGTATGCAACGCTGATAGGGAATATTATAAACATTATTTTAAACTACTTATTAATTTTCGGGAAATTTGGTTTCCCAGAATTAGGGATTGTTGGTGCTGCATACGGTACGTTAGCATCAAGAATAATTATGGTTTTGTATTTATGGTTTTTATTAAAAGGAAATGAAAAATCAAAAGCCTTTGTTACAAATATTAAGTTTTTTGTATTAGATAATTTAATGATTAAAAAAATAACTAATCTTGGAGCTCCTAGTGCTATGCAAATGTTTTTTGAAGTTGCCATTTTTACTGCTGCCATTTGGCTTAGTGGTTTACTTGGTAAAAACCCTCAGGCAGCAAATCAAATAGCTTTAAATTTAGGCTCCATGACTTTTATGGTGGCTATGGGCTTAAGTGTTGCTGCCATGATACGTGTTGGGAATCAAAAAGGATTGAGAGCTTATTTTGAATTGCGACGCATTGCATTTTCTTTATTTTTTATGGGTATACTATTAGCCACAGGTTTTGCTATAATGTTCTTTGCTTTTCATGATTATTTGCCAAGGATTTATGTAGATTATGATGATGCTGAAAACTTAGTCGATAACATGGAAGTGGTGAGTATCGCCTCAAAATTATTAATCGCTGCTGCTATTTTTCAGATTAGTGATAGCATACAAGTTGTTGTTTTAGGTGCTTTACGCGGATTGCAAGATGTTAAAATACCAACACTACTTACTTTTATATCATATTGGTTAGTAGGCTTCCCAATTTGTTGGTTTTTAGGAAAAGAAGAGGCTTATGGAAGTTTTGGTATTTGGCTAGGTCTACTCGCGGGTTTAACTACAGCTTCAATTTTATTGTATATTCGATTTAACTATTTGACAAAAAAGCTTATTGCTAAAAGTTTAAAGTGAGCTAAAGTGCCTAAAGTATTTAAAGTTAAAGAAAAACATGACTAATAAAGAGTTTGCAATACAGTTAGAAAAAAGAACAGTTAAATTTGCAATTGAAATTATAAATTTATCTGCTAGTTTGTCAAATACTCCCGAAGCTCTAGTGTTGAGAAATCAAATTACGAAATCTGGAACGAGTATTGGAGCTAATTATAGAGAAGCTAATCGTTCTAGAAGTCCTAGAGATTTTAAAAATAAGATTAAAATTAGCTTGGGAGAAGCTAGCGAAACAGATTATTGGTTAGAAATAATCGAAGAATTAAAATGGATAAATAATACGAATTTGAAGAATATTAGAAATGAAGCTAAAGAACTTTTGGCTATTTTTACATCCATTGCTAATAAACTTTAGGTCGTTAAATTTGATTATTAATTTATTTGAGTAAGAAAAACTTTAAGTACTTATAACTACAGAAACTTTAAACTATAAAAACAATGTCACTACCAAAATTTATACTTGGCGATAATACTGAATTTCCTAATGCGATTTATGTGATTCATACCGAGTTTCCTAGGTTTATTATTAATCTTGAAAACGATGAAGTTGAATGGTTTGAAGATTTTGATGCAGAGGATCAAAGTGAATTGGAAACAGAAACCGAAAATGCTATAAAGGAAGCTACTGAGTTTTATGATAATGAAGTCGCTAAATACGATGAATAATAATTAAAATAAATGATTGAACAGCTTTTACAATACGATACCGAGTTATTTGTTTTTTTAAATAATTTAGGGTCTACCACCTGGGATGGTTTATGGTTAGTTATAACAGATAAGCTTGCCTTTATTCCTTTGTATGTCCTTTTATTATTTTTACTTTATAAAAGTTATGGTTTAAAATCGTTATTGATGTTTGTTGTTATTATTGTTTTAATGGTAACATTTACAGACCAAATTACCAATGTGTTTAAGCGAACTTTTATGCGACCTAGACCTTGTGGTGCAGATGAAATTGCTGATAGCATACGATTTATTGCGGTACGCTGTGGAAAATATGGGTTTTTCTCTGGGCATTCTTCAAATACAATGGCCGCCGCAGTTTTTGCAGGGTTAATGTTGAAACCTTATTATAAATATTTGATTTTTATTCTATTATTTTGGAGTGCGGTTGTAGCCTACAGCAGAATTTATGTTGGCGTACATTATCCGTTAGATATACTATGCGGAATGACATTTGGCGCTATGTCTGGATTTATGTTTTATAAACTAGCACAGTATGTTTTAAAACGATTTGTGAAAGCTTAATTGTTTAGATTTTATTTTAGTGGCACAGCAATTTTAACATCGTCCCAAGCCATGGTTAAAAACAAATTGTCTGTAGAATTATCGAAAGCAATAGTAAATTGCTCAACATGGTTTGGTAATTTCTGCACAGGAACTTCAATATTTAAAGCATCGTAATTTGGATCCCACATAGGTTGCATTTCGGCATTTACACCCCACGAATATTGTTTTGAGTTAAAAATAACGTTCCAGGTTGAATCTTTTGGAACCGTCCATAATGTATATTTTCCGGCTGCTAGTTGCATGCCGTTTACTTGTAATTCTTTATTAGTCTCGAAAGTAGTTGCTTCGTTTGCTCCAGTTCGCCATACTTGATTAAAAGGAACAAGCGCACCAAAAATTTCACGTTCTTTTCTATAAGGCCTATTATAGAACACTTCAAGTTTTAAATCGTTTAATTTAAATTCTACGGTGTCTTTTGGGCTTAGTCGTTTTGCAAAAATGTTTTCGACAAATGTTGAATATAAAAATAGTCCTAAGGCTATTATTGATAATAGAATTAAAACACGTTTTAGGAAGGTATTCATATAGAGCAATTTATTAAGTGCATAAAGATAATTTAAAAGGAATAACTGGTAAAGGGCAAACGTTAATTTATTTAGTTTTGTTGTAGAAGGGGAAATGAGAAATATAATGTAAGACTGAAGATAGAAGTTTATTGGCGTATCTAAACTAAGACTACGACTGCGACTTAAAACTTAATTTGGCGGATAAGCGCGCGTTAGGGATAGTAGTGGATAGCCCACAGCCCGACAAAGGAGGAGCGAGGACTTGTAACGGATAGCCCGACTTTTTGCGATCCTGCAAGGTTTTTTTAACCTTGTAGGTATGAGTAAAAGGTAACGCCCAAATAAAAATTTTTAATAAAAACATTATTTTTTGCAACACTTTAAATTTTTAATCGTCTTTAAGATGAACTAACTAAACCCGCATGATTTTTTTATAAATTATGAGGGTTAAAACCAAAAAGTAAATCAAGCATGTTTCAAGTTGACATTATTGAACAATGTAAACAAAACAACCGAAAAGCACAATTGCAGTTATACAACCAGTACTGCGACGGGATGTATATTGTTGCTAATCGGTTTTTGAAAGACGCTGCCGATGCTGAAGATGTGGTACAAGAAGCTTTTATTAAGGCTTTTACAAAATTGCACCAGTACAAGGCTGAGGTTACTTTTGGCGCATGGTTAAAACGTATTGTTGTTAATAAAAGTATTGACTTTTTAAAAGCTAAAAAGCAACATCTTGTTGAACTTGACGAGGTTCATTTAAAAGTTGTTGATACACCTAAAGACGACAAATGGTTGGTAGAAGATAGCATAACATTGAGCGATGTTAAAACGGCTATTAATACTTTGCCCGACAAGTATCAATACGTTGTGATGTTATTTTTAATTGAAGGCTACGACCATCAAGAAATTGCAGAGATTCTAGATATTTCTGAGGTAGCATCGAGAACACAACTATCTAGAGGGAAAGTAAAATTACAAAAACTGTTAACACATAGTAAAGATGGCACAAGACATTAGAGAGTTATTTAAGAATGACAAGATAACGCACGAGAAAATGCCTGATAATCATCAAGCACGTTTTCTTGAAAAACTAGATGAGACCTTACCAGAAGTAGAGGCTAAGCATTTTAAATTTAGTTTTATTCAAATTGCAGCTAGCGTTGTAGTGCTTTTAGGATTAAGTTTTGGTGCTTTTAAATATTTTCAGCCAGAAGTTTTAGGTGATTCTCCAGAGCTTGTTAAAACTAAAGATGCTGATACTAAAAGCTTAGGAGATATTTCACCAGGATTAAAAAAAGTTGAAGATTATTATTTGGCTAGTATAAATTTAGAGTTGTCTAAAGTGAAATACACCCCAGAAACTAAAGAGTTATTTGACGGGTATTTAAAACAACTTAATGCGTTAGATAAGGCTTACCAAAACCTATCTTTAGAATTAACAGAATCTGGACCAAGTGAATTAACAGTAAATGCCTTAATTGACAATTTAAAGTTGCGTTTAAACTTATTATACAGGTTAAGATCTCAATTACAAGAATTTAATACTTCTGATGCGCAGTCTAATGAAGTTTCACAATCAATTTAAAAATCAAAAAATGAACAAGATAATTATAAAACTAAAATTAGTTGCTCTATGTTTTTTCATCACAGGACATATTGTAGCGCAACAAAAATTATCAAAAGTATCGCAATCAATTCATGTTGATAAAGATGTTGTTGTTAATTTAAATACAAGCTATTGTAATATTGTATTTGATACTTGGAATAAAGACACCGTTGAAATTGAAGCCTATGTTGAAGGTGATGCACTTAGTAAAGAAGCATTAGAAGATGCAATGAAACAATGGAAGGTAGATGTTGATGCGTCTAGTAATGAAGTGTCTATTACTACTAGTGGAGGGCATGCAGCATCTTTTTGGGTTCATGATATGCAAGACGATAATCATGGTGTAGTAGCGCTTTTAAATGAATTAAAATTTGAATTAGCTGAAATGCCTGAGGTAAATTTTGATTGTGATTTTGAAATGCCTGAAATGCCAGAGATGCCAGAAATGCCCGAAATGCCAGAGATGTCTGAGATGCCAGAATTACCAGAATTGCCAGAAGGTGTTAATGCCATTGCATTTGATTATGACAAGTACCAAAAAGATGGTGAAAAATATTTAGAATCTTGGTCGCAAAAGTTCGAGTCTGAGTATGGGAAAGATTATGCTAAAAAAATGGAAGCGTGGGGCGAAAAATTTGGAAAAGAATGGAATGAAAAGTATGGAGATGATTTTGCCAAAAAGATGGAAGCATGGGGAGAAAAGTTTGGTGAACAATGGGGTGAAGATTATGCTGAAAAAATGGAAGCGTGGGGAGAGCGATTTGCTAAACGCATGGAAGCACAAGCGAGTCGAGTAGAAGCGCAAGTAGAACGCGCAGAAGCTCAAGCAGAACGTATGGCAGAACAAAAGGAACGTTTAATTGAACAAAAAGCGCATGCTTTAGAGCGCAAGCAACAAGCCAAAGAGCGTATTAAGGAACGTACAATTTTAATTAAAGACAGAGAAAAAGAAGTTGAGCGATTGTTTCATAACACATCAAATTCTAATGTTAAAAAAACAATTAAAATTAAAATGCCAAAAAAAGCCAAACTAAAGGTAAATGTTAAGCATGGCGAAATTGAATTTGCGGCCAATGTCGATAATTTAGAAGCTAATTTAGCTTACACAAAGTTTACAGCCCAAAGCATTAATGGAAGTTTAACTTCCATTAATGCTTCGTATTCACCAATTGTAGTAACCAATTGGAATTTGGGAGAATTAAATTTAAATTATGTTAAGAATGCAGACCTTGAAAATGTTGCTCATTTGGTTTTAAATGTGAACTCATCTGAGGTTGATATTGAAAATTTAACAGGAAGTGCTATGATTGATTGTAATATTGGCGATGTTGATATTTATAATATCGAAGATACATTCAATAATTTAAATGTGATTTTACAAAACAGTAATGCGGTTATTGGTTTACCTAAAGCGGAATGTAATATACAATACAAAGGCACGCATTCTCGTGTAACACACCCTGATAAGCTTAGTAAAGATTCTGCTTCTAATTTTTCTACAGGAGATTTAGCAAGTGGAAAAAATATTATGATTAACGCTAAATATAGCCATGTTACTATGCAGTAAAACTACTTTATTTTCCTTTCTTTTTTTAGCTTCTTAGTTTTGTCATTTGTATAGCGCGGAGGAACGAGCAACAAGAAATCTACTCTAATGAGATTCTTCACTTCGTTCAGAATGACAAAAGCGTTTTCAAAAATAATTCTTGTTTTACTTAACGATTTACTCTCCAGAATTCTAGTTTTCTTCTTATCTCGAACCCTAGTTTTTTATAAAGATTAATTGGTCCCAGGTTTGTTTGGTCTACATGTAAAAAGGGTGTTTTGTTGTCTTCAAAAATCTTATTAGATGTATGTGTTATAAGTTGTTTTGCATAGCCATTACCAACATGATCGGGATGCGTAATTACACCGCTAATTTCTGTAAAATGGTCGGTTTGCATGCGCTCGCCAGTTATGGCTACCAGTTCTTGGTTTTTAAAAATACCAAAGTACCTGCCTAAAGTGTTTGTTTTAGGTTTAAAAAAATCTGGATATGCAATATCTACCAAATTCATTAAATCTTGATAATGACTTTCGTTTAGCTCTACAATATGTTCTGTTATGGGATAGTTAATGTTATTACGAATAATCATTTGTAACCCCACATACTTTATTGGAGGCTTAAAAGAAGAAGGCATTTTTGGTTTTTCACCAACCATAAAAAAGGATGGTGTTAGTTTTGAGTATTTTTCTATGGCTACAGAAGTATCTTCACCATTTATAAAAGCACCAAAAGGTGTATAGTCAGGAAGATAAATTTTAATGTTTCCATAATCTACGCCATGATTCGTATGCTTTTCTGTAAGTGAAAACCACACCGGATTATCTAAAACGGTTTCATCAATTGTCATGTTTATGGTTTAAGAGTGAATCTAGTTGACTTGTTATTTTATCTATTGGCGTATTATATTCAAACCAAAGGGTATCTTCTTTTTTCTTAAACCAAGTGAGTTGTCGTTTTGCAAAACGTCGCGTATTTTTCTTGATTTCAGAAACTGAAAAATCCAATTCCCAAGTATCTTCTAAATAATTAAAAAGCTCTTTGTAACCTACAGTATTTAATGCGTTTAAATCTTTATAAGCTAAAAGATTTTT
The DNA here is from genome assembly GCF_044594645.1 of Algibacter sp. R77976. Lineage (GTDB taxonomy): Bacteria > Bacteroidota > Bacteroidia > Flavobacteriales > Flavobacteriaceae > Algibacter_B. The sequence continues at coordinate 2,551,802 of NZ_CP138989.1, forward strand.
TACTTCTTCTAATAAACCGTCTTGCATCATAATATCTACACGCTGGTTTATACGTTGGTAAATGAGTGCTCTATCTGCTTTTAAGCCAATAGTTATGGTTTTAAAATGGCGTTTTTCTTTGCCTTGGTTTAAGAAAGATGAATACGGTTTTTCTGTACCAATACAAATTTCTAAAGCCCGAATAACACGATGCGGGTTATCTATAGCTATGGTGTTATACGAAACAGGATCTAAGGTTTGTAATTGCTTTTGAAGCGTTTCTAGGCCTTCTGTTTTTAATTGGCTATTTAGAGTTTCACGAATGGTTGCATCGACTTCGGGAAAATGGTCTAAGCCTTTTGTAACCGCATCTACATATAACCCAGAGCCGCCAACCATTATTACTACATTATTTGTTTTAAATAAATTGGTTAAGCATTGTAGCGCATCTTTTTCGAATGCGCCTACGTTATAGTTGTCTTTAATGGACTTATGATGAATAAAGTGGTGTTTTGCTCCTGATAATTCTTCGGGTGTTGGTGCAGCTGTACCAATTTGCATTTCGCTGAAAAACTGACGCGAATCTGCAGATATAATCTCTGTTTTGTAATGTTGCGCCAATTTAATACTAAGTGCTGTTTTGCCAATAGCAGTAGGGCCAACAATTGAAATGAGATATTTTGAGTTCGAGTTAATAGCTTTTGTGTTTATTTGGTAAAGTTAATTTGAATAAATGATTAATACCAATTTAAGTATTAACAAACTTTGGTTTGATACTGTTTTTGGATGGTTGTGGTTTTATAGATTTATTGGATTATATATTTAATTTAATTACTTGACTTTGTCAGAAAAATTCGCTAACTTCGTTTAACAACCGATAAAGTTCATTGAAACGGAACTTTATCTTTGCATTATGTGGCATTAGAGACCAACTTCAGAATTTGAATTAAAAATGATAATATGGCAAAGAAAATAACACCAAAAAGTAATTCTGCAAATCAACAAAACGCAAACAAAGGAACGAGTGGACAAAACAAACAACACTCACAAGTTCACGGAAATAGAGGTAAACAATTAAACCCAAATCAAAAGGCAAAGAAATAGTTTGATGAAAGAAAGAATTAATAAAATTCTTCACGCTTTAAATGAAAACCTTTTTGAGCGAGAAGAAATAGTGCAATTGGCACTACTCACAACAATTTCAGGAGAAAGTATCTTTTTATTAGGTTTACCAGGAGTTGCCAAAAGTTTAATTGCAAGACGAATAAAAGAAATCTTTAAAGACGGAAATTCTTTTGAGTACTTAATGAATAGATTTAGTACACCAGATGAAATTTTCGGTCCTATTGCTATATCAAAACTAAAAAAATATGATACATACGAAAGAATAACAGAAAAGTATTTACCAACCGCTGATATTGTGTTTTTAGATGAAATTTGGAAAGCAGGGCCTTCAATTCAAAACTCACTTTTAACCGTTATAAATGAGAAGGTATACAGAAACGGCCAACAAGAAATTGAAATTCCCTTAAAAGGATTAATCTCTGCATCAAACGAATTACCAGCAAAAGGAGAAGGATTAGAAGCACTTTGGGATAGATTTATTATCCGTTATTTAGTTAAAAACATATCTGACCCAAATAAATTTAATGCATTTTTATCAACTGAAAATATTGGATTTAATGCGAATATTGATGAAAAAGATAAAATAACCAATGCTGACTATAAAAAATGGCAAAAAAGTATTAGTAAGGTTAAAATATCTGACGAAGCACTAAATGTAATTAACGTAATCAGAAATTATATTATTAAGTACAACGAAAAAAAGGATACTAAAAAACCAATTTATGTATCAGATAGACGTTGGAAAAAAATTGTAAAAGTGTTAAAAACAAGTGCTTTTTTGAACGACAGAAAAGTAATTGATTTAATGGATTGTTTTTTAATTGCTCATACAATTTGGGATGAAGTAGAACAAATTAGTATTGTCAAAGAATTTGTTTCTGATGCTATAAAAAATCACGGTTATTCTTTAAAATACAATCTTTCAATGTTTACAAATGAAATTAATGATTTAAAATTAGACATTGACAATCAAACAAAAGAAAGTAAACGAATAACTTATTATGAACCCAAATCCATAAAAATAGGTAATGCTATTTATTATGAGATTGTAGATAATGGAAACTTACAGGATAGAAATTATAGAAGACAAATTAATTATTTAAGAAAATCAGCTTTTGACACATTAAACAAATCTACATATAAGCAAATAACTCTTTACGATAAAAATGGAGAAGAAAGTTACAATAATCGATTTGAAGCATTTTCTAAAGAACCAAATACGATAACAATAAGAGAATATGATAGTTGGAATAGAAATAATACAGGAACAAAATATGATTTAATTTCAAATAGAAAAAACAAAACTGAAATTACAACAAAAATTCCTCACAAAGCAATAATTAGTGAATGGAATAAACAGGTTAATTCAGTTATAAACGAAATTAATAAAACAATAAAAGAAATTGAAACTTTCAAAAAGAAAGATTTAGCATCTTTAAAGGAAAATATATTCGTTAATAAAAAATTAGCCTTATTAGCAGAACATAATTTAAACCAAACAATAAATAGTTTTGCATCAGAGAAACTAAAAGTTGAAAAACTAAAAAAAGAATATGATGCACTCTAACAATGAAATTTTTACTCGATTTATTAAATTTGGTAAAATTTCATCTGAAAGAGAGCGTGAAAAAATTGCCGAAATAATAAAAGAATGGAATTATGTTTCCATTGAGACTTCCAATATTGACAAAAGATTTTTAGACACAATTAATTCATTTATAACAAATGAACAGATTAATTCTATTTTATCAATACAACCACATTTAAAAAATGAATTTATAAAAAAGTTGTTTCATTTATTAGAAAAAATTGATACAAATATTGAGAATAAGCCAACTTTTGATAAAGAAGAAAAATTAATTCAGAAGTATGATGAATTTCAAATTACAGAGTTCGAAAATGGCAAGACGATATTAAACAAAAGTACAGTTCTTGATGAAACACAAATCAGCAATTACGAAATTGATTTACAATCAGTAATAGATGATAAAGAGAAAACAAAAGCAAATCAACTTAAAAAACTTCATAAAAACATTTCAAATAACTGGAAAAGATTAATTGAAAAACAACCTGAAACTGCAATTGCACAACAACTTCAAAAAATAAGTAAAAAATCAGAAGAAGAAGAACTTAAAGAAGTCTATGACAAGTTGCCAATCGACAAATTCAAAAAAGAATGGAAAAATTGGAATAACTACAAAGAGTTTTTGAAGAAAAAATACAGAAAAAGAGATTTTGATTTAAACAAATACCAAGAAGAATTTAACACTATTGAAAATACTGAAGTAAAACTCGATGAAACTAAATTAAAATTAGCAAAGAAGAAATTTATAAACAAATGGGATGAGAAACTATCAATTGAAAAACTTCAACAAAATATTAAAATAATTGATAAAACAAGGGAAGAGTTTTTAAATGATTTGTATAATAAGATTGAAGAATTAAAGGAACTTTTAAAGTTACTTAAACCATTTATAAACGAAACCGCAGATTTAGGTAGGCTTTGGGATATGTCAGCAGGTAATTGGCAAAATGTGAATTTCAGTTTACTTGAAAAATATGCTCAAATACTTAAAGACAAAAAAGAAATTCAAGAATTAGCGGAACTTTTAGGGAAGTACCGAAAAGCAGAAGCGCAATTAGAGGAAGAAGAATTTGAGAATATCGAAATAGTTTCAAAATATAAAATTGAACATTCGGGAAAATCTGAACTTATTGGAATAACCGAAAGTGATGATTTAAACAATTTATTACCAACAGAGTTGGCACTTTTTAGTGACTTAGAAACGGAAAGTATATTTTACAAAAGGTTTGCAGAAAAGAAATTACAAACCTTTCAGTATATCAATAAGGAAAATGATTTTGAACAAAAATCAATTACAGATAAAAGACAAAAAGAAATAGAAAAGGACAAAGGTCCTTTTATTATAGCAGTTGACACAAGTGGTTCAATGCACGGAGAACCAGAATTTTTATCAAAAGTCATTGCTTTTGCAGTTACAAGAATTGCAATTAGTGGAAAAAGAAAAGCATTTTTAATTTCTTTTTCAACAGGAATAGAAACATTTGAACTTACCGATATTCAAAATTCGTTAGTAAAACTTATTGACTTTTTACAAATGTCCTTTCACGGAGGAACGGACGCATCACAAGCAGTTTTAGAAGCGTTAAAACAAATGGAAACTGAAAATTATGAAAAAGCAGATTTGTTAATCATATCAGATGGAGTTTTTGGAAACCTAAACGATAATACTTTAAAATCAATAGAAGAATTAAAGAAAAAAGGTAATAAATTTAACTCACTAATGATTGGGAATAGTTACAATGAAAGAGCATTAAAGTTTTGTAATAATATTTGGCAATATGACACAAATAGAAATGAATTAAAAGACTTGATAAGGGTTATAAAGACAGACTTGAACAACAATAACGCCACATAACAATGTATAAAAATAATAGCGGTTTAATTGCTAAAACTTAAGTAGGTAAATATAAAAAAGGTCTTTGTTTAACCGAAAAGGTAGTGCTGTAAATCCGCTACTATTCTTATACTAGACCGTTAAACGAACCTCTCCAAAAAACAAACACTTTCTCCTCCTAAAACCAAGCTAATAAACCCATGCGTATTCTATGATAGAAAACAAATAATTTTCATTAAAAATCAGGCTACAAATTTATAAGTATCTATAAAAGGAGAATCTCTATTAATTACAGCAAAAATTCGCCCTATAATTTTACACCTCACATTGTTTAAAACCAACATTTTGTTTTTTCCTTCATCTTGTTTTCTTAGATAATATGCTTTTAACTGTGCATCATGCTTTACCGCTGATAAGGCGCACATTTGAAGTAAAGACTTCATTGTTTTGTCTGCCATATGATTAACTTTAGTACCGCCTCTAATGCTGGAGCCTGAGCTGTATTCAAAAGGCGCAACTCCTGCATAACAGGCTAGTTTTCTAGCCGAGTCAAAGACCTTAAATCCTTTAGTTGCTATTATAAAATAAATAGCCGTTTTCTCGCCGACACCTTTAATGCTTTTTATAAGCTCAAATTGACGTTTTAATTTAGGCTCTTGTTTTACAAGCTCACGCATCTTAGCATCTATAATTTTTAAGCTGGCTTTAAGAAATTTAATAGTTTTCTTGTTTTGAGCTTCTACTGTTCTATAAACATCTAACGACGTATACCCTTTATTTTCTTTAGTTGAACCAAATAATAAAAGGGATTTCTTGATTTTTTCGCGCTCAGTAAAAAGTAATTTTAACTGCTGGATTGATTTCTCTGGCACACTTGATAGCTGTAGCTTATCTATATTGCGAATGCTATAAAAAGCGATATCCTTAGCATCAGACTTATCACTTTTACCTCTTGATATGCCTTTAGATCGCTTAATTTCTACTGCTGGAACAATCCAATAATCAAACTCATTTTCAAAACAAAAACAGCTTAAAGGAAATGTGTAAACACCTGTGTTTTCAAAACAGAACAGGGTACTTTCTAAATCTATTTTTCTTTTTTTTAAAACTGTAAGCATTCGCTTTAAACCTTTGGTGTTGTTCGTAACAACGAAATGTTCCAATGACATGGGATTTGTTTTATCTACTATAACCACATCTAATTTTAATTTTGAGATGTCAATGCCCACATGAAATGAATAATTTTTCATAATTTTATATTAAGTTTTTAAAAAATGTTGAATCGCTTTATAACCTTTATTAGACCTCTGACGTCTACTATTCTATTTGAAGCTTTTCAACTTAAATTCTAAGGAGAAAACAGAGGACTAATACGCAGCATAAGACTAACTTAGTTAGGGATGTAGTTCACCTCTGTTTTCCTTTGAATAAATTTAGTGTATTATTCTTTATGCAAACTAAAGGTTAGGGATTGAACGGCATGTTTGAGCTCCCCGACGTAGGAGGGAGCGAGTAGTGAAAGCCCGACCGCCCGTCCTGAGCGAAGACGAAGGGTGCGGTAACGCCCCAAAAAAAAATTATAATTTTAATTTTTCGCCACAATTATAACAGAACTCTGCGTCGTCTTTATGATTTGTTGCTAAACAATTTTGACAAGACCGCGAGTTTAAATGAAGGTCTGATGCTTTTGGTTCTTCATTTTTATTAGCATGTTGGTTTGCGTATTCGGCAGATACAATACCAGTAGGAACTGCAATAATACCATAACCTAAAACCATGACTAAAGAAGCTATAAATTGCCCTAATGGCGTTTGTGGTGCAATATCACCAAAGCCAACGGTGGTAAGGGTGACTATACACCAATAGACACTTTTTGGTATGTTGGTAAATCCATTTTCTTCGCCTTCTATAAGATACATAACGGTTCCTAAAATGACTGCGACTATGATTACTGCAAATAGGAAAACAGATATTTTTACACGACTTGCTTTTAATGCATTTACTAGGTTGTTGGATGCACCTAGGTATCTTGCTAGTTTTAATATTCTAAACACACGCAATAAACGTAATGCTCTTAACGCGGCTAAGGCATGTATACCGCCAAATACAAGTGAAATATATTTTGGTATGGTTGATAGTAAATCTATAATACCATAAAAACTAAAAATATATTTTGAAGGTTTTTTTACTGTAATGACTCTTGCTATATATTCTATACTAAATAGTATGGTGATTACCCATTCTGAGATGTTTAATAGGTCGTGGTATTTACTATCTATACTTTTAACACTTTCTAGCATGACTAAAAGTACACTTGCTATAATGGCTATAAGAAGTATAACATCAAATAGTTTACCTGCTGGTGTGTCTGCTTCATAAATAATTTCATGAAGTTTGTGTTTCCAGGTTTTGTTTGATGGTTTATTCATAAATCCAAAAGTAAGAAAAGATTAGTTACTTTTTTTAAGTAAGATTACCGAGTTTTTTTGAATGTCTACAACTTGGGTCATAAACTTTTTTAAATACGGGTAATATTCTGGATCGTAAGTGGCTTCTTTAAAATCTATTTTAAACATTAAGTTTAACGTATTACCAACTTGCTTTACGCTAAAAAGCATTTGCCCGGTATTGTTAGGTAGCATGATTTTTTGATTTTCTGGTACTTCTATAACTTTATAATTATCGTTTAATTCTATTTTAAACATATAGAAATAACTGTCTCTATATCCGAAATCGATAGGGTAGGTTCTTTCTTGTAATTTAAATGGGTTTTCTTTAAAAAATTTTATAAAAAATGGGTTTAGATATATATTATCTCCAGCACTATCAAAAGTATATTCTATGTTATAGGATTCTTTAAAATCGTTACTTGTTTTACCATTACTGGTAATTTCAAAATCTGATATGTCTATATATGGAAAGCTATTTTCTAGTTCGTCTAAATAATCATTTTGATTAGAATAGTAATCCTTTTTCTTATATAGCGCATGATACCCCGTTCTTTTAGATTTTATGGAACCTACAAGTAAATCGTTTTCATCAAATTTTAGATTTGCTTGATAAAAGATGTTTGATGGTGTGTTTGGTTTTATTTCTAACCATGAACTACCATTTTTAAAATCGAGTAATCTGCCATAATGGTTAAGGCAATTATAAGGTATGTCTCCAAAGTTTAAATAACTATCTGTGGCATCTAATAAATAGTTTTTCTCGTTTATGGTGGCTTGCACAAGTAGATAATTATAATCGTAAATTACAGGAAAAATAGTTGTTGGAAAACCATTGCCTCTGGTTGATACGAGTACGGGTTTAACAGCTATACCAACATCTCTTAATAAGTTATGCAGTAGAATATTTATTGAGGAAACATTACCTGATTTGTTTTTTAAAAGGTCTTTTATAGATACATCTCTGTATATTTTATAATCGCCATTCCAGGTATAATTGTTTTGTACATAACGCTGAATGGCCTGTGCTTGCTTTAGTTTATCGGATTCATTTATAATATCACTACTTAATAACGTGTTTATATCGACAGATTTTTTTAGTTGTTTGCCTATTTCTTTATCGGTTCTAAACTCGCGGTCTACATCTTTCCATGTTTTGGTATAATGTTTTACACTACCGTCTGTATCTCGAAATGTTTTTAAATCATACTCAATTCGTGCTAAATAATTGTGCTTAGTAGTCATATACTCTTCTTCAACAAAAGCAGGTATATTTTTCATGGCATAAACATTTTCACTACAATCTGCAGTTGCGCCATTTCGCATTATTAAACATTCTTTTTTAATTTCAGAAGTGTTTGTAGTTAGCTTTTTTCCTCCTATCAATTTAGTGTGAAACAGCCAATTTCCTGGTATGCTGGCATTGTATTCGCTATATAATTTAGGGATGTCGTCTTGGAAATACCAACCTTTATAGCTTGATACGAATGGAGATATTATTTTATAACTATAATTTATTACAGATCCTTCCTTTAAATTTGGTAAAGTAAATTTAACCAAGGTATAGTTGTCATCGTATTTTTCTGTGAAGATATTTTTTTGTTCAAGTTTTGTTTTTATTACTTCATCTCCATCTTTATTGTAAGTGGTAGCAATAACATTTTCTACTTTTTCCGACTTAGTTTTGTTATTATACAAATAGACCTCTACAGTTGCATTTTCGAACCCTTCACGGTTTAAAATTTTTATTTTGTGCTTTTTTTCGGTTATTAAATCGTAATCATTTTTATCTACAAAACTTTTTCCAACTTCATAAATAACTAAAGCATTTGCCGTAGAGTCTTTTACAAACGTTTTACTTTCAATATCTCCTAAAGTTACATTGTAAGATTCTGAATTATAGTTTTCTTGAGTATATCCCTTAATACACAATAATAGGAGTAGAAGTGTAGCAATGCTTTTCATGTGTTATTCTATTGAAATTATTTTTATTCGTTTGTTTCTCCTTAAGTAATTTTGAATAATGTGTTGTGTGTCTCTATTATTTTCCATTGGTGTAATAATAGACTCTAAAACCTCAAGGTTGTTAATTTGATAGTTTAAGTTAAAGAAACCTATACCTTTAAAAACGCCGTTTTCGATTAATATGGCACTACGTTCGTCGACTTCTCGACCTCTATCTACAATGACCATATTCTTGTTTTTGTAACTGTTTTTTTCAATAAGTGCTTCTACACGTTTGTTATAAGATTCTGGCGATTCTTTTTGTATACATGCACCTTCGCAGTTTTTTATATCGTAATTAAAGCAACTGGTTTTGGTCTTGTATAAGCCAGTTAGTTTTTGGCATAAATTATAATCTTCGACTGCTTTAGTTATAAAACTCTTACCACTTTGGCGATTGCTAAACGTAGTTATGGGTTTTTTACGACCATCGGCAATATCAATTTTTAAATTGATATACCCGTTTTCGTCTTTAAAAATATATAAAGCATGTGTAAAAATAGAACGCCTTAATGCTCTGTTATATAGCGGTTTAATCTTTTTAATTTCTTCGCTTTCTTTTAGGAGTGCCACTAATTCACTTCCTGTAGCTTCATAAGTTACTGAGCCTACTTTAGATTGTATCTTTTTTGATTTAGCATTGGTGCCTGTAAAATGCTGATTGATGCGTTTTTTAATGTTATTACTTTTACCAATATAGATGATGTCTCCATCTGGTTTGTGAATGTAATATACGCCTGTAACAGAAGGTAAATCGGCAATAATATCTAAATGCTTGGGTTCTAATTGACGTTTTGGATTAAGTCGAATAGATTTTTGAATGATGCTTTTTGTCGTGTCTTTGGCTAATAAGAGTTTAAATAACTTTACGGTTGCTAAGGCATCACCAGAAGCCCGATGTCTATCTGTAACAGGAATACCAAGAGAACGTACTAACTTCCCTAAACTATAGGATGGCTGGTCTGGTATTAATTCTTTAGAAAGCTCAACACTACAAAGTGTTTTACGTTCATATTCGAAACCTAAACGTCTAAATTCTGTACCTAGAATACGATAATCAAACTGAGCATTATGTGCTACTAGAATACAATCTTCGGTAATTTCTACAATACGTTTTGCGACTTCATAAAATTTTGGAGCGTTACGAAGCATGTTACTGTTAATACCTGTTAGGTTGACTACAAAAGGTTGTATGTCGCGTTCTGGATTTACAAGACTTATAAATTGATCTACTACTTCATGGCCATCAAACTTATAAATAGCAATTTCTGTAATGCCTTCTTCATTGTATTTACCTCCAGTAGTTTCTATGTCTAAAATTGCGTACAAATAAAAAAATAAGTTAAAAGTTAAAAGCTAATAGTTAAAAGTGAGTGCATAAAGTTATTGATTTTTTGTTTTCTCTTTTAATAGTTAACTCCTTAAGCCAAATATACTACTTCCTACACGAACCATAGTACTTCCACAATCTATTGCTAATTGATAATCGCCACTCATGCCCATGCTAATAATTTCTAGTTTGCAATATTCAGTTTGAAGCCCTTTTAATGCATCAAATGCAAATTTTAAACGATTGAATTCATTTTCGATTTGACGCTTATCGTCAGTAAATGTTGCCATTCCCATAACACCAATAACACTAACGTTTTTTAATTCTGAAAATTTTTCCGATTGAATTATTTCTGAGGCATCTTCAAATGACATTCCGAATTTAGAATCTTCGGTAGCTATTCTTATTTGAAGCAAACAATCAATAGTCCTATTGTGCTTTTTTGCTTGCTTATTTATTTCTTTTAGTAATTTGAAGCTATCTACACCATGAATTAAATTAACAAACTCTGCCATGTATTTTACTTTATTGCGTTGTACATGACCAATCATGTGCCATTCAATATCTTTAGGCATGGCTTCATACTTCTCAGCCATTTCTTGAATTTTGTTTTCGCCAAAAATGCGTTGTCCAGCGTTGTAAGCTTCCATTAAGTCGCTTATAGGTTTAGTTTTAGAAACGGCCACTAGGGTAACATGTTCTGGTAATATAGATTTTATGTTTTCTAGGTTTGCTTTTATGCTCATTTATTTGGGTTTGTTGTTAAGTTGTTTGTTGTTGAGCTGTTTTTATAAACGACTTAACAACTAAACGAATAAACATTTTAATATTCATATATAGTTATTCCACTCCTTAATTTTGGCAGAATATAAGTGCTTTTAGGAGGCATTTTTAAACCTTCGTTAGCAATACTTTTTATTTGATTTATATTTGCAGGACACATGCCAAATCCAACTTTAAATGTGCCACTATCAACATGACTTTTTATAGTTGTCATTTCATCTCTGCCATTTACATATTCAATAAGGTCATCATTTCGTAAATCATCTATACCTAAAATAGGTTGTAATATGGTTTTAAATAATAATTGTGCATCAAGATTATCTAGTGCTGTGTTAAATTTATGTCTTGTCTTTCTTAGGTAAAGTGAATAAAACTCGCCATCTAAATACATGCTAAAATGATGTGGTTTTGATGGATTATAAGGGGTAACACCTCTGTTTTCAATTCGATATAGATTGTCTAGTTCTATTAGGAATTGCTCTTTTGTTAAGCCATTTAAATCTTTTATTAAGCGATTAAATTCATGAATTACTAAATCGGATTCTGGTATGAGATACGACATAAAAAAGTTGTAAGCTTCACCACCGTTATGATCTTTGTTTTTAGCTTTTTCGTCTTTAGCTAAAAGCGAAGAAGATGCAGATCTATGATGCCCATCCGCAATATAAATACTTTCCATTTTCTCAAACTCTTCTTGAATAAATTCAATACACTTAACATCATCAATTTTCCATAAATAATGGGTGTCTCTGTATGTCATTGTAAACTCAAATTCAGCATGATTTTTTTGAGTGTCACTTATAATTAATGCAATAGCATCATTATCAGGATAGGTAAGGAGTACAGGTTCTGCATTAAACCCAACAGTTTGCAAATAATTTTTAAAGGTTTCTTCACGTTTTGCAATAGTGTCTTCGTGTTTTTTTATAATATTTTGCTCGTAATCTTGTGCGCTAGTTGCAGCTATAATACCATTAAATTCTTGTCCTTGTCTGTTAACTATTTTATAAACATAAAACGACGGTTTTTCATCTTGAATAAAAACGCCATCTTCTTTAAATTCTAAATACCTGTTTCTAACTAATTTATAGCGGTCTTCTCCAGTAATTACTTGATCGTATTTATATCCAGGATTTATTATATGAAGAAAACTATAAGGGTTATAATCCATTCTTGACTCACGTTCGTTAACCGTATAACTTTGGTAGGAGCGTGCAGCTACCAAACCTACAATGGCTCTAGTTGGTCTTACTGCTTTGAATGGGATTATTTTTGCCATGAACTATAGTTTATAGTCTCAGTATTCAGTCTTTAAAGTAATAAATTGTAATCTGACACTATTGGTGTTTACTTCAAAAACTGTTTAGAAATCTTTTCCGCTTTTCGGCTTTCTGAATAATCATAAAAACCTTCTCCAGATTTAACTCCTAGTTTGCCAGCCCTTACCATATTAACTAGAAGCGGGCAAGGTGCATATTTAGGGTTTTTAAACCCATCATGCATAACGTTTAAAATAGATAAGCACACATCTAAACCAATAAAATCTGCTAATTGTAATGGGCCCATGGGATGTGCCATACCTAGTTTCATAACCGTATCAATCTCTACAACACCGGCAACACCATTAAATAAAGTTTCGATAGATTCATTAATCATTGGCATTAAAATACGGTTAGCAACAAACCCAGGATAATCATTTACTTCTACAGGATCTTTTCCTAAAGATTTAGAAAGTTCCATTATAGTATTTGTAATTATATCGCTTGTATTGTAACCTCTAATAATTTCAACCAGTTTCATAATAGGCACCGGATTCATAAAGTGCATCCCAATAACTTTTTCCGGTCTTGACGTAGCAGCAGCAATTTGAGTTATGGATATGGAAGATGTATTGGTAGCCAAAATGGTTTGTTCTGAGCAAGCATCATCTAACTCCTTAAAAATTTTTAGTTTTAAATCTAGGTTTTCGGTGGCTGCTTCAACCACTAATTCTGCAGTTTTAACACCTTCTTTTAAATTTGTAAAAGGTGTTATATTATGTAGTGTATCTGTTTTTTGTTGCTCAGTAATTTTTTCTTTCGCAACCATACGATCTAAATTGGTAGCAATAGTCTTAATGCTTTTATTTAAAGCGTCTATGTTTACATCGATTAATTGAACTTTAAAACCACTTTGAGCAAAAGTATGAGCAATACCATTTCCCATAGTACCAGCTCCAATAACAGCAACATTTTTCATTTAAAAAGCATTTATGATTTGAGTAGCAACACGAAGTGCTTCAGTACCATCATGTAGAGAAACAATAGGTGTTGTATTATTATTAATAGCATCAGCAAACGTTTCTAATTCATCTAAAATGGAATTGTTTTCTGCTACAGATGGGTTGTCAAAATATATTTGTTTTTTTACTCCTTCGGCATTTTGCAAAATCATATCAAAATCTCCAGGCGTTTCTGGAGCATCTTTCATTTTTACAACCTCACATTTTTTAGTTAAAAAATCAACAGAGATATAAGCGTCTTTTTGAAAGAAACGTGCTTTACGCATATTTTTAAGCGAAATTCTACTAGCAGTTAGGTTAGCCACACAACCATTTTCGAATTCTAACCTGGCATTGGCAATATCTGGTGTGTCACTAATTACCGAAACACCACTTGCCGAAACATTTTTTACTTTAGATTTTACAACACTTAAAATAATATCAATATCATGAATCATTAAATCTAAAACCACAGGAACATCTGTCCCTCTTGGGTTAAATTCTGCCAAACGATGTGTTTCAATAAACATAGGCGAATTAATTTCTTCTTTAACAGCAAGATATGCTGGGTTAAAACGCTCAACGTGTCCTACTTGTCCGCGTAAATCATGTTCTGCTAAAAGGGTTCTAATATGTTCAGCTTCTTCAACCGTATTTGTAATAGGTTTTTCTATAAAGACATGTTTGCCTTTTGCTATAGCTTGTTTAGCACAATCGTAATGCGATAAAGTTGGTGTAACGATATCTACCATATCAACGGCTTCAATTAAAGCATCAATAGAATTGAAAAACTTATAACCAAATTCGGCTTCTACTTTTTTACCGTTTTCCTCATCGGCATCATAGAACCCAACAAGGTTATATTTTTCAGATTGTTTAAGAAGTCTTAAATGAATTTTCCCTAAGTGACCAGCACCAAGAACTCCAGCTTTGAGCATAATATTTACGTTTTTAACAAAAATAAGATATTTAAAAGAAGAGGTTAAGTTTTTAGTCTAAAATTTTAGGTTAAAAACTGTGAAAAATTAAATCTGAATAAATAGTTTTAAGCTTGAAAATCTTTACTTAAATTTAGCAAACCAAACGCCACCAGAATTGAAAGACACTTTTAAGCACCAAGGATTAAGACAACAGCTCGTTAACATATTAAAAAACAAAGGCATAACAAATTTAAGTGTGTTAAATGCTATAGGGAAAATACCTAGGCATTTGTTTATGGATTCTAGCTTTTTGGACCACGCTTATCAGGATAAAGCGTTTCCTATTGGAGCAGACCAAACGATTTCTCAACCTTATACCGTGGCATTTCAGTCGGAATTATTGCAAATTAAATCTGGAGATAAAATATTAGAAATAGGAACTGGTAGCGGCTATCAAACAGCTGTTTTGTGTGAATTAGGCGCGAAAGTTTATAGTATTGAACGCCAAAATGAATTGTTTAAAAAAACCAGTAAGTTTCTTCCAAAACTGGGCTATCGTGCTAAAAAATTGATTTTTGGTGATGGTTACATTGGTCTTGAAGAAGAAGCACCTTTTGATGGTGTAATTGTAACGGCAGGCGCACCATTTGTTCCTAAACCTTTACTTAGTCAATTAAAAGTAGGAGGTAAGCTTGTTATTCCTGTTGGTGATGATGTGCAGATTATGACGATGTTCACACGAAAAGGACCAAAAGAATTTGAACAAGAGGAGTTTGGAGAATTTAGATTTGTGCCTTTGTTAGAAGATAAGAATTGATTTAGAGTCTTAACTATTATCCTAATTTTGAATGGTATTTACTTTTTTATAAAAATACCGAACAATTCGTTACCCTTTCTAGATTCAATAGAATTGAAACATTTTTCGAAAGTTTTTAAATTAAAAAAAGGAGTTAAATAATTATTATATTCTTCTTTTGATCCTCCAAAAGGGCGTTTTTCCATATCAGTTGACAACGGAAAATTAAACCATAAACCTACGAGTTTACCATTAGCTTTTAATAAATCATTCATTTTTTCGGCATACTCTTGCCTGTTTGATTTGGTAGGTGGAAAAGAGCAGAAAAAAGTTTGCTCTAAAATCAAATCGTATTGTGCTTTATGATTAAAAAAATCACCTTGAATGGTTTGGTTAGAAGGAAAATCTTGAATTCTATTATGAAATGCTTCAAGTGGTTCTCTAGAAATATCTAAAACATATACATTTTTAAAACCTTTATTAAAAAGGTATTCAGCCTCATAGGCATTACCAGCTCCGGGTATTAATATTTTTAAATTTTTATTTTCTAATTGATCAATATATGCTTTTAAAGGTGTTGAAGGCTTGCCAATATCCCAACCTGTTTGGTTTTCTAAATAGCGCTGTGTCCAGAAGGCTTCTTCTTTTTTAACAATGTCTTGATTATGCATCTCTAATTATTATACATTTCTGGAATAGGGTTTTCATCACTTTCTTGCGCCCAATAAATATTAATAACCCACCAACGTTTACCATCATTTAGTAATTGAATACTATTAATACCTCGCATAAATGGTGTGCTATCCGCTTCAGTATAAAAAGATTCATAAGTACTAAATACTTGGGTGATATTACCAAAAGCATCAACTTTTCGGTGTATTTCCTTTTCAAAAAAGCCGTTTTTTACTAGCCATTTTCCAGAGCCTTTAATATAATCATCAGGCGACATATAACGCACTATATAATTTCCAGATTTATCTTTGCCCGAAGGGATTAATTTTGCATCTGGTTTAAAAAGAAATTTAAATTGTTTCCAATTTCTTTTTTCTCCTTTTTCACCAGAAATGACTGCGTATAATGTTTTTATAGTGCTGTCTAGAGTTAAAACAGACGTGCTATCTATAGTAAATTCAATTTGTTCATTATCAGAATCAGCATCCTTGACTTTCTTTTTAGCTTCGTCTTGTGCCTGAAGGTTTATAGATAAAACACTTACTATTAAAAGGAATAATAACTTTTTCATATTAAATTTTTAAGAAGGGAAATTACTAAAAATTAATAATCTAAAGCGTTAAGAAATGTATAATACTACTTATAAGCCTTCTTAATTCTATCAAGATCACGTTTATTATCTCTGTCTTTAATAGTTTCTCGCTTATCAAATAATTTTTTACCTTTTGCTAATGCAATGTTGAGTTTTGCATAGCCTTTATCATTAATAAATAAATTTAGAGGAATAATTGTTAACCCTGTATTCTGGACTTCTTTATTAAGTTTTTTAAGCTCTCTTTTATTTAAAAGTAATTTTCTTGTGGCTTTAGGTTTATGGTTGTAATAATTTCCAAAAGCATATTCTTGAATAGTCATATTTACAACAAATAGCTCACCGTTCTCACTAAACTCACAAAAACTTTCAGTAATAGAAGCTTTACCACTTCTAATAGATTTTATTTCAGTCCCAGTTAGTACAATACCAGCTGTGTATTTGTCTAAAATCTCGTATTGAAAGCGTGCTTTCTTGTTTTGTATGTTTATGTTTTTTTGCATGAAGCACAAAATTACATAATTTATTGGGAGAATTTGAGTTGAATCTATTCAAAAGTTAAAGAAAGATTAATCCGTTTTTAGATTTCATAAATACTCCTATTTTAGCCTAATATGAAGAACTTGCTTTTATCACTTGTATTATTGGTTGTGTTTGTGTCATGTAAAAGTGTTGAAAAACATAATGCCCTTATTACCAAATTACACCCTGTAGAAGATTTGCATAACGATATTGATAAACTCTACAAGCAATTAAAAAGGAACCACCCGAAGTTATATCAATACACATCAAAAGAAGTATTAGATTTTAAATTTGATAGTTTGAAAACGACTATAAACACACCAATTACTTCTCGTGAATTATATAAAAAACTTGCACCTGTAGTAGCTAACATCAAACAAGGGCATGTTACTGTAGGATCTTTTAATAAATGGTTTACTAAAAAAGAGCGAAAGGATTTAAAGAAAAGAAAACTTGAGTTTCACGATTTAGATTTCGAATATTTAGAAAATAAACTTTGGGTAAAACGAACTTTCGGAAAAGATTCATCTATGGTAGGTTCTGAGGTTGTTACTATAGATGGCGAACAGGTAAATGATTTAGTAAACACTTATAAAACACGATTTGCATCAGATGGATATAACACCACGTTGCATAATCGATTTGTAGGTAAAGGTTTTGCTAGGTACTATAATAAAGACAAAGGGTTTATAGATAGTTTGGAAGTTACATTTAAAAACAAAGATTCCGTTTTTTCAAGATTATATAAACGCATTTATAAAGATGATAAAAAGCCGAAGACAGATTCACTTCAAACAAAAAAGAAATCTCGTGTAAAGCTATCAAAGTCTGAAAAAAAGGAAAATAAATTAGCAAATAAGAAAAAAAGAAAAGACCATAAAAAATACGGGTTCATATCAAAATCAAAAGAATACACTCGAAATTTCAATTTTATAGGGAAGGATAGCTCGGTAGCTTACATGAAGATAAGAAGTTTTTCTAACAGAAAATATAAAAAGTTTTATAGGGAGAGTTTCAACCAACTGGCATTTTTAAAAACTGAAAACTTAATTTTAGATTTAAGAGACAACGGCGGCGGACGTATATCTGAAATAGATTATTTGTATTCTTTTTTAACAGATAAAAACTATGTTTTTATTGAGCCTATAGAAGTTAATAGCCGATTGCCACTTACAAAATCATTGATAAGCAACGGTAATTCCACTTTTGTGAACATTATTGGCGCACTTACTTATATAGATCCAATTTCACTTGGTTACCAGTATTTTAATACTAAAAAAGTTGATGATAAGATATATTATAAAATGAAATATAATAAATCAAAAAAGCCAAAAAAAGCTAATTACAAGGGGAAATTATATGTTTTGATAAATGGAAATTCTTTTTCGGCATCATCATTAATTTCAACTCATTTAAAAGCAACTAAACGTGCTACTTTTGTTGGTGAGGAGACAGGTGGCGCCTATAACGGATGTGTTGCAGGTTTATATAGAATATATAAATTACCAAACACAAAACTAAATATAAGAATGGGTTTAATGCAAATTGAAACTTCTCACAAACAAACACCAGATGGTTTTGGTGTTAAACCCGATATTGTCATTTTACCAAATTTAGTAGACAGACAATTAGATATTGATACAGAATTGGAGTGGATTGTAGAAGATATTCATAAACAGGAATGATTCCTTCAAAAAAAAAATAATCTTTTATCAGCTTGAATCTAAATTTGTATTTTTGGTTTTAGATTTTTAAAAAAGAAAACTTCAAAATTATTATATGAATTCATACGATGTAGCCGTTATTGGTTCTGGTCCAGGAGGATATGTTGCAGCAATCCGTTGCGCTCAATTAGGCATGAAAACTGCCATTATAGAAAAATACTCAACACTTGGTGGAACGTGTTTAAATGTAGGTTGTATTCCAAGTAAAGCACTTTTAGATTCTTCTCACCATTATGAAGATGCCGTAAAGCATTTTGAAGAACATGGAATTGAAATTCCTGGTGATATTAAAGTGAATTTAGAAAAAATGATTGCTCGTAAACAATCTGTTGTAGATCAAACTACAGGAGGCATTGATTTCTTAATGAAGAAGAATAATATTGATGTATATCAAGGCTTAGGAAGCTTTAAAGATGCTACTCATATTACCATTTCTGGAGAAGAAACTACAGAGATTGAAGCAAAAAACACGATTATTGCAACAGGAAGTAAGCCATCAAACTTACCTTTTATTGAGTTAGATAAAGAACGTATTATTACATCTACTGAAGCCTTAAAACTTAAAGAAATACCAAAACATATGATTGTTATTGGTGGTGGTGTAATTGGTTTAGAGCTTGGTCAAGTTTACAAAAGGTTAGGAGCAGAGGTTTCTGTTGTAGAGTATGCTGATAGAATTGTACCAACAATGGATAAAGGCGTTTCTAAAGAACTTAATAAAGTTTTAAAGAAACAAAAGATGAAAATGAATGTTTCTCATCAAGTAAAATCTGTTGAGCGCGTAGGAGATGAAGTTATTGTAAAAGCAGATAACAAAAAAGGAGAAGAAGTAGAATTTAAAGGTGATTATTGTTTAGTGTCTGTAGGACGTAAACCATATACAGATGGATTAAATACTGAAGCTGCTGGCGTAAAATTAGATGAAAGAGGTCGAGTAGAAGTAAACGCACATTTACAAACTTCGGCATCAAATATATATGCTATTGGAGATGTTATAAAAGGTGCCATGTTAGCTCATAAGGCTGAAGAAGAAGGTGTTTTTGTAGCTGAAACTTTAGCTGGACAAAAACCACATATTGATTACAACTTAATTCCAGGTGTAGTTTATACATGGCCAGAAGTAGCTGCTGTTGGTAAAACAGAAGAACAACTTAAAGAAGCAGGTATAGAATATAAAACAGGGTCTTTCCCAATGCGTGCTTTAGGAAGAAGTAGAGCAAGTATGGATTTAGATGGTTTTGTGAAAATTTTAGCTGATAAAACTACAGATGAAATTTTAGGTGTTCATATGGTTGGAGCTCGTGCTGCAGATATGATTGCTGAAGCTGTTGTTGCGATGGAATATAGAGCATCTGCTGAAGATGTTTCACGTATGTCTCACGCACACCCAACGTTTACAGAAGCTATTAAAGAAGCCGCTTTAGCAGCTACTGAAGATAGAGCTTTACATATTTAATTATATTTTTATTAAATAATAAATGCAAAAGCAACCTTTAAAGGGTTGCTTTTTCTAATTAGAGTAACGTTATGAAAAGAATAGTAATAGTTTTATTTTTTATTGGTTTAAATTCTTGTTCTCCAAAGTTGCGTAGCTCGATTGTAAAAGAATATCCCGAATTATCTAAAACCGAATTGGTTGTTGTATTAGACATTGTAGACGATCAAATAATAACTGGCGAAAAAATTGGAGAAATAAAAGCGACTGACAATATGCTTTCTAACAATTGTTCTTACTATGAAAATTTAGAGAATCTAAGAGGACTAGCAAGAAAATCTGGTGCAAATCTTGTAAAATTAACGAAACATAAACCAGCCGATAAATGGAGTAGTTGCCATAGGCTTTGGGCAAATATTTATAGGGTTAACAAAGCAAAGGAGTATGAGACTGAGATTGAATGGACACCAGATAGGAAATTAACATGGGATGATTTTAAAGGAGAACCAGATAATGAAACTTTCCCTAACGCTGTAGCTGTAACAAATTCTGCTATAAGTTTTGAATCTGGCAGTTTTAACCCTTTTAAAGATGGAAAGGTTTTTGTTCGAAATATGTTTAACACTAATGGTAGTTGGGTTATACCAAAAGGTAAAACAGATTATGTTTTAAAACACGAACAAATCCATTTTGATATTACTGAAATTTACACTAGAAAACTTAGAAAAGCATTAATTGATGCTAATGTAACCACTAAAAATTCTTGTAGAGCCTATGATATTTTTAATTCCATTAAAAATGAATGGGAAGAAAAGCAAGAACGGTATGATTATGATACTAAGAATGGTGTTAAAAAAGAAACTCAAGAAGAATGGGAAGCTTTTGTAATGCTTGAGTTAATAAAATATGATTTATATAAATACAACTAACTAAAGTATTTTATAAAAAGTAATTCTAAAACAACTCATTTAAAACCTTAGCCAATCTAATTCCAGCAATTTGTAATTGACTTCTAACGGTTTTAAAATTATCGTAAGAATAACGATATCTCAAATTTTCGTCTGGTTTAGCCGAAGCATATACCTTTTTTGTTAATTGATATGTTTCGTTTACCCAATCAATTAAAGAACCTTCTTGAATGGACTTTACTTGTTTTTTACTTAAAACATCTGCATTTTCGGCGAGTTCATTGTAGCTCATATCAAAACTATCAATCATTTCCGAATCCCAAACTCTATGAAGATTAGAATCTTCGTAAAACCATTGTACTTTAAAATCGTTTCCGCCTTTATCTTCCTGCAACGCAACATGCATGGGTTGGTGCAAATCGCCAATTAAATGAATTAAAAGTTTTAAATAAAATGCTTTATCGTCATCTGAAGATGTATCATCACTTATAATTTTTTTGCAATATTCAATTCCAGTAACTAAATCGCCTTTTGGGTTTATTTTAGAATCTTCATAGTTTACATCATGAGGCATATTAATATAGTGCCAGGTATAAAACTCGTTATAACGCTTATCAGATTTTATTTCATCTGCAAATGTAGAAACAAAGGCAAGCGATTTTCTTTTCAATAGACGTTTTACTTCTCGTTTAGCTTTTCCGCATAAATAATCATCGGCTATTTTTCCAACAACACGATGCCCTGTTTGTCCCCAAAAATCAGCAGTAGCATGGCTCTTTACAGGAATAACAAATAGAATGGCTATAAAAAAAATGTATAATGATTTCATAAACTTAAATTTTAGCTAATTTAAGAATATCACTTATAAGAATCATATTTTTAAATGATAGTTAACAAATATTTAATGAATATTATATATAATCAACATGTAAGATTACGGCAATTAAGACAAGAATCCCATTTATTATTTTAAAAGTTGTTTTGAGTATAAAATGCGTAAGAATTAAGAACGTAAATATTAGCCAAATACATATATTTTAATTTTTTTTGTAAAAAGTGTGACCCTTTAAATAAGGGTGTGTCTTAAATATTATAACCATTTAATAGCGAAAGCTAATTTTGAAAACCCTTAACAACCATAACAAGCTATCTGATGAAGAGTTGGTAGAAGCAATTGTGAAAACAAATAACACGTTGCTTTTTGAAATCTTATATGATAAATATGCTGGATTAGTATATAATAAGTGTTATGGATTTGCTAAAGATAGTGATGAGGCAAAAGATTTAACACAAGATGTGTTTTTAAAACTCTTTGTTAAATTGGCAAGTTTCAAAGGTAAATCTAAATTTTCAACATGGTTATATTCATTTACTTATAATCATTGTGTAAATTATGTAACCAGAAGTACGGCAAAGAAATTTGAAAAGCAATCGGTAGATTATAAGGATATAGAAAATCTTTCAGAAGAAGAGGAAGAAGATAATAGTTTCCTATCTATGAAAGTTGAGAATTTAAAAATAGCTTTAGAACTTATTTCTCCGCAAGAGAAAATGATTTTACTCTTAAAGTACCAAGATAATCTCTCTATTAAGGAAATTGAGAGTGCTTTGGAAATTGGAGAAAGTGCAGTTAAAATGAGAATTAAACGCGCCAAAGATAAGCTAATAACAGTATATAACGACAATGTTAAATAATGGAGAATCCGTTTAAGCATATAGACCAACCACTTAAGGAAGTTCCAAGCGAGCTTAAGTCTAAAGTAATGAGTGATATTGCAATGGCAAAACTCATCATGGAGTTGGCAGTTCTATTTTCATATAATTTAGGTGATGTAATTGAAACCGTTGTGAAAAGTAGAAAAGATAAAAAATAAATTAATTACCAATATAACCCTAACAAATTATTAAATAATGGAAAAAGCAACACAATGGAAGGATATGGCCATGGAATCTTTAACAACCATGTGGCTTGAAATTTCAAAAATATTCCCAAACATTATAGGAACCATTTTAGTTTTATTAATAGGTTGGCTTCTAACAAAGCTAGTTGTTAAAATTATAAAGAAGGCGTTAAAACTGGCTAAAGCGAATAAGTTAGACTATGCTTTAAATGAAATTGAAATTGTTGAAGGAAAAAAACTAAATTTTGATACCATAAAAGTGGTATCCAGTTTTGTTAAGTGGATCATGTACATCATGTTATTAATAATGGCATCAGATATTATGAACTTAACAATGATTTCTGAGCAGATTAGTAATCTGTTAGGTTACTTACCACAGTTGTTTGCTGCATTAGTCATTTTTACTGTTGGATTAATCTTGGCTAATCTTATAAAGAAAGGATTAAAATCATTTTTTGAATCCATGGATTTATCTGGAGCAAAAATGATAAGTCAAGCAGTATTTTTTATCATTTTAATATTTGTTTCTATCACGGCATTAAATCAAGCAGGGATTGATACAGAAATTGTGACGAGCAATTTAACAATGATTTTGGCTGCTTTTTTATTAGCCTTTGCCTTAGCATTAGGTTTTGGGTCGCAAAAAGTTGTGGGTGATTTATTAAGAACATTTTATACTAGAAAAACCTATGAAATTGGTCAAAAAATAGAATTTAATAATACTAAAGGCACCATTGAATCTATTGATGGTATAACAGTAAGCATAAAAACTAAAGAAGGAAGATTAATAGTACCAATTAAAGATATTGTAGAGAGTCAAGTAAGTATACAGGATTAACTTTAAGTTAGGGTTAAAATTTGGTTGGTTACTTTTCTGTAAACCGAAAAACTCTCTACATTTTATAATCCCTTTTCATTTATATGAATAGGGATTATTTTTTACACGAATATTTTTCTTACACAAAAAACAACACTTAATCGGTTTTATATGTATTTAATAGTTTTTTGTGTTTTTTTTTAATTGAAAAGTACTTACCGTTTATCAATATCTATTATTGTACCAGTTAAAAACAATAACCCTATTTAGTTTTGAAAGACGAAGAATTAGTATCGAGAATAGTTAGTAATAACGACACAGAACTTTTTGGAATTCTATATGATAGATTTTCGAAAGTTGTATATAATAAATGTTATTCATTTGTAAATAATGAAGATGAAGCCAAAGATTTAACACAAGATGTTTTTTTGAAAATATTTGTAAAGCTTTCAACATTTCAAGGTAAATCAAAGTTTTCAACTTGGGTGTATTCATTTACTTATAATTACTGTGTAAATTATGTTTCAAGAAACCCTATTAAAAAATATGAAACACGATTTTTAGAATCGCATATGATTGAAAACTATTCTGAAGATGCTATATTTTTTAATGAAAATTCTACAGATTATAAAGAAGACGAAAAGTTGAAGCTTGCTTTAAATGAAATTTCAGCAGACGATAAATCAATTTTACTATTAAAATATCAAAATAATTTATCAATAAAAAATATAGAAGGCTTACTAGGTATTGGTAGTAGTGCTGTTAAAATGAGAATTAAAAGAGCCAGAGAGCGTTTAGCTGTATCATATGAAATGGCTTGTTAAAAAATAATCCCCAAATTAGTTTTTAGTAGTATTGTAGATAGTAAGTAAGTATATAAGAATGGCTTTAAGTTAGGGTTAATTTGGTTAGTTATTTTCCTGTAAACCGAAAACTCTCTACATGTATACCCCTTTTCTCCCGGTAATATATCGGCATTGAAAAGGGGTTTTTTTTAGAATTTTTCGAGAATTCTTAAAACATCTTTTTTATAACTCCTGCTTATAGTTAAAGCGGTATTATTAATTAAAATTTCTTCGTTTGTGAAAGAAGAAATATGTTTTAATGCTATGATGTAAGAACGATGAATTCTTAAAAATTTATTATTTGGTAGTTTGGCTTCGATGGCACTTATAGTCTCTCTTGTCACTATAGTTTCTTTAGCTAAATGTATTTTTATATAATCACTATAACTTTCAATATAGATAATAGAATCAAAATCAATTTTAATCATGCGTCTGTTAGCACGTACAAACATAAAATCGTTGTTGGCTGTTTCTGTATATTTAGTTTGTTTTGAATCTGCATGAATCTCAAAATATGTATTCATAGCTTTTAGCAATCTATCAAACGAAATTGGTTTTAATAAATAATCTACAGCTTTCAACTCAAAACCTTCAACAGCAAAATCGCGATAAGCGGTCGTGAAAATAACTTTAACATCTTTATTTATAGATTTTGCAAAAGATATACCTGAGATTTCTGGCATATTAATATCTAGGAAAACCAAGTCTATTTTATGGGTTCTTAAAACACTAAAAGCCTCAATAGCATTACTACAACTCGCAATAATTTTAATATGAGGTATTTTTGATAGGTGAGTCGCTATTACTTCTCTGGCAATAGATTCATCGTCAACAATAATGCATAATATGTCTTCGGTGTTTTCCATTAATTAAATGGTATTGAGTTTTAAATTTACCGCAAATAATTCATTTTTATTTTTAATATTTAGCGTGTATTGATCTTTATATAATAAATCTAATCGCTTTTTAATGTTTTCTAACCCAATACCTTTTTTAGAAAAAACCTTAGTGTTGTTTGTGTTCTCAATTTGAAAATACATGCTTTTGTTTTCGTAAAACAATTTAATGTTTATCATTAAAACCCCATTTTTTAAGTTGCCATGTTTAAAACTATTTTCTACAAAAGGTAAAAGGAGCATAGGTGCAATTTGGGTATCTGTTAAAATATTTTCTGTTTCAAAATTGATAATCAGCGTATCATTGAATCGTAATTTTTCTAAAGCGATATAATCATTAATATGATTTATTTCGTCATTAATAGAAACAAAAGGTTTGTCAACTTGATATAATAAATAATCCAATAAGTTTGAAAGCTTTAAAATCATTTCTGGTGTTTCATCCGCTTTTTTTAAAGCAAACCCATACATTGTATTTAAAGTATTAAATAAAAAGTGCGGATGTATCTGCATTTTTAAATAATTCAGTTCTTGTTCTTTTAGTTTTAGTTGAGTTTCTAATATTTTGGTCTCTAGTTTTTTGGTTTCTTCTGTATGTTTTAGGTTTAACTTTAAAAGTTTAAATGCACTAACCAAAACGACTACTAAATACACGCTAACGGCTACAAATAATAAGCTTTTACTAATGGGAGCCATGTTAGAATACTTAAAGTTTGATAGGTAAATAAGCCCGTAGAATACGGAAATAACAATTAAGTAAGTCGAAATTATTATCGCATACAAACTGTATAATCCAAATTGGAAATAGCGTTTAGTAATAAGATAATTAGGTATTATTTTATAAATAAAAACATAAGTAGTGGCAATTGTAATGGGCATTAAAAAAGAAGAGAATGACAGAATATAATTGAAATCACTACTATCTACACCAAAAAAGTAAGTGTAAAATAACAAGACACCGCACCAAAACATGATGTGGAGTAAAATCTGTCCTATTTTTTTTAAAATGAAACGTTTTGTAAACATGACCGAAAAACTATGTTACAATAATACTATAAATTTAGGCCTATTAAAGATTTTGTAGACGAATAACAGTTTTAACATTGGTTTTAACATGTTGTTATTTTAATTGCTAAATTCGTTATCTGTCGCATTTTACTTTTTGAAATAACTAAAGTTTATATGTTTGCTCTATGTATAATTAAAACCATTATTTATGAATTTGTTATTAGTTTTTGTTTTGAATGTTTTTGCAGATAGATTTAGAGAAGGAGGTACATTTTTTATGTCCTTAATTTTAATATGCCTTTTGTTAGCCTTATTTTTTGTTGTTATGGGATTTGTTAATCTCAAAAAGGATATAACTAAATCTAAAAAGATGACCAGCTTAGCCTCTGATGTTAGTGTTTTAGGCTTAGTAATTGGGTTTTTAGGCTCTATAATAGGCATGATTAGTGCATTTGATGCCATTGATGCTATGGGAGATATAAGTTCTGGTATGATGGCAGGTGGACTAAAAGTTTCTTTTTTAACCACCGTTTTTGGTGCTGTTACTTTTATTCTTCCAAGAATTGGTATAATAATTTTAAAGGCATTACAAAAAAGTTAAGATTTACAAGCGGTTCTTCATTAATCAAAAAAACCTTTTCATTTATGAAAAGGTTTTGAAGTTTTAAAATTAAAAAATTATTTCTTTTTATTCCGTCTATTATAATTCTTATCGCCTCGCGTTTTTGGCTTTTTGTACTTAGCTGCAATTTTAAATTTATAAGAACCTCCTAAGTTTTCTTTAGAGTTCTTTTCAGATTTTTCGTGAAAAGCAGGTCCCGGAGCATCTTCATCTCTGCGTTTGTGTGGGTTGTTTCGTTCTTTTATTTGCGGACGCTCTTCTTCAATAAGTTCATTAGAAATTTCAACAGTATCTGGAATTTCTAAAACAGGAACTGTCATTTTCATTAACAACTCAATGTTTTCAATGGCTTCTTGTTCTTTTTTTGTGGTAAAAACAAGAGCCTCACCCTCACGTTCAGCACGACCAGTTCTACCAATACGGTGCATATAGTTTTCTGGAAAATCGGGTGTATCAAAATTAATAACATGGGATACGTTATCAATATCTAAACCACGTGCCATCACATCGGTAGCAATTAAAATACGGTTTTCTCCACTTCTAAATTGTTCAATACTTCTTAGTCGGTAATTTTGTGTTTTGTTAGAGTGAATCACACAAAGTTCTTCTTTAAAGAATTCATCTAACTGATCAAACAAACGATCTGCCATACGTTTAAAAGCAACAAAAATTAAAACCTTGTTGTAATGTTCGGTATCGTTTAATAAATGAACCAATAAATTTACTTTAGTATAAAAGTTTGGTACATTATAGCGTTGCTGAGATATATTTTCAAGCGGCGTTCCTGAAACAGCTATAGAAACACGCTCAGGACTTTTAAAGAAATCATTAATAAGTAAATCGACATCTTGTGTCATGGTTGCCGAAAACATAATGTTTTGACGGCGTTGAGGCAGAATATCAAAAATATTAATTAGTTGGTGTCTAAAGCCTAAATCTAGCATGACATCAACTTCATCAATCACTAATTTTTGAATCGATTTTAATTGTAAAACACGTGTTAAAGCCAAATCATATAATCTACCTGGTGTAGCAACTAAAATATCAATGCCTTGAGCAATAGCCTGTTTCTGTGTATTTATATTTGTGCCACCATAAACACCTAAAACACGATTGTTTATGTATTTTGATAGTTTTTCAATTTCATCAACTACTTGTACAACCAATTCTCGTGTTGGTACTAAAACCAAAACTCTAGGGTTTTCTTGTTCAGAATACTTTAGGTTTTTAAGAATTGGCAACATATAAGCATAGGTTTTACCTGTACCTGTTTGCGCAATACCAACCACATCATTTCCAGAAGCTACCACATTAAAGGCTTGCTCTTGGATAGGCGTAGGGGTTGTAAAGCCTAAATCGTCTAAGGCGTTAAAAAGAGGTGTGTTTAAGTTTAAATCTTGAAAAGTCAAAATACTGCTATTTAGCTGGCAAAGTTAAGCTTATTATTCTGTTTAGACTAAGTGCTTGTTATGTATTTCTATAGTATAAACTGCTTCAAAGCTTTTATCTTGTTCTAAACTAATAATAGCTTCTTTCTCAATTAAGTTTTGATTGGTAGATTCATTATCAGCAATTCCCAACCAAGGCTCAATACAAACATAATCTCCAGTTGGTTTTGCCCAAATACCTAAATAATCAAAATCAGGGTAATTAACAGTTAAAATATCACCGTGATTGGCACTCTTTAATGTGACTTTTTTAGATTTTAAATCTTTAAAAATAAGCGCGTCTTTATTAAATAAATCATGCGTTAATGGTAGTTTAGTCGATTTATTAAAAACGGTTTCAGTATTTGAAGAAATAAGCCCGTTATCCATATTTATTAAATGGGTTTTAGAATTTTCAAGATGTTCAAATTCTAAAGCATAATCTTCATACTTTTCGTTTTCAAAAACTGGACATTTAAAAGCCGGATGCCCGCCAACCGAGAAATACATGGTTTTTTTATCTGTATTTTTAATGGTGTGCTTAACTTCTAAGGTATTTTCGGTTAAAGTGTAGGTGATATAAAATTCAAACTTAAAAGGATATATTTTTAGTAGTTCGTTATTTGAGACTAACTTAAAAGTTAAACTATTTTTAGATTGTTTTTCTAATATAATTTCTTCATTATGCCTAACAAAACCATGTTTAGGAAGCTTGTATTCTATATTTTCAAAAGAATAGATGTCATCTTTTAAAGCGCCAATAATAGGAAATAGGTTAGGCGCATAACTTCCCCAAACATCTGGGTTTGCATGCCACATAAATTCTGTGCCGTTTTTTACAGACGAAATACCACAGAGTTCTGCACCAGTATTTTTGACGGATATTTTAAGTTTATTGTTTTGCATTAAGTTCATGTTATTTCAAATTTAAAACAATGTACAAAAAACTCAGATTTTTAAGTATTCTAAGTAACTTTGCTTTTTAATATTTTTTTTTGAGGACAAAACACATTCATACTTTCGATAATATCGAAATTTTTAAAAGCCAATTACTTAATTGGGCGCAACAATACGATGATGTTGTTTGGTTAGATTCCAATAGTTATAGTCAGATGTATTCTAGTTATGATGCTGTTTTGGCTGTAGATGCGTTTACGTGTATTCAAACGGATTATTTTCAAGGTTTTGAAAAACTAAAAGAATATTACTCGACTACAAAAGATTGGATTTTCGGGTATTTAACTTATGATTTAAAGAATGATGTTGAAAACTTAAAATCTGATAATCATGATGCTTTAGGCTTTCCAGATTTATACTTTTTTCAGCCCAAAAAAATATTTTTATTAAAGGGCAATCAAGTTGAAATTCAATATTTGAATTGTGTTGATGATGAATTAGATACCGATTTAAATGCCATTAAAATTACGCAAGATTCAGAGCGCGATGCTTTATGTAGCGATATTAAAATAAAACTTCAAATTCATAAAGACGAGTATTTCGAGAAAGTGAATATGATGCTCGAACATATACATCGTGGTGATATTTACGAGGCTAATTTTTGTCAAGAGTTTTTTGCAGAAAACACCTGTATAAACCCTTTAGAAACATACAAAAAACTTAATGCTATATCGCAACCGCCTTTTGCTTCTTTTTTAAAGTTGCAAGATAAGTATGTGTTATGTGCATCTCCAGAGCGTTATATTAAAAAAGAAGAAGATTCAATTATTTCTCAACCTATAAAAGGTACGTCTAAGCGTTCGGTAAATGAAGAAGAAGATAATGCCTTAAAAACCAATTTGGTAAACGATGAAAAGGAGCGTAGCGAAAACATCATGATTGTTGATTTAGTGCGTAACGATTTGTCTAAAACAGCATTAAAAGGGAGTGTGAAAGTAGAAGAATTATGCAAGGTTTATACGTTTGATCAAGTACATCAAATGATATCTACAGTAACTTCAAAAGTTGATTTAATTACACATCCTGTAGACATTATTAAAAGTACATTCCCTATGGGAAGTATGACAGGAGCACCTAAAATTTCGGCAATGAAAATTATTGAAACCTTAGAAGAAACCAAGCGTGGTATTTACTCTGGCTCCATTGGATATTTTTCTCCAAACGGCGATTTCGATTTTAATGTTGTTATAAGAAGTATTTTATACAATGCAACAAAACAATACATTTCGTATTCTGTTGGTGGTGCTATTACGGCTAAAAGCAAACCACTAAAAGAATACGAAGAATGTTTGGTCAAAGCAAAAGCAATGCGAGAAGTTTTAGAGAATTAGATTAAGTGCTCTTTAAAATCTTCAATAGCTAGCTTTAAAACGCGTTCTACACGTTTGGCTTCAATCGTTTTTATAATTGCTATTTCATCAAAAGTTAATTTCCCGAATACAAATAAATCTACAATATCTGATACTTTTAAAGGTAGCCATGTGTAGAATTTGCCCAATAAATGTTTGTTTCGTTGCAATGAAATATCAGAAATATCAAAGGCATTTTTAATCGACACATTATTGTCATCATACAAAAACACCTCTTTTTCATCCAAATTTTGGTGATAAGATATATCACTTAATTCTTCATTCATTATAAAATCGAAACCTTCATCAGCTGTAAATTTTTCTTCCAGACCATCAAGTTCTTGTTCTAAAATAGTATGAGTACTCATGGTATTTTGATGAAAAGCTTCAGTTTTAAAAAGGGCATCTAAATCTTCATCTACAATTTTAAAAAGTTTTAGTTTTATGCTAGATTTATCAGCATCAATATTATAACCAGCTTCATAAAATTTCGCAATCCCTTCATCTATAATATCATGAGATTTATACATGTTTTTAGGAATAATCTTTGTAGATTCTGCAATGTATAAACGGTGTTTTACATAAGCTTGTAAATGTTGAGTAACTCCAACAACTTTATTATTAAATTCTTTTTGAGCGGTCTTATCGTTTAATTTATCTATCGTACACATAATTCAAAGTATTAAATTAGTTCTTTAAAATTACGAAACTTATAACGTTAGCATATGATTTTTGTCATTTTAAAATTAGTTAAAGATGATTATATCATTGTATCTTTGATTTATGTTTAATGGGTTTGAAAATCACATAAATTCTAATTTAGAGTTTCTACGACATGCTAAAATTTTAATAGCCATTTCTGGCGGAATTGATAGCGTTGTATTAACACACTTGTGCTATAAATTAAAACTCGATATGTCTTTAGCACATTGCAATTTCAATTTGCGAGGTAATGAAAGTGATACTGATGAAGCATTTGTTTTAGAATTAGCTGAAAACCTAGGTTTAGAAGTTTTTATAGAAAGTTTCGATACTGAAACTTATGCGAAAGATAACAAGTGTTCTATACAAATGGCAGCACGAGAATTGCGATACCATTGGTTTGATGAACTGTCTGAACAATTACAATTCGATTATATTTTAACGGCACATCATGCCGATGATAATTTAGAAACCTTTCTAATCAATTTTACTAGAGGAACAGGTATAGACGGTTTAACCGGAATCCCAGAAATTAACGAAAAATTTGTGCGCCCTTTGTTACCGTTTTCAAGTGAAGACATTGCAACTTATGCAGAGACTAATAAAATTACATGGCGAGACGATAGTAGTAATAAATCTGTAAAATATTTACGGAATAAATTACGACATCAAGTTATACCCATTTTAAAGGAAATTAACCCAAGCTTATTACAGAGTTTTCAATCTACTTTAAATAATTTGAATGATACGGCAGATATTGTTGAAGAAAGTACAAACGCTGTTTTAAAAAGAGCTATTGAAACTATAGACGACAATCATATTACATTTAAAATTTCAGAATTTAAAAAGGTAAATAATCCAAAAGCCTACCTATTTGAGGTTTTTAAAGATTATGGCTTTACAGAATGGAATGATATTGTAGATTTATTAGATGCTGAAACTGGAAAACAAGTCTTTTCATCAACACACCGTTTAATTAAAAATAGAGCACATTTACTGTTATCTGAAATAAATTTAGATCTAAGTGAAACAATTTCTGTTTTAGAAGATGAAACTGAAATAAAAACACCATTTGGAGTTTTATTTTTTGATGAAGCCGATGCCATTTTTGGAAAACGAACTAATGTTATTTTTGTTGATAAGCACCAATTAAAATTCCCGTTAACTATTAGAAAATATAAAGAAGGTGATGTGTTTTATCCCTTAGGAATGAAAGGTAAAAAGAAAGTTAGTAAATACTTTAAAGACGAAAAACTATCATTATTAGATAAAGAAAACACCTGGTTATTATATTCTGGAAATGATATTGTTTGGGTAATAAACAGAAGAGCAGATAATCGTTTTAGAGTTACCGAAAACACCAAACAAATTTTAAAAATTGAATTAAAATAATTTGAAATTACAAGGACAAATAGTAGACATACAAAACAAACGTATTTATAAAGGTGAAATCACTTTTGTGAATGGCAAAATTTTATCTATTCAAGAGAAGAATCATAACATAACTAATTATATACTACCTGGTTTTATTGATTCACACATTCATATTGAAAGCTCTATGCTGGTTCCAAGTGAATTTGCAAGATTAGCTGTAAACCATGGTACCGTCGCAACCGTTTCAGACCCGCACGAAATAGCAAATGTACTGGGTGTTGAAGGTGTAGAGTTTATGATTAATAATGGCAAGAAAGTGCCTTTTAAATTCAATTTTGGAGCTCCATCTTGTGTGCCTGCAACAAATTTTGAATCTGCTGGTGCTGTTATAGATTCTAACGCTATTAAATTACTTTTAGAAAATCCAGACATTAAGTATTTAGCAGAAATGATGAATTACCCGGGCGTACTTTTTAATGACGACGAAGTCATGAAAAAAATAGCTTGGGCAAAATACTTTAATAAACCTGTTGATGGTCATGCGCCTGGTTTAAGAGGTAAAGATGTTTTGAAATATATTAGAGCTGGAATTTCTACAGATCATGAATGTTTTACTTATGATGAAGCTTTAGAGAAACTTCAAAATGGTATGAAAATATTAATTAGAGAGGGTAGTGCTGCTAAAAATTTTGAGGCTCTAATAGATTTATTACCAGAACATTTTGAAAATATGATGTTTTGTAGTGATGATAAACATCCAGACGATTTAATTGTAGGTCATATAAACGAATTATGTGCAAGAGCCGTTGCAAAGGGAATAGATGTTTTTAAAGTATTAAAAGCAGCTTGTGTTAATCCTGTAAAACATTATAATTTGGATGTTGGTTTATTGCAAAAAGGAGATGCTGCAGATTGTATTGTGGTAGAAGATTTAAAAACCTTTAAAACGCTTCAAACGTATATAAATGGTGAGCTTGTTTTCGATAAAGGCATATCTTTAATAGAGCAAATACCTTTTCAAAATTTAAATAATTTTAATTGTAATAAAAAAGAAGTTTCAGATTTTAGAATAGAATCTTCGGCAAAAAAAATAAGAGTTATTGAAGCTTTAGAAGGCCAGTTAGTTACTAACGAATTGGTTGATAATGCAAAAATTGAAAATGGGAACTTAGTTTCAAACATTGAAAAAGATATTTTAAAAATGACGGTTGTAAATCGTTATGAAAATAAAAAACCAGCCTTAGCTTTTATTAAGAATTTTGGTTTAAAAGAAGGCGCTATTGCATCTTCGGTTGGTCATGATTCACATAATATAGTTGCTGTTGGAGTTTCAGACGAGGCGATTTGTAAAGCTGTAAATCTTATAATAGAAAATAAAGGTGGTATTTGTGCCGTTTCAAATTCCAAAGAACAAATTGTTTCGCTTCCAGTAGCAGGAATTATGAGTGATAAAGATGGTGAAACTATTGGGAATCAATACGCAGCACTAGATAAAATGGCTAAAGCTTTAGGAAGTAAACTTCATGCGCCTTATATGACGTTATCGTTTATGGCGTTATTGGTTATTCCATCACTTAAATTAAGCGATAAAGGCTTATTTAACGGAACAGATTTTAAGTTTACACCTTTAGAAGTCAATTAGTTTATGCCAATATTAGAACCAACTTATAAACCACCTTTTTATTTTAGAAACGGATTTGTTTCTACGGTGTACTCTGGTTTAATTAGGCGGGTGTCTATTAAGCAAGAACGAGAACGCATCACTTTAAAAGATGGTGATTTTTTAGACTTAGACTGGAGTTTTTCTAAAGAAAAAACAGATAAACTCATTATTTTATTACATGGCCTCGAAGGAAACGGACAACGACCATATATGACTGGAACTGCAAAACTATTTAATAAAAATGGTATTGATGCGGTAAGTGTAAATTTTAGAGGTTGTAGTGGTGAAGATAACTTAAACTATTATAGTTATCATTCTGGAGCTACTGAAGATTTAGAAGCTGTAATTGAACATGCCATTTCTGTAAAAAAATATTCTAAAATCTACTTAAAAGGGATAAGTCTTGGTGCAAATATTATTCTCAAATATTTAGGAGAACGAAATAATGTTCCTTCTCAAGTAAATGCTGCTATAGCAGTTTCTGTGCCATGTTATTTAACAGGTTCTGCAAAGGCATTACATACCCCTAAAAACAAACTATATCACGATAGGTTTTTAAAGCATTTAGTTGATAAACTCAAAGTAAAGCAAAATAGATTTCCAGAATTATTAACTGATGATGCGTTAGATTCAATTAAAACATTAACCGATTTTGATAATGTGTATACGGCAAAAGCCCATGGCTTTGAAGATGCGCTAGATTACTATGTAAGGTGTAGTAGTTTACAATTTCTTCCTAATATAAAAACACCGTCATTAATAATTAATGCATTAAACGATTCTTTTTTATCACCAGAATGTTATCCAGTTAAAGAAGCTAAAAGCAATTCAAATTTGTATTTAGAAATGCCTGATTACGGTGGGCATGCCGGTTTTATTGATAAAAAAAATGTCTATTATAATGAAAAAAGAGCTTTAGAGTTTACTAAAAGCATAGATCTAAAATAATTTATGGTTCCAATTATAATTGTTTTTCTTGCACTTATATTCTTTGGTATATATCAATACAAGAAAAGTAAACCTAAGCGCATAAAAAATATTCCAGATTCATGGCATAACTTATTATTTGAGCATGTTTTGTTTTATAAAAAGCTTTCAAGCAAAGAAGAACAATTGCTCTTTAGAGAAAAAATGCGTGATTTTTTATCTGAAACGCATGTAGAAGCTGTTAACTTTAAGTTAGATGAATTAGATACTATTTTAGTTGCAGCAAGTGCTGTGATACCCGTTTTTTGTTTTGATAATTGGCAATATTCTAATTTATCAACCGTACTTATTTATCCAGATAATTTTAATAAAGATTATGAGTACGCTGGCGATAATAGAAATATTGCAGGTTTAGTTGGTACAGGCCGATTTAAAAACCAAATGATATTATCTAAAAAAGCACTTCGTCTTGGTTTTAATAATAAAACAGATAAAGGAAATACAGCAATTCACGAGTTTGTTCATCTTATAGATAAAATGGATGGCGATATAGATGGTATTCCTAAGTTATTGCTATCTCATACTTATGCCATACCATGGCTAAGGCTTATGCACGATAAAATGGAAGCTATAAATAATAATACCTCAGATATTAGAAATTATGGAGGAACAAATCAAGAGGAATTTTTTGCTGTAGCTTCAGAGTATTTTTTTGAGCGGCCAAAATTGTTTAAACGAAAACACCCGGAGTTATATAAAATGATGAATGATTGTTTTTGCAAGGTTAAAGCATAAAAACAATAGTGTTTGCAGTATAAAATTTAATTTTATAATTAAGAAGCGCTAGGCACGGATTACTCAAAAATAGCTTTATTATTAAAAAAAGCAAATTATTCAGAATATAGAATCCTTAGTTAAGGAACTTCAAAAAACACAAATTACCATTCATCTACACTAAATAAGCCATCAATCTATGGATTGAATTGTTACAAAGAAAATTTTAATTTAAAGCGTATTAGTGATGCATCTTTGTACCAGAATAAAAAAATAATATATAAAATCCCTTAAAAATGTGGCTTAAAATTAAAATTGGTGAAATGCGTTTTAACTTATCTATTGGAGTTAAAATACAAAAAAAAGAAAAAGCATTAAACACTAAAAGCATTGATATTGAAAGTCAATCAAATAATGATATAAGTTTGGTTCTAAATAAAAACTTATTGCATTTAAATTTTATTGAAAAGTTAGAAATGAATTATAGTAAAGATCAACTAAAATCTTTGCCGTATTTGCAAGAGCTAACAAACATAAAACTAGAAGCTCAAAAAAACACATTAGCACTTTTTAACAAAAAACAAGTAGCTTAAATTACTTAAAAAACCATTCGTCTACACTTAAACGTCATTCGTCGACACTAAATACAAGTCTAACGAACTAGAATTTAATCTTTACTTTATTACTTTAATTTTGTTAACAACAAAGACTTAACTAATAAAATAAGTAAAAAAATGAAAGCTTTAAATATCTTATTAATAGAAGATGACATGATAGAGGTAATGAAATTTAACAGAACAATTTCATCACTACAACTAAATCATAAAATTACCGAGGCTAATAATGGTGAAGAAGCTTTAAAGCTTTTAGAAAAAAAAGATGATTTACCTGACATAATTTTATTAGATTTGAACATGCCAAAAATTAGTGGCATCGAATTTTTGAATATTTTGAAAAATGATGATATTTTAAAGTATATCCCAACAATAATTTTAACAACGTCTAGTAATCAAAAAGATTTATTGGAATGTTATAAAATTGGTATTGCCGGATATGTTTTAAAGCCCTTAAAGTATGAAGATTACACTTCTAAAATTGAAAAGGTATTAGCATATTGGAGTATTAATGAATTAAAGCAGATATAATGAAAGGAATTGTTTTTACAGAGTTTTTAGAACTTGTTGAAGATAAGTTTGGTTTAGAAATGGTTGATAACATTATCAACTCATCTAGTTTGGAGTCGGGAGGAATATATACGGCAGTAGGTACTTATAGTTTTTCTGAAATGCTTCAATTACTCCAACATTTAAGCGCAAATACAGGAATTTCAATTGATGATTTATTATTAGTTTATGCAGAACATTTTTTTAGTGTTATAGAGCGCAGCTATCCTGGTCTTTTAGCAACTTATAAAGACCCTATAGAAATGATATCGTCTATAGAAAACCATATCCATGTTGAAGTAAGAAAAATTTATCCAGATGCTGAGTTACCAACATTTGAAGTTGTAGATAAGACTGTTGACTCCTTAGTTTTAATTTACAAATCTAGTAGAGCCATGCATCATTTTGGTTTGGGGTTAATGAATAAAACATTCGAGCATTTTGATTCTACCGCAAGCATAGTTTTAGAAAAATTAAAAGAAGACGGAACTGAAGTTAAGTTTCTTATTAATAAGAATTAATGAGTCAAGAAAAAGTTGACATCCTACAACGGGCACTTGCTCGCGAAAAAGCAGCCAGAAAACAGGCTGAAAAAATTCTTGAAAGTAAAGCAGCCGAATTATATGAAGCTAAGCAAAAGTTAGAAAAATCATATACAGAGCTAGAACACTTATTAAGCAAAACAGATTCACAATTACAAGGTGTTTTTGAGAATATAGTAGATGCATATGTTATTATGGATCTATTTGGAAACATTTTAAAAGTTAATGATCCAGCCGTAATTTTATTAGGATTTGAAGAAGCCAAACAAGATTATAATCTTCTTGAAATGGTAAAGCCAAATGAAATGGAACGGGTTGCAGAATCATTTCAATTACTTCTAGAAAAGGGAGCAATAACCGATTTTCATGTCACTATAATTACGAATAAAAGAGAAGAAAAGCTCGTTCATATTAATGCCAGTATTATTTATGATAATGGCGCTCCTGTCGCTGCTCAAGGTATTGTTAGAGATATTACTAAGGCTAAAGAAGAAGAAACGAAGTTAATTGAATCTGAAAGCAGATTAGCTACACTTATATTAAATTTAGATAGTGGTATTATTTTAGAAGACGAAAATGGAAAAATAGTACTTACTAATAAAAAGTTTTGTGATTTATTTAAAATTAAAGCAGAACCAACAGATTTAATAGGTTTAGATTGTAAATCAGCATCAGAGCAAAATAAAGTATTGTTTAAAAATCCTGAAGGTTTTTTACAACGAATGCAGGACATAAACAAAGAAAATAAAGTCGTTATTGGTGACGAATTGGAAATGATTGATGGCAAAACGCTTGAGCGTAACTACCTACCAATAATTACTAATAATAAATTAAAAGGGTATTTATGGTCGTTTACAGATGTCACCCTTAAAAAGAACTATAATAAAAGCCTAGAATCAGAAAAGCTAAAATATTACAACATAATTTCTAATATGGATTTAGGCCTAGTTGAAGTCGATCTTGAAGATAGAATTCTAATGGTAAACCAGTGTATGGTTAATATGACGGGCTATTCTGAGGAAGAACTTTTAGGTATTAAGGGGTTCGATGTTTTACCTATTGAAGAAGACAGTAATTTATTAAAACAAAAAATTAAAGAAAGAAGAAGCGGGAAAACTGAATCTTACGAATTAAGAATTAAAAATAAAAAAGGCGAATTAAGATATTGGCTTGTAAGTGGCGCACCAAATTATGATATAGATGGTAAAGTAATAGGCTCCATCGGTATAAATTTTGATATTACAGAAATTAAAAACCTGCAATTACAAAAAGAAAGTTTGCTTAAAAAATTAGAAAAAAGTAATGATGAATTACATGAGTATGCACACATTGTATCTCACGATTTAAAATCGCCATTAAGAAGTATAAATGCCTTAATAACTTGGATTAAAGAGGATAATACAGGTAAGTTAGATGACTTAAGTATGCAAAATTTAGCGCTTGTTGATACCACTCTAGAAAAAATGGAACAGCTAATAACAGATGTTTTAAATTATTCTAGTGTTGGTACAGATGAAAATGAAAAAGTTGATGTTAACCTTGATGAAGTTATTAATGATTTAATTAAGATTTTGTATAAACCAGATCATGTAACGGTAGAGATATTAAATAAGCTACCAACATTAAAGGGCGATAAAACTAAGCTTCAACAAGTATTTCAAAATCTTATAAGTAACGCTATTAAATTTATTGATAAAGACAAAGGATTTGTTAAAATTAAGGTTGAAGATGCGCAAACACATTATAGGTTTTCTATAGCAGATAATGGTATGGGAATAGAGAAAAAATATCATAATAAAATTTTTAAAATATTTCATGCTTTAAATAAGAGCAAAGATTCTACAGGTATTGGATTATCTATTGTTAAAAAAATAGTCGATTTACATGAAGGGGAAATTTGGTTAGAGAGTGAACCACAGAAAGGAACTACATTCTTTTTTACATTAAAAAAATAGTATATGAAAACAGTACAGTTAGTAAAACATAAAAATAAAAATTGGGAGTACGTAATAGAAAAACAACCATTAATTGAACCTTTGGTTTTAGTTTTTGGTAATAGGTTTATGCTAGAAGAGGATGGTATATATGAGGAAATTAAACAATTATTTCCAGAAGGGCACATTGTATTTGGTTCTGCTTGTGCAGAAATTTCATCAAATACTGTAAACGAAGAAAGTGTTACAATAACTGCTATAGAATTTGAAAAAAGTAACTTTTTAATAAAAACCAGTAATGTTTTAAATGCAGATTTAGATAGTTTTAAAACAGGTAACGAACTTATAAAGCAATTTCCGCAAGAAGGTTTAAAATATGTATTTGTAGTTTCAGAAGGTAGTTTTATAAATGGTAGCCAACTTACAAAGGGTATGAGTAGTTCTACAGTAGATAATTTGGTTATTACTGGTGGATTATGTGGTGATGATGCCCGTTTTGAAAAAACATTAGCAGCTTATAACGAAAACCCTAAAGAAGGAGAATTAGTTGCAGTTGGATTTTATGGTGATTCTTTAGAAATATCGTTTTCTATTCATGGCGGTTGGACGCCATTTGGACCAGAACGTATAGTAACTAAATCTGAAGGTAATATTTTATACGAGTTAGATGGCCTACCAGCTTTAGATTTATATAAAAATTATTTAGGAGATAAAGCTAAAGATTTACCAGGGTCGGCTTTATTATACCCTTTAAACGTAACCTCTTCAGACGAAGAGCAATCTATTGTTAGGTCTATTTTAAATATTAATGAAGAAGAAAATGCTGTAATTTTAGCAGGAGATATTAAGGAAAACTCTAAAGTACAGCTCATGATGACTAATGTAGATAATATTGCAAATGCATCAGAACGTGCGGCAAAACAAGCATTAGAATATAGAAAAAATAAACCCGAATTGGCACTATTAGTAAGTTGCATTGGTAGAAAATTAGTGTTAGACCAACGTGTAGAGGAGGAGATTGAAGAAGTTATTGAAGTCATAGGAAAAGACTCTGTTATTAGTGGTTTTTATTCATATGGTGAGATTGCACCTTTTCATGGCGAAGTAGCTTGTCAATTACATAACCAAACCATGACTATAACGCTAATTAGTGAATAATGAATTCATTACTAAAACGACAAATTCGTAAATTTTTAAGTGAAGATTTAAAAAATAATGCAGAATTAACAGCGTTTTTTAATGCTATAAATTTATCCTATAATAATTTCGACGAACAATCTGTTATGATTCAAAGAGCCATGTCTATTAGCTCGGAAGAATTATATACAGCAAACCGAAAATTACAAAAGGAAGCCGAAGAGCAAAAAGAAGTTATAAAAAAATTAAAAAGTGTAATTGATACCCTGAAATTTTATAATTTAAAAGAAGAAGATAACATAGAAAATGTTGAGCTTACCGGTTCTAATTTAGTCGATTTTATTGATAATCAAACCAAAGAAATTGTTCAAATGAACAAGCAAAAACAAGATATGCTAAATGAGTTGGCACATCAAAATCAAGAACTTAGCGATTATGCGCATATGGTATCTCACGATTTAAAATCCCCTTTGCGAAGTATAGATACTTTAACAGCTTGGTTAAAAGAAGACTATGAAGAATCTTTTGATGAGAATGGCAAAAACACCTTAAAGTTAATTAGAAATAATGTTGAAAAAATGGATACTTTAATTAATGGTATTTTAGAGTATTCAACTATAGGAAAAGATCAAATTGAGGTTTACGATGTCGATTTAAATTTAGTCTTAGATAGTATCTTAAATATTATTGAAATCCCTAAGCATATAAGTATCACAAAAAGTAATTTACCAACTATAAAAGGAGACAAATACAGGTTACAGCAACTGTTTCAAAACTTAATTTCTAATGCTATAAAATATAATGATAAAGATCAAGGCACTATTGAAATTGGTGTTGAAAATCAAAAAAAATATTGGCAGTTTTATATAAAGGATAATGGAAAAGGTATTGAAGAAGCTTATTTCGATAAAATTTTTAAAACCTTCGAAAAGTTAGAAAATACTCCAGAATCTTCAGGTATTGGGTTGTCTATTGTAAAGAAAATTGTTGAATTATATGGCGGGAAAATTTGGGTAGAATCTAAATTACATGAAGGTTCAACCTTTTATTTCACTATAAAAAAATAATCATGGAACAACCAAATTTATCATATATCAATCAATTATCTGGAGGAGATAAAGCCTTTGAAGACAAGCTAATAGCTATAATACAAAAGGAGTTCCCAGAGGAGAAAGCCATCTACTTTAAAAATATTGAAAATAATAATTTTAAAGAAGCTGCAGGTAATGTCCATAAACTTAAACATAAAATTAGTATTTTAGGGCTTGAAAAGAGTTATGAAGTAGCTGTTAACTTTGAAGAAAATTTATTAGAACAAAGTACAACAGGAAAAGTGGAATTTGAGAATATCATGCAAATTATTACAGACTTCTTAGCGACCTTATAGTGTTACTTTTATGAATTGTATTATTATTGATGATGAGGCTACTGCAAGAGCCATTATTGGACAACTTTGTTCAAAAATACCAAGGTTAAATATATTAGAAGATTTTCCTAATGCCATGCAAGCCATTAAATATTTAAATCAAAATGAAGTTGATTTAATTTTCTTAGACATTCATATGCCAGATTTTACGGGGTTTGACTTTATTGAAACCCTAAAAAATCCACCAAAAATAATATTGACAACTTCAGATCCTAACTTTGCAATACAAGCTTTCGAGTACGATTGTATAATAGATTATTTGGTTAAACCCATTACGCAAGAACGTTTTGATAAAGCCATTCAAAAAGCAGAATCTGCTGATGCACCATCAAAAAAAGCTAAAGCACCTAAAAATGCTGTAGAAACGTCTTCAGGAAACGATTTGTATATTAATATAGACAGACGTTTAATTAAAATAGATATTCCAACTATTTATTTGGTAGAAGCAAAAGGCGACTATATTTTATTAAAAACAGAAGACAAGAATTATACGGTGCATTCAACCCTAAAGAAAATTGAAGATAAATTACCAAACGATTTGTTTTTAAAAATACATAGGTCTTACATTATAAATGTTCAAAAAATTATTGATATTGAAGATAATAGCGTACTTATTAAAAAAGACGTTATTCCTGTAAGTCGATCAAACCGACCGGAATTAATGAAGCGACTTAATTTATTGTAATACAAATTATTATTGCAATGCGAGTTGTTTAGGTTAAAACAATATAAAAGCAAAAGGCAAAAGAGGAATCTTTTGCCTTTTTCCTTTTGTATTACATATTTATGTCGGGTATCTTTAAATAATAACCATTCGTCTACACATAAAAATGGTCTAATCGAAAATTAAAAAACCAAGCTTACTTTCAAATTAGTTTTGTCATGAAATTAAATCAAATCTCATGAAAAAATTATCTTTTGTATTAGTTATCTTTTTATTAAATATTTCGTTTATATCATGTTCTGTAAAAGAAGATGATCAAGCTCTAGAAGAGTATAAATCAGAAAGCATTCAAGTAGAATATAGCGAGATGGACTATGAGATTGTTGAGATTATTAACGCATATAGAGTTTCAAAAGGTTTATCATCTCTTAATATTCTTAATGAAGCCTCAAAGGAAGCAATTTTGCATAATCAATATATGGTTGAGCAAGGCGAAATAAGTCATGACTATTTCTTCACAAGATTAGAAAATTTAAAAAAGAGTGTGAATGCTAAAAGTGTTTCAGAAAATGTAGGCTATGGCTATTCTTCTACGCAATCTATTGTAGATGCTTGGTTAAGAAGTGAGAGTCATAAAAAGAATATAGAAACTCCTGGGTTTACAGATTTTGGAGTTTCAACCACACAAGACGAAAAAGGGAGAAACTATTTTATAAACATTTTTGTAAAACGATAATTGGCTTAACTATATATATCTACCATTCGTCTACACATAAACTTTACTAAACGAATAATAAAAAAACAAGACCTCTTTTAAAATATTTTTGTCTTGTAAATACATAACACCATGAAAAAATTATTACTATTATTATCAGTTTTCACTTTACAAGTTAGTGCTCAAGTAGGAGTAGGGACAGAAGCTGTACCATTTAACTGCGATTACAATGCTTACTTATTTCAGTATAATGACGTGTATGCTATCGATTTAGCATCAGGAAATTCATATCAAGTAGCTGCAGATGTTACCGAGGGTAATATTAATGCAACAGCTTACAACCCAGCCGATGGTTTTATTTGGGGGTCTTTAAGTACACCTGAAAAATCAATTGTTCGTATTGGTAAAGATTTTCAAACAGAAACGTTTTATATAGATGAGTTACCTACAAGTGGTCGCTACGTTGGTGATGTTAGCGCAGAAGGTATTTATTATTTAAAAGGAGGAGGAACAAGCTATTACGCGATAGATTTAAATCCAGATTCTACTGATTATACGAATTTTAAAGAAACTTTAAACTTACCTAAAAATATAAGTATCCATGATTGGGCTTTTAATGCTGTAGATGGTAAGCTGTATTCGGTAGAAAAGAAAACCAATATTTTATACAGAATAGATGCCGAAACTGGTAGTATGGAAAGCTTAGGCGAAGTGCCAATTCTATCTGGTTTAAATTATACATATGGTGCGGTTTATTTCGATGCTTCTGGTCGTTTTTATATATCTGCTAACCAAACAGGAACTATTTATGTTATCCAAAGTGTACAAGATGTTACGAGCAGTAACGACATGGATTCTAACTTATTTGCTTTTGGTCCTTCAAGTGCACAAAACGATGGTGCACGTTGTCCTACAGCTCCAGTACTACAAGAAATTTGTGATAATGGTATTGATGATGATGGCGATGGGTTAATTGATTGTGAAGATCCTTCATGTTCTGGTTATGGTGAGTGCGATGTTATAGAATTATCATCTTCATCTAGTGCAAATGCTGGTGGGTTAGAAAGTAATAACAGGTTATCTCAACAAATTAGTAAACGTAATTTTAACAGAGCAAAAACCAACTATAAGTTCGATAAAGCTTTAGCAA
The DNA here is from genome assembly GCF_044594645.1 of Algibacter sp. R77976. Taxonomy (GTDB): domain Bacteria; phylum Bacteroidota; class Bacteroidia; order Flavobacteriales; family Flavobacteriaceae; genus Algibacter_B. The sequence goes on from NZ_CP138989.1 coordinate 2,596,711, forward strand.
ATCGCGTTACAAAATCTGCTATGTATGGTAAAGGAAACACAGCTAAAGGTAACGGATTTCAATTATCAGATTTTATTCCATTAGAAATTATAAACGAAGATGCCGTTATTGAGTCGTCTCCAAAAGATTTGATTGGTATTACCAATGCTACCGATGTGTATTCAGTAGATTATATGCGAAACAACGACGCCGTAGCCTCTATTCTATTGCTTAAAACAGATAAAGGTGTTTACGAACATACCAAATATATCTGCGATAGATTATTAGGTGCACAATTAATATCGGTTTCAACTATAGAAATTAAGGAGCAACAATTTATAAAATCATTAATTAGAACGATTGATGGTAGCTTAGAGTTTGTATTAAGTCTTTCGGCAAAATCAATAAATAACGATGCGAATTTCGGGATAGAAAGCCATTGGAATCTTGATAAATACGAAAGCAACGTTGGGTTTTATAATTTCCAAATCTGGTCTAACTCTTTAGACAATTTATTAAAACTAGGTGAAGAAGTAGTAACATTATTGGATGCACAGCAACCCGTAACAAGCTATAACAACTCACCACCACCAACGGTATTTGTAAGAACAGGAACCTATAAAAACGGTAAATTAAATTTACAAGTTGTAAATACAAATAGGAGTGAAGCTGTTGCTTTTGATGGCGGATTACGCGGAACAGAAACCGCAACTGTAGAATATGTAGCATCTACAATAGATTTAAACGGCGATTATATTTCTAATGTTGAAGTAGAAGCAGGAAACCTATTTGATATTGGGTTTAGAATTGGAGATGGCATAAACACACCAGACGATTTATTTATGTCTGATGGACCTTGGGGATATGATGATGCAGCACCTACAACTACAGTAACAAATTATATGGTAGAAACAAACGAAGCACAGTTTAATGATGCTGAGTATGCAATAGAACGTAACATTACTTTAGAAGCTACAACAAGCGAATATATTGCAGCTTACAGAGCCTTAACACCAAAGTTTAACCCAATAAATTTAACAGAATATAACAGCTTTAAACTACAAGCTAAAGGCACAGGAACTTTAATTGTAAGATTGGTAAAAGAAAGCATTAGCAACTGGGAAACACAATACAAAACAAGTATTGAATTAACAGAAGATTTAAACGATTATACCTTATTGTTTTCAGATTTTAATTCTAGCAATGGTATGCCATTAGAAGTTAACGATGTAACCTCAATAGTATTTACCATGTTAGCCGATAACGGACAAGAAGTAACAAAAAGCATGACTTTAGAGCAATTACGTTTCTCAACAAGCAGCACATTATCTTCAGCTAGTATTGAAACAAACGAGATAGCAACTACAGCCATACCAAACCCAATGCATAATCAAACAACGATACACTTTACAGCACAATACTCAGAAACGGTGCAGTTGTTAGTGTATAACCAAGTTGGGCATATAGTAAAACAAATTCTGGTTGATGCTAAACCAGGAAATAACCAAGTAACCCTGCAACGTGGTAACCTAAGTTCTGGTTTGTATTTCTGTAACATTAAAAGTAACCAAACCAATTATAGAACCACAAAACTACTCATGGATTAATTAATAGCATATTTATTCTGTGTAGTAAGGCAAAAGACGTAAGTTTTTTGCCTTTTTGTTTTTAATTGTAGTATATTTCGTTGTTAAATAGAGTTGTGTTTTTAGTAGAGTCTTATTTGTTTTTAATACAAAAAGTGACAATACAAATAAAGCAATCAGCTTTACAGAATTTTAAATCAAAAAGAGGATAATATTTCGACTTACGAAAGAGTGAAATTTTATCCAACGCAGAATAATTATAAACTAGTGAAATGAATAGTAAAATTCTTGTCATACCTCAGAAATCAACAAAAGGAATGGAGAGCTATGAAAAAGGCAACTGTTTTGAAAGGTTAGTTAGGAGTGTTTTAGAGCTACAAAAATTTGATATAGATCCTAATGTTCAATTTACTGGATTAGAGATTGATTTATTTGCGAGACATAAATATGATAAAAAAAACCTATATGTTGAATGCAAAGCTAAAGAAAAAGTAAAATCAACCGAAATAAAAAACTTTGGATTTAGTGTATTTACTAAAAAGCCGGACCAAGCATATTTTATTCATACAGTAGAACTTGATAAACAGGCATCAGGACTTAAAAATGAAGAATTTGAAAAAAATGACCTTTTTAAGAATGTGACATTTTATGGGCCAAAAATGGTTATAGAATTATTGAAAGATTCTAATAAAATAAAGACTATTGATTATAGTAATCTTGGAGATATTACCCAACAGCTTTTAATTGTTTCATATTTGGGTGATTACTTGATTTACATAGGACAAGGTAGTTTGGCTTATCCGACTTATTATTATGTTTTTGATGCTCAATTAGGTAAATCACTTGATGATATTACAAAACTGGAATCAATTCTTGCTAAAATTCCAGAAATCCAAAGATTGGAACTAAAGTCTATTGTAAACCAACAGGAAAAAACTGAATATAAAACAAGTGCATCTGATGATTTTGAAATTGTTGCGGAAGTTCAATCAGGAGACGATTGGTTTGATTACAAACCAGCTCATTTTAATTATTTTGTTGGAAGAGATAATTTAAAATCGGAACTCATTAAGTTTTTTAGAAGAATCCGAACTAAAGAAACTAACAAACGTGCGTTTTATTTGAAAGGTAATTCTGGATGGGGTAAAAGTTCCCTGATTAATGCAATTAAAGGAACTTGTGAAACTCATTATTACAGTAAAAGATTTCATACAGTAGCTTTTGATTGTCGTAGTGCAATTACTGAAAATTTTGTTGCAAAAGCTTTTCAAAAAGCTATACAAAGAACATTTGATTCAGGTTTTATTGAAAGCAAAACCATTGATTTTTCAAACATAAAGTTTACTTCAAACTTTAGCCTTATAGATTCTGAGTTTGTTAAGGAATATTTAGCATATTTAGAAACAGCAGATAAGCTTCTCATTATCATATTTGACCAATTTGAAGATGTTTTCAGAAAAACTGACATCTTTAAATATTTTTATAAGTTTCTTTCAGACGTAAGTGAAGCACAAACAAATATATTAGTTGGTTTTTCTTGGAAATCTGAATTTTATATACAGCCAGATATTCCTTCATATGGATGGTTTCAGCAAGCAAAAGAACAATCAATAGAATTCGTGGTTCCAGAGTTTGGAGTAAGTGAAACTAATGGTATACTAAAACAACTTGAAAAATCAGTAATTGAGTATTCATCCACTCCGCTAAATAGTGATATAAGGAATAGACTAATAGAAAATAGTCAAGGTTTTCCTTGGTTAATAAAAAAACTTTGCATTCATATTTTTGAACAGATAAAGAATGGACAAAGTATAGATGACCTTGTAGATGATAATTTGAACATTAAATCTTTGTTTGAATCAGATCTGTCAAATGTTATTCAAAAAGAACAGAAAGCATTAGAGCTTGTTGCAAATAAGGCGGCTTCTGGTAATCTTTTTGATGAAAATGATATTACCGAATATAAGCTTTCAAAAGAGATTAAATCACTCATAGATAAAAGACTTATTATTCGTTCAGGATTTAATTACAACGTTTATTGGGATATTTTTAGAGATTATATTGTCAGCGGAAAAGTTCCATTAATAAGACGAGGTTATATTTTTAAACAAGGAGCACAGCCATGTTTAAATGTATTTCTTTCATTTAAAAAATCACGACAACAGAGTTTTAAAACATTACTGGGAAATCAGGATAAACGAATGGGAGAAGGAACATTAGGAAATATCTTAATTGAGTTACGAAATTTTGAATTAGTAAAAAAAGTTCCTGGTAACGATATATTTATGGTTCCTGATAAATTGAAAATTAGTGAGTCTACCTTTAAACGTGTAATCAAAAGAAAAGTACTTGAATTTTCAACTTATAGTAAATTAACGGAGTTGGAGACAAATAATATTGAGATTTCGCAAATTTCTGATATTTTGCAAGAGATATTCAAAAGTGTATCTCACAAAGAAAAAACATGGAGAACCTATTCAAATTATTTTGCAAATTGGCTTAAGTTCCTTGATATTGATATAAGTAGCAAGATAATTGAACCGCAAAAAGGAAAAGCTTTAAAAAACTTTGATAAAGAAAAAGAAACTATCTTTTTAAGAAGCAATCCGTTCACTTCTTTTGACATGTTTACTTCATTCGTTGAAAGTGGATTAGATGTCGGTGTCACAGACAAAGAGTTCTTACGTGATTTTAGAATTCTAAAAATAATAGAATTAAAAAAGGGAATATTTCAATTGACAGAATTAGGTAATGCCTTTAAAAATCTAAAAACGATGGAAGACTTCTATAAGAAACTTTCGAAATTATCTTTAGAGTTAAATAAAGTTAAGTTTGTGCATGATGTCTATATGCTTTCGCCATGTACTTCTTCTCAGTTCATTAAAATGTATCCTAATTTCTTTGCTGAATCAAAATCTATTGGTACAAGAACAGTTTATACGACAAAACTTATTGCTTGGGCCAGGTTTAATAATTGGGTATATTCTGGTTTTCCTGAATTAATTGAAAAAATATCAGATGGAGAAAAACCAAAACGAAAAGCAAAGAGAAGCCCAAAAACTAAATCTGTTTTAGCAGATAATGGAGCTGCCGCTAGAGCACAAAATTTTTATAAGGAATGGTTGAAAAACTATGGGTTATTGGTTCAATATAAATTGATTCATAATACTGTTGATGTGCCTGCAAGGACAAAATTTGAAGGAGTTGCGCTTGGGACATGGGTTGTCAGACAACGAGCTGTTAAAGATAATTTGTCACAGAATCAAATTGATAAACTTAATGAAATAGGATTTGATTGGAATCCAAATGAAACTGATTGGAAAAAAATGTATTCAATATTGAAAAGCTATTACCTTAAAAATGGGAATTCCAATATACCCGTTATATTTCCCGAAAATTCACATTTAGGAAAATGGTGTTTTAAACAGAGACAGAATTATAGAAATGATATTTTAAAAACTGATAAAATTGAACTTCTTGAAGAACTTGAATTTATTTGGTTTCCTCAAGATGTGAATTTTGAGGATAAATTAAAGGAATTATATGATTTCTATTTAAATAATGGTCATTTCAAAGTGCCATCAAAAAAAATATATCAATCTTTATATAATTGGTTTAATGCTCAAAAGAGACATTTTAGAAAGGGTACTTTAATAAAAGAAAAAATAAACAGATTTAAGGACATTGGATATAACTTTGAGTCTTCGGATTAATAGCCTAATTTATCTTGTATTCGTTAGTGGTTTTGACTATTGTAGAACTTTTTGAATAATTTATTTTTATCATTTAAAGGAAAGGGGAAAACGAATACCTATCATAAACGATGAGATGTCTCACATGCGTTCGACATGACACTATTCACTCTCTAAAAACAGGCTTCTTCATCAAATACCACTTAAACCGCACACCAATCTCATTAAAAGTAAATCCAGCAGCAGTTGCTGATGCAATATTACTTCGGGTTCCGTAAAGGTTTAATAAAGCGCGTTCAGAGAATTTATAACCAAGTTTACCTTGTATGCGGTAGGTGCTTTGGCTGCTATCGTCCTCAATGTATTGTAAGCCCGTTGCAGCGGTAAGTTCATAAAACCATTCCTTAGGTTTGGTTATGGCTTCATCTTTAATAATATTTACAAATACTTCGCCAGCATTAAATTTTTCTGGGCTAAAATAAATAGTAGGTACTTGGTTTTTAAACGTAATGTATTGGTAGTTTAAACCCGCTTTAAACGATGGTTTTGGTAAAATATTATAGTATAGCGAGGTAAATAATAGGTTTCTGGCATTATCGTCGTTTTGCCACGTATAAAAATATTGTGTAAACCAACCTAAATTAAAATTGGTGCTTAAACTATAGTTGGCATAAATATTATTCATCACAATTTCGCGATCTAATAACTCGGCATTAAAACTTTGTATTTCGCTTTTAAATCCAATATCTAAAACTTGTAGTTTAAAAGGTTTTATGTTTAGCGCCAAATCGGTTACAAGCTGCGTGTAATCGCTATTGTTTGCTTTCGCTGATGTTACACCAGCAGTTCCTTTAAACGTCATGTTTGGCAAAATCTGGTAGGCTAAACCTAAAGAAAAATCGTTTGATGTGGCATCAAAATTAGTGACATTGTTACTCGTCGTTCTATAACCATAATTTGCTAACCACTTAAATTTTGTTGAGGTTGGGAATTCTATTTTTGTTTGTACACCAAAGGCTTTATTATCGCCATTATCAAAAGAGTAGGCTGCTTTAGTTTCCCAAAAAGGTGTAAAGCTCGTGTTTAGTGTTTTTATAAAATTGGTAGCATCTTTTTGCTTGTCGTAAAAGGTTAACGTATTTTCAGCAGAGGTATATGCATCATTATATTTTCCTATAGCCTTTAAGGCATTAGCTTTTCCTAAGTTGCCATCAAACGAGCTGCTGTCGTTTACCAAAATGCGATTGTAATCTGCAACACTCTTTTTAAAATCACTTTTATAAATATTTAAGGTTGCGCGTAAGGCTAGTATCCAGTTTTCGTTTGGTTTTGTTTCAATTAAATTACTAATTAATACATCTGCAGTTTTATATTTTTTATTCCAAATTAAGGCTTGTATATAGCGTTCTGTAGTGGGTTGTACTAATGCAGCATCAGTTTTAGCATCTAAACTTAAAAAAGCTTGTTCGCTAAGTTGTAAGGCTTCTTTTTCTTTACCCTTTAAATGTTTCACTAAAGCTAAACCGTTTAAAGCTAGTATTTTATTTTCTGGATTATTGGCAATGGTATTGTATGTGTTTTCAGCTTTATCAAATTCGCCAGCAATTAAATAGAGGTTAGCTAGATTCAATAAGGTGTCTTTATCATCTTTAAAAAGGTTTAAGTTTTCTTTTAAAAGACGTTCGGCTTCATCATACTTTTGGGCTTGCTGATTTTGATAGGCATAGCCTAAATACATATATTTTTTCGAGGTTAATGCGTTAGGATTTCCAGGTAAAACCTCTAAAGCTTTATTCACATAAATTAAAGCATCCTCGTATTCTTTTAAATTAGATAAGGTGTTTGCATAACTTAATAATGCAGGGAAGCTTTTAGGATCTTCGTCTATTAATGTTTTAAAAAATGTTTTCGCATCTGGGAAATTACTGGTCCATAATAAAGACTCGCCATAGTTTAGCTTTACTTCAAAATCTGAAGGGTAATCTGCCAATAAATTTGTGAATAGGACTTTAGCGTCTTCTGGTTTTCCGTTTAAGCCAATGGCTCTACCAAGGCATAATCTAGCCGTTTTATTATCAGGGTACTCCTTTAACGTTTCTTTAAAAAAGGTTTCTGCTTTAGCGTATTTTCCAGTTTCAAGATAGGTAAAACCTTCTTGCATATCTTGTGCAAAAGATATGGTAGAAACAAATAATGTAAGTAATAATAATAGCTTTTTAAGGGGCATAATATGTTTAATTAATTTCAAGTGCAAGTTAATCAATAGTATGCAGTCTTTAATCTATAGTAATTGGTTACTGGACTAAACAAACAGCCCATTGGCGTTTAAAATATGTTTTAAAACTCTAAATTACTCATATTACCTGTAGTGAATAGCTATTTGTCCCAACTGTCCAACAATTTGAACAGAATCTCTCATAGATAGTTTAGAACCGTCTGCATGTATCCATCTTTTAAGTGGTTGCTCACAGATATATGAAATTGCTTTTTTCTTTCCGTAATGCTTACGCATTCTCATAAATATTTCAACATCAAAAATCCATCGCGTTATAAACTTATCTTTAAACATATGTTGTGCAATATCTTTGTCCATAATTTTCGCACCACATTGGGTATCATTAAAAGACATACCCAGAATGGTTCTAATTATAAGGTTTATGGTTTTGCTAATTATAGCACGGGCAGATTCTTTAGCGATGTTCGCACCCATTCTAGTCATTCTAGAACCGCTTACAATTTTAAAGTCTGAAGTTTCAATAGTTTTTACTAAATCATCAAAATCTCTAAAATCGGTAGATAAATCGGCATCTAAATAGCCTATATAATCTAATTGTGGGTCTTTCGCCAAATGCAACACGCCTTGCCTAACAGCTTCTGCTTTACCACCATTTTTTTCGCAATCATAAACGATAATATTATTTTCTCTTCCTTTTCGTAAAGAATTTAAAACATCTAAGGTTTTATCTGTACTACCGTCATTTACAAAACATAATAGATATCCTAAATTACTATCAATAAAATCATGAAACTCCTTACTTGAAAGTCTTTCTTCTTCGTTATAACAAGGTATAACCACACCAACACAACGTTCTTGAAGCATTTGTTCTTTTTTGTTATTATCCTGCGATTTTATGGTTTTTAGTCCAAATATTCTATTAATTCTTACTGTTACCTCATTAAGAGATACCGGCTTTTTCATATAATCGTCAATACCCAAATCAAACCCATCAATAATGGTGTCTTCATTGGTATTACCAGAAAGGACTAATATTTTTGTGTCAGATTTTTTTTCTAGTCTAATATTTTTTACAACATCTAGGCCAGACATGCCTTCCATATTTATATCAACAATTACAATGTCTGGTTTAAAAGAGTCAAATAATTCTAATCCTTCTTCTCCTGAATTTGCACATTTTATATTAAAGCCTAAATCGGTTAAATGTTTTTCTAATGATAACAATATTAATTGCTGATCATCTATGGCTAGAATTTTAATCATGATAGTAATTTATTTGGGTTGATTATTAGAATAAAAAGTTCTAACAATATTAATATTGTGGTAAATGTAATATATTTTTGAAAGAAATATATCATTAATTCGATGTTTTTATCGATAAAACGCTATATTTGTCGGATAACACGTGATTAATTAGAGGTTAACCTGCCATATTCACAGCTGAAAACATTAGGAATAGCTTATAGTTTTTAAATAATATAATTAAACAATACAATTGATTCATTCGTCTAAAGCTAATTGCAACTGGACGAAATTTACCCTCCCTCCATTGATTCTTGATAGATATTTGTATCAGAAATCAAAGTATTTTAAATAATAAACATTCAAATTTATGTTACTAACAATTAAAGAAAACAATGGTATAATTTTATTAGAAGGCGCTATTTGTTCTGAAACCGTAAAAAAATTTAAAGATCATTTAGAGTTTTTATTAGTATATAAAAAATCATTAACAATTAATATTGACAGAGTAACAGCAATTAATAAAACTGGTTTAACAGTAATTGAAGACCTTTTTAAAAAAGCTAAAATTAGTAATAAGTCTTTTTCTATTATTGGTTATGGTTGTAAAGAAATTTATGAATCTGTTGATTTATCGGCTGTAGATGCCGCATAATTAGAATACTATAATATAAAAAAAGTCATGCAAATTCTTACTATTTTAAAATCTAAAAAAATTACACCAGAGCAACTTTTTATGCTAAGTGTACTAGCCGTTAATGGTGGTAATTACTTATATAATTTAATTCTTGGTCGCGTTTTAGGGCCAGCCCAGTTTGCAGATGCTGCAGTTTTAATTACTTTTTTATTAGTATTAAGTTTTGCGGCGATGACGTTTCAATTAGTAACTGCAAAATTTTCTGTTCTTTTTGAAAATGAAATATTTACAAGCTTTGTATCTAAAATTTATAAAAATGCACTTTTAGTTGGTGTTATAATGGGTGTCCTTATCATTGTATTTGCCAGTAATTTACAGAGTTTATTTAATACATCGTCATCAAATATGTTTGTTGTTTTTGGATGTGGTGTTCCGCTTTACTTTTTAATGAGTGTGAATCGTGGTGTTTTTCAAGGTAAAAAGGCATTTAAATCTTTATCTATTACGTATCAAAGCGAAATGTTAAGTCGATTGATAATTACTTTAGGTCTCATATTAATTTTTAATATTCAATCGTCGGTTGTAATTGCAGTAGGTATTTTGGCATCGTTTGTATTTGGTTTAATACCATTTAGATTTCCAACTCTAATACCTAAGAAAGCCTTAGTTTTAAGTAAAATACATTCTAAAGAAATAAAAAGCTTTTTTATAATTACTGCTTTTTATGAACTTACTCAAATTATAATTAACAATAGTGACATCCTTTTAGTAAAACATTATTTTGAATCTTACGAGGCTGGATTGTATGCTTCGTTGGCTTTAATTGGTAGAATAGTTTATTTTATTGCCTGGATGTTTGTGATGTTATTATTACCAACTGTAGTTCAGCTTAAAAAAGATGGTAAAGAAACAGCACCTACACTTTTTAAATATATTGGGTATATAGCGGCTATTTCTATAACCATTATATTGGCTTGCTTAAGTTTTCCAGAAACCATTATTACGTTGCTTTTTGGTGATAGTTATATTGCTATGGCACCACTTTTATGGAAATATGCCATTGCCACATCTATGTTTGCCATCTCTAACATTTTTGCTTATTACTATTTGTCTTTAGATAAATATATTCCAGTAGTAATCTCTGGAGTGTTTGGTATGTTACAAATGGGACTGGTGATTTTTTATCATGATAGTTTAGAGCAAGTTGTGCACATGCAAATTATAGCGATGTTGTTATTATTAGCGATTCAATTGGCATTCTTTAAATATGATCAAATACTATCTAAAAATGAATTAAACTAAAGCATGTTACCATTCACCTACAGTAACCGTCATACTAACTAAAGGCGATCGGTTTTTAGAAGAATATAACGCAAATTTGTACTATAAATAATAAATAACTTATAAAAAAACATATTATGAACCATCCAGAACTAAATTTTCTATTGAAGAATAAATAGTAACTGGATGCACCATAAGACCATTAAAAAACAATAAAACTGAAACTTATGAAACTAGCAATCGTAACAGCATATCCGCCTAGTAAAGTCACTTTAAATGAATATGCATATCATTTAGTAAAACAATTTAGACAAAAAGAAAATGTAACTGAATTAATTTTGCTAACAGATAAAACAGAAGGCGCAAAAGATATTGCATTTACAGAAGATGGTTGTAAGATAACAATAAAGGAATGTTGGTCTTTTAATAGTTATAAAAATATAGTGTCTGTTACAAAGGCTATTAACCAAACAAAACCAGACTCAGTATTATTTAACTTGCAGTTTATGAAGTTTGGAGATAAAAAAATAGCTGCCGCTTTAGGGTTAATGTTACCATTGGTTTGTAAGCTGAAGAAAATACCAAACATTGTATTATTACACAATATTCTAGAAGAAGTAGATTTAGGAAGTGCAGGTTTTACATCTAACAAATTAATGCAAAAGCTTTACGGCTTTATTGGAACCACGTTAACTAAATTAATTCTTCAAGCAGATACAGTAGCTGTAACCATGCAGAAATATGTAGATATTTTAGAAAGTAAGTATGGTGCTAAAAATGTGAAATTAATTCCTCATGGAACTTTTGAAATTCCTGAAGAACCAGATTATTCTTTACCAGAAGGACCGATGCAAATTATGACTTTCGGAAAATTTGGAACCTATAAAAAAGTAGAGGGTATGATTGAAGCGGTTGAGCAAGTTAGAGCATCAACAGGATTAGATTTAGAAGTTGTTATTGCTGGAACCGATAACCCAAATGTACCAGGTTACTTAGCTAAAGTACAAGACGACTATAAACATGTACCACAAGTACGTTTTACAGGTTATGTTGAAGAGTATGAAGTACCTACTTTATTTAATGAAAGTGCTGTAGTTGTATTTCCATACACCTCTACAACAGGAAGCTCTGGTGTTTTGCACCAAGCAGGAAGTTACGGAAAAGCGGTAATTATGCCAGACTTAGGAGATTTAGCTTTATTAGTCCAGGATGAAGGGTATAGAGGCGAGTTTTTTGAACCTACAAGTGTAGAGAGTTTAGCAAAAGCTATTGAAGCTATTGTAACGAATGATGCTTATAGATTAGAGTTAGCAAAATCGAACTATAAAGCAGCAACGGCACACCCAATGTCTCAAATTGCCGATTTGTATCTAGAAAATTTTAATAAAATAATAAACAAAAAATCAAAAAACTTAGCTACAGCTTCAGCTTAAACATTTACTAAACAATAGTAATCTACCTACTAAGATATACCCAAGCTACTGTTTAGATATTAATTCGAAAGTCACCTTTTTTGCCCCAAGTTAAAAAGTTGCATTTAAAGCAAAAGATGTGTTTTAGAACACTAATGCTTTAAAACCTATTAAAAGATTACAATTAAACGAGGCCTTTTTTGCCCCAAGTTGAAAAGTGTTTTAAATAAATGATCTTGACAATTATTTAGTAATAAACTCGTAAGCGGGTTTAGTCTCTCCGTTTTGGTCTATAAAGCCAAAATGCTCTTGAGCTCGTTTTCTCCAAGGAAGTCGTCCAACGACTTCCTTAGGTATTTTAGTAAAGTCGTATAGGGTCCAAGACATAAATTGTAGATGATTCTCAGAAATATGTTCTTGGATTTTTTTATGGTAATTAGCTTGATCTTCTTCTGAATTCCCAAACGGATTCCAAAGACCACGATACGAGGAAACACCAAACTCTTGAAGTACTAAAGGTTTGTTTGGTATTTCGGTTTTGAGAGTTTTTAAAGCGTCATCAAGTTTATTTAAATCTTCATAATAATGAAACGATATAACGTCTACTTTATCTTTTAAAATAGAAGCACTTTGGGTGTTAGACCAACCAATAGTTACAGGATGTTTATCGTCTACAGATTTTACTAAATCAATCATATTATCCAACCAAGCCACCACTAAATCTCGACCTCTAGATTCAAAATCTAAGTTAGGTTCGTTCTTAATATCCCAGGCTAGCAAAGCGTTGTGGTTTTTTACAGCATTGACGATGGTTTCTGCGTGACGCTGATTTAAAGTCCAATTCATTACCGAATAATCGCCATAAAAATCGAATAAAGTCAATACTATTTTTAGGTTATGTTTTTCAGCAATATTAAACGTTTGTATTAATTTTTCTATTTTTTTAGGACTTACAGCGGCTTTACCAAAATCTTCATACTGTACAAAAAGACGAACTGAATTTAAGCCAGCGTCCTTTATTATTTTAAAGTCTTTTGAAATAGTATCCGTAGAAAATTGATCTCCAAACATATCCCAAGGGTTGGCTTGCGGATAATAATTAATGCCTTTAATGTCTAAACCATCAACTGAAACATGTTGGGCTTCTGCTTCATGAATATCTGCAGTTTCTTTAACCAAATGTCTTATGCGCCAAAACCCATCTTCCAAAAGAAATACCGCCTTATAAGTTGCTGTTTCTTTTGTTTCTAGAACTAATTTATCAGCTTTAAAAATGCGTTTGTATTCCACAACATTTTTATCTGTAATAACGGCTAACTGTCCGTCTTCGCTAAAAAACTCTAAATTAGGATTGTGCTTAAGTGTAGTAGCTTCAATGGTTATGTTTTCGGCTTTATTAAGTTCTATAAACGCAAATAAATTTTCTCTAGCACTATCTGTATAATAATCTTTAATACCAGCTGTTTTATTCGTTTTGTAAGCAATTTGCTTCACATACCAAGCATCTAAATAATCGTTTTGCAGAGCATTTAGGTTTTCATTATCCATAGGCCTGCCTTCATTCTGTAAAGGTTCCCATTCTAGTTTTGGTAAATATTGTTCTACTTTTTTAATTTCTGTGTGTAGCATCGTACTTCGGTCGGCGCCAGTATTTAGATAACTAAATAATGAGCTAAGACCATAAATAATCAAACCAATAAGAATAACGTAAGACAGAATTAATATGGTGCGCAGTATGTTTTTGCTAAGACCTACCATAGTTTTTTTGTTTTAATGTCTTTTGATAATCCTGCAGCTTCAACACTAAAGCTATAATCACCATCTTTGTAAATTGCCGGTTTTAATTTAAATGTAACATAGCCATTAAACGATGTTTTTGTTAAGGTTTGTACCTGCGTATTATTTTGATAAATATTTAACTTAACGTGTAAACCATCAGGAATCATTTGCTCCATAAAACTTTGCAAAGGGCCAATAGTTAGTGTTCTGTTTTTATCAGAAAAAGCAATGTCGAAATCTTCAATAACGCGTTTGAAATTAAGAGAAATAATATTGCTTTCAGACATGCCATCAACGTAAGCTTTAATACTCCAGGTGTCTTTATAATCGGGATGAATGATTTTAGAAGTAGCAATACCATCAATAGTTGTACCTGTAGTTTTTAAAATATTGCCTTCAGAATTAGTAATAAAAAATGTGACAAACGTACCATCACTAACTAAATTTTTATGACTGTCTCTAATTATGGATGTTGAAAATGTTGTAATCTGGTTACCATCTGCATACGCATGTGGTCGTGTTGCTGAAATTGTAAAATCTGTAGGAATGGCTGCTGAAACATTTATAGTAAATTCTTTAGAATTAATCCCTAAACTTTCAGAAGATACCAACATGCGTCCACTTTCTTTTTTAGAATGTATTTTTTTATAAGCAATTAAGTTTTTAGTGAACATATCTTCTTTTTCTTCGGAAGCTAAAAACTGAAATTTTGCATTAACCGAAGTATTTGTTGGTACCGGATTATCTAATGAATCTGATGGAATCACAACCAGCATGGTGTAATCTGTACCGCCAGCTTCAATACTTGGTGGTCCAATATAGGTCTCTATACTGGCAACTTCGGCTTTTGGATTGATATTGAAATGTCCAGAAAGTGAAACAGCATCATGAAGCAATGTCCAATTTACAACACCTATTTTTTTTGTGATATTTTCGGGAATATTATATACAAGTGTATCGTTTTCTGTTGAAGCAGCAATTAAAGTGGAACCATAACTATTAGAGCAGTAGAGTAGAGGCTTGTTAATTTTAGAAGCTGAAAATTTTAAAACAATAGTTTCGCCAACTTCATAATCTGATTGAATTGTTAATAGTTCAATTTTATTTGCTGTTTCATTTTGTTTCATAACAGCAAACGATGATAATAAAATCAAACCTAAAAGGAACAAATATGTATGTTTTAACTGCATTAATTAGGGCTTCCTATGTATGTGTTAATTTCTATTTTAATATAACTAAAATCGGGATGTTCAATTTTTTGTAATTGAGCATTGGTATGATTTATAATTCTGTTAGGTACTATTTTACTAGCAATATTTTCATTTGGTAAACCATTTACAAAAATGTTTTTCATGCTTTCGTTTATAACGTTTACTTTGCCATCTTTTAAAATTTGATATTCAAAATCTTGCTTTCGTTGTTGTCTTACTCCAGCTTTTACAAATAAATGATCTACCCATACCATGTTTTTATTGTCGTCGTAATAGGTAATTAAAAGTTGCGGGATTGTTATTTCTTGAATGCCGCTGTTAAAAAGGTTTCCGCTTATGTTGTTATTTTTTATATCAATAGCACTCAATACTACGTTTTTGTATAAGTCAGATCCTGATACATTTCCTGCCACTTGTAAATTGAATTTGGTGGGTTGTTCTTCAAATTCAATAGGTGTAAACTCATCCGGGTTAAATGTATCTGGAATAGAATCTTTGGTTTTAGACCAAGCAATGCCCTCAAAGTTAATTCTAAAACTACTAGATTCTTTAGGCATTAGTTTGTGTTTTACATGATACTTTGCATTGTAAGTTGCTAGTTGTTTATTATCATTATTGTATAAGGTTCCTTTTAAAATGACATCTGCAGGTACATTGTCAATATTTTGCACTTCGCCAATAATAGCATAACTACCGTCGTAATGCACTAGTTTGGCGGAAACGACTTCTAAAACAGGCTGTTTTAATATGTCTTCGTGGTGTGTTTGCTCGGTAGTGATGCGTCGCCTACCTTGATTAAAATATTTGGTAACATTATTTGAATAGAGTTGGTCTGGAGGTAAATCGTTATTTAAATCGTCTGGTTGCAAATACCATTTATTATTTCGTTTAGATAATGATTTATAATCTACCTTCTCAATTTTCTCTAAAGGTGTAATCCATTGGGTAATAACTTTAGCAGATACTGTACTGTCGTTAAGTTTGGTGATTTCTGTTTCAATAGCATCCATCTTCGCGTAACTACTCAATAAGCCATCTGTTACAGAAATCTCTAACATATACTGGGCAATTGGAATATTAGTCTTAGGGTCTATTAAATTGTGTGCTTTTTCAAATTCCTTAAAATCTAAGGCATCGTAATAGGCTATTATGGCGTTTTCTGGACTGCGTTGCGAATCATTTTTTAAATAAAACAAATAGATACCATAAAACACAACAATGGCTAAAAACAACGACCAAATATGCGTAATGCGTAATACATTTCTATTAAACTTATTATATGTTGTTGGGAACTTTAAAAAATCGGGAGGTGGTTTAATACGCGTTTTTAGCATATTAACCCAAAGCATTTGTATGTTTAAAATAAACGCAATTAAAACGGTTAAAAAAGGCATAATACCCCAATGGATTTTTAGCCATTTAGCCACATCTTCTTTCGGTAATATAGAAGATACTGGAGGGATATTTAGGCGTTCCCAAACCATAATACCATTTTCTAATTGCCGTAAACGTTGCCAGCCACAGAAGTAGAGTATGGGGTCGTAAAATTTATCGTTAGAGAATATGTATTTAAGGTTATATTTTTCTGGAGTGGTTAAAAATTGCTGTAACGAGCCAATACCAGCAACACCTTTAAATTTAGAGTTTTCTAAACGCTCTATAGGTCTTGTGGTTAATTCTGGTAGTCGTCTTGCCGAATGGTAATTACCATCAACGGTCATTGCATTGGTTTGTGCACTTAACCAAGCCATTTGATCGCCAAAACCAAGCGTTAAAAATCGCCATTTATCGTGGTCGTCTTGATTTAAGAAATTCACAATTGGCAACATCTTTATTTTTTGTGGTTGCGACGGCCTAAAATAGTTTAAACTCATCGTAAAAATAACCATGAAAACAAATAAACCAGCAAGTATACCGCCAATAATGCGATGGTATATAGCGCCAAATTTAGACTGAATAAGTTCCTTTAAATCACCATCAACCAAACGATAGGCAAATTCGCCCATTATAGGAATAGAAAGAATAGAAGCCCAAAGTGTAAAACGGTCTAATGTTAAAATATTAAAAGCTGTTTCACCTAACATTTTTAAAGGAATAGGTGTTGTTCCTCCAGTTCCTAAAACGGTACAAATGGTAACCGATAACCCAAAAAACAGATAACGCTTACTGTAATATCTATAGAATATATAAGGAAGCAATACTAATAAAACACCCCATGGAATTAAAAAGAAGACCAAACCAGAAGATGTGATTTCTAAAAAATTATCTCGTGATCCATGAGGGATGGGAACCTGCGTAATTGGGTTGGCTTTAGAGTTTAACCAATACGGAAAAATACAACCTATAATTAAGACTAAAGAAAGCATCCCGAAACTTACTATACGCTTAAAAAGCTTGAAAAAGGTATTCAAAAACAGCTTAAACGTCACTTCTTTCATAACGTTAACCTGCTCTCTAGAAACATCCATGATGACCATACCAATTAAAGGAAAGATAAAAAATACCATTCCAAAAATAGGAGTAACATGATGTGAGGTAACTGTAACCGCTATTAAAGAGAGACTAGTGGCCAAATACCATTTCTTACCTGTTTTTAACCATAAATAGATTTCTGGTAAAGCATGCATCAATACCGATACGCCTACAATACTTGGTAATTGTCCGAATATATGTAGGGTTTCTACAAACGATGAAGAAAAAACAGCTAAAAGCGATGCATAACCAGCAACCGTTTTATTACCTGTCATTAATAAGGAAAAACGATAAGCTCCTGTTATAAATAGAACAATAGCAATAATAGCAACACTAAACATACCGAACTTTAAACCACCTATTAAAGAAAGTAGCCCAATAGATTGATGTACTAAAGGCGGATAACTTTGTACGGTAAAACCAGTATACCACTCATAATTCCATGGTTCAAACCAACTATTCGCATAGTGGTCTGCAAAGAATAAGTGTATTAGTGCATCATAAGTAGTCTCTAATGTGAAAAATATAGCACTACCATGAAATGCCAATCCTAAAAGGATAGCTGCAATTAAGTATTTATTTGAGGTTTCTTTCATTAATTATACGAACGGTAATCGCTACAGGGTAAAGATAAATAATTTAATAACGATGCATAATTTTATTTATCTACACAAATCTACCATTCGTCTACACTTACCTTTAGCTTAGGCTAAATATTAATTTTAATAAAGGCTTCTAATGTAATTTTGGACTATAATTAATTAACAAAATCCTTTAAAATGAAAGTATTAGCTATAGACGATGAACAATTAGTTCTATTACCATTGCAAAAAAAATTAGAAGAATTAGGGTATCAAGTAAGTACAACTACAGATGCAAGTGAAGCAATAGGTATGTATGATAGACTTAAACCAGACCTAGTAATTGTAGATATAAACATGCCCGATGTATCTGGTATAGAGTTCATAAACCATATAAGAATTGAAAAGTACTCATCAACACCAATAATTGTATTATCAGGTAACACAAGTCCAGATATTATTGCAGAAGCATTCAAGCTAGGAATAAATGATTATATAAAAAAGCCAATGAGCTTAGATGACATTTGTGCACGCATAAAACGATTAAACATTTTTTTCGAAACACATTAAAAGACTTTTAAAAAACTAAAATCATGAAAATATTAGCCATAGACGATCAGCAATTAGTTTTACTTCCTTTACAAAAAAGATTAGCCGAATTAGGTTATGAAGTGAAAATTGAAACCGATGCAAATAAAGGTATTTCTCATTATAATACATTCAAACCAGATTTAGTAATTGTTGATATTAATATGCCTGGTGTTTCAGGTTTAGAAATTGTTAAATATATAAGACACACTAAAAACTCAAATACTCCAATAATGGTGTTATCTGGCAACACTAAAGACGAAACGATCACAGAAGGTTTTGAACTAGGGATAAACGATTATATGAAAAAACCCTTGAGTTTAAATGAAATTAGCGCACGTGTAAAACGTTTAATTGGAGTTCCAAAGGAGGCAAGCACAGTTTTAAACAGTAATGTTATGATCCAAGAGCGTTGCGTAGGTGTTGTAATACCATGTTATAACGAAGAAGAGCGTTTATTAAGCAAAGAGTTTACAGATTATATTGATAAAAATTCGGGTTACCATTTATGTTTTGTTAATGATGGAAGTAAGGATAAAACCTTAGAAGTTTTAAAAGCTTTACAAAAAGGAAGAGAACATTTTATAACGGTTTACGATTGTGAAAAGAATGGAGGTAAAGCCGAAGCAGTTCGATTAGGCATGTTGCACATGGCAGAAAAACAAGACTTAGATTATATTGGGTTTTTAGATGCCGATTTATCTACAGATTTAGCAGACTTTGATGATTTAGTAAAAACCATTGAAACCTCAGAATTCAAAATTGTAAGTGGTTCAAGAATCTCTAGAATGGGAGCCAATATTACAAAGGAATCGGCTAGAAAAATAATTAGCTTAACAATCAATTTTATTATCAGAAAAATTTTAAAAATGGATTTTAAAGACACGCAATGTGGTGCTAAAATTTTTCATAAAGATGTTATTAAAATCGCTTTCGCTGAAAAGTTTGTAACACAATGGATTTTTGATGTTGAAATTTTTAAACGAATGTCTCAATACTTCGGATTGAAACAAGCCAAAGCTATGTTGTGTGAGCAGCCATTAAAAAGATGGGTACACGCTGATGGTTCTAAACTTTCAATGAAAGATTCAATTAAAATTGTTGCTCAGTTAGGTCAAATTGCTTGGGTTTATAGAAATAAAAAATATAGAGCAAAGCTTGTTAAAACAGCTGGTTTAAAAGTAGTTTAATAGATAATAATATGATGCGAATAGGAATTATAATAGTATGTCATAATATTGAAAAAAATATAAACATAGATTTATTTGTTAAACATTTAAACAAAGCTGAAAATTTAGAACTCTGTTTTGTAAATAATGCAAGTAAAGATAAAACTCATCAAATATTAAAAGACATTAAAGAAATAAGCAAAAAGAATTTTTCAATATTAGATATTAAAAAATTTAAATCAGATACTTCGGCAATTCGCTCTGGTGCAAGGTTTATGTTTAACCATTTTGATTTATCTCATATTGGGTATGTAAGTACTAACCTGTTAAACAATAAAATATATAGTTTTAGTAACTTAATTAAAGAAATAAGAATGCACCAAGATGTTATTTTAAAATATAATGCAAATGTTAAAGAAAAAACTAAAATGAAACAAACATTGTTTCAAAGCGTTTTTTCAATAACCGAATATCTAGAGAAATTAAAAAATAATAATCAAGTACTTGTTTTAAGAAATACAACGCAGCGTATTATAAAACCCTGAGTTTAATTTGCCAAGAAAAGTTCTGTTAAGTATTCATGTTTTATCTGAATAAAATGGTAATAACTTTAGTGTTTTTAAAAATAACTCTACTACCAATTTGTTTAACTTTAAATCCCGATCTACATTCTTTAAAACTTCCTATTGCTTTTGTTGAACATGCAAATTGATATTTTTCACTATCAACAGCCATAGCCCTAAAAACAGTTTAGTAGCAACAGAAGCCGCACTAAATTAGGCAACACTTATAACAAATGTTTAAGTATATAAATT
This sequence comes from Algibacter sp. R77976, assembly GCF_044594645.1. GTDB lineage: Bacteria > Bacteroidota > Bacteroidia > Flavobacteriales > Flavobacteriaceae > Algibacter_B. The sequence goes on from NZ_CP138989.1 coordinate 2,617,391, forward strand.
AGAAAATACTATTTCTCCATCTTCAAGTTCAATATTTTTATGCAATAAGGTAATAGTTAGTGAAGGCCTGTTTGTTCTGCACCTTCTGTTATATCTTTTACTCTTGCTTCAAAAAGGATGTTGCTTCTATCATGGCTAGATTACCCACCAATAGTAATCATACTTCTATTGTTAGAATGTAATTTAGGTTCTTGAAGTTTTGTTAAAGTATCCATGCCACCACGTACCTTAAATTTGGATTGAACTGCTTTTTGAATAACCGGTTCAATAGATTTTCCTGCTCTTAGCGTCGTTAATAAATCGGATTCGCCAGATGAAAATAAACAATTTTTTAAATGGCCATTAGCGGTCAAACGTAATCTGTTACACGAATCGCAAAACGGATTGGTAACAGAACTAATAACAGCAAAACTACCTTTGTAACCTTTTATCTTATAGTTTTTAGAAGTATCGTTGGGTTCATCTTGCAAACGTTCTAATTCGGTTATCGGAAAAGCTTCATTAACATAGTTCATTACTTCTGCATAAGATACCATCTTACTCATGTCCCATTTATTGCCATCAAAAGGCATGAATTCTATAAAACGAACGGAAATAGGTAAATCTTTTGTAAAGTTTATAAAATCGATAATTTCGTTATCATTAAACCCTTTCATTAAAACCGCATTTACTTTTACAGTAAACCCCTCTTTAACTAGTAAAAGAATATTGCTGTAAACCTTTTTAAATTCGTGTCTGCGTGTAATATGCTTGAACTTGCCTTCATCTAATGAGTCTAAACTCACATTAATTTTTTTGACGCCATTTGCTTTTAAAATATCAATAAATTTATCGATAATTACTGCGTTTGATGTTATGGAAAGCTCAACCGGAAGCGTGGCTAGTTTTTCTAAAATTACCGGAATGTCTTTTCTAATTAAAGGTTCTCCACCAGTTAATCTAATTTTAGTTACACCATGATCTACAAAGGTTTTTGCGATTTCATAAATTTCTTCATAAGTCATTAAATGACTTTTAGGAGATAATTCCACGCCTTCTTCTGGCATACAATACGTGCAGCGTAAATTACAACGTTCAATTAATGAAATGCGTAAATAGGCATGGTCTCTACCGTGTGAATCTTGTAATATGTTATTGGTTTCGCTCATTTCTTCGTTCTATTTAAATGTTTAATTGCGGAACGGATTAATCGCTAAACGACTTAACAACTCCACGAATAAACACTTTTAATCGTGTCTAGCACCTTTTAAAATTCTAAAGCTGTGTAAAATGGCTGGAAATATAGCATCCATTGATTCTTTTGCACCATTTGTAGAACCAGGTAAAGCCAATACTAAAGTATCTCCAATAGTTCCGGCTACACTTCTTGAAAGCATTGAAAAAGGTGTACGTTCTTGACCGTAACTTCTAATGGCTTCTTCAATGCCTGGTATGCGTCTTTCTAAAAGAGGAATAAGTGCCTCTGGTGTAACATCTCTGCCAGAAAGGCCAGTTCCACCAGTATAAATGACCATGTCGATACCTTGTTCTTGATATGATTTTACTTTTTGTTGAATGTCTTCTATTTCATCAGGAATAATAACATATTCTGAAATTTTCACATCGCAACTTTCAAGTTTACTAATAATTGCTTTTCCTGCTTTATCTTCTTTATGACCCGCAGAAATAGTATCAGAACACACCACGACTGCAGCTTTTAAATCCTTTCTGAATTTATCTCTAAAATCTGATTTTCCGCCTTTTTTCTCTAAGAGTTTTATAGCATGAATTTCAATGCCTTTATCAATAGGCTTTAACATGTCGTACATGTTTAAGGCAACTACGCTTGCTCCATGCATAGCTTCAACCTCAACACCCGTTTTGTAAATCGTTTTTACTGTAAATAAAACGGTGATTTCAAGTCCATCAATTTTATATTCTATACCAGTAAACTCAATAGGTAAGGGGTGGCAATCTGGTAATATATCTGGAGTGCGTTTTACACCTAATAAGCCAGCCGCTTTACTCATAGCGAAAACATTACCTTTAGGAACGGTATCGTTCTCAATGGCAGTAATCGTTTCTGGTTTACTAACTTTTACAATAGCTTGTGCTACTGCTGTTCTTAGTGTTGTTACTTTATGGGTTATATCGACCATTTTGAATTGAAAATTTATTATTTTTTATTTATTATTTTCTACTTGCTGTTTTTCTTGAAGCCATAAAGATTGCTGTTAGTTCGCTAGATTCTTTTAATAGGTTTTCAATAGTGCTCTTGTCAATTAAATTTTCATCTACAGCAAATTCTATCCAGAAATTTGACTCATCGACTTCCTCAATTACGATACTTATTTTTGCAATAAAACTAGGTTTTGATTGAGCAATACAAGTTGCTCTATAGTTAGCAGCAACAGAAGTCGAACATCTAATTAATTGCCCTTTAATATGATTAGAAAGGTAATCATTAGGAAATGATTTTGTTAATTTGATACAGTTGTGGGCAAATACTTTTGTTCTCGTTTTTAATTGTTCTTTCATGGTGGCTTAATAATAAATAGACAATAAAATATAATCAATTGTTAACTTTCCATTGATGGCTTTCATCTTCGAATAACTCCTTTCCAAATACAGGAACATCTGCTTTAATGGCTTCAACTATATATTCTAGAGCTTTAAAAACCACTTTTCGTCTAGGGGATGATACAAAAACGAATAAGCAAATTTCTCCTGCTTTTACAGTTCCTAAACTGTGGTAAATATGCATACAGGTTAAATCGAATTTTTTGAAAGCAGATTCTCTTATCTCATGAAACTTCTGATTTGCCATATCCTCATAAGCCGTGTATTCTATAGCTGAAATGGTTTTACCATCTATTTCATCAGCTCTTACTTGTCCTAAAAAAATATTATGCGCTCCAATACTAGTTTTTGTTTGGTGTTTATAAATAGAGGTACCTATAAAATCTGATGATATGGCGCCTTCTTTAAATACGCTTTTTGGTTTTTTATTTTTCATGTGTGGATGTTTTTGTGTAATTATTTAATTCTAACGCGCCTTCTTTTAAACTAAAACAGTTTGTAATATTTGCGTCTTGTAATATTGTAACCGCTCGTTTACTTCTAATTCCTGATTGGCAGAAAAGCACTTTCTTTTTATCTGATTCTATTTTGTTTAAATTGTTTTCTAACTGACTTAATGGAATGGAAATTACTTTTATACCTTTAACTTTGGGTAATTCATTTAATTCTCTAACATCAATAAATTGAATGTTTTCTGTGCTTAATAATTCTGTTACTGAAATTGTTGGTGTTTCAACTTCACAATTAACTTGACTATTTCTATTTTCAAAACTGTCTTTATCTATTAAAACAGATTGAATCTGAGCTTCATTTCTGTTTATTTTTAAGGTTGAAGTTTGAGATGTTAAAGCATTATAACAAAGTAATTTTCCTGTAAGCACATTTCCAATTCCTAAAACGATTTTTAAAACTTCGTTTGCTTGCATGCTACCAATAATACCTGGTAAAACACCTAAAACTCCAATTTCTGAACAATTAGGCACAGTATCTTTTTTTGGAGGATTGGAAAACAAACATCTATAACTCGGTCCGTTACTATAATTGAAAACAGAAACCTGACCTTCGAATTTATAAATAGCCCCAAAAACTAAAGGTTTGTTTGTAATGATACATGCATCGTTTACTAAATAACGGGTTTCAAAATTATCTGACCCATCAACAATAATATCGTATTGACTAAATAGGGGAATAGCGTTTTTATGTGTTAATTGTTCCGGGTAAGCAATAATAGAAATTTCATTATTTAAATCATCTAATCGGCTTTTGGCGGCAATTGCTTTATTATGTCCTAAAGAAGAACTTCCGTATAGTACTTGGCGTTGTAAATTTGAAATATCTACTACATCAAAATCAATTATACCAATGGTGCCAATACCAGCAGCAGTAAGATATTGAAGAACCGGACAGCCTAAACCACCAGCCCCAACAACAAGTACCTTAGCGTTCGAAATTTTGTCTTGACCTTCCTGACCAATTTCTGATAAAATGATATGTCTGTTGTATCTTCTCATAATAAATTATCCCCCAGCAAAAGGTGGTAATAATGCGATTTCTGCTCCAGTTAATTCGGTTTCAATAGAAACTAGTTCTTGATTTTGTGCTACTTGAAAATCTATATTTTTAAGTTTGCTATATTTTTGATTTAGTGTTTCTAATAATTCAGAAACTAGACGGCCATTAAGCTCTAAAGATTCCTCTTCTGTCTTTGTTATTTCAGCTATTTGTCCAAAATATTTAATGTTTATATGCATCTTCTAGTGCTTTTAATTCTGTTTGAGTGTTAACATTTATTGTGGTAAAGGTGTCTTGTTCATCTAACACGATATTCTTTGATTTACAACTGTTAATAGCGACCCTTAATCGTCTTTCATCATTCTGCAAAAATGTATTAAACGTGTTTGCAACTTCTTTTTTATACAACGCTATTAATGGCATGCTTTTTCCTTTGCTTTCAACTTGAATAATTTGCGAGGTATCATCAATACTTTTTATTAATTTCTCAAGTATTTGAGATTTAATCAAAGGGATGTCACAACTTAAAATTAAATTGTAATCTGTTGTAGAGGCTTCTAATCCAGAACAAATTCCAGCAACGGGACCAGCATTCTTAGTAATATCAGCAATACGTTTAAATCCGAAAACATCATAATCCGAATTATCAGAAACAATAATAATCTCAGAAACTAAAGGTGTTAAAGCATCTATACTATATTGCACAAATTGTTTATTGTTTAATAATAAAAAACCTTTATCAGTTCCCATTCGGGAACTTTTTCCACCGGCTAAAATAATGCCTGTTATGTTCTTTTTATCTATCATTTAAGTAAACATTAATTTGCCACAGGCTATAATTAATACAAAGGCTAAAATATATCGCAATCGCTGGTTGTTAATGACTTTACTTCCGTAATAGCCACCTAAAACACCACCCGTAAGAGCAATCGCAGCAAGTAAGAATGATTCTTTTTCTAGGCTAACACCAACACTAAACTGACCTATTAATGCGGAAGCAGAATTAACCCATATGAATAGTGCAGAAACCGCTGCTGCTTCTTTCATTTTCCCCCAATGTAATAATAGAATTAAGGGGGTTAATATAATTCCGCCACCAATTCCAATAAGTCCAGAGAAAAATCCAATAAGAGCCCCTATAATTAACCCTTGCCAAAGTTTTACTTCTTTTATGTACTGACTTTCTTTTCCAAAAACGTTTAGCATTTTTAGAATTGCAAATACCAATAAAATGGCTAATACTTTTTTATAAAGCGATGCATCAATGTCAAATCGTCCTCCTAATAAAGAAAAGGGAATTGATGTTATTGCAAATGCTAGAAAAAGTTTTTTATTAAAATGTCCGGCCTTGTAATAGTAGTAAAATGAAATTCCCGCAACAAAAATGTTTAGCAATAGGGCAGTAGGTTTCATACTTTCTGGTGCAAACGAAAACAAAGCCATTAATGCTAAATAACCACTAGCTCCGCCATGACCTACACTAGAGTATAAAAAGGATACTATAGGGAGGATTGCTAGAAAGAGATATATGTTTTCTGTTTGTAACATAAAGTATTTAAAGTGTCTAAAGTATTTAAAGTTATAAGTTTAGAGTTTGTTAGAGATTGAAGTAAATAGTGCTAGTAGTTCTTTTGCCTCTTTCATTGTTGAGTTTAGTTTCTCATCTTCAATCCAATTTAAATCATTAATTATTTCTAACCAATATTCAGTTTCACTTGCTTCACTTTCTGAAATTTTAATTTTATTCTTGAAATCCCTTTTACTTCGAGATCGATTTGCTTCACGATAATTAGCACCTACACTTGTCCCAGATTTTGTAATTTGATTTTTAATAACTTTTGCTTCAATAGAGTTTGGCAATGCACTTGATAATTTGATAACTGATATTCCAAACTGTCGAGTTCTATATTCTAACTTTTTTGCAAATTCTTTATTATCCATATACATTAACTTTAGGCATTTTAAATACTTTTAACTTTAGTCACTTATAACACTTTTATCTTCTCAAGTTGTTTATCTAAAAATTCCCAACAGTTTTTATTGATTTCATCGAAAGCCATAACTAAAGATTTTCCATATTCTGTAAGTTCTGCACCACCACCGCCTTTGCCACCAATACTATTTATGGTTACTGGTTTTTTAGCTGACTTATTTACTGAGTCCAACATTTGCCAAGCCTTTTTATAGGATATGTTTAAAGACTTTGCTGCTTTCGATAGCGCCCCAGTTTCTTGAATGGCTTTTAAAAGATGAACACGACCTTCGCCAAGCAGTACATTGTTTTCAGACTCAATCCAGATTCGACTTTTTATTTTGTATCCCATAATACTTTTTTAAACAGGTAATTGGATGACTTCAATAGTATCTTCTTTATTAATTTCTGTAACTGTTTCGGGCGCATAAACTAGAGCGTTAGAAAGTGCAAAAGTTTGCAACATAGATGAGTTTTGACCCTCTAAAATTTCAACTTCTCCGTTATTATAAATAGCCTTTAAAAACTGAGGACGATCTCCTTTCTTTTTAAATTTTGAAATTGACTTAGCTTCAATTCTTGGCAACTCTATAGCATCTCGATTCATTAGTTTTTGTAACGCGATATATACATATACATAGAAGCATGATAGTGCTGCGGCGGGGTTTCCGGGTAGTGCGAAAATTTGGGTATCATTCTTTTTTCCGTAGAATAAAGGCTTTCCTGGTTTCTGTTTTACTTTATAAAAAAGTTCTTCTACTAGTAACTCATTTAACGCTTTACCAACAAAATCGTAATCGCCAACAGAAATACCTCCCGTAATTAGTACTAGGTCATTATCGTTAATGGCTGTATTGAGTATATCTACTGTTTTACTATAATCGTCTTCAACTTTATATAGCGTTACATCATAAAATTTTAAGCTATAGAGTGTACTTAATAGCATTTTGGAATTGCTTTCATAAATTTTACCATAACTTAAATCTTGTCCAGCTTCAATTAACTCATTGCCTGTGGTAACAATAGCTATATTTGGCTTTTTAAATACTGAAACTTCAGTAATACCTAAAGAAATAAGATAGCCAATGGCTGCAGGTGTTAATTTTGTACCTTTTTTAAGAGCAAGGTCTCCAGTTTTAACTTGTTCACCTAAAGGCCGAATATTCTGTTCTAATTGAATTTGATGTTCTATGGTTATAATATTTTTTCCATCTTGTATTACTTTTTCCTGCATCATAACTGCATTGGCAGAATCTGGAACAGCGGCTCCAGTAAATATTCTAACAGCTTCACCTTTTTTTAATATAGGTTGGTGGCCATCACCAGCTTTTATTTCGCCTATTAACTGATATGATAAATCATCATGTGAATTTAAAGCATAGCCATCCATAGCAGATTGCCTAAATGGCGGCATGTTAATAGGTGATAAGATGTCCTCAAACAACAAATAACCACCCGCTTTTTCAACCTTTTTTATGGTTTTTTGTAGTAGCGGTTTGCCGTTAGCTTTAACTATTGAAATAGCGTCAGAAATAGAAATCATAAATATTATCGTTATATCCCAACAAATATAACGATAAGGTTTTAGTATTAATAATGAATTTTAAAAAATTTTATAGAATAATGTAATTGACAAAAAAGGTGAGTTTACTCATTCAAAATAGCATTTAACTAAAGGTAGATTTTATATTTTTCTAGTTATACATAGTTTCGAGGTAACTAAAAAACAAATATCATGGAACAAAAAATCAATCTTACAATTACTAAACCATGCACAGAAAAATTTAATCAGTTTAATAAAACTGAAAAAGGAGGTTTCTGTAATTCATGTAAAAAAGAAGTTATAGACTTTAGAAACATGACGGATAAACAACTATCAAGTTATTTTAAAAGCAAAACTGGTAAGGCTTGTGGTTATTTCGATACGTCTCAGTTAACTAGAGATATACAAGTTCAAGAATTTCAACAACCAAAACGACTTCAGTTTTTAAAGGTAGCAGCTCTTGCTTTTCTGTCTTTAACATCGTTACATCATGTTCAAGCGCAAGAGCATCAACCTAAAACAGAAATTATAGAATCTTTTGAAAATAAGACTCAAGCTAATAAAGCTTTAGAACAAGATAAATTGCTTACTGGTACTGTAGTGGAAGAATCTGGACCACTACCTGGTGCTAATATTATTTTAGAAGGTACTACCATTGGAACATCTACTAATTTTGATGGTGAATTTATTTTCCCTAAAACATTAAAAGAAGGTGATGTTTTAGTGATTAGCTATTTGGGGTTTACTACACAGAAGATAAAAATTAAAAAAGAGCAAACACAATTAAATGCTGTCTTGAATATTAATATGGAATACGATACGTCTTGTATTTTAATGGGCGAGGTAGATGTAAATACCGTTTATGAAACCAAGCGTACATTCTGGCAAAAAATAAAAGGTATATTTTAAATGAAACACCTTGTTTTCATATGTACTTTGTTTTTTGTTTTTATAGGTCAAGCACAGAAATCTGATTTTGAAAAAATAAATTTTGATAAGGCAGATAGTATCGCAAGTTCCCATGAAGGCGCTAGCTTAAAGAATTTGCCAATTTTAACTTATAAGCTAACACAAAATCTAGACACGCAAGTAGAACAGTTTAGGGCTATTTATAGTTGGGTGTGTCATAACATTGAAAGCGATCATAGTTTTGGTGAAACCACTTTAAGAAAGCGAAGAAAGCTTAAAAATGATAGTTTGTCCTTTTCTAATTGGAATAATCAAGTACTATCAAAAGTATTTAAAAGACTTTTAGTTAATAAAAAAACCATTTGTTCTGGCTATGCATATCTTATAAAAGAACTATCTGCTTTGGCTGGTATTGAATGCGAGATTGTTAATGGGTACAGCAGAAATACGACACGTAATGTTGGCCAAGTCGATTTTCCTAATCATTCTTGGAACGCTGTAAAATTAAATGATAGCTGGTATTTAGTTGATGCAACTATGGCAAGCGGTTATTTTGATGTAGGTGAAAATAAATTTATTAAAGATTATAATGACGGTTATTTTCTAGCAGCTCCTAGTTTATTTATTACAAGAAATTATCCGATAAATAAAACTTGGCTATTGTTAGAAAATAAGCCATCGTTAAATCAATTTGTTAAAGGGCCTATTGTATACGGAAAAACGTTTAAAAATAGTGTTACTCCAATTTCTCCAGAAACACTAGTTACAACTATTGCAGCAGGAGAGTCAGTACTGTTTAAATTCAAAATTAAAAACAAAACTAAAATTGAAAATACACGGCTTATTATAAATAAAGGATTGGGAAGTGAAACTATTAAAGTGAATCCCAAAAATTGTAATAATGATATTATTGAATTAGAACATCAATTTTCTAAAAAAGGAAATTATGATGTGCACTTAATGGTAAATACAGATTTTGTAGTGTCTTATACTGTAAGAGTTGAAAAGGGTAAAATTTAAGCCTTTTTAAATGTTTTACTCTAAAAATTATTATACTTAGTGTTTTAATTTTAATAGAATACACTTTATGAAACTTTAGATGTTTTAATCTAAGGTTCATTTACCATTATTTTTAATAGAAAACACCCTTATGCCGCACTTTGTTAACCGTTCGTCGGATTTTTTTGTTATTTTTTAACATAAATTGACAAAAAAGTAGACTATGTAACAAAAGTGACATAAAAAACTTCATGAAATGTATTACATTGCTCTGCCAAACTGATTTTGTAAATAAAATCTACTAAATGACCTACTTAAAACTGCCCCGATTTATACCCTTTTTAGTAAAGGGGGCGTTTTTCATTTTCATTTTTTTCTTTTTGAGCAATTCTTTATTTGCTCAAAATATTTCTGTACCAGAAAATATACAGGCGGCACTCTTATCTAAAGTCTTAAAATACAACCCTCAAATACCTAAAAATCAAAAAATCAAAATTTTAGTTGTTTACAATAAAAGTTCTGAAAATAATAAAGACGAATTTATTGAAGGACTAAATAACTCTTTGGAAATCAAGGCTGTTTATCCAAATGAAATTGAACAGCATATTGTAAATACTCATGTTGTATATTTTATGGCTGGCATACACGATTATGCGGCATTATGTAAAAAATATAACGTTTTGTCAGTTACTGGTTTTTCAAAAGATGTCGAAGAAGGTGAGGTTTCATTAGGATTCGTCATTAAAAATAATAAGCCAATAATTGTAGTTAATTTAAATTCTTTAGATAAAGAGGAACAATCATTTTCCTCTGATATTTTAAGAATATCAAAAATATATAAATAGGATTGTTATGGAATTAAAAAGAATACTTTTTGTTCTAGTTTTTGTTATAAACGCTCTGGTGTCCTTAAATGTATTAGGTCAGGATAAAGTTTATGATGACATGACATTGGAAGAACTGTTAGATATCGACGTTGTTGTAACTGCTTCAAAACACCCAGAAGATTTGTTTGAAACACCTTTGTCTACAACTATTATTAGTAAAGAAGAAATAAGGAATTCTGGAGTTACAAGCATTCCAGAGGCACTACGTTTATCTCAAGGATTAATCGTGAGAGAAATTACACCTGGAAACTATGATATTCATATTAGAGGTTACGATGATATTACAAAAAATGTTTATTTAACATTATCATATAATACTACCATACTTGTTATGATTGATAACCGTATTGTATATAGTTATTTTAGTGGGGGAACATTTTGGGAAACATTACCTGTAGATTTAAATGATATTGAAAGAATAGAAGTTGTAAGAGGTCCAGCATCTGCTTTATATGGTCCAAATGCTGTTACGGGAGTAATTAATATTATAACGTCTCACGCAAATAATAAAGGAAAAAACATTTCAGTTTCTAGTCAAATGGGAACCAATAAAGCAAAAAATGCTAGTGTAAATATTGGATATAATTGGAATGATAAAACAAAACTGTCTTTTTCAGGTAATTTTACAGAGCGTTATCGTTTTGATAATCAGTACTACGATTTTATTAGGAAAGATTACGTAGGTGTAGATAGTTTAACCATGTTTGTAGCACCCGTAAAAGGTATTAGTGCCAATGAGCCGTGGACGTTTAGCGAGTATCAAAAGGAACTTGGTGCTTATTACGATGAAGATCTTAGTTTAAGAAAAGCTGGAGGTAATATCTTTTTTACACATAATTATGGCCTACAATCAAATATAGATATTGCTTTAGGAGCTCAAAAATCTCAAAGTCAAAGAACCGGTTTTGTAAACCTGGCAACGCCATTATCTCAGACAGAATCAGAGAGTTATTATTTAAACGCAAAAATAAAGCATAATAATTTAAGCGGACATTTTAATATTAATTCAGGGAAGGACGAAAATAATTACAAGTTCAATTCTTATAAGTTTACTAATCTTGAAGCAAATTTAGAGTACTTTAAAGAATTTAAAACTTTAAGTATAAGACCAGGAATAAATTATAAATATTTATCATACAATAGTCCTTTTACTTACAAAGAAAGATTTAGTTTTAATAATCTTAATTTTGATTTTAAAGATGAAGCAAGAGAAACGTATTCTTTCTCTGCATTTATGCTTACAGAATGGAAACCAACAGCAAAACTTAGGGTTATTGGTGCTGCTCGATTAGATAAATTTGGATTCAATAAACATAATTTTATACATTATGAAATAGCTTCAACCTACCGTATCAATAAAAATAATTTATTTCGTGCGGTTCATTCAAAAGCTTCAAAGTCTCCTTTCTTTTTTGACACCTATTTAAATGGTAACATTATTATAAAATATACTCGTACAACAGATGGTTCTCCAGACCCAATTACAGTACCTGTACATTTAAGTATTAATGGACAAGAAGATCTTAAATATCCTACTATAACCAGTACAGAAATAGGATGGAGAACTAAAATAAATAATAGTTTAAGTTTAGATTTAGAAATGTTTTATTCTAAAGTAGATAACTTTGTGAACCCTAATGCTTATCACGATTATATTACAGAGCAAGAGATAGATGAATTTGGAAATCCAGGAAATCTATTATCTATAAATGCAAATGGTGCGGTTATATTTGAAAATTACAACTTAAATGCAAGCCAATACGGTCTTGGCTTTACTTTAGATTATGAATTTAATGATAATTTTAGAGCTAAGGCATTTGGTACATATCAAAAAACAAACATATCAGGTAGAAAAGATATTGATATTGAATTAACAAATATTCAATTAGATGTTAGTCCTTCTGGAGATATTCTAACCAGTACATTAAGCAATACAACAAATCCTACTCAATGGAGTGAAGAAGCAACACCGTCCTTTTTTGGAGGGTTTTCATTAAACTATAATCCTAATAAAAAATGGAGCTTTAATGCAGATGGTTATATATATTCAAATCACGAATTTGCAAGCTATAATTATTATCAAATAAGCGATTTGGAAAATCTTGAAAATGATAAATCACAAATGTTTATAAAAACCAACATGGTTTTAAATACAAAAACGTCTTACCAATTCAATAAACACACCTCAATAAATTTAACCGCAAAAAACCTATTAGGAAAACACCGAGAATATGGTTTTGCAGATAATATTGGATCTATTTTATTAGTAGGTCTTCAATGGAAATATTAATAAAAAATCACAATTAATTTAATTTTAAGCCCCTATCTATTATGAAAAAACATTATTTTTTTATCACTATTTTTAGTTTACTTCTATCTTTTACGTCGTGTACTTCTGAAGACTCAGAATCGTCTAGTTTTAACGATATGTTGAGTTCCAAAAATTGGGTAATTGAAAGTAAAATGCTTTCACCTATCATAGATTATGGTGGAATAGAAGTTACAGATATTATGCTGTTTGAGTCTGAAGAGACCATAAACTATTCTTTTCAATTTAAAGCTGATGGTACTTTTTATCATTACGATTCTGCAGGCGAGGTAATCTATGAAAGCACTTGGGTTCTAAACGCTAATAATACTCAAATAGTGTTAGGAGCACCTATTGTATATGATTATCCTGTTGTTGGCCAAATGGGGTTTTCAACTATAGATGTTGTATCGATATCATCATCTAAAATTGTAGGAACTATTGCCGCAATGTTTGGTGGCGAAAATTACGTGGTTACCATAACCTTTATTTAGTCTTAAATTCATAATTATCCTTTAAAAATAATTAAGACACAATATGTTGTTTAAAAACCTTTCAATAAGAGTAAAACTGATATTAATTATTCAATTGGTATCACTTTCATCTTTATTGATTGGTTTTACATATGTAATATTTAGCAATATTGGTAGCTACAAAGAAGATTTAAAAAACAATACTATAATTAATGCTACCTTAATTGGAGAATATTGTGCAGTATCTCTTGATTTTGATGTTTCCGAAAATGCTGTGGAAACTCTTGAAAAACTACAAAATATACCATCTGTAGACGTTGGAATTGTTTATAATTCTGGAAATGAAATATTTGCAGAATTTTATAAAAACGGAGAAAAAGTTTTAATATCGAATACTAACAATTCAAATCAATGGGAAAAATTTGATACTAACTACTTAAATGTATATCGGCCAATTACTTATAACAATAATAAAGTAGGTTCTATATTTTTAAGAGTTTCTACAAATGAATTATCAAAAAAAATAAGAAATTATGTAGTAACCATGTTTGTATTATTGGTTATACTTATTTTCATTAATTATATTCTTGCTTTTTGGTTACAAAAAATATTATCGGGACCAATTTTAAATTTAACAAAAGCTACTAAAGAAATTTCAAAAGAAGGAAATTATCAATTACGTGTTGAGAAACAAGGGAATGATGAAATAGGACTTTTAGTAGATGAGTATAATAAAATGCTGCAGCAAATTTATGAGCGAGAAGATGCTTTAAAACAACGTTCTATTGAATTAAGCAAAACTCTGGGAGATTTAGAAGAAACACAAGAGAAGTTAGTGAATTCAGAAAAATTGGCAGCTCTTGGTCAGTTAGTCGCTGGTGTTGCACATGAAATCAATACACCTATTGGTGCCATAAGGTCGTCTATCGGGAATATTAAAGGTGCATTGCTTTATGTATTAAATGAGTATCCTAAATTTATAATTCATTTACCAGAGAATCAAAAACTAGTCTTCACGAAACTTGTTAAGGAATCGCTTTCTCAAAAACAAATGCTTACTTCAAAAGAAGAAAGAGAACAAAAAAGAATGATCTTATCTACTTTAGAAAAGAACCAGATTGATAACGCATATTTCTATGCCGACTCTTTTGTTGATATGATGATTTTCGATAATATTGAAAGCTATTTAGATATTGTAAAAGCTGAAGATTCTGAGGCTATTTTTAATATAGCTTATAAAATTACAGGACTCCAAAGAAGTATAGACAATATAGATTTTGCAGCAGATAGAGCTTCAAAAGTTGTTTTTGCACTTAAAAACTCATCAAGAATAAATAATTATGATGAGCAAACTCTAACAGATATTACAGAAGGCATTGAAAATGTTTTAATTTTATATAACAATCAAATAAAACAAGGTATTGAGGTTTATAGAACCTATGAGAAAATACCAAAAATTCTATGTTATTCGGATGAATTAAATCAAGTTTGGACAAATATTCTACACAACGCCATATATGCTATGGATTTGCAAGGGAAACTAGATATTAAATTGTATACAGACAATACTTATGTTATTGTATCAATTACCGATTACGGAAAAGGCATACCACCAAATGAAATTGATAAAATTTTCGACCCGTACTTTACAACCAAACCAACTGGAGAGGGTACAGGTATAGGTTTGTTTATTTCAAAAGATATTGTTGAAAAACATAATGGAAAAATACTGGTAGAAAGCAAACCAGGAAAAACAACATTTAGTGTTTATTTACCAATAAATGGTAGTAACAAAGAATAATTATTGTATTAAGTTTTATGTTGAAAAATAGACCATTAATAGACTAATTATTAAATGTAAAAAAAGTAAAATTGTTAAATTTTATTTGTAGATCATGATTTTTAAAATAAAGTTTCTGGTTTACAATTATTATAGAAAATAACCAATATGAAAAAGGGTATAATATTTTGTGTTGATGACGAGAAAATCGTTTTAAATAGTTTGAAAACTGAATTAAAAAATGCTTTTGGAAGTACATATATTATTGAAACTGCAGAGTCTGGAATAGAAGCGTTAGAAGCTATTGATGATTTAATGAAATTAAATTACGAAATTCTTGTAGTAATAGCAGATTATGTAATGCCAGTTATGAAAGGTGACGAGTTCTTGAAAAAACTTCATAAAAAGTCTCCAAGAACTTTAAACTTATTGTTAACAGGTCAAGCTACTGTAGAAGGTGTAACAAATACCATTAATTACGCTGGTCTATATCGTTATATCTCTAAACCGTGGCATACTAACGATTTAATTCTTACCGTTGAGCAAGCGATTAAAAGCTATCAACAAGAAAATAACTTAAAAATTAAAAATGAAGAACTCGTTAAATTAAGTGCTTCACTTGAAGAAAAAGTAGAATTACGGACACAAGAATTAAAAAATAATAACAACTTACTTAAAGAAAAACAAGAGGAAATTGTTATTCAGAATAAAGAGTTAGAAAATTATAGAAATCATCTTGAAAATCTAGTTAAAGAACGAACTTTAGAGTTGACTATAGCTAAGGATAAAGCTGAAGAAAGTGATAGACTAAAATCTGAGTTTCTATCAACCATGTCTCATGAGTTAAGAACACCACTTAATTCAATTATTGGGCTTTCTAGTTTAATAGATTCAGATACATCTATGGATGATATTCTTGAGCATGTGGAATTAATTAACAATAGTGGAGAGCATTTACTTAAACTTATAGAAGATCTTTTTAAAATATCTCAAATTGAATCTGGTAAAGAAAAACTATTTATGAAAGATATTGATTTAAATATTTTTCTTAAAGAAGTTCAAGATTCAATGATAATTTACCGAGATAATTTAGGGAAACAACATATAGATTTCAACTTTGTAATTCCAGAGAATTATAATAATCTAACCATATATACAGATAAATTAAAGCTAACGCAAATATTAATAAACCTGTTAAAAAACGCTATAAAGTTTACAGATAGTGGAATTGTTAATTATGGGTTT
Source organism: Algibacter sp. R77976 (assembly GCF_044594645.1). GTDB lineage: Bacteria > Bacteroidota > Bacteroidia > Flavobacteriales > Flavobacteriaceae > Algibacter_B. The sequence continues at coordinate 2,633,578 of NZ_CP138989.1, forward strand.
AATATTAGTAAAAAGAAGGACGAGGAAACAAATATTGTGTTTTTTGTTTCAGATACTGGAATTGGTATAGACCAAAGTCATCAAGATAAAATTTTTAAAGGCTTTACTCAAGTTAATGGTGATTATAATAGACCGTATGAAGGCATAGGAATTGGACTTACCATTGCAAAGAAATTAGTTAAGCTTTTAGATGGTAATATTTGGGTAGATTCAGTATTAGGTGAAGGTAGTTCGTTCTTTTTCTCTTTCCCACTTAAAGAGCATCTTGATAGCCATATAATTGAAGGTAGAAATCATGGAATATAGCTTTAATTAGTCATAAGTACAGGCCTTGTTTTAATTATATTCTTTTTTCGGATAACAATCCAGTAATATTCGATTATATATGTAAGTTTTTTATATCTTTCCTGCTTTTAAACCCAAAGCCATTATAAAATATGAATACTTGCTTTCGCAATATATTCCGCGTCATATTAATAAGTCTTACTTTTTTTAATTTTTCCTCAATTACAGCGCAATGTGCAGGTACAGGTTCCGAAATTACCATCTGTAATAAAGAATTAGACCCAAGTTTACAAACATTTAACCTTTTTGATCAATTAACGGGTGAAACTCCAGGTGGAACTTGGGTTTCTGGAAGCAATTTTAATTCTGAGGCTCTAGATGAAACCACAGGGATATTAAACCTTTGGGGAATTAATAGGTTTGGACCTCATTCTTTTACTTACATGAATCCGGCATGTGATGCAAGTATCTCTACCGTTATTATACATTTAGGAGGCTATCCTGGAGAGAGCAATCAAAATCCTGGAACAAATAATGTGTGTCAAGTTCTAAAAGCTGATGATGATGATATTGTTAATATTATAGATTTATTCATATTTATCGATACCATTAATAGTAGGATTGGGCCAGATGTGGGAGGTAATTGGACAGAAGATTCTGGTAATATGGCTTTAGGACAACTAGAGGGAGAGTTTTTTGATTTTGGCGGTGTTCCTATTGGTACATATACGTTTACTTATACTATACCAGAGGTAAATGGTTGTCCTGCTCGTTCTGCAACAATAGATGTTGAAGTTAGAAGATCTCCAGACCCTGGGGAACCTGAGAATTTATACCTATGCGAAACAGATGATATGTCTGGATTAACAGCCTTAAATCTTTTTTCAAGATTAAATGATGAGGATTCTAATGGAGAATGGACAGATATTAATATACCAGCTACTGGAGAAATTTCTAGTGGTACCGATTTTGAAATAAATGTTGAAAATATTTATAATAATTTAGGACCAGGAAGTTATGGATTTACTTATAAAGTACTACCAGAACATCCCATATGTGAAGAAAAAGAAGCAACATTTTTTGTTTGTATCGAAAAACAGCTTGTTTTAGAAGGTTCCGCCGATGTCTCTTGTAGTGGTGATGTAACAATTACATATGATAATGCCCTTTTAGATAATGGTGATTACAGTTTATCTTTTACCGTTACAGGCACTAGTCTTGGAACATATACTGAAACAAAAGCTGTTAATTTTCAAAACGGAACAGCACAGTTTGGTTTAGTACCAGGTCTTACTTTAACAACAAGTGAAACGCTAACTTTACAAATAAACAATATTACTGCGCTTGCATCTTGCGGACCAGTAGTTTTATGTACATCAATAGTAAATGTTCCAGAGGTAGACTTTGATATGTACTTTGAGCCTTCGATTATTGTTTCATCAACTTCTGGGTGTGAACTCGATGATATTTTAATAACTTATATAAATGCTGCTGATGCCGCTTTCAACCCAATAGATGAAACAGTATCAGTTTCATATTCAATAAATACTGTAACCTATACAGATGAAGTTACCTTTTCAAATGGAAATGCAACCTCTACTGTACCTGTAGAACGTTTTAAACAAGGGCTAAATACATTAGTCTTTTTTGAAACAAATAGTTTTGTGCATTGTAACGACATTAATGCAACTTCTAATCTTAATTTAATACCTGCACCTCCAAACCCTGTCTTTAGTATTGTGCCAGATGATAAATGTGATGCTACAAGTTTACAGTTTGGTTTCGATAGTCCTTCTGGAGAGTTAATTACATATAATCCTGTAACATTCGATATTTATCAATATGGAAGCGAACCACAGTTGTTTGATCCAAGAGACCCAAGTGTATCTTTAACAAACAATACACAAGGCGATGGTATAGATATAAACCTAACAAATAGTAATGATGTTAGTGCATTACCAGATGGCGATTATGTATTTGTTATTAGAAGTGTACAAAATGATAATGCAACTTGTAGAGGCTTAAGTCAAACAGAAATAGATAATTATGCTACGCTAGGCATAGACATAGCACTATCTAAAAATGGTTCATCCCATATATTTGATGCCCGTTTAACTTTTAGAATAGGAGAAGAAGCGCCGGCATCTTTAATAAAAAATAATTTTCAAGTGTGTTTGCTTACTGGACCAGCAACACTTGGCGATTTGTCCGTTTTTGCAGGCACAGATGTTGATGTTACTATTACAGATTTGGCTGGAACTGAATTGCCAGATACTTATGAAATTACAGAAGACGAAGTGTTCATTGCTGTATTTACGAGTGCTATTACGGGATGCGATTTAGGAACAGAACAAATAACAGTTACCATCGTAACACAAGCATCATCTCCAGTTTTAAATGATAATACCTTTTGTTCTTTAGTCACAAATACGGTAGGCGATTTAGATGTTTCTGGTCAAGACATTGTTTGGTTTGATTCAGAAATGGATGGAACCGCCTTTAATACATCAGATGTTATAGATATTAATAATCAATATTGGGCAGAAATCACAATCTCAGGAGGATGTACAAGTACAAATAGAACGCTTGCTGTTATAAACTTTGTAGATAAAGCAAGTACACCAACGCCTTTAACAAATCAATTTTGTTCTTCAGCAACACCAACCATAAGCGATTTATTAGTAGAGACTAGTTCAGCAAAAATCCAATGGTATACTTCAGAAACAGGAGAAGCCTATACCAGTACATCTTTACCTTTAGATGATACTATGGAATATTGGGTGTCCCAAACAGCGATAGATGGTTGTGAGAGCGACCGTGTTCAAGTTACCTATACGATAACCGATGTAGCTCCCAATCCAGAACCTTTAGTGAATGATTTTTGTACAGCAGGAGGTATGCTATTTACATTAGCAGATTTAGGATTTACAGATGTTTCTATTTATAGAGAAGGTGTTATTTCATATTTTTCAGATGAAGCCGGTACAACTGTTATTCCTGTAACTGAATTATTAGAAAATGTATCAAGTCCAATATATGTGCAACAAGTTATTGCAGGTACGTGTGTAAGTGATATTGTAGAAGTTAATTTTACACTTCAAGGTGTAGCAACAAAACCTGTAATATCACCCGTAACGCTATGTTTAGAAAGCAATCCAACAATTCAAGATTTAATTGCTATTATTGAAGCAGAAACCTCAAGTAGTATTTCACTTTTTGAAGATGAAACAACAACCACAGCATTAGATGTTGATACAGAATTAGCTTCAATTTCTGGGTCTATTTATGCTTCACAAACTATTACAGAAGGTTGCGGAAGTACCGAAAGAACTTTAGTTAGCTTAACATTATCAAACCCAACCATATCAAGCGATGATTTTATAAGTTCACATTGTAGTATAGATGTGCCTACTCTAGATAGCGTGTATTTAGGAAGTGAAAATGTATTGTGGTTTGATGAAAACGATGCACCATTAACGGGAACAGAAGTATTACAAGATGGTGTTTCTTATTTTGCGCAAATTGAAGAAGATACGTGTAAAAGTGAAATTTTAGAGGTTATTATAACTTTAGTTAATGTTTCAGACCCAATGCCAAGTTCAACCAATGCAGATTTTTGTGGTATTGAAGAAAAGGTGATTGCAGATTTACTAGAAGATGATTCAGGAAATATGCGATTTACAATTCCATTAAACCACACTTTAGTTTGGTACGATTCTAATGATGTTTCCACTCGAAATGTATTAAATAACGATACTGTTTTAGAGAATAGTATCTATTATGCGGTTTACGAAATAAGCACTACAATTGATGGCGAAAATATTATTTGTGAAAGCAATCCTGTAGCTATTATGGTCGATTTGACGGTTTGCTCTCCAGAAATGTTAGTAATTCCTGATGCTTTTTCACCAAACGGAGACACTATTAATGATACGTTCGAATTGCAGAATATAGAATTTGTTTACCCAGATTATAACATAGAAATCTATAATAGATACGGACGACTAGTTTTTAAAGGCGATATAGAAGTCGGTTTTTGGGATGGTAAAAGCAATCAATCCGGACTATTAAGTAGCGGTATTTTACCAACAGGCGTATATTTTTATGTGATTAATTTTAATCGATTTGATACAAAACCATATCAAGGACAAGTTTATTTAAAACGATAATGACGAGCAATACCAATTTAAAAATGCAAAAATATATATTTACTGTTCTATGTGTTGTATTGTTATGCAATACCACAATAGCACAGCAAGACCCTCAATTTACACAGTACACATATAACATGAGTGTGGTTAATCCTGCTTATGCTACAAGTGATTTTGGCGTTATTAATTTAGGGGGTAATTACCGTAAACAATGGACAAATACTATTGGAAGTCCTAGAACATTATCATTTTTTGCGCATACACCGTTTAATGATAAAATAGAAATGGGTGTCACCTTTACATCCGATCAAATTGGGCAAGATGTAATAGAAATAAATGAAAAGAATATTAATGCCGATTTCGCTTACCTATTAACCTTAAATAATAACAGCAAATTGTCTCTAGGTTTAAAAGCAGGTTTTACATTGTATGATACGGCGTTTTCTGGAACATTAATTAATCCTAATGATCCTACATTTACTAACAATGTGAATCAAGTATACCCAACCATTGGTGCAGGAGCTTATTATTTTACAGATAACTATTATGTTGGTTTATCCGCTCCTAATTTTTTACGTACAACACAATTAGACGATTCAGTAATAGCTACTAAATTGGGTAAGGAAGAAGTTCATTTTTATATGATAGGAGGTTACGTATTTCCTGTTAACGACAATTTGAAATTAAAACCTTCATTTATGACAAGAGGTGTAAAAGGCGCTCCTGTAAATGTTGATTTATCCGTAAATGCCTTATTATATGATCGTTTTGAAGCAGGAGTTTCATATCGTTTAGATGATGCCGTAAGTGGTATCGTTGGGTTTAGAGTAACACCATCATTTAAGGTGGCTTACTCGTACGATGCTACGGTTACAGATTTTTCGAACTATAATAATGGCTCACACGAAATTGTTTTATTATTCGATATTTCGTTATTCGAATTTAAAGATGGCTTTAAGAAATCACCTAGATTTTTCTAAAAAAAATTATTGATGAAAAAATTACTACCAATATTTGCCTTTATAATCATGTTTTCTGGATTTTCTCAAGAAAAGAAAATAGCTGATAAAAAGATATTTAATAATGATTTACGAAAAGCGAATGCTTATTTTGAACGCGCTTTTTATGCCAAAGCCATTCCGCTTTACGAAGAAGTAAATAGCAAACATAGAATCACCAAAGTTGTTGAAAATTTAGCCACGTGTTACTATAATGTAGGCGATCTTAAATCGTCAGCTAGATTGTATGGCTATTTGGTTAATAGTAAACGCGGCAATAAAACAGACGAGAATATTTTCAAATATATTCAAGCATTGAAAGCTTCAGGGAATTACGAAGATGCCAATAGCGTAAGTCGTGAATTTCTAGTTGAAAAAGTTGATGCTTCAGCAATAGAAGCTTTTGATGCTGAGGTTGTAAAACAAGAAAATATTATAGCCATTGGTAATCGTTATAGCTTAGAAAATTTAGCAATTAATTCTGAGAATTCAGAATTCGGAATAATGCCATATAATAATTTTTTAGTGTATGCCGCTTCAAGAAAAGTAGCACATAAAAAGAATATTTTTAGTGGGTATTATGGATGGAACGACCAGCCGTTTTTAGATATCTATAAAATTCATAAAGATAGTATTGCAAAAGGGAATACGGCTTCAAAATCAATTTCAAACAAGGTAAATACAAAATTACACGAAGGTACAGTTGCTTTTAGTAAAGATTGCAAAATCATGTATTTTACTAGAAATAATTTTACTAAAGGTAAAGAGGTTAAAGATGATAAATTAGTTACACATTTAAAATTATATAAAGCAGAATTTGTAGATGGTAATTGGACTAACATCGAGTCACTTCCTTTTAACGGCGATACGTTTTCAGTAGAACATCCAGCTTTAAGTAAAGATGGAAAACGTTTGTATTTTGCTTCAGATATGCCTGGGACTTTAGGGAGTTTCGATTTGTTTTATGTCGATATTAATGAAGATGGAACTTATGGAAATCCTGTAAACTTAGGATCTCATATTAATACAAAACACAGAGAACAATTTCCTTTTATTGCTGATAATGGCGATTTATATTTTTCTTCAAACGGGCATTTTGGCTTTGGAGGTTTAGATGTGTTTTGGTCTAAGTTAAAGGGAGCTGATTTTCAACAACCAGATAATTTAGGATTGCCTCTTAATTCTGGATATGATGATTTTGCATACTATTTAGATGATACATCAAAAACAGGTTACATATCCTCTAACAGACCAAAAGGAAAGGGTAGTGATGACATTTACAGTTTTAAAGAATTAAAACCATTAATAATAGAAGACTGCAAGCAGTATATAACGGGAATTATTACAGATAAAGATACTAAGGAAACCATTTCAAATTCAAAAGTAACATTTACGCTAGTTTCAGAAAAAAGTAACGAGGTTATTGCAACATGCATTACCACGGCTGATGGCGTTTTTAACGATATTACCAATTGTGAAATAACACTTATTGTAAAAGCAAGTGCAGATGGTTACCAAGATGCAGAACGCAAAATAAGAATTGGTGATCAAAGAAATGCAAAGAACGATGCTTCTTTAGCATTAGTCTCTATAGCTTCTATTAATAAAAAAGAGCAAGAAAAGCAGCGAATAGCCTTTGAAAAGCAACAGCAAGTAGAGCAAGAAAAACAAAAGCAAGAACAAGAAAAAAGAAACAAAGCGGCTGAAAACAAAAAGAAGCAATACAATAATATTATTGCATCAGAACCTAATATTATATCTCAAAACGATAAGCTTGTTATAAAAACAGCCGATATAAACTTTGATTATAAGCTTTGGTATATCCGTAAAGATGTTAAAAAAGTATTGCAACCTGTTGTCGATTTGATGCTAAAATATCCTAACATGCAAATCGAGATAGAATCTCATACCGATATTAGAGGTAATGAAGCTTATAATAAAGATTTGTCTCAAAAAAGAGCAACGTCTACAATGGAATATTTGGTGTCTAAGGGCATTGACGCACATCGTATTTCTGCTGTTGGCTATGGAGAATCTCAACCTATACAACATTGTGAGACCGAAGATGCGTGTAGCGAAGAAGAACATGAAATTAATAGGCGATCAGAATTTGTTATAAAGCAATTACAATAGAAGTCTGAGATTTATTTCGTTTCTAAAATACATTTCTTACATTTAAGCAGAAATAAAAATTATGCTTAAAAAAGTTTTTGCTAGTGCCGTTTTCGGAGTAGAGGCTTCAACCATTACCGTTGAGGTTAATGTAGATAAAGGTGTTGGTTACCATCTTGTAGGATTGCCAGATAATGCCATTAAAGAGAGTAATTTTAGAATTGCTGCTGCGCTTCAAAATAACGGTTATAGAATTCCAGGAAAAAAGATTATAATTAATATGTCGCCTGCCGATTTACGAAAGGAGGGAAGTGCATACGATTTAACTTTAGCCATAGGCATCTTAGCATCCACAGATCAAATTAAAGCAGATGATTTAGATAAATACTTAATTATGGGCGAATTGTCCTTAGATGGCAGTTTGCAACCCATAAAAGGCGCTTTACCCATTGCTGTTAAAGCAAGAGAAGAAGGTTTTAAAGGTTTTATTCTACCTTCTCAAAATGCTAAAGAAGCGGCTATTGTAGATAATCTTGAGGTGTATGGTGTTGAAAATATTGAGCAAGTTATTAACTATTTTGATAAAGGCGAACCGTTAGAACAAACCATAATAAATACCAGAGAAGAATTTGAAAAAAGCTTGGATTTTCCTGAGTTTGATTTTTCAGATGTTAAGGGACAAGAAGGCATAAAACGCTGTATGGAAATTGCGGCAGCTGGCGGACATAATATTATTTTAATTGGACCTCCGGGAGCAGGAAAAACGATGTTAGCAAAACGCTTGCCGAGTATTTTACCGCCTATGACGCTTCATGAAGCTTTAGAAACTACTAAAATTCATTCTGTAGTTGGTCGTGTAAAAGATACAGGATTGATGGCGCAACGCCCGTTTAGGAGTCCGCATCATACCATTTCGAACGTAGCACTTGTTGGCGGCGGAAGTTACCCACAGCCAGGAGAAATTTCATTATCACATAACGGTGTTTTGTTTTTAGATGAATTACCCGAATTTAAGCGTGAAGTTTTAGAGGTGATGCGTCAGCCGCTTGAAGATAGAGAAGTTACCATTTCTAGAGCTAAATTTACGGTAACCTATCCATCATCTTTTATGTTGGTAGCGAGTATGAATCCGAGTCCTAGTGGGTTTTTTAACGATCCAGATGCACCAATAACATCGTCTCCAGCAGAAATGCAACGTTATATGGGGAAAATCTCTGGTCCGTTGTTAGATAGAATCGATATTCATATTGAAGTCACGCCTGTGCCTTTTGATAAGTTAAGCGACGATAGAAAAGGAGAGACCTCTGTAGATATTAGAAAACGTGTTACCAAAGCCAGAGAAGTCCAAACCAAACGTTTTGAAGATTCTGATGTGGTGCATTATAACGCCCAAATGAATACCAAACAAATACGAAAGCATTGTGTGTTGGATGAAGGTTCTAAACAGCTTTTAAAAACGGCTATGGAACGTTTAAATTTATCTGCTCGTGCTTATGATAGAATCCTGAAAGTTTCAAGAACTATAGCCGATTTAGAAGGAAGTGAAAATATTAATGGTTCGCATATTAGTGAAGCGATTCAGTACAGAAGTTTGGATCGTGATGGTTGGTTGGGGTAACACATTCCTGCGGAGGCAGGAATCTCATTAATATAAGTTCGAGTGACCAATCTTTGGCGCTACTAGTCACAGACTAGCGGTAGCGGGGGAAAAGTTGAAATTATTATTTTCAGAAAACAAAGTGTCAAGATATTGGTATAGTTCAATTATAATTGCAGAAAAAAAACTTCTACACCTAGTCTTTGATTTACGCGTACGAAATTAGTGCATTGGAGGTAATCGTAGAATCATTTATAAACTAATCTTTGGCGCAACGATTCGGATGTTATCGGTCGCTGGAAATAGTTTAGATGACTCAAAATTAGTTAATTACTTGTTGATAACTATATTGTTTTTATAGTAGGATAATTCTTAAATTAGCCATATAAAATTACAATTGTTTATTATGTTTAATATGGGAGAGAATAGTAGAAGAATTGAGTCTTTGGAACACGAAAAAGGAATGTTGTGGGAGCGTTTAGTTGAGCTTGAAAAAAAGGTGGAAATAAAGCCGTCAGATTATGAAAAAGAGGCTAAACAGGCGTCTCGTAAAGCTGCTGAATATCGTAATAAGACTGAGGAAAGGTTCAATAAAGCCAATGAGTTATTCCGATCTATAGAAGGACTTAAAAATGATGTATTAGAGGAATCCAAAGTAATTTCATCATCTAAAGACGAAATAGTTGAATTACTTGAATCATCAAACATCTCTAGTATTGAAATAAACGATAAGAGTTCCTTATTGGTTGATAAGTGTAATAGGCTTGATGAAATATTTGAACAGTACCCAGATTTGAATACCAATATTGATGAATTATCTACTCAATTAAATTCAATAGATGAGAGCTCAGACAAAGCTAATTCCACATACAAAGGCATTTTATCGAAGAAAACTGAAATTGATTCTCTGCATAGAGAAATAGTTGGTTATACTGATGAAGATGAGGATGGAGAAGAAGTTGAAATCGACGGGTTGAAGGCTGAATTGGAAAAGACCTATGAGAAATTGCAAAATAGTTCGGTTAACTTAGAAATCAAGATTAGTAAGATAGAAACAGAGAGCAGCGCAAAGGTTGATTCATTTATAGATAATAACAAAGATCAATTAAAAAAAATCGTTAAATCCTCCATTACGGAATATGAATCAATCAACAAAAGAATTGAGGAACTTCTACCAAACGCAATGACAGCTGGTCTTAGTTCAGCTTTCATAAAAAAGAAAGAGGAAGAAGAAGAATTATTCATAGAATACAAAGCAAAGTTTAGCAAGGGCATTAGAAATCTTGCATGGGTTTCAGCTCTGCCAATTGCTATAAGTGTTTATTCACTTATTACAGGAGTTGAACTATCTGAAGTCATAAATAGAACACCTAATGTAATATTAGCTTTCATGCCATTATATATCCCATTGATTTGGACAACAATTTCTGCAAACAAAAAAGTTAATCTATCAAAAAGATTAATAGAAGAATATTCGCACAAACAAGTATTAAGTATGACAATTCAAGGTCTGTCAAATCAAATAGATGGATTGGATAATGATGATATTGCTCAAGAACTTAGAACGCAATTATTAGGTAGTTTCTTAAAGGTTACAAGTGAAAACCCTGGTAAACTTATTTACGATTATCAAAAATCTGATAATCCTATGTTAAATCTTCTTGATAGGGATAAAAAAAGAAAAAAGAAAAAAACGATTGTAGAAACGGCGGAAGAAAAGGCGGTGGAAATAGTTGAAGATGCAGTTGAAACTGTTGCAGATGAAGTGATTGATAATATTTAAAAAGGTTAATAATAAAAATCCAAGTTACCCCGCTACCGCTAGTCTGTGACTGGTGGCGATAATGCATATAAAATACAAAACCTATTATTTCCTTCATGTATAATCACATCAAACAAGATTATAAGAGTTTAAGAACTTTTACTTTTTACATCTTGATTTCTAAGCAAGAATACCTAAATTAGTATAGTGGAAAACCTAGTAATAGATATAAATGCAGATTTAGGAGAGGGCATTGGTAACGAACACCAATTAATGCCATACATATCGTCTTGTAATATTGCTTGCGGTGGTCATGCTGGTGATGCTGAAACCATGAAAAAAGTGGTCGAATTAGCAAAAAAATATCAAGTTAAAATAGGCGCACACCCATCGTTTCCTGATAAAGAAAATTTTGGTAGAAAAGTGATGGATATGTCTTGTGTTGCGTTATTTACTTCCATAAAAAGTCAAATTAAAGATTTACTCGCAATTTTAAATGAAGCGCATTTACCTTTGCATCATGTAAAACTTCATGGTGCTTTATACAATTTAGCAGCAACCAATAAAAAAACCGCTACTACTATTATTGAGGTTATGACCTGTTTAATGCTTCCTGCAAAACTTTATGTGCCGTATAATTCGGTTATTGCAAAACTAGCCTTAGAGCAAAATATACCAATCCTATACGAAGCCTTTGCAGATAGAAATTATAACGATGATTTAACCTTAGTTTCAAGAACAGAACCTAACGCAATAATTCAAGACTCAAACCTGGTTTTTAATCATGTTTATGGGATGTTTTCTACTAAAAAAGTAAAAACTGTTAATGGCAATTATAAAACCATAAAGGCTGATACATTCTGTATTCATGGTGATAATCCAGAGGCTGTAAGTTTGGTTAAAACGTTAACCAGTCGTTTAAAAGCAGAAGGTATTAAAGTTAGATAATACATGGCTTTTAAACTTTCATATAAACCTTTCGGAGAATATGCTATTTTAATTGAATGGCCTGCTGTTATTCAAGATGACATCCTATTTGATATACTTCATTTTAAAGATTTAATTAAAAAAAGCGATTCCCTACCTATAACAGAAGTTCGATCTGCATATAATTCATTATTGGTGATTTATAATGAAGCATTAACCGCTTTTGATGAAGAGATTAAGATTTTAAAGTCAATTTATAAAACGGGGAATTCAGCAAAAAATTCAATTGAATCTCGATTATGGAACATTCCAGTTTGTTATGATGCACCATTTGCTTTAGATTTAGAGGAGATGTCACAATCAAAAAATATATCACAAAGTGAGATTATTAAAAGGCATTCAGACGTTCTCTATACCGTTTGTTTTATTGGTTTTTTACCTGGGTTTTTATATTTAAGTGGTTTGAATGAGACTTTATTTACTCCTAGAAAAGCAACACCACGTTTAAAAGTTGAAAAGGGAGCGATAGCTATTGGAGGCAATCAAACTGGAGTTTACCCTATTGAAAGCCCAGGAGGTTGGCATATTATTGGAAATTCTCCAATTCAGTTTTTTAATCCAGTAGATAATTCGCCATGCTTTGCTAAAGCAGGGGATCAGGTGAAATTTTATCCTGTTGATATTAAAACTTACAATCGTATAAAAGATTTGATAGAAAGCAACAAATACACAATAGAAAGCGAGGTTATACATGGTTGAAGTACTACAAGCAGGATTTTACTCTACTATTCAAGATTTAGGGCGACTGGGAGTTCAAGATTATGGTGTGCCGTATTCTGGTGCTATGGATGAACAAGCTGCAATTATAGCAAACTCACTTTTAGGAAATGCTGTAAATGATGCTGTTTTAGAAATGACAATTACTGGCGCTAAATTAAGGTTTAACTGCCATACCTTAATATGTTTATCTGGTGCCAATATGAATCCGCAATTGAATAAAAAACCTATAAAAAACAATAAGGTGTTTAAGGTAAAACCGGATGACGTGTTGTCTTTTGGAAAACCAGAACGTGGTATTAGATGTTATTTAGCAGTTTTAGGAGGCTTTAAAACTAAAAAGGTGATGAACAGCAGAAGTATGTATCAGAACATTACGGAGCAATCTGCAATTAAGAAAGGGGATACATTACCCATAGAAGTTTTGAACTTAAAATATGAAATGCCTTATTCAAATCTTAGAATAGACACATCTTATATATCTAATTCAAACATACACGTTTTAAAAGGGCCAGAATTTGAACAGCTCACAATTGAACAACAGGAAAAAATAAGGAATACAACGTTTGCTATTTCAAAATACAATAACCGAATGGCTTATCAACTTGAAGATACTTTAGAGAATACTTTAGACAGTATTATTACGTCGCCTGTATTGCCAGGAACTGTACAATTAACGCCTTCGGGAAAGCTTATTGTATTAATGAGAGATTGCCAAACAACTGGAGGGTATCCAAGGGTTTTGCAACTCACCAAATCTGCAATAAATAATTTAGCACAAAAGTTTACGGGACAAACTTTTAATTTTGAATTAATAAGTTGAATTTGATTGTTCACCTTTAACTATGGCTATGCCAGAAGATGTTCCCAAACGACTAACGCCTAAATTAATATATGTCAAGGCCGTTTTTTGGTCTCTAATACCACCTGATGCTTTAATTTTTGTACAATCTTTGCAGACGCTTTTCATTAATTTAACATCGTTTACAGTTGCGCCACCAGTTCCAAATCCAGTTGAAGTTTTTATAAAATCTGCTCCGCTTTGAATAGCAAGTTCGCTAGCTTTAATAATTTCTACTTCATTAAGATAACAGGTTTCTAAAATTACTTTTAGAATATTATTAGGCATCACTTTTTTTACAGCTTCAATATCTTTCCATACAGCATCAAAATCTTTACTTTTTAGTAAGCCAACATTAATAACCATATCAATTTCATCGGCGCCATCATCAAGTGCAGATTTGGTTTCTTCAACTTTGGCTTGTGTACTCATTGCCCCAAGCGGAAACCCAATAACGCTGCATACTTTTACTTCGCTATTTTTTAATTCTGATTTTGCCAATTTCACGTAGCAACTATTTACACAAACGGAAAAAAACTTGTATTCGATAGCTTCTTCGCAAAGTTTAATAATATCGCTTTTTGTAGCGGTTGGTTTAAGAAGTGTGTGGTCTATATAGGTGTTTAAAAGTTTCATATGTATTATAAAATTAAGTTTATTTTTTTAATAAACGGGATTATAACTAATAATTTTTAAACACGAAGATGCGCATTTATATCATTTTCATACTATGATTTAAATCAGTTCTTTTGAATAAATAATAAGAATTAGGAAATTTTATTGATGTTTTATTTTTTCAGCAGTATCTTTTTTTCCTGTTTCAGTATGCAATATCGTTTCAATATACTCCTTATAAACTTTAGTGTTTCTAATTTGTCTATTATTGTTTTTGCTTTTTATTAACGAAGAAGTACCAATTCTGTCTGCACCAGCATCAATGTATTTTAAGGCGGTTTCAAAATCCACAATACCACCAGATGCTTTTATTTTGGCTTTATTTCGTATCGTTTTTTTGATGATTTTTACAGCAGTTAAAGTTGCTCCACCTTTTGAGAAACCTGTAGAGGTTTTTATAAAATCTGCTTTAGCATCTAAACATATTTCAGAAGCCTTTATAATTTCATTTTTATTTAATTCTGAAATTTCAAGAATAACTTTTAATGGTGTTTTTCCGATAGCAAATTTTACATCACTAATATCTTTTAAAACAGAAACATAGTTTCTACTTTTTAAAAAACCTAAGTTTATAACCATATTAATTTCATTAGCACCATCTTCTAGTGCTTTTTCAGCTTCAAAAACTTTAGCTTCTGTAGCCATACCGCCAAAAGGAAATCCAATAACTGTAGATACTTTTACATCAGAGCCTTCAAGTGCTTGCTTTGCTAATGCAACATAACTGCCACTAACGCAAACGCTGAAAAAATTATTAATTTTAGCAGTATTGCATAAGTCAATAATCTCACGCTCGGTAGTACAAGGTTTCAATAATGTATAATCTATGTATTTGGAAATGTCCATGGGATATAAGTAGGTTTTTTTATTTTTAAAGATTTAATTCTTGAGGAATGAAAAAATCAAATTGCTATTAATTAAATGATGTGATTTGGGGTCACTTTTAAGCTAAATTATTAATTTATATGAATTAATCGATATAAAATCATAAATATTAGATTAACGGTATCTCATATTAGTAATTAACTAGATATACGGTAAAAAATTATGTTTTAGATGTTAAATTTATTACAAATTTATATCACGTTTGTTAAAGGTGATTTAAATGTATTAGAACTTGTAGGTTTAATAACGCTTTCAAGCATATTGTGTTAAAGTGTCTGAATGTGATACTCTTTTTTGTTTGAGTATATTAAAATGAGTAAACCTGCATTTCTATTATAATTTAATAACTACCAATCTGTATATTTTTTAATTATGGATTATAAAAAAAGCAACGCTTATCTTAAATTAAGACTCACGTTGCTTTTCAACTAACTAACCAAATTATTAGACTATTAATATTTCAAATTGTTACAAATAGTCTATACTATTTTAAAGTCCTTCTGTAACTAAATCACCTTGGTTTCTAAAAACTAATTTATCATCAAAAGCGTCAAGTAAAATAATACTATCTGTTGTAACCTTACCTGCTAATATTTCTTTACTTAGCGTATTTAAAACGTCTTTCTGAATAACACGTTTTACGGGTCTCGCGCCATATTCTGGGTTATAACCTTTTTCTGCTAAGTAATTTATTGCTTCTTGTGTTGCATCAAATGTAATGCCTTGTTGCGCAATCATTTTAGTAACACTTTTAAGCTGTAAGCCAACAATATCAATAATGTTTTCTTTGCTTAAAGGTGTAAACATAATAGTATCATCAATTCTGTTTAAAAACTCTGGGCGTACCGTTTGTTTCAATAAAGCTAACACATCTACTTTGGCCGCTTCAATAGCAGAATCAATATCTTTTGTTGCCTCGAAACGATCTTGAATGATAGAACTTCCCATATTTGAAGTCATAATAATGATTGTGTTTTTAAAATCAGCAATACGACCTTTATTGTCTGTTAAGTGACCTTCATCTAATACTTGCAATAAAATATTAAACGTATCGGGATGCGCTTTTTCAATTTCATCTAAAAGCACAACAGAATATGGTTTTCTTCTAACAGCTTCAGTAAGTTGCCCGCCTTCATCATAACCAACATATCCCGGAGGTGCACCAACCAATCTGCTTACAGCATGACGCTCTTGGTACTCACTCATATCAATACGTGTCATTGCATTTTCATCATCAAATAAATATTCTGCTAACGCTTTGGCAAGTTCTGTTTTTCCAACACCAGTAGTTCCTAAAAACAAGAAGGTTCCTATAGGCTTTTTAGGGTTTTGTAACCCAGCACGACTTCTTCTAACCGCATCACTAACAGCTACAATAGCTTCTTCTTGTCCTACAACACGTTTGTGTAATTCATCTTCAAGCTTTAATAGTTTTTCTCGATCACTTTGTAACATTTTAGAAAGCGGAATACCTGTCCATTTGGCAACAACTTCTGCAATATCGTCATAAGTAACTTCTTCTTTAATTAACGAGGTTTCAGATTGCTCTTGTAATTGTTTTTGTAAAATTTCAAGTTGCTCTTGAGCTTCTTTAATTTTACCATAGCGTAATTCGGCTACTTTTCCATAATCACCTTCGCGTTCTGCTTTTTCAGCTTCTAATTTATAGTTCTCAATATCTTGTTTAGTATTTTGAATATTATCAACTACTTCTTTTTCGCTTTTCCATTTCGCATTAAGGGCATTTCTTGTTTCTTTTATATTAGCTAAATCTGAACGTAATGATTTTAACTTCGTTTCATCCTTTTCACGTTTAATAGCTTCAATTTCAATTTCTAGCTGCATGATTTTACGATCTAAAACATCCAGTTCTTCGGGTTTAGAATTGATTTCCATGCGCAATTTTGCAGCTGCCTCGTCCATTAAATCGATGGCTTTATCTGGTAAAAATCGATTTGTGATATATCTTGTTGAAAGCTCAACTGCGCCAATAATAGCCTCATCTTTGATTCGTACTTTGTGGTGTGTTTCATATTTTTCTTTAATACCACGAAGGATTGAAATGGCACTCTCGGTATCTGGTTCATCTACCATTACTTTTTGAAAACGACGCTCTAAAGCTTTGTCTTTTTCAAAGTATTTTTGGTATTCATCTAAAGTGGTTGCACCAATGGCACGTAATTCTCCACGAGCCAATGCTGGTTTTAATATGTTTGCTGCATCCATAGCGCCTTGTCCGCCACCTGCACCAACAAGCGTATGTATTTCGTCAATGAAAAGTACAATATCACCATCGCTGGTTGTTACCTCTTTAATAATGGCTTTTAAGCGTTCTTCAAATTCGCCTTTATATTTTGCACCAGCAATAAGAGCACCCATGTCTAGTGCAAAAATTTGCTTGTCTTTTAAATTTTCTGGAATATCTCCATCTATAATTCTATGCGCTAAACCTTCGGCAATGGCGGTTTTACCAGTTCCTGGTTCTCCCACTAGAATGGGATTGTTTTTTGTTCTACGAGATAAAATTTGAAGTATTCTTCTAATTTCTTCATCACGACCAATAACAGGATCTAATTTTCCATCTTTCGCTAACTGGTTTAGGTTTTTAGCGTATTTGTTAAGCGAATTATAAGTTTCTTCTTGACTTTGCGAGGTTACGTTTTCTCCTTTTCGTAATTCGTCTATAGCGGCGTTTAATCCTTTTTCTGTTACACCTTGATCTTTTAGCATTTGAGCTATTTTGCTTTTCGATTTAAAAACAGCAAGAATTAAATGCTCGATTGATACATAGTCATCTTTCATTTTTTTAGCAATGATAGATGCCTCGTTAAGTGTTTTTCCTGCTTCTCTTGAAAGCATAATGTCTCCTCCAGATACTTTAGAAAAACTTTCTAATTGTTTACCTAAAGCCTGTTCTAATATTGATACGTTTACATTCAATTTTTTTAAAATGAATGGCAAAACGTTCTCATCAACCTCGAAAATACCTTTGAAAATATGTTCATTTTCTATTTGTTGATGACCGAAATCTTGTGCAATTTGTTGCGCTTGCTGTATGGCTTCTTGCGATTTAATTGTATAATTGTTTAAGTTCATAACTTTAATTTTATTTTCTTTACAAGCTATAAGTCAATAATCTTACCAATTGAATTTAGGAGACAAAATGTCGCTTAAAGGCTTGTTATTGGTGACTTTTTGTCGGTTTGTAAGTTTTGATAAAGGTTACGACTGAGTTATAGGGAAACGTTAAATTTGCGTTTTTTAGTGTTGAGTAAGCACATAACAGTAGGGCGTTAGGGATTGTAAAGGAAAGCCCACAGCGACCCGTTTTTTGGGAGCGAGGACTTGTATTGAAAAGCCCGACCCTTGCGGTAACGCTATAAATAATAATTATCCTCTTTTGGGGAATTGAAAAAGAAATATATATTATGGGTTTAATAAATAAATTATTTGGTGGTAATTCTGAACCAAAAGAAGAAAAAATATTGCCTTGGATAGCTTTAAATGATTTATCGCAATTAGAAAGCATAGCAAATAAGTCTAAGACAAAAACACAAGTAGTTTTTAAACACTCTACCCGTTGTGGAATTAGTAGAATGGTTATGAACCAATTTGTGGAAGCTTATGGTTTAACTGAAAACGATTTAGATTTACACTATTTAGATTTGCTGAATTACCGAGACGTATCAAACGAAGTAGGGTACAAGTTTCAAGTAATGCACGAATCACCACAAATTTTAGTAATAAAAAATGGGGTAGTGGTTGCACATGCTTCGCACGGGGAGATTAATAATCTGGATTTGAGTACGTTTATTTAAAGCAATATTATTTTAAACAAAAAACTCCCAAGAATTATCTTGGGAGGTTTTTTTTAACTTCTTACCTCACAGCATAAGAATTAATTATATCCTTAAGCTGTAGTTTTAGGTTTTCGCCAGTATCATAAACCATTTGTTCATTACTTGGGAAAGGCACACGTCTGTTATTTATAAGTGCTATGTCATTATTATTTAAAGCACGTTTATCACCTCTATATCTTGCAAAAACAGATTCGAAAACAAACTCACTATCAATAGGGAAACTGTTTATGGTTTGATTTGTTGCCAAATCGATATAAACAACATCTCCAATAACTTGAGCAGATTTTGTTTGAATAGTTTCTATAAGTCTGGCTTTTACTCTAACCATTTTATCAACCTTAATATATTTACCTAAGCTATCTTTTACAGCGTTACCATTTCTATCCTTTTTATATTCTGTGCCATCTTTAATATTGCGTGTTCTTAAAAACTCGCGTTTATTAAGTTGTTCTGGCGAAATATTAATACGTTTTAAATCTAGATTCATAGCATAATCGTAATTCAAATTTTCAATAGGGTTTGTATGGTATACGCTCCAAAACTTATTTAATCCATAGGTGTTAAAGTTTAATAAATCATTTTCCAAACGACTCGGAATCATTTGATGCGTGTCGTTATTAATAGACACTATAATATAGTCTGTACCACGTTGGTGCGCTTCTTCTAAAAGTTCTCGAGTATTTTCATAGTTTGGGTTTATACGCTCTAAATAACTTAAAGTATCATAGGCATCTCTTATTGCAATTTTATTATCAGATTCTAAAAGACTTAATCCTTTTTCATACATATAATCTGATACGTTTGCTTTCGCAATTACTATATTATTAGTATAATTATTAAAATCAAACGAAATATTTTTGCCTTCAACATATAAAGGTAAAACAGGTTTTATAGCATTTTGGCGCGCATCTAAATCAAGATACAACTCAAAAATAGCTTTATAAGCCTCAGGGTTATTGTCCTTTCTAAGATGGGCAATAGTTGCTAAATCACGATCAACCACTTTGTAGTACGCATCTTGTAACATTAACACATAATCGTATTTACGTTTTTTGTCTTTATTTGTTTCTAGTTTCTTTAAAGCCGAAGTAATAGCTTGGTCGTAATTACCAGAGTTAACAGCTTTTTCAACTTGTTTTCTAGTATTACATGAAAACATGAATACTGCGAAAATCGATAAAAGTAGTAGTTTCTTCATAATCTTATTATTTGGTTACTATATTAATAATTCAATTATGATGCCAAACTTGTAAACACCTATAAACAGTAGTGTAGGAGATTTTATTTTATTAATTTTTTTTTAAAATACATCTGGTATTATTGAATTCTTATCAAACAAACATATTTTTTTTATTCAATCACGAAAAACAGTTTAATAACTACGTTAAATTTAATCGTTAATAAACCGTTGAAAACTTCATGGTAATTCTACTTTTTTTAATACTTATAACTAATCTATTTGCTATTTTTGCACATTAATTTAACTAGAACACTATTTTATGCAACGCGACGAACAAATTTTTGAACTTATTCAAGCTGAAAAAGAACGCCAATTACATGGTATTGAACTTATTGCATCAGAGAATTTTGTAAGCGAACAAGTCATGGAAGCTGCAGGCTCTGTATTAACCAATAAATATGCAGAAGGCTACCCAGGAAAGCGTTATTATGGCGGTTGCGAAGTAGTTGATGAAGTAGAGCAAATAGCTATCGATAGAGCAAAAGCTTTATTTGGAGCAGCTTACGTAAACGTGCAACCACACTCTGGAAGTCAAGCAAACACAGCAGTATATCATGCATGTTTAAATCCAGGAGATAAAATACTAGGTTTCGATTTGTCTCACGGAGGGCATTTAACTCACGGATCGCCAGTAAACTTTTCAGGTAAATTATACAAACCATCATTTTATGGTGTAGAGCAGGAGACTGGTGTTTTAAATTACGATAAAATTCAAGAAATAGCTACAAAAGAGCAACCAAAGCTAATTATAGCAGGAGCTTCAGCTTATTCTCGTGATATCGATTTTAAACGTTTTAGAGTAATAGCAGATAGCGTTGGTGCTATTTTATTAGCAGATATCTCACATCCAGCAGGTATGATTGCGAAAGGTATTTTAAACGATCCGCTTCCACATTGTCATATTGTAACAACAACAACTCATAAAACATTAAGAGGGCCAAGAGGAGGAATGATTATGATGGGGCAAGATTTCGATAACCCATTTGGTATCACGCTTAAAAACGGGAACTTACGTAAAATGTCGTCTCTTCTAGATTCTGCAGTATTTCCAGGAAATCAAGGCGGACCTTTAGAGCATATTATCGCTGCAAAAGCAATTGCATTTGGTGAAGCTTTAACTGATAACTTTTTACATTACCAACTTCAAGTAAAAGAAAATGCGTCAGCTATGGCCGATGCATTAGTAGCTAAAGATTACAACATTATTTCTAACGGAACAGACAACCATTGTATGTTAATCGATTTAAGAAATAAAGATATATCTGGTAAGCAAGCTGAGCAAGCTTTAGTAAAAGCAGATATTACAGTAAATAAAAACATGGTACCGTTCGATGATAAATCACCATTCGTAACTTCAGGAATCCGTTTAGGAACTGCAGCAATTACAACACGTGGTTTAAAAGAAACAGATATGGCTGCCATTGTAGATTTAATTGACGAAGTAATAACAAACTTCGAAGATGAAGCTACTCTAGAAGCAGTAAAAGCAAAAGTAAATACTATGATGAAGGATAAGCCTTTATTCGTATAAAACTAAGCCTTAATTGGCTTAAGTGTTGATTGAAAGAATCCTGCTTTATAGCGGGATTTTTTGTTTTGGGCGCCTGCCTGCCGGCAGGCAGGTTACCACAAGGGTCGGGCTTTACATTCCAAGTCCTCGCACCTCCTGCGTCGGGCTGTGGGCTATTCATTGCAATCCCTAACGCACTTACTCATGTGGTGTACCCAAATTATGCAAGTGTTTTTTCTAAACTTTAGTTACCTTTTTATTTGCTAGCTCTCGAGTAAGCCAACCACTTCGGTTGGCTGTAGCAATGGCGTAAGGTGTTATCCAAAACAACCCAAAACTGTAAAGAATACTATATGAGTACGCCCAAAACGCTTCAAAAGATTTGTATTTATGAGCAAAGAATATTACCGGAAATGTAGCAAGTACTAAAATTGTTACCAATGTAGAACCTAGAAACAGTAAAGGGTGTATAAGTACAAAGTATAGCATGAAAAATAAAAACGGAAAACTCATTAATATTTTTGAAAACTGACTTATAAATAACAAACGCACACCAAATTTTGAGTCAGATCTAAAATTAGTAAACACAAACTTCGACATCTCTAAATTTTCGCGCACATTACTGCGTCCCCATCGAATAAACATTTTATACAAGCCTGTATATTCTTCAGGAACATTAGTATATGCGATAGCATTTTTTTGAAACAACACATGCTTACCTTGCTTTAAAATCATATTGGTCATAGCGCGATCTTCACCAATGTCCGATGGCACACCCATAAAGGTTTGGTTAATCCATTGTGGTAAACAATTATGAACCGCTGTACTGCGATAAGCCGCTAAAGCTCCCGGAGTGCAAAGCACAGAATTTAAATTACTTTCTGCAGATCTTACAAACTCAAAACTTAAAACAAAACTGATATCTAGCATTTTAGGTAGTGTTGCTTTTTTATTATTTAAAACTCGAATGTTTCCTGCAACAGCCCCGCATTGTGGGTTATGCACAAACGGACTTACCAAAAGCTTTAAAGTATCGATATTTACAATAGAATCGCTATCTACAGTAACAAAAACATCACCAGTTCCAATATTAAAACCACGGTAAAGGGCGTGTCTTTTTCCTTTGTTTTTTGGTTGTTTATAAATTTCTAAGCGGTCTCCTAATTTTTCTTTAGCATCTTTTATCCATGTCCATGTATCGTCTTTACTGCCATCATCAATAGCAATTAATTGTAATTTTTCTTTAGGGTAATCACTTTCCGCTAAACTCATTAAGGTGTCCCAAACTTGTTTGCCTTCATTATATGCGGGCACTATTACCGTACAAGTTGGTAAATCGATATCTGGCACAGAAGCAACAGGTTTGTACTTAAAAAAGTTGTAGAACATGTATGCAAATAATAACACTTTATAGACCATAATGCTAAATGCAACTACACCAAAAACAAAGCCTATAGTAGTACTTAATCTATCAATATTAAATTTTTCAAAATCGTTATGAAACACCCAAAAAAAAGATATTCCAAGTCCCATAAGTAGAAAAGTACTTAAAGAAACAAAATTGTTTTCGAAATTATTGGGAGTTGTTTTGTGTCGAAAAAAGGTTGTCGTAGAATGGATAGATTTTTTAATGACAAGATTGATTTTGCGAAGGTAAAGTAGGATGTTCATAAATCTTCAAGGGTTTTGTTATATCAGATTTACGTAGGAAAATATGGTTTAGATTTTATTTAATTGTTAATTAACATTTAACACTTTTGTGTTTTCAATCGTTATTGGTTCTTAATCCTGGGCTTATATAAATATTGAATTGCCAGTTAAAAAAATGACTACTGATACAAATGCGCTTTGTTCATTTATAATGCCTCGTTCCAAGGTTTTATAAAAAAACCAGCTAGTTTTCTTTTGTTGTTTAAAACAGCACGAACTTCAACGTCAGAACCCGAATCAAAAATTCCTTTAAATCTGTATATTTTGAATTTATTGCCTTTGGTGCCAATCATAAGAGATTCAAATTTTAAATCTTTATAATCACCAAATAGGGCTTTAATTTTTTTATATGATGCTTTCTGAAGGGATTCATTTAATCCTTCTGCCATTTTAGATGTAGCCTCATTTTCCGTTAAGTTATAATACCCACCTTTTTTTTGTTCAGTAAGTATTTTGTGTGATAAGTCTTTGGCAAAATTTAGTTCTTCTTGATCTATTTCAGATTCCGATGCTTTTATATAATCGGTTTGTGATTGGCAACTACTTAAAACGAAGTTGAAAGATATTAATAAAAGGTAAATTACTTTTTTCATATTTATCTTTTTAATAGTATAAATCTTGTTTTTGGATGTTTAATCCTTGATTTAGAAAATACAAATTAAATAGAAAATATAGAAAGAATTTTCAGTAAATTAGTTTTAGAAGTTTACAACCAAGAAAATTAGATATCCTAATTAAAAACTGTCATTATGCTTGGTGTCATTAAAATCTTCAAAATCCTCATGTGTATAAGTTGATAGATTTGTTGATTTGTAAAACGGGCAATGTGCTGTAATACTTGCTATTAAAAAAGGAATAGAAACAATAATTAATACAATAGCAAGAAAACCTCCAATTTTTCCAATAAAAACAATACTTAATAACAATAATGCGACTACGAATCTTATGATTCTGTCGAAGTCACTCATATTTCTCTTTGCTTTTATCATTATAAAAGAATTTCAGCAAAATTAATCAAAAAATTAATACAATAATTATTTTTAATTAATCATCCTCAGGAAAAGTAATGTGTTGGTAAGCTCCCAAATCTGGAGAAGCTGTTCTGTTTACATTTAAAATATCTACAGGAACTTGCGAAGCCAAAGTAGATAAACCTTGACCATTAGCTGCAGAATCGTCTCCAATAATAAGTTCGTTTAACTCACTATCTTTAAAATTAGGATCTTGATTAAAAATGATGCCTTCGTATTTAGTAGTATCATCAAAATCGTAATTGGCACCAGTAAAACTATTATTAGTATCATTAAAACGAATCAAGCAATTGGTAAACTTAAAATTAAAAACAACAGAGGCATCTTCAATTTCATCAAGTAAAAATTCGGGATTATCATTTCCGTAGATAATACAGTTATTAAAATTAGCCTCGGTTAAATCTGCGATAGTTGCATTGTTATCTTCATCTAAAACAAAATTGTTTAGCAATACTGATGGAAATTGCCTAAAACCAGCATTCCAATAATTTGCAATTGTTGCATGTGTAAAATTATATTTCCCGCCTAAAGTACCTGCAAACGATGATAAACCAGAATTATTAATCACCACGTTTTCTCCAGTTATAGAAGTGTTTCTACCCAAAATACCAAAACTACTTGAGTTATAAATTTGCGAGTTGGTAATGGTAAGCTTGTCGTTTGTTTCGCTTGGGTTACCATCTGATAGCACACCAATTGTTGAATTTTTTATTGTGGCATAATTAATCGTATTATTTAAACTGCCATCTAATAGCCAAATGGTTCCCCATTGTCCAGGAACATCTGCAAAATCTGGTTCTAAACGATCGCCTTCAAATATAACTTCATTTTCAAGCGCCTCTTGGTCGTTACTAAAAGCACCATTTACATTAATGGTTGCACCGTTTGAAACTATTATACCTGAGTTGTCATGAAAATGCACACGCGCACCAGCATTAATAGTTAATGTTTCTCCATTTGGTACAGTAGCAAATCCGTAAATAACATAAGGTTTATCGTTGGTAAAGGTGAGTTCTGTAGGAGATAATTCTCGACCTTGTAATTCAGTTTCAATTAATTCGCCATCAATATCTAGCGTTAAGGTTTCTATTACTTTAGTTGTGCCATCTCGCTCTGGGTATATAAAAACTGCATCTTGTATTAAGGTTACCAACTCTACAGTTTGTAAGTTTGAGCCAGAGTCAAATTCAATTTGATCCGTATATATATAATTTCCATTAGGTGTAAAATCATTAATATTTACAGTTGTTTCAACAAAAATAAACAAGCTGTCTTTTGCTAAAACTTCAATATTATTAAAGCTTTTTCCGGCAATACCATCAACACTTAATCTGTAATTAGAAGCTTCGCCTAAAGCTAAACCAACCGAAGGAATAGAAATATCATCATCAGTTTTATTATAAACTTTTAAATTATAGGTGCTTGAACCAATGTTACTAAAAACAGTATCTAAATATATAGTGTCTTTTGAGAATTGCAGACTTCCTGTACTTGGAGAGAATTCAAAATCTTTACGACATGAACTCCAAAGCATTAAAAATCCTAAAGTAATTATAAAGTATAAATAACGTTTCATTGAAAGACAATAATTTAGATGGCTAAAAATATAACTTTTGAAATTATGATTTAGTATGATACTGGTAAATTAATCAAATAAATCTACAATTTCTTGAGGAATTCTAGATGGTCGCTCTGTTTTTAAATTTATAAAACACCATTTTGTTTCAGATTTGGCAAGTAGTTTGTTGTTTGTAGCGTTGTACATTTCAACAATTCGGGTGTATTTAACGCCTTCTACTTTAGCGATATAGGTTTTTAAGTTTATAGTGTCGTTTAAAACAGCTGCACTTTTATATTCAATAAAATGAGAAAGTAAAAACCAACCATATTTAGCCTGTATGTCTTCCGAAGCTTTAGACTGCCAATGCGCTTTAGCAATGTCTTGTACCCATTGTACATAATGCACGTTGTTTACATGGTTTAAATCGTCTATATGTGCTTTTGTAACTACTAAACTGGTTTCGAATGTACTCATTATAAATAAAAAAGACTTTTACAAACACAAAAGTAAGGTTAATTACCGATGCTTACCCATATTTTTATGATTTGAAACCTCAAAATATATAAATTTTCAAGCTAATGTTTAGTATAATTTTAGCTATAAAATTAAAAACCACTTATTTATGAAGCTATAATTTTTTTTGTGTAAAATTATAAACATTTCTTTTGGTTAGATATATAGTTAATTTTATATTTGCACACCAGAAATTAGAAATAGTTTCTTTGAGGGCTCTTAGCTCAGCTGGATAGAGCACCTCCCTTCTAAGGAGGCGGTCGAAGGTTCGAATCCTTCAGGGCTCACTGAACGGGACAAATTCTTAATATTAAGATTGTCCCGTTTCTTTTTTGATTCAAAAAGCCTATTAATACTAGAAATTTTAAAAAGTAGCGGATTAATATCAGCGGTTTGAACTTTTTTATTTTGAAAACCGAATTTATTTGGAAATATCAAACCGGTAAGCAGTCGTTTATGATCAATATCCGCTTCAATGTATTGTTTATCAAAATTTTGCAGGTTTGATAAGCCTTTTTTATATGTATCTAAAATGTCTTTTTGTTTATTTTGATTATGTTCCAAAAGGTTAAGTTCGGCTAGAATATCTGTATATCTTTTTTTAGCTTGAGAGTACTCATTTCTATCTAGTCCGCCGTCAATAAAAAGATCTTGAAGTTTGATGAGTTTATCATTAATAAGCTTCACTTTTTCATAATGTTTCGGCCCCAATTTAGAGGTTAAGAGCTGTTTTGATAGTTGCTCTTTGATAATAAGTTGTAACAACTCAAGAGCGGGCTGTTTTAAGGAGATACTTTCTAAAAAGGAAATAAAGTTGGTTTCGGCCTCTTCAAGACGATATCTACCTTTACAAGGACTTATACAATGGTAATACGAATAATACTGTGAACGTCCTTTACAGGTACTTGCAGTAAGCGGTCTATTACATTCAGGACAAACCAAAAACCCTTTTAAAGGAAACTTAGCATTTACCTTGCTATGAGTGACATGGTGCTTTTTCTTTTTTGAATTCAGTACAACTTGAACATCGTCGAACAGTTTTTTAGAAATGATGGGCTCATGAATACCATCAACTACAGTCTCAGGTTCCTCCTTATAAGCTTTAATAAACACACTACCATAATAGATAGGGTTTCTAAGAAGAATGGAAAACACAGTTTTGGAGCTTTTAAGCCCCTTTTTCTTTAATCTATTAAGTACTTCTTTTTGTGTATAAATACCTTTTGAAATGAGTTCAAAAGCCTCTTGGATTAAAGGTGCATTCTTTGAAGGCATGAGAATTGGTTTTTTAGAATCATCCCTCCCTACATAATAGCCTTTTGGAGGAGAGCCCACATACCTGCCTTCTTTAAAAGCCCGACGCATACCAGCAATGACATTTTGAGAACGCCGCTGGTTTTCAACCTCAGGAATTGCTAAGTAAACTGCCATCATAAGCAATTGCTCAGGAACAGTCATATCCAATGGCTGGGTAATAGCATTTATTTTAATGTCCAAAGCATTAAAAGTTCCAATCATTTGATACGATTCTGCCGTATTTCTTGAAAACCTGTCCCATTTGACAAGCAGTAGCTCATCTACCTGTCTCTTGTTACTCTTACAAAAAGTCAACAGTTTTTTAAACTCAGGCCTTTTAAAGGTTTTAGCAGAATAGTCCTCTCTATAAATCTCAATAACCCTATAATCGCGTTCTTTACAATATTGAATCAATTTAGCTTCTTGATCACGAAGGGAATAGCCTTTATCAGCTTGCTCGTCGGTAGATATCCTAGCATATAAAATAACATTTTTCATAGCTTAACAGTTAAGTTCTGACATATCACACTTGATATGCCCTCTAATAGTTTAATAGTTTCTTTTATTTCATTGTCCGTTAATGGATGTTCATTTTGATGATTTAAAATATGTTTGGCTGTAGTCCAAAGTTCTGATTTCTGGTCCATCTCTTAGGGAGATTAAACCAGGCTGTGTTTTCAGGGACTGATTATATGATACATATAAATTCATGTTATTTATTTTTTAATTAAGGTCAAGACATAATTTCCTTGAGACCGTATTTCAATTAAAAGCTTGGAACCTTTAGCAATCTTATTCTCCAAAATGTAACGGGCCAATTGTTCCTTGCTTTTGTGTTGCTCAGTTATGGTAATGGGTTTTATGTGGTCGTTCTCAAATGCAATGACAACACTCTTTGGCTTTTTAAAGACCACTATATCCCGAATTTGTTTTTCAATGTCGGATAAATATAAAAGCTCTTTCTTAGGATTGCTAAAATCAAGTGCGAATACCTTTGCTACGATTGGAACAATGGGAATGCTAATTAAAGGATGTTCCATAAAAGCACTACTTAGTTTAAGGGTCAATTCATGATCATGTAATAAAAAGTTATGCGCTATAGTTTCTGGTACATAGACCATAGAATGGGGTAGACCCTCAGTAAGAATGACTGATTTAACCATATCTGTGAACGGATTAATTACAGTTCTAAATTCATGCTCCATTAAAAGCTCATCGCCTAAATAATTTTTTATGGTTTGTTGAGCATTCTCTGAAAGTGGATTTACTTTTCTGTTTAATTCTTTCTGAAACACTTTATCTGCATATTTTTCTATCCTAGGTTTGTTCCAAACATTTTGAGCAAGCACATCTAAATCTAGAATAGTTGTACCCAATGACAATAATTCCTTTATAATACATACCCAAACAGCCTGAACAAGATTTAGCCTGACCCATTTTCTTTTCGATACTTCATCATCATTTTCGAGATCATCATCCTGCAGCTGTAAAAAAGGTGTCAGTTTATGCTGAATCCAGTAATTGATTTGTCTTGAAGTAACACCTAATTGTTTTGGACTTATATCTTTAATGGAATAGATCTGTTCACCTAAAGCAGTTAAGTTATTTTCATTCATTAATTAAAAATTTAATGCTATCAAAGATAGCACTATTTATTTAAAGCGTAATAATGTTTTAAAAATAAAATAAAAAAGCGACATCTATGATGTTAAAAATATAAACTGAATGAAAATCTATAATTTAACCAAAAAGAAAACAGACGTTAAAATACTGAAAATTGATTAGAAATCAAACATTTTGCTAAAGCATATTATAAATATTAGTTGATGCTGTGTCTATTTAAAAATAAGCCAACGAGGAATAATTGTTTTTAAAAATAATTTTCTCAAAAAGTCATGATTACCAAATATGTGTTAACCAATAAAAACGTATAACTTAAAAAAAGCATTTTTAATATTTTCTGAATGACTAAGTTTTAATTAAAACAAATCTTAGCTTTTCACTGTTGCTTTTTTCAATTCAATTGGATTCAATTTAATTGAATCTCGTTAATTAAAATTATAATTGAATTATAGCGAATTCTATTATTAAATAATTAAAAGAGTCAATTACAATAACTGATTATATTTTAATTGATTAAACCATTAATTCTGCAATAGATTTTCAATTAATGATTAAGCTCATTTTTTAACCAACCCCATAGTTTTTAGTTGCTTTTTTTTTGATGGCAAAAACTACCAGTAGAACCTAAAACGGACATAAACGAAAACCTGAAATATTCAAGAAAAAAGAAAATTATTTTTAAAAACAATTTTCTTTCATAGTTTGAAATCTGTTTTGGGTTTTACTAAATAATTTTAAGCATTAATTTTAGGGCTTTAATATTTTAATATTATTTGTACTATAATTATTCTTATGTTTAGTAACACCTTATTTTTGATAATAATTGTTCTGTATTTGTATCATTTTTCTAGAAAATCCTATAAATAGGAGATGAGTACTTTATGTATCCGAAAGAAAGTAATCTGCATTAATTAAACAATGGCAGAAGTATAATAAGCCCTTTATTTTCGTTTGCTTTGCTTATAATGTCTGGGTGATTTTCCCATGAAATTTTTAAAAATTCTTGAGAAATATAAGGGGTCATCAAAACCAACCTTGTAACTTATTTCTTTTATGCTCATATCAGTATAATTTAAATATTCACAAGCTTTTTGAGCCTTTTTTAGATTAAAAAAAACCATTATTGGGTAACCTGTTTCTTTCTTGAATTTGGTATGTAAATATGATTTTGAATAATTAAATTTATCTGCAATTTCAACTAACGAAAAATTTTCTTCTAAGTTGTTTAGTAAAAAACTCTTTATTTGGTCAACTAGTGTTTCTTTTTGATTGGTTTTAGTACGGGAATCAGAATTATGATAAATTAAAGAACTAATGAGACCTAAGCTAAGTAAGTTTGCATACTCTATTTGATTCTCTAAATAATTTCTTTCAAACAAGTCAAATATTCTATTAAATAAATCTATCTTATCAGAGGAAAAAGAAACGTCTCTGTAGTTATTATAGTTAGTTGATTTGTACCGTTTATAAAGGTTAGGAGCCATTGTACCGTTAAAATGAAACCAATAAATGCTCCATGGATCTGTTTTATCTGCTCTATATTCGTGCTTTACCTTATTGGGAATAATAAAAAGTTGATTTGGTGTTATTTCAGTTCTTTCATTGTTTATAATAATCTCGCCTTTACCTTTGATGCAATAAATAAAAATGAATTCCTTAGCCCCTTTTTTTCTAAAACGGTAATGATTATGTGCAACAGGGTAATAGCCTAAATCGCTTATGTAGAATTTTTTGGTAATAGAATTGTTCTTTATTGTATTAATTATTGCTTTTGGTAAAGCCATCATTTTCTGACCAAGAAATCCCTCTTTTATAAATTCATTATCCATATTAGTATACTTTATGTTTGGTTTATTTGCAATAGCACCAATAGTCAATTTTAGATAAAGCAGTTAACATACATTGTATTTAAACTTGTTTAATCGATAAGGTATGTAATATGTGCCTGAAAAAATAACATCATTGTTTTTTTGTTAAAACAAAGAACATTCTTTTTATTAAACAACACTATAAATTTGTTAAATCACATTGTTTATTGGTTAACAAGTATAATTAAAATACTTTAAACCTAAGTGTTTTTATCCATGTTTATGGTTTTTTTGTCTATTGCTATAAACTTAATCTGTTATAAATTTGTATAATTAATTTGTTGAAACCTATAGTTTTAATAAAATCACATTAATAAAATAAGGAATGTTTATAATTGTGGTTATTTTTAAATAAAATAAAAAATGGGTTTTAAATAGAAATTAAACACATTTAATGTTAAAACGTCTATGTTTAAGATTTTAGAAACAATTAACTAAATAATTAATAATGAAAACAACTAAATTAAAATTGCTCGGAGGCATTAGTCTGATATTTGCATTAATATTTGTGGCTAGTTGCGATAATGATGACTCTGTTAGCGTAGATTCTACGCCAGAATTTCAAACCCTAAATCAAGAAGTATCTTCTTTACCAGGAGAAATTTTTCTTTTTGAAGGGATAGTTACAGACCCCGCTGGAATTAAAACAATTAATTTTAAGTATGATTCTTGGTTTTTGGATAAAACCATAGTGAAAGATTCTTTACCAGAAACTTATACAATATCGTATAAATTTAAGGTTCCGGATGATGCTGAGCAATTTAGTGTTCATACCATACCCGTTACAATAACCAATGCGGGGGATGTAGCCTCAACCAGAGATGTGGTTATTACTTTAGATAGGGACATTACGGCTCCAGTTATCACTATTAACAGCCCAATTGATGGCGCTACCATATTAATTGGTGCTGGGGACGAAATAGATTTAAATATTGATTTAAGTGACCGAGAGCTAGCAGAGATTAAAATTGAAAGTAGTTTGTTGAATGAAACAACTGCAATATCTGGCAGCACTTTTAATTACAGTAACTCTTTTGATGTTACTGAGCCGGGAGATTACACGTTTACGATTACGGCTACTGATGCTACCGGAAATGAATCCTCGGCGACTGTATCAGTTAGCGTGGTTAGTGATTTGCAATTTAATGCAATGTTCTTAACTGATGAAACAACTGACGCAGCGTTAAATCAAGATATTTTTGGAATTCCTTTTACTACTATGGATAGTCAAGCCGCTGGTGAAGATGGTTATGTGTTTACGGGACGCTATTATTCTACTGCCGCAAATTCCGAAGTAAGGTTTGTGCCTCAACAAGGCTCTTTTGCGCCATTCACTTTCGGTGCAGATCCAAGCACACCAGGGAAATTGGTTCTTGGTCAAGATGCATCAGTAGATCCTATTGTAATTCCTGGCACGGGTTACTATGAAATAACCATGGATATTAGAGATTTGAGTTATACCATAACAGTCTATACGCCAAGTGATACGGTTTACGATCAAGTATATATTTTAGGTAGAGGTGTTTATATCGATGCTACCACGTCCACTTGTACAAATAATACAGATGGTAGCACACAATGCTGGCACTTTAAATCAGGGAAGCCTTTTACCCAAGATGGAGCTAACCAATATCTATGGACAATAGATGTTACGTTGCAGGATCAGCCTAATGATGCTGGAGCCAATGGATTTATACTAAATGCAAACCCTGCAGGTTGGGCGCCTTTTTGGAGAACAGATCCTGACGACCGTTCAATAGCTATACCGGGTGGTGGTTCAAATTATGTATTTCCTGATGATGCTTTAAATAAGGATTATACATTCATATTTGACACACATTTAAATAGGGTTATAGTTAAAAACAGATAATACTAAATCAACCAAACTAAATTGAATAATAAATGAAACAGTCAATCTTAATTATAATGGGGTTTTTACTTGTTGGTTTTTCAGCAGTATCCCAAAATACAGTATCGGGAACTATAATAGACGAAGATGGTCAACCTATTCCGGGAGTTAATATTTTAGAAAAAAATACAAATAATGGTTTTGTATCTGATTTTGATGGAAATTATATGCTAGCTATTGGTAACAATGCAACGCTAGTTTTTAGTTATATCGGATATAAAACACAAGAGGTATTAGTTAATGGAAGAAAAACTATTACTATTACCATGCTAACTGATAATGCACAACTAGATGAAGTTGTTGTAATTGGATACGGTGCTATAAAAAGAGAAAAAATAGCCACCTCTATGGTTTCTGTAGATGGGGATGACATTGCAAAGCAAGTAGCAAGTAATCCAGCTGAAGCACTCCAAGGAAGGGCTGCAGGTGTGCAAGTACTATCTTCAGGAGGGTCTCCTGGTGCATCTCCGCAAATTGTTATACGTGGTATTACAACGGCAAATGCTAGTACAAGCCCACTTATAGTAATAGATGGTGTTTTGCAACCCGATGGTACATCTTTAAATGCTGTAAGTGCACAAGATATTGATAGTTTTCAAATTTTGAAGGATGCTGCTGCATCTGCTATTTATGGTTCTAGAGCATCAAACGGTGTGGTGCTTATTACTACAAAACGTGGTAAATCTGGAAAGGCTACGATTAATGTTGATTTGAATTATGGGGTCCAAAATTGGGATAAAATTGAAGTAGCTGGTGCTCAAGAGTATATTAACATAATTAATACCAGAAGAGCAAACGATGGTAACTCACCACTTTATAATGCAGATGATTTTGGTGAAGGTACAGATTGGTGGGATGAAGTTGTTGTTGATTATGCGCCTGTTATTAACGCTAGTATAAGAACTTCTGGCGGTAATGATAATATTAAGTATGCTGGTAGTGTTAGTTTTTTCGATCAAGAATCAAATTATGCCATAGGAGATTATCAAAGGGTAACAGGTCGATTTAATATGGATTTTAAAATTTCAGATAAAGTTTCAATTAAGCAAGATATAAGCCCAAGAATAGAGCGATATGAAAACACACCTGGTTTGTTATTTAGTACGCTTAGAATCGATCCTTTAACGCCTGTCTTTATCCCTCAAAGTGAGCGTGAGGGGCGTAATGAATTTAGTATTTATGGATTATCACGAAACTTAGTGAATAATCCCGTAGGCCAAATAGCGCGACAATTTGCAGAAAATGATTTTTTTGCTCTCTTCTCTAACACACAATTAGATTATAAAATCTCACCTGATTTTACTTTCACATCGCAGTTTGGTTTTAATAAGTCATCATTAACCTGGGAGGTTTTTAATCCAGAGTATTTTATTGGTCCAAACCGCCAAAGAGAAATTAATAACTACACCAAGAATGTTACCCAGAATACGGATTATGTAATTAACAACA
Organism: Algibacter sp. R77976; assembly: GCF_044594645.1. Lineage (GTDB taxonomy): Bacteria > Bacteroidota > Bacteroidia > Flavobacteriales > Flavobacteriaceae > Algibacter_B. Next base: position 2,668,158 of record NZ_CP138989.1, read on the forward strand.
CAATAACGTTTGATAAAACTATAAATGACAAACATTATTTAAATGTTTTAGGAGGAATTTTATTTGATTCAGAAAACTCTAATTTTTTGAGAGGTTTTAGAGATGGTATTCCAAGTAATACGAATGAAGATTTAAGACAATTAAATGCTGCTGAAGGCGAAACGGTTAGAGCAACTGGTAATAGAGGAACAGAAAATATTTTATCAGGTATTTTTAGAACTATTTATAGTTACGATAATAAATACTTTGTAAATGGTTCTGTAAGGGTTGATCAGTCCTCTAAATTCCCTAAAGATGGAAGAACAGGTATATTTTCTAGTATCTCATTTGCTTGGGATGTTGATTCTGAAAAATTCTTTAATAGTGAAACCATTAACAATTTACGTTTAAAAGTAGGTACTGGTGAAGTTGGAAATGAAAACATTAGAATAACAGGACAATTCTTCTCTGTTGGTTCAGATAATTTTGTTTTTGGTGGACAACCTGTAGTTTCAAATTTCTTAGGTCAATTTGGTAATCCAGATTTGAAATGGGAAACTGTTAGAGATACAAACTTTGGTTTGGAAATGGGCTTGTTTAACAATGCACTAACATTCTCTGCGGAATATTATATTAAAACGTCTGAAGATTTATTATTTAGCGTAGAAACACCAAACCTTACAGGTATTCCGGGTACTGTTGATCAAAATATAGGTAGTTTTGAATCTAAAGGTTTAGATTTAGCTTTAGGTTACAATAAAAAATGGAACGACTTCACATTAGGTATTAACTTAAATGTTTCTACCAATGAGAGTAAAGCTGCTGAGTTAGCTCCTGGTAATGAAGTAGTTTTAGGACAAAGAAGACCAACATTAGGAAATCGATTTGTAAAGATTACTGAGCTTGGACAGGTTGTTGGTTTATTTCAAGGTTATGATACTGCTGGTATTTTTCAAAATCAAACAGAGTTGAATTCACATACATCAGAAGATGGCACTATAATACAGCCTAATGCTCAAATTGGGGATTTGCGTTTTGTTGATCAAAACAATGATGGCGTATTAAATGACGACGATTTAGTAACTATTGGTAACCCATTTCCAGATTTTTATGGAGGATTAAATATTAACATGCAATATAAAAAGCTTGATTTTTCAATGCAATGGTATGGTACATTTGGTAATGATGTATACAATGGAAATACAGAGTACAATCGTGCAGGTACTCAAAACCTAAATGTATTAGCAGGTACACAAGATGTTGTATGGTCACCAACAAATACTGGGGCAAAATTTCCAAGACTTACAGAGCTAGATAGAAATGGAAATTATCAAAACCCATCAGACTTATTTATAGAGGACGGTTCTTATTTAAGATTAAGAAATATTCAATTGGGTTATAACTTTAGTGTTAAAGGAATAAAAAGATGTCGTTTATACCTTGCTGGACAAAATTTAATAACACTAACCGATTACACAGGGTTTGATCCAGAAGTATCTTCTACTGGCGGTATCATTAATGGTTATGGTGTTGATTTTGCAAGAAACCCTGTGGCTAAAACATATTTATTAGGATTAAATTTAACACTATAAAACTATGAAAAAGATTGTATTATTTTTATGTATGCTCACAGCATTATTTAACTTAAGCTGTGATAAAGAAGCACTTTTAGATCAGCCTTTACAAGGAAGACAGCAACTTGATGATTTCTTTTCATCAGAAGAAAATGCAGAGTTATTCGTTAATGGGATCTACAGAAAGATAAATGGCGAGAGCTGGTGGCAAGTTAATTTTCAACGCCAAATTAATGAAATGGCAACGGATGATAACTGGGCAGGTAATACCAGACAGCCAAGACCTGATATTACAGGTATAGCACAATATAATGTTTTTCCTGGATCAACTTATTTCAATTCATTTTGGGAAAGTCATTATATAGGTATCACTAGAGCTAACATTTCTTTAGATCGTATTCCTGAAGTTGATTTTGACGAAAATAAGAAAAATCGATTATTCGCTGAAGCTAAATTTTTGAGAGCTTTTTTCTATTTCGATTTGGTTAGAAACTTTGGTGGCGTGCCTATTGTTGAATCTTATAATGAGATTTTACAGCCAACAATTAATGATAAGGAACGTTCTTCAGTTGAAGAAGTTTATGCCTTTATTGAAGCCGATTTGAAAGAGGCTATCAATAATTTACCTTTAAAAAGTGAATATGCTGCGTCTGATTTAGGAAGAGTTACAAAAGGCGCTGCACAATCATTATTAGCTAAGGTTTATTTGTATGAAGAAAAATGGGCACAGGCGCAGGCTATGGCACTAAATGTTGTACAATCTGGTGAGTATAGTTTAGAATCAGATTTTGCAAATATTTACAAAGTAGGAAATGCACATGGTATGGAATCTATTTTTGAGGTTGAATATATAAATAACCCAACTTTTCAAGAAATTGGAGGACAGTTTTCTATTACCAATGGAAGCCGCGGAGATCGCGGATGGGGTTGGTGCTCACCATCAAGTGATTTAGAAAATGCTTTTTTAAGAGAAGGAGATGATATTAGACTAAGATCAACCATTATCAAACATGGTGATCCTGTTTTTGGAGATCCTGATGTAACCGAATTTGATGGAGAACCAAGTGAGAACAAATCAGGACGTACTAATAGAAAATATTATACACCTGTTGCAGATAGGCCAGAGCCATATGCAAGAGGGCAAATTCCGGGGTCTTATATTCATATAAGATTAGCAGATGTTATTTTAATTCATGCTGAAGCTGCATATTTTAATGGCGACGAAACATCTGCAATAAACTCACTTGAAATGGTGAGAGATCGAGTTGAGTTAGATACAAATATGTCATTATCTGGAGATGCTTTACGTGATGCTATATGGAAGGAAAGGCGTTTGGAATTAGCACTAGAGCAACACAGACTTTACGACATTAGAAGGCAAAAAATCAATGGAGTACCAAGAATTGCTTTAATCCTTGGTCCAGATGGGTCATTTGTAAAATATAATACAGAGGTAAGTACAGATCCATTTGAGACTACAAATTTATTAGAGTCTCAGGATAGTGGTTCATTATTTGATCCTAATATACATATGGTTTGGCCTGTTCCTCCAGAAGAAATCCAATTGTCTAGAGGTAAAATAGTTCAAAACCCTGGGTATTAATCTTAATCAAATATAAATTAAAGTATGATTTTTAATAAGTATTTTAACGCCTTTATATATTTTGTATCACTTCTAGTTATTGTTAGCTGCAGTACAGATAATACTACAGATCCTGATGATCCAGAATTTGATACACCAGAGGTAGGTATTACGCTTAATATAAATAATACTTTTCAAACTATAAGTCATTTTGGTGCTTCAGGTGGTTTTCAAGACCAATGGGTCGGGAAATGGCCTGAAGCCTCTAAAAATGAAGTTGCCAAATTGCTTTTTAGTACAGAAACAGATTCTCAGGGAACTCCACAAGGCATTGGTCTTTCACTATGGAGAACTATAATTGGAGATGGTGCAGCAGTACAAGTAAATAGTGGGTTTAGATCAGCTTCATGGTTTAGAGAAACAGAATGTTACTTGAATGAAAGTGGTACTTATGATTGGACAAAACAGGAAGGGGAACAATGGTTTTTGTCAAAAGCTCGTGATTATGGTGTATCTAAATTTACGGCTTGGGCTACTACACCTCCATATTTTATGACCAAGAATGGCTATACATTTAGTACAAGTGATGTAAGCACATTTAATTGTCCAGAATCTAACTATGAACCTTATGCGAAATTTTTAGCCAACGTTGTAAAACATTATGAAAGTGAAGGTTATAATTTTGAAACAGTTTGCGCATTTAATGAAACACAATATGAATGGAATGCAGTAGTTGGAGAGGCTAGTCAGTCAGGTACCAGAGCTACAAATTCTGAAGTAGCAGCTGTAACAAGAATTATGGATAGCGAGTTTACAGCTCAAGGGGTTAACGCTAAAATAATGATTCCAGAAGCAGCCCAGTTAAAATACCTATTTGAAGGCTCACAAAACACAACAAACCAAGTGAATGATTTCTTTAATAGCTCTAGCTCAAACTATATTGGCGATTTAGTTAATCTTTCGAGTAATATAGCGGGTCATAGTTATTTTAGTAATGGTTCAACTAGCGAATCGCTCAGGCAACGTAAATCATTGCGTACCACATTAGCAAGTTATGGTTTGAATTATTGGCAAACCGAATATAGTTTATTAGGTGCAACATATCAACAAGGGCGTGATTTGTCTACATTAAACGAAATGGATTATGCACTCTGGCTTAGTCGTATTATCCATACCGATTTGGCATTTGGTGATGCATCAGGATGGAGTTTTTGGACAGCCTTAAACCAATCAACTTTTGGGGATCACCCGTTTAGATTCAATCTGATATTATATACACCAAATACGAACAGTCCATCACACACAGATGGCACGTTTGAAGATAACAAATTACTTTGGGCATTGGGTAATTTTAGTCGATTTGTGAGACCAGGTATGATTCGTTTTGAAGTTAATGATCCAGATTATAATGATAATGCTTCAGTAGAAAATTTTATGATTTCAGGTTATAAAGACACAACTTCTAATGAAATAGTTTTAGTATGTATAAACAATACAGATGATAATAGAGCTATTTCATTTGAAAATTATAAAACAGACTTTGAAGTGGCTGGAGATACTTTTGATAGTTATACAACTTCAGCCTTAAATAATTTAAAAAAGTCTAGCGTAGCTTTTGATGCTATATCTATACCTTCTAAATCTATAGTAACTCTAAAGGCAAGAATAAAATAAACAATTAAACCTTTTTAACGTTTAACGAGGTTTGTTTAATTAAAAACAAAATATAAAAAAAACAAAAATGAAAAAAGTAATTTCAATATTATTAATTGCGCTTTTAGTAGCGTGTAGTACAGATAATTCAACTGATCCTAATGATGATAAGTTTAATGACATTGAAGAAGGTGAAGGTGAAGGAGAAGGAGAGGAAACTGGAGGAGATGCTATTAATACAGATATCACTTTAGCTGTTAATGCTACAGATGCAGTTGATATAAATCCAGAAATATTTGGAGTTAATAATGACTGGAGACAAATACCTGATAATACATTTTCTAATTTTGCCAATACTATAAAAGGTATAGGAAATACAGTAGTTAGGTATCCTGGAGGTTGGGAGTCTGAATTTTATGCTTGGACAAGTAACACAACACCTGACTGGACTAATAAACCTGATGATCCTGGCGCATCAGTTTCTACTTTGAAAAGTAATATAACTAACTTCAGCGTTGTTTTACCAACCGTTGATGCTATGAATACAACATTAGGTTCTGCACAATGGAATACAGCAATAGCGAAACTTGAGGCTACTGCAGAAAATGCAATAAATCAATCGGGTATACAAGAAGGTATAGTAGAAATTGGGAATGAATGGTGGTTACAATTTGCTGGCGGTTCATCACGATCTCAAAAGTTAGACAAGTATGTTAATGTAGCGATGGATTTAGCAGAGCATATTGATGAAAAATATCCTGATCATAAATTTAAATTATTGATAAATGGAGATTATACACAGCCAAATGAATTTACAACCATGAAAAATAAATTCACAAAGGCTTACAATGTCATTGATGGGGTTGCCTTACATACTTATGCAGGTTATTCTACAGCTACTCATAACATGGAAGACCTTGAACAACGCATTATAGATTGTGCAGATAATTTTAATCCAAACAAGAATTTTTCATATCTGTCAGAATGGATGCCTTCAAGAGATTATAATGATAGAGCACTTTATATGCAAGCTGCCAATATTATTCCGGATATGATTCATATTTATGCCAGAGCAGGAGCTGATGCAGCAGCATTTTGGCCTCCAATAAACACTTCTATTCCGGGGTTAGGGTTAACAAACTGGAATTACACAACAGTTTTTCCTACAGGTCAAATTTTTAGCGAGCTTATAGAATCGTATAAAGGAAAAGCTTTAAAAACAACATCAAATACATACCATTTAGCAGCTGCATTAAATGATAATGAAACTATGGTTTTATTTATTACTGGAGGTAAAGAAGCGACTTTAAAAACAGGTGTTAAAGTAGAAGGTTTTACAATTACTTCTATTGAAAGCGTTGAGCGTTTTATACCTCAAGATTATAATGATACAGCTAAAGCTGTGCCTTTTATTACAGAAACAGCAACTGCAGAACTTAGTTCAGATAATAAAGTTGTATTAGATGTTAACAAGGAAGGTTTATACCAAATTTATAAAATAGTTTTAAAAGGGACTTTATAACATAAATATATTCTAAAACATTATTATCAATGCGAAAACACAAAGCAAACAAACTTTATAACACACTTCAGATAAGTGTTTGTAAACAAATGTTTGTGTTACTAACTTTGGTAATATTTTTTTATTCATGTAAGTCAAGCTCAAAAATTGATAAAATTGTAATAGATAAGTCAATTACTTATCAAACTATTGAAGGATTTGGAGCCTCTGACGCATGGCGCTGTCAGTTTGTTGGAGAAAATTGGTCATCTGATAAAAAAGAAAAAATAGCAGAATTATTATTTAGTAAGGCTTTGGATAATAATGGTAACCCAAAAGGTATTGGTTTATCTATTTGGAGGTTTTACATAGGTGCAGGAACCAAAGAACAAGGTGATGCTTCAGAAATAAAAAATGAATGGCGTCGCGCAGAATCATTTGTTGATGAAGCAGGGAATTATGATTGGAATAAGCAAAAAGGGCAACAATGGTTTTTAAATAAAGCAAAGCAGTATGATGTCGATAAATTTTTGGCATTTTCAATTTCTGCACCTGTGCAATGGACATTAAACGGTAAGGGCTATAATGGAGATTCAAAAACAGGAGACATTAATTTACAACCCGATAAATTTGATGATTATGCACAGTTTATGGTAGATGTTGTAAATCATTTTAAAACCAAAAATATTTTTTTTGATTATTTAAGTCCAATTAACGAACCACAATGGGATTGGGAAAAGAAAACGCAAGAAGGTACACCAGCAACCAATAATGATATTTTGATGATTTCTAAATTATTGAATAATAAACTTGAAGAAAGCAATTTGTCAACAGAAATAGTGATAGGTGAATCTGCTGATTTACGATGGTTATATTCCGATTATGGAAAACCTGAACGTGGTAATCAAATAGATTATTTTTTCAAGGAAAATAAAGGTGTCAAAAACTTGAAAAATACCATTTCAGGGCACAGTTATTTTACCACGTGGCCAGTAGATAGTTTAATAGGTATACGACAAAAATTGAATACTAAATTGAAAGAACAAAACCTTGATTATTGGCAAAGTGAATTTTGTATTCTCGAAAAAACCGATGATATAGGTGGTGGTTCAAAACGAGATTTAAGCATGGATACTGCGCTATATGTTGCTCGAGTAATACATGCTGATTTAACTTTGGCAAACGCCAGTTCATGGCAATGGTGGACAGCTATATCTAATGCCGATTATAAAGATGGTCTTATTTATATTGATACTGGAAATAAAAATGATTTATTCAATTTAGATGCCATGAAATTAAATGGCGAGTTTCACGATTCTAAATTATTATGGGCTTTTGGAAATTATTCAAAATTTGTAAGACCAGAAATGAAGCGTATTGAAATTGGTTTAGAATCTAATTATAAAAAACTAAAAGAGAGTTATGGTGATGTTATACTTTCAGCTTATATAGATGAAAATACATCAAAATTAGTAGTTGTAGCTATAAATTACGGAGACAAAAATAAAACTATTGATGTCTCAGATTGCCAAATAGAATATAAGTACGAAACATCAAAAGATAAAAATTTAGAGCTCGAAAAAGTTATAAATAAAGAAATAATACTCAATAGGCGCACTATTAGTACATTAATAGGAAGCGTCTTATAAATACATAAAAGTCTATATGAATTTTTTAAGAATCAAATTAGTTAAGTTTGAGTTAGTTTTAGTTTTTAGTCTTTGTTTTGCAGTCATTTTATTAAATGGCTGTAAAGACAAAGATGATAAAAAAGAAGAAATTCAAAGTAAAAAACCTAATATCGTTTTTATTCTAGCCGATGATCTTGGAGCTCACGATTTAAGTTATTCTGGTAGTAAGTATTATGAAACGCCAAACATTGATGCTATTGCTACAGAGGGTGTTCAATTTACACAGGGTTACGCTGCGTGTCAAGTATGTAGTCCTTCAAGAGCAAGCCTTATGTTGGGGCAGTATACTGCGCGTCATGGTGTAACTGATTGGATTGGGGCTGCAACAGGCGAAAAATGGGGCGATTATTACAATACTAAAGTGATGCCTCCAGAGTATTCGCATGCGATATCAGAAGAGAGTACAACTATTGCAGAAGCTTTTAAACAAAATGGATACAAAACCTTTTTTGCTGGAAAATGGCATCTTGGTGATGAACCTTTTACACCAGAAAGTAATGGATTCGATATTAATATAGGCGGCTGGGAAGTTGGTGGTCCAAAAGGTGGTTATTACGCACCTTGGAGAAACCCAAAACTAGATTATAAGTATGACGGCGAAAATTTAACCAAGCGCTTAGCTTTGGAAACTGCAGATTTTATCACAGCTAATAAAGACGAACCATTTTTTGCATTCTTATCCTTTTATGCAGTACACGGACCAATAGAAACTACCGAAGCTAAATGGAGTAAATATAAAAATAAAGCTGAGGCACAAGGCATTCCAGAATCTGGTTTTGAAATGGAAGCGCGATTACCAATTCGAAATGTGCAAGATAACCCTATTTATGCAGGTTTAGTAGAATCTATGGATGATGCTGTAGGTATTGTTTTAAAACGCTTAAAGGAACTTGGTTTAGATGAGAATACAATCATAATGTTTACTTCAGATAATGGTGGTGTAGCTAGTGGTGATGCCTTTTCAACAACTAATGCGCCTTTAAGAGGTGGGAAAGGATATCAATGGGAAGGTGGTATTAGAGAGCCATATCTTATTAAAGCACCAATGTTAGAAAAAGCGGCTAAAACTATTGATTATCCAGTTTCAGGCATTGATTTTTACCCTACGTTATTAGACTTAGCAGGTGTTGAAAAAGATCCAAACCATATAGTAGATGGAGTAAGTTTAGTGCCACTTTTAAAAGGGAATTCTTTAGATACAAGACCTTTATTCTGGCATTATCCACATTATGGAAATCAAGGTGGAGATCCTGTGAGTATTATCAGAAAAGAGGAATATAAACTTATCCACTACTGGGAAGATGGACGTGATGAATTATATAATTTATCTACTGATATTGGTGAACAAAATGATATTTCAAAAGCAAAACAAGAGATAGCACAGCGTTTACGTAGTGAGTTGGATACTTACTTAGCAAGTGTTAATGCTCGTATTCCAGAAGTTTATACAAAATATGATGCTGCAAAAGCAAAAGCGAAAATGGAAGAGCGAAAAACAAAAATGCTAGCACGACTAGAAAAACAACGCAAAGATTTTTTAAGTAAAGATTTCAACCCTAATAATAACTGGTACGACAGTAGTTTGAATACAAAAGACTAAATGTTTTACAAACTATAAAAAAGCTAACTAACCAAACAAACTAAACTATAATGGGGAATACAAAGTTTAATTTTACGTACCTACTTTTTTTAGCACTTGTCTCAGCAATGGGTGGGTTTCTATTCGGTTATGACTGGGTAGTAATAGGTGGCGCAAAACCATTTTACGAACTATTTTTTGATATAGCTTCTGAGCCTACTTTACAAGGTTGGGCCATGAGTAGCGCATTGATTGGTTGTATTTTAGGTGCAGTAATTTCTGGATTTGTGGCCGATAAATTTGGTAGAAAATTACCGCTAATTTTTTCAGCAGCTTTGTTTACAGTTTCAGCTTTTGGAACTGGTTATGCAGATAATTTTACACCTTTTATTATATATAGACTTATTGGTGGTCTGGGTATTGGTATGGCATCAACACTATCTCCAATGTACATTGCCGAAATTGCTCCAGCAAAGTATCGTGGACAGTTTGTAGCCATTAATCAGCTAACTCTTGTAATTGGTATTTTGGCAGCACAAGTTGCAAATTTTTTTATTGCTGAAGCTATTCCAGATAGTAGTACGCCTGAAATGATTTTAGGTTCATGGAACGGACAAACAGGGTGGCGTTGGATGTTTTGGGCAGAACTTATTCCTGCAATTCTGTTTTTTGTTTTAATGTTTGTCGTACCTAAAAGTCCAAGATTCTTAGTTAAAATTAACGAATCAGAATCAGCTAAAAAAGTACTTGCAAAAATTGGAGGTGATGCTTATGCTGATGATGAATTGAATGCTATTAAATTAACATTGAAAGAAAGTGGTACTTCAAAAATTAAATTTTCAGATTTTAAAAACCCTAAAATTAAGCCTATCTTAATTATAGGTATTGTATTGGCGGTATTCCAACAATGGTGTGGTATTAATATCATTTTTAATTATGCTGAAGAAATATTCACAGCTGCAGGGTATAGCGTTGGTGACATGTTATTTAATATTGTAATAACAGGTAGCGTAAACCTAATTTTCACCTTAGTGGCTATGCGAACAGTAGATAGTTGGGGACGTAGAAAATTAATGCTATTAGGGTCTATAGGATTAGGAGTGGTATATCTTATTTTGGGTGGCGCTTACTATTTTCAATTTACAGGATGGCCCGTATTATTATTGGTAATTACTGCAATTGCTATTTATGCCATGTCTCTGGCGCCAATTACATGGGTAGTGTTATCCGAAATTTTCCCTAATAAAATACGTGGTATAGCCATGTCTATTGCTACATTTTCATTGTGGATAGCATCGTTTATTTTAACATTTACTTTTCCGATTTTAAATGATGCTTTGGGTGCTTCAGGAACCTTTTGGGTGTATAGTGCCATTTGTATAGCTGGCTTCCTGTTTATACGAAGTAAATTACCTGAAACAAAAGGGAAGAGTTTAGAAGAAATTGAAATGGAATTCACAAAAGATAAATAAATAGTTTTAAGATGATATTTAACTCTAGAATATATAAAACGGTAGGACTTGCTTTGTTGTTAAGTATCAATTTTTCTTGCGCGCAAACTAAAGAAATTTCATCTTCTAAAAAAGAAGTCCACGCTGCACATTACCTTGATTCACTTAAAACAAAATTAAAGGTAAAATGGCCTAAAAACCATATGATAAACTTGGTGTTTCATGGACATTCTGTTCCAACGGGTTATACTACTGGAGGGGTTTTAGACCGCTTGAATGCTTATCCTTATAGAACATTAAAGAAGGTTAATGATTTTTATCCATATTCCGTAGTCAATACCATTACAACTTCAATTGGTGGAGAGCAAGCGGAACAAGGTGCTAAACGTTTTAAGGAAGAAGTACTAAATCATAAACCAGATGTACTTTTTATCGATTATGGATTGAATGACAGAAGTATAGGTTTAGAAAGGGCTAAAGTAGCTTGGGAACAAATGATTGAAGAAGCCTTAGAATATGGAACAAAAGTGATTCTATTAACACCAACACCAGATTTAAAGGAGGATATTACTGTTGAAGAAACACCATTAGCGAAACATAGCCATCAAATTAGAGCGTTGGCGAAAAAGTATAACGTTGGTTTGGTAGATAGTTATGCGCTGTTTAAAGCCTTAGCAGAAATTCAACCATTAAAAGGCTATATGTCGCAAAACAATCATATCAATCAAAAAGGGCATCAATTTGTAGCCGATGCTATTTTCGAATATTTCAAAATATAACAAAAAGAAAAGGAGAATCTAACTTAGATGAAGTTATTTAACGCCATAAAAACCTTTATAATTTGCTTGTCAATACTTGCTCTAAATGCCTGTATGGATACTACGCAAAAGCACATGGATTTATCTGGTGAATGGAGCTTTGCAATCGATTCGTTAAATGTTGGCGAAAATGAAAATTGGTTTTCTAAAGATTTAACTGATATTGTGAAATTACCGGCTTCCATGGCTGAAAACGGTAAAGGAAATGATGTAACGGTCAACACGAATTGGACGGGGAATATGTGGAATGATAGTCTTTGGTACAAAGACCCGAAAATGAAGAAATACCGCCAAAAAGGAAATATAAAAGTCCCGTTTTGGTTAACACCAGTTAAGGATTATAAAGGTGCTGCTTGGTATCAAAAAAGCGTTACTATTCCAGAAGATTGGAACAACAAAAAAATCAATTTGCATCTAGAGCGTGTACATTGGGAATCCACAGTTTGGGTAGATGATAAAAAGGTGGGCATGCAAAATACCCTTGCAACATCGCATGATTATGATTTAACTGAATTTTTAACTGCTCGTAATCACGCTATTTCTATTCGAGTAGACAACAGAGTAAAAGATATAAATGTTGGTATAGACGCACACAGTATTTCAGATAATACACAATCTAATTGGAATGGTATTGTGGGAGATATAGAACTTCGAGCGACACCTAAATTGTCTTTGAGTTTAGTGAAATTATATCCAGATGTTTCAAATAAAACGGTTAAAGTTGTTGCTCAGATAGAAAACTATTCTGAAAATAGTAATGCAACTTTAATGCTTCAAGCTAAAGAAAAATCAATTGATGCAGAGGTTTTAGGTGAAGTAAAAAAAGAAATCAAGCTTAATTCAAACAATGAAATTGAAGTAGTGTATGATATGGGTGATAATCCTAAATTATGGGATGAATTCAACCCGAATTTATACGAAATGCAACTCACTTTAAAGTCAGATGAAGGTACTGATACTAAAACTATCGATTTCGGCATGCGTGAGTTTAAAGCTGATGGCACCGTATTTAAAGTTAACGGTCGACCTATATATTTAAGAGGAACATTAGAATGTGCTATTTTTCCAAAAACAGGCTATCCACCAACCGACGTCGACTCTTGGAAACGTATTTATAAAATAATACAAGCACATGGTTTAAACCACATGCGTTTTCATTCTTGGTGTCCTCCAGAATCGGCATTCGAAGCTGCTGACGAAATGGGCGTTTACATTCAAGCTGAAGCATCTGCATGGTTAGCTAATTTAGGCGATGGCACACCTGTCGATAAATGGTTATACAAAGAAGGTGAAGCCATCATAAACGCTTATGGTAATCATCCCTCGTTTGTGATGATGACGTACGGTAATGAACCAAGTGGTAAATATCATAAGGAATACTTAACCAAGTATGTTGATTATTTTAAAGATTTCGACAACAGACGTTTATATACAAGTGGTGCAGGTTACCCATATTTAGATAATATGGATTATTACAATCATAGAGGCCCCAGAATTCAAGGTTGGAATGAAAACTTAAAGAGCGTCATTAATGCAAAACCGCCACAAACAGAATTCGATTGGAGTAAATTTATTGATAAAACGCCAATGCCTTATGTAAGTCATGAAATGGGTCAATGGTGTGTGTATCCAAACTTCAAAGAAATGGCGAAGTATACAGGTGTTTTAAAACCTAAAAACTTTAAGATTTTTAAAGAATCTTTAGAAGAAAACGGGATGGAAAAATTAGCGGATAGTTTTCTTTTAGCCTCCGGTAAACTACAAACATTATGCTATAAAGCGGATATTGAGGCTGCTTTAAGAACCAAAGGAATGGCTGGGTTTCAATTATTAGATTTACATGATTTCCCTGGACAGGGAACAGCTCTAGTAGGCGTTTTAGATGCTTTTTGGGATGAAAAAGGATACGTTTCTCCTGAAGAATTTAAAAATTTTAGTGGCACAACAGTTCCTTTAGCCCGCTTAGCTAAAAGAACATTTAAGAATACAGATACTTTATCAGCAGAAATTGAAATAGCTCATTTTGGAAAAGAAGCACTTAAAAATGCAATACCAAAATGGACACTAACAAAGTCTAATGGTAGTGTTTTTTCAAAAGGAGAATTAAAGACTGTTGATATACCAATAGGAAATGGTATCAAATTAGGTGCTATAAATCAACATTTAATCGCAATTGATAATCCTCAAAAACTAATTTTAAATGTTATGGTTAATGAATTTAAAAATAGTTGGGATATATGGGTGTATCCAAACCAAAAAGCATCGATCAATAATAAAAGTGGATATAAAGTAATAAGTAAACTAGATGCTAATACGTTAGCATATTTAAATAATGGCGGTAATGTATTATTGAATATAACTAAAGGCGATATCAAATCTGAATATGGTGGTGATATTGGTATTGGTTTTTCAAGTATTTTCTGGAATACTTCATGGACAAAAGAACAAAAACCGCACACATTAGGGGTTTTATGTAATCCAGAGCACCCTGCATTAACTCACTTTCCAACAGAGTATCATTCAAATTGGCAATGGTGGGATGCCATGAGTCATTCTAATGTTATCATTTTTGATGATTTACCAAATTTACAACCCATTATAAGAGTCATAGACGATTGGTTTAAAAATCGTAAAACAGCTTTGTTATTTGAAGCTCAAGTTGGTCAGGGAAAATTAATATTTTCGGGTATAGACCTTCATACAAATATAGAAAATAGGTTAGAAGCTAAACAATTACTGTATAGCTTACAAAGCTATATGGAAAGCGATGATTTTAAACCTAAAACAATTTTAAATACAAACCACATACAAAATCTTTTAAATTATAAATAACCATCTGCAGCTAGCGTAGAATAAAATATAGAATTATGAGCACAGTAAAAGCTTGGAAAGAAAAAGTAGTTATTCCTACTTACGAAGTTGGAACACCAGAGAAGTATCCTGTTTTTTTAGAGAAACGTGTATATCAGGCAAGTAGTGGAGCAGTATATCCGCATCCTGTTATCGAAAAAATTAGCGATACCAAAGTAGATAAAGAGTGGGATGCTATTTTTATAGAAAACGATTATATAAAACTAATGATTTTACCTGCTTTAGGAGGTCGAATCCAAAGAGCTTACGATAAAATTCGTAAACGTGATTTTGTATATTACAATCATGTCATAAAACCAGCACTTGTTGGTTTAACAGGACCATGGATTTCTGGAGGTATAGAATTTAACTGGCCACAACACCACAGACCAAGTACTTACGATCCAACAGATTTTTATATTGAAGATAACAAAGATGGTAGTAAAACTGTTTGGGTAAGTGAGTTAGAACGTATGTTCCGCACCAAAGGAATGGCAGGTTTTACCTTGCATCCAGACAAGGCTTACATAGAAATTAAGGCACATTTATACAATAGAACACCGCATCCGCAAACCTTTTTATGGTGGGCAAACCCAGCAGTAGCAGTAAACGACCATTATCAATCGGTATTTCCACCAGATGTAAATGCAGTTTTTGATCATGGTAAACGAGACGTGTCAGAATTTCCAATCGCAAAAGGTGAATATTACAAAGTAGATTATTCTCCTGGAACAGATATTTCTAGATATAAGAACATTCCTGTGCCAACAAGTTATATGGCAATTACTTCAAAATACGATTTTGTTGGAGGTTATGAAAATGATTCAAAAGGTGGTTTGTTACATATTGCCGACCATAATGTGTCACCAGGTAAAAAACAATGGACTTGGGGTAATGGCGAATTCGGTAAAGCGTGGGATAGAAATTTAACAGATAAGGATGGGCCATATATCGAATTGATGTGTGGTGTTTATACGGACAATCAGCCTGATTTTTCTTGGATGCATCCGTATGAAGAAAAGAGTTTTAAGCAGTACTTTATGCCTTACTATAATGTAGGAGTGGTTAAAAATGCTACAAAAGAAGCCTTGGTTAATATTGAAATTGTGGATTGTAAAGCACTAGTTAAGGTGTATGTTACTTCAACTTATAATAATTGTGTGATTACTTTAAAAGCAAATGGAAAAGTATTGCATGAAGAAGTTTTAAACCTTTCTCCAGAAGTTGGTTTTGAACAAGCAATCGAAATTGGCGATAATACCTTTGATGATTTACAGATTTCGGTAAATGATAGTCAAGGAAAAGTATTGGTAGCTTGGGAACCAGATAAAGATTTAACTGATGAAATTCCAGAGCCAGCAAAAGCAGCAAAAGCACCAGAAGATATTGATACCATTGAAGGTTTATATTTAAGAGGGCTGCATTTAGAGCAATACAGGCATGCCACATTCAATGCGACAGATTATTATGAAGAAGCATTAAGAAGGTCACCGAAAGATGTGCGTTGTAATAATGCCATGGGACTTTGGTATATGCGTAAAGGGCAGTTGGAAACAGCGATTGGTTATTTCGATACAGCCATTGAAACCCTTACAAGCCACAACCCTAATCCCTATGATGGCGAACCGTATTTTAATAAAGGGCTAGCCTTAAATTTCTTAGGAAAAAAGGAAGAAGCCTATGCAAGTTTCTTCAAATCATGTTGGAATGCGCAATGGCAAGACGCTGGCTATTTCAATTTAGCACAGATAGATTGTTTTAGAGGCGATTTAGATAAAGCACTTGATTTAGTAGATAGGGCCTTAATCAAAAACTGGCACAACCATAAAGCACGCCACTTAAAAATTATTATTTTAAGACAACAGGGCAAAATTGAAGCTGCTAGCAAATTAGTAGAAGAGTCGCTAGCTATTGATAAATTTAATTTTGGTGTTTTATACGAACGTTTTATACTATCAAATAAGCAAGAAGATTTAGAAGCGTTTAAGCATATTTTAAGAAACTATGCTCATAATTATATTGAGTTTTCGCTAGATTATGCTATGGCAGGACAGTTTGATTACGCCATTGCTTTATTAAAAGTACATACCGATGCAAACAGCAAAGTGTATCCAATGGTGTACTATTTTATGGGATGGTATTTTGACCAAAAAGGAGATAGTGTGAACGCATTAGAAGCTTACAAGAAAGCATCACAAATGCCAGATATTTATTGTTTTCCAAATAAAATTGAAGACGTATTAGCATTGCAAGCGGCTTGTAAAGCAAACCCATCTGATGCTAAAGCCTTTTATTATTTAGGGAACTTTTGGTACGCCAACAGGCAATATAAAGAAGCACAAGCATGCTGGGAATCATCTGTAAAATTAGATGATGGTTTCGCCATTACACATCGTAATTTGGCGTTGTTATATTACAACAAAACCAATCAAAAAGAGTTAGCTCAAACGCACTTAGAAAAAGCGTTTGAATTAGATAATACCGATGCGCGTTTACTGATGGAGCTAGACCAGCTCTACAAGAAAATTAATGTTCCTGTAGATAAGCGTTTGGCATTATTAGAGCAATATATCAATTTAACAAATTCTAGAGACGATTTATACTTAGAGCGTATTGCCTTATATAATTTGAAAGGCGATTTTGAAAAAGCAAAAGAACTTATAGACAACCGACAATTTCATCCTTGGGAAGGTGGCGAAGGTAAAGTGCCGTTTCAGTATTTAACCTGCTATACAGAGCTTGCTAAAAAGTATATCAATTTAAAGAATTTTGATGACGCTATCGATTTATTAATTCAGGCCAAAACCTATCCACATAATTTAGGTGAAGGTAAACTACACGGTACCGTAGAGAATGATATTGATTATTGGTTAGGATGTGCGCACGAAGGTTTAGGTGAAGCAGATAAGGCTAAGGCCTATTTTGAGTTGGCTTCCGAAGGATTAAGCGACCCAAGTCCAGCAATCTTTTATAACGACCAGCAACCTGATAAAATACTCTATCAAGGTTTGGCATTACAAAAACTGGGCAGAACAGACGAAGCAAACACCAGATTTGATAATTTATTGAATTATGGGAAAGCCCATATGAATGATAATGTGAAACTAGATTATTTTGCGATTTCTCTACCAGATTTATTGATTTGGGAGGAAGACCTAAATGTGATTAATAAAATTCACTGTAATTATATGATTGGCTTAGGGCAATTAGGTAAAAGCAATGATGAAAATGCAACCGATGCTTTAAAGAAGGTTATTGATACTAATTTATCGCACATCCCAGCACATATTCATCAAGCACTAGTGGGTGTTAAACCTTAAAATTCAACTTATAATGAATGTATTGACCCTTGTTAAAAGTGTTCTGTTTGGTACTTTGTTTTGTATAGCTTTTAATGCATGTGCACAAAAAACCAACCCTAATATCGTTATTATATATGTTGACGATTTAGGATACGGAGACATTGGTGTAAATGGAGCTATTGGGGTAGAAACACCACATATTGATACATTGGCTAAAAACGGTTTAAATTTAACCGATGCACATTGCTCGTCATCAACATGCACACCATCAAGATATTCATTATTAACAGGAAGTTATGCCTTTAGAAATAATGCGGCTATTTTAGAAGGTGATGCCCCTTTGATTATTGACCCCAATATGGAAACCTTGCCTAAAATTTTACAAAAAGCAGGTTATAAAACAGCTGTGGTTGGGAAATGGCATTTAGGATTAGGAAAAGGTAAAATAAACTGGAACGAAAAAATTCCGTTAGGGCCACAAGAAGTTGGTTTCGATTATAGTTTTTTAATTCCTGCAACAGGCGATAGAGTACCTTGTGTATTTCTTGAAAATCAAGAAGTTGTAGATTTAGACCCTAACGACCCGATAACGGTAAGTTATGGTACAAGAATAGAAGGATATCCTTGGGGATTTCAACACCCAGAATTATTAAAACATCATACCGACCCGTATCATCAAGGCGCCATCATAAATGGCATCAGTAGAATTGGCTATATGAAAGGCGGAAAAAATGCGCTTTGGGTAGATGAAAAAATACCTTTTGTACTTTCTGAAAAAGCTACTGAATTTATTGATGAAAGTAAAGAAAAGCCGTTTTTTCTCTATTTTTCATTGCATGATATTCATCAACCAAGAATAGCCAATATAAAATTTGTTGAAAGTAGCACCATGGGGCCTCGTGGTGATGTCATAGCACAAATGGATTGGTGTGTGGGGCAAATTTCAGAAGCTCTAGAAAAGCAAGGTTTATTGGAAAACACTTTATTAATTTTTACAAGTGATAACGGGCCAATTTTAGATGATGGTTATTTGGATTATGCTCGGGAGTTGGTGGGCAACCACAAACCTGGTGGTGTTTATAGAGGAAGCAAATATTCGGCTTATGAGGCAGGAACGCGTGTACCTACTATTGTACATTGGCCAAAAAAGGTAAAAGCAGGAGAGAGTAGTGCTTTATTATCTCAAGTAGATTTATATGCATCTTTGGCTTCATTGGTGAATCAAAACGTAACGTCAGGAAACGCCATTGATAGTCAAAATTTTATGGATTCATGGCTAGGGAAATCTAACAAAGGACGCGAATTTTTACTTGAAGAAGCCTACACTTATGGGCTTAGAATGGGGAATTGGAAATACATTAAACCAAAAGATAAGCCAGTACCAAACTGGATTGTTCAAAAATTTGTGGACCCTGGGTTTAGAAAAGAGCCACAGTTATTCAATTTGGATGAAGACCCTTCAGAAAGTAATAATGTCTATAAAAACCATCCTGAAATAGTACAGAAGATGGAAAGAAAACTTGAAACAATTCTTAATCCATAGAATAAATAAATACTAAAAAAATAAAGAAGTGAGACCTTGTTTTTCATTACTCGTATCTATATTATTCGTTTTTGGGGTTGGTTGCAAAACTAAAACCCAAGAACAACCTAACATATTATGGATAACCATTGAAGATACATCGCCACAATTTATAGGTTGTTATGGTAATGAAAACGCTAGTACGCCAGTAATTGATAAATTGGCTGAAGAAGGGGTTCGCTTTACAAATGCATTTTCTACGGGAACCGTTTGTGCTGCAAGCAGGTCTACTATAATTACAGGTGCGCGTACCTTCAAAATGGGTACAGGACATCAAAGAAGTCAGTATCCTATTCCAGATTTTATCAAAGGGTTTCCATCTTATTTGAAACAATTAGGGTATTACACCACCAATAATTCCAAAACAGATTACAACATTGCCAAAGAAAAGAATTTTATAAAAGAAACTTGGAACGAAAGCTCTAACACCGCAACTTGGAAAGGAAGAGAAGAAGGACAGCCTTTCTTTTCGGTTTTCAATTTTGCAGAATCGCATCAGTCAAGAACCATGTCGTGGACCTTTGAGCAATATGAAAAGCACGTTTGGAATCAGCTTCCTGATGATGATAAAATAGCCGATGATGCATTTGGGATGCCGCCTTTTTATAACGATACCCCCGAAATGCGCAAACAGTTTGCAAGAGTATATAACTCTATTAAACTTACCGATAATAGAATTGGAGAATTGCTACAAAAACTAAAAGATGATAACTTAATTGATGATACCATTATTTTCTTTTATGCTGACCATGGCGAGGGCATACCAAGAGCAAAAACCAATGGGATAAATTTAGGATACCGTGTGCCATTCGTAGCATGGTTTCCAGAAAAATTCAAGCATTTGTCGCCATGGGAAACTGGAGGAATCACTAAAGACCTTATAAGTTTTGAGGATTTAGGTCCAAGTATGATAGACTTATTAGGAGGAGAAGTGCCAGAATATATGAAAGGCAAACAACTTTTTAACGCTACTTCAAAAGCTAAGAATGAGCTATTGTTACTTTCAACAGATAGGGTGGATAATGGTTTAGATTTGGTAAGAAGTGTAACCGATGGAAAGTATGTTTATTCAAGAAACTATATGCCGTTTATACCAGAAGTGCGCTATATCAATTATCTAGAAATAGCTGATATTACCAAACACATGCGGAAGGATTTAAAGCACAATAAGCTTAATGCATTTCAGTCTCGCATTTTTGATGAACGCCCTTATGAGGTGCTTTATGATATTGAAAACGATATTTGGGAAGAACATAATTTGGCAGAAAATCCAAAATATAAATCCGTTTTAGAGAACATGAGACAATACATGGATAGCACAGTCTTAAAATCTAAGGATATACTATTTATGCCAGAATATGACATAGCGAAACTATCAGAAACACAAACGGCTTATCAATATCGTTTGGATGATGCAAAGTATAATTTTAATGAAATTTACAAAGTTGCATCTCTATCTGGTAAAAAGGGAAAAGAAATTGTTCAGGCACAAATAAAATGGCTAAAGCATAAAGATAACATAGTTCGGTATTGGGCAAGTATCGGTTTGATGTCTCAGGACACATCCCTTTTGAAACCTTTTGAAAAAGAACTAATGGCTGCGCTTCAAGATGATTATCCTCCAGTTGCTATAACTATTTCAGCAATTTCTTATAAAAAATTCAAAAGTAAAAAAGCTTTGGATGTTTTAAACAATTTTGCTAAAAATGACAATTGGAATTTGGCTTTAATGAGCATTAATTACATGCTTTATTTTGAAGATAGAGCGCCGTTTGAAGCCACGGTATCTGAGTTACTTGAAAACCAAAAGCTTAATTGGCATGTAAAAAGTGCTTGTCAAGATTTTATGGAAAGTCAAAAAATTAGAAAAACTATCTAATCTAAAGAACCAAACTAATAAAGTTAAACACTGAGTCTTTTATGAAATTTCAGATTATATTTATAAAATACGTTTTGAGTACACTATTTTGCTTTTATGCTATTAAGGCAACATCGCAAACTACTGTAATAGTGGACCCCAATATTGAACATCAAACTATTGAAGGTTGGGGTGTTTCACTAGCTTGGTGGGCAAATCTTGCAGGTGGTATGCCAGAAGCATCTATGAATGAACTTGCTAGTTATGCCGTAAATGATTTGAACTTAAATGTATTTAGGTTTAACATTGGCGGTGGAGATAATCCTAACTGTACAGAAGGCGACCATATAAGAAAAGATGGTGGTAAAATGCCCGGTTATAGAAGCCAACAAAACAACAATGAAGGTTGGGGAACTTATGATTTAACGAATGATGTCCGTCAGATTTCTGTGATGAACAAAATAGCTACTTTAAGAGCGCCAAAAGGAGATATTATTACAGAAATGATTTCTTATTCTCCACCTTGGTGGATGACCTATGGAGAGTGTTCTGCCGGAAATGTAAGCGGAACTTCAGAAAACTTAAAACCTGAATTTATAGACGATTTTGCTGATTATTTAGCATCTGTAACAAAAGGTTTAAATACAACATATCCATCTTGGAACATCAGTTACATCGTTCCTTTTAACGAGCCAACTTCGGGTTTTTGGAAAAAAGGTGGGAAGCAAGAAGGGTCTGCTATATATCCTGCAACACAAGCGCAAATTTTATGGAGATTGTGGCAAAGAAAAATAGATTTAGAGATTCCTTTTATAAAACTATCTGGCTCGGATAATTCTAAAATAACATCATCATTAGCAAATTTAACCACTTTAAGAGACAATAATTTTAATACATATAATGGTCTTGCAAAATTAACGACACATAGTTATAACGGAAATTGGGAAGATAAACGAGACTTGGCAATATTTGCTAAAAACAATGGAGACAAGCCTATTTGGCAAACAGAAACAGGGCCATTAAGTTGGAGACCTCCAGCTGGTGGAGCTTGGTGGCAAAGACATTATGATATTGCATATAGATTAGTAGAAGATATGCGAAATTTAAAGGCGACAGTTTGGTGCGATTGGCAATTGATGTCTATCGATGATGGTTGGGGTATGTTGCACCAAACTAATTGGAATGAAAATAATCCATATCAAACACCTGTTCTTAATAAAACTAGAGGCTTTTACTGTCGTAAAAATGTAACTAATTTTATTAAAGTAGGGTATAAAATTATCAATTCAAACAATGGGAATACTTTAGCCGCAGTGAGTCCAGATAACAACGAAGTGGTTTTTGTGGTTGTAAATAGTAATAACAGCGCAAGAAATTACAATATTGATTTAAGTAATTTTTCAAATATTGTAGATTTTAAAACCTTTAGAACTTCTGGAGGCAATTCATCAACGGGAGAGAATACAGAAGAAAAAACAACAAATACAGTATCTGAAAAAGGCGTTTTATCTAATAAAGAAATTGCGTATAATGCACCCGCTTTTTCTGTAACTACATTTGTGGTAGATGTTTCGGGGGCACTGTCAAATTCAAACTTTAAAGGAAAAGAATTAAAAATTTATCCTGTACCCTTTTCAACGCAATGTACCTTTAAACTTCCTCAGAACTTATCTAACGGAAAATTAATTCTGTATAATATGCTTGGAAAAGAGGTTCTTGAAATTAATGAGATTAATAGTCGAGAAATAATTGTTAAAAAAGGCAGTTTAGAAGCAGGTATTTACTTTTATAAATTGATTGAGAAAGCAACTATGCTTTCCGAAGGAAAACTAATAATTAACTAAACATAGTAGCATTAAAATCACTCCATATATGAAAACACTTCGTTTAATATCCGTTTTTTTTATACTTATAATTAGTATTCATAGCTGTTCTAATTCTGAAACTAATAATATTTCTTTATCTGGAGAATGGCAAGTAAAACTAGACGCCACAAACACAGGAACTGATAATAACTGGGCATCCAAAACATTTTCAGGAACCCCAATCAATTTACCTTCTACTTTAGATGAAGCAGGTATAGGAACTCCGGATACGTTAACCCCAGTAATCAATAATTATGTCATGTCAAATTTGGCAAGAAAGCATCAATATATTGGAAAAGCATGGTATCAAAGAGAAATTGATATTCCTAGTTCGTGGGAGAATAAAACCGTTACACTAAACCTAGAACGCGTTTTATGGGAATCTACGGTGTATTTGGATGGCGAAATGATTGGGACTGCAAACAGTCTTATAGGCAATCATAATTTCGAATTGCCTAAAACAGTAAGTTCAGGAAAACATGTGTTAACGGTTGTTATTGATAATTCCAACAAGTTTCCGAATATAAATGTGGCAGGAACGCGATATCCAATTAAAGTGAATCAAGATATGGCACACGCTTATACCAATCACACACAGATAAAATGGAACGGTATTATTGGCGATATTTCGCTTAGTGCATCAAAATCCAATAAGCCTCATAATATTCAGGTGTATCCTAATCAGGATTTAAAAACTTTGAAAATAACTTTTGAACAGCCAAAGGCGATTGAAGGTAATGTTGAAGTGAAAATCGAAACTAAGAATGGAGAAGACATTTATAATGCACAACAAACCGTTTCAGCGAAAGCGAACAACGTATTTGAAATAGGATTAGATAAACCTGAAGCACTTGAACTGTGGGATGAGTTTAATCCAAACCTTTATACCGTTTCAGTAACAACAAGCACAGGAACTGTAAGTACTGATTTTGGTTATAAAGTAGTGGGGAATAACAATGGAAACCTTACTTTAAACAACCAGCGCATATTTTTAAGAGGAAATTTAGAGTGTGTTATTTTTCCTTTAACGGGGCGTCCACCAATGGAAAAATCTGAATGGACAACTTTGATAAAACAAGCCAAGGCTTATGGGTTGAATCATTTGCGTTTTCATTCATGGTGTCCACCAAAAGCTGCTTTTGAAGCTGCTGATGAAGCAGGGTTTTATTATCTGGTAGAATTGCCACATTGGAGTTTAAAAGTTGGTGAAGATGAAAAAACTACACAGTTTTTAAAATCCGAAGGCCAAAAAATACTCAAGGATTACGGTAATCATCCTTCATTTCTTTTTATGGCTTTAGGGAATGAGTTGGAAGGCGATGAAAGTTTACTGAACACCATGGTTGCAGAATTAAAAGCCAAGGATAATAGGCACATGTACATCACTACTGTTTATTCTTTTCAACCACATAGAAGGGAATCAACTCTAGGGAAACTACCACAACCACAAGATGATTTCTTTATCACACAATATACAGATAAGGGATGGGTGCGCGGACAAGGTATTTTTAATGCTAAATCTCCTCATTTTAATGCAGACTATTCTGCTACTAGCGAACATATAAAAACACCTTTAATCTCTCATGAAATTGGTCAATACTCCGTGTATCCAGACATGAGTGAGATTGAAAAATACACCGGTGTTTTAGCACCAAAAAACTTTATTGCTGTAAGAAACGATTTGGAAAAAAAGGGCTTATTAGACCTTGCTCCAGATTTTACACATAACTCAGGCAAGTTGGCGGCAATTTTATATAAAGAAGAAATAGAGCGTGCCATGAAAACACCTAGTTTTGATGGATTTCAATTATTACAATTACAAGATTTCCCTGGACAAGGTACAGCATTGGTAGGCTTACTTAATGCGTTTTGGGAATCTAAAGGTGTAATTTCAGCCGAAGAATTTAGTCAGTTTAATAGCGAGTTGGTACCTCTTTTAAGGTTTGAAAAAGCCGTTTACGACAATGGTGAAACATTTAAAGCCTTAATTGAGGTTGCTAATTTCTTTAAGCCGCTAGAAAATCAAAATTTGAATTGGAGTATTACAGATGAAGCTGGAAATGTAGTTAAGAGTTCTAAAATTGAAGGTGCTAATTTAGCTATTGGTAATAATACTAATTTAGGTGAAATTGCTTTTGAAGTTAACACAGATAAAGCCAAAAAACTAAAAGTAGAAGTAAGTTTAGAAGGTACAAAATACAAGAATTCATGGCCTATTTGGGTATATCCTAAAGATGTGAGTTTAACTAAAAACGACATCGTAGTTACCTCGTCTTTTACAGTTGCAGAACAAGCCCTTAAAAAAGGAGGGAAGGTATTGTTAAATCCAGATTTTAAATCATTAAAGGGTATCCAAGGACGATTTGTGCCTGTATTTTGGAGTCCTGTGCATTTCCCTAATCAGCCTGCAACAATGGGTGTTATGGTAGATAAAGCACATGCAGCCTTTAATAATTTCCCAACCGATACACATACCAATTGGCAATGGTGGGATTTATGTATCAATTCAAAATCTGTAATTACGGATGAGTTGGATGTAACGCCTATAGTAAGGGTTATTGATAATTTTGTAACCAATCATCATTTATCTAGCCTGTTCGAAGCAAAAGTGGGGAATGGTACTTTGGTGTTTTCTTCAATAGATTTAATAAGCGATTTAAAAGAAAGACCAGTAGCAAGACAATTGCGTCACAGTGTGTTAGAATATATGAGTAGTGATACGTTTTCACCTTCAAAAACAGTAACTATCGAAGATTTGAAAGCCATAAAAATAGATAAAAAACAAGGTAAATTTTCTGCAGAAGATATCTATAACTAGATGAAAAAAATAGAATTAAGATTATTATGTCTTGCATTAAGTGCTTTGCTATGTCTATGTGTTAATTTGGGATGTAATGAACCAACGGAACGTCCTGTTTACACAGCGTCTGTTTGGGGAAATCCAGAATGGGAAAACCCCGAGATTTTTCAAATTAATAGGGAAGAACCAAGAGCTACTTTTTATAGTTTCCCCAGTATTACGGAAGCCTTACAAGATAAAGAATGGACAGCATCACCTTTTTACAAGTCCTTAAATGGTACATGGCAATTCTATTACACCGATAGTGTTCAAGGCAGACCAGAATATTTTTATAAAACCGATTTTAGTACAAAAGGATGGGATACCATAACTGTTCCTTCTAATTGGGAATTGCAAGGTTTTGGCTTGCCGGTATATACCAACATTAAATATGTTTTTCCTAAAAATCCGCCTTACATACCGCATAACATGAACAATGTAGGTAGTTATAAACGAAGTTTTAATTTACCTGAAGATTGGAATAACAAATCTGTGTATTTACACTTTGCAGGAGTTAGCGGTGCATTGTATGTTTACATCAACGGACAGTTTGTTGGCTATAATGAAGGCAGTAAAACACCTGCTGAATTTAATATTTCGGAATTTATTACTTCTGGAGAAAATCAAATTGCAGTACAAGTGTTGCGTTGGTCTGATGCTAGTTATATTGAAGACCAAGATTTTTGGAGAATAAGCGGTATTGAACGCGATGTGTATTTACGAGCAGAAAACCCAATATCTATAAAGGATACTAGGTGTAATGGTGATTTAAGTAATAATTATACGCAAGGCGAATTCTCTTTAAATATTGATTTTGAAAGTATTTCCAAAGAAAGTATGAACAAACGTGTTCATGTTGAATTGTTAGATGGTGATACTTCAGTTTTTTCAGAGGAAAAAGAAATGAATATTTCACCTAGAACACAACAATTGATAGATTTTAAAACAAGCGTTCCAAATGTAAAACCGTGGACTGCCGAAACACCAAATCTATATACCGTTTTAATAGCTTTAAAAGATGAAAACGGTAAAGTAGAACAAGCCACTACGTTAAAAACTGGATTTAGGAACATTGCTATAAAGAATAATCAGTTTTTAGTTAATGGAAAACCAATTCTTCTAAAAGGTGTAAACCTTCATGACCATGATGAATCTACGGGACATGTGGTTGATAAAGAATTAACGCTAAAGGATTTGACGATAATGAAGCAAAACAACGTCAATGCGATACGTTGTAGCCACTATCCAAAGAATCCTTTCTTTTATGACCTCTGCGACCAGTACGGTTTTTATGTAATTGATGAGGCCAATATAGAAACCCACGGTATGGGTACTACAAACCAAGGTTTAGATAAAAAACCAGAGTTAAAAAAAGTGCATCCAGCCTATCGTGAAGATTGGAAAGCAGCCCATTTAGACCGCACCATCCGAATGTTTGAGCGAGATAAAAATCATCCTTCAATAGTTACTTGGTCTTTAGGAAACGAAGCAGGAAATGGGGATAATTTTTTTGCAACTTATAATTGGTTAAAAGAGCACGATGCAACACGACCAACGCAATATGAAGGTGCAACAAAATATGAGAATACCGATATTCAAGCACCCATGTACGACCGTATTCCTCAGTTAATTAAATATGCAGAAAATAATCCAAAGCGCCCGCTTATTTTATGCGAGTATTCTCATGCTATGGGAAACAGCTTAGGAAATTTTAAAGATTATTGGGATGTTATTCGAAAATATGACGTGTTACAAGGTGGTTTTATTTGGGATTGGGTTGACCAAGGTTTAGCAGCAGAGACCGAAGACGGACAAAAATATTGGGGTTATGGTGGCGATTTTGGTGCGGGATATTTACAACATGATGCCAATTTTTGTTTAAACGGTATTGTTAATCCAGATAGAACGCCACATCCGGGTTTGGAAGAACTTAAAAAAGTATATCAAAACATTCACTTTTCCGAAGCTAATTTTAAAACAGGAACACTAAAAATTACTAATGAATACTTTTTCACCAATTTGAATCATTTTAAAATAGATTGGGAGTTGTTTAAAGAAGGCGAAAAAGTAACATCAGGAAGTTTAGGTGTGTTAGACTTAGCTCCAGAAAAATCTAAAACAGTACAAATTGATTTGCCAAAAATTGATTATGATAAAAACGAATATCAACTTAATTTTTTGGCGACTACCAATAACCAATTACCATTATTGACAAAAGGATTTCCTTTAGCTAAAGCGCAATTTGTAACAGGTGCTTTTACGCCTAAATTCAAAGAAAATACTAAAGATGATATATTGGTTTCTACAACTAAAAATGAAATCGTTTTTAAATCAAAAGCGTTTAAGGCAAGTTTTAATAAGAAATCAGGGGAGTTATCAAGTCTAGATTACGGTAACGGAAATATAATTCAAAAAGGCATATCAACTAATTTTTGGAGAGCAACAACAGATAACGATTACGGTTTTAACATGCCAAAACATTTTGGTGTTTGGAAAAAGGCTACCGAGAATAAAGAGTTGATTTCCATGCTTTTGAAAAACAAAAAATCAACTTTTGATGTGTATTCAGAGGAAAATATAAGCTTCAAAGAAAATACTATAAACCTAGAAGTAAATTATAAGTTGCCTGATGATATCGCAAAAATCAAAATGGAATATAAAATTGATGCATCAGGACAAATAAAGGTTAAAAGTACATTACTAGATGTTAAAAAAGAGCTACCTAATTTGCCTTGTTTTGGAACTAATTTTATTGTCAGTAAAGCATTTAATCAAGTAAATTGGTACGGTAGAGGGCCATTGGAAAACTATCAAGATAGAAAAACATCGCAATTTGTTGGTAATTACAAAGCTTCGGTTTCAGAATTGTATTTTCCATACATAAGACCGCAAGAAAATGGATATAGAACGGATGTGCGTTGGGTAACTTTTACCGATAATCAAGGAAAAGGTATTAAGATTTTAGGCCCTAAACTAATAAGTTTTAGTGCCCATCATCAATACAATTCAGACTTTGATGCTGGGGAAACCAAACAGCAACGACACACTATAGATATTATAGAAAGAGATTTGGTAAATATCAATATTGATAAAGAGCAAATGGGCGTTGGAGGAGATACCAGTTGGTGGACAAGACCTTTAGAACAATACCAAATTAAAGCAGAAGCGCAATCGTTTTCTTATAGTATTATCCCAATTCAATTGTGACACTTAATAATTAACTATTCTCATAAATGAATCGATTTTTTTTAATTTGGATTTTGATGTTCATGTTGGTTCTTGCATGCAAATCAAAACATGAAGATGAAGTTTTAAAAAATCAAAACCCCAACATCATCATTGTTTTAGTTGATGACGCTGGCTACGTAGATTTTGGTTTTATGGGAAGCAAAGATTTACAAACGCCTCACATTGATGCTTTAGCAAAAAGCGGTGTAGTGTTTACCGATGCTCATGTTAGTGCTACTGTTTGTGCACCTTCAAGAGCTGGTTTAATTACTGGAAAATATCAACAACGCTTTGGTTTTGAAGCTAACGGCACTGCAGGAATAGGGCTTAGTGATAATGTTGTAACCATCGCCGATGTTTTTAAAAGTAACGGCTACAACACTTATGCTTTAGGGAAATGGCATTTAGGCGAAGACGCTACCGACCATCCCAACCAAAGGGGATTTGATGAGTTTTATGGGTTTTTGGCTGGAAGTCGTTCTTATTTTCCTTTAGAAAACCCTTCAAAAGAAAAAATGCTACAGCACAATGGTGAGCGCTTAGTTTTTGATGGTTATATGACTGATGTTTTAGGGAATCAGTCCGTAAAATATATTGAAGACAACGGAGATAGTCCTTTCTTTATGTATCTATCATACAATGCGGTACATACACCAATGCATGCGAAAAAGGAAGATTTAGAGAAATTTAAAAATCATCCAAGAAAAGAACTGGCAGCTATGACGTGGTCTTTAGATGAAAATATAGGCAAGCTATTAAAGATATTAGAAGCATCAGGAAAACGAGATAATACGTTAATCTATTTTTTAAGCGACAATGGGGGAGCGCATAACAATCAATCTTCCACAGGTAAACTAAAAGGGTGGAAGGGAAACAAATTTGAGGGCGGACATCGGGTGCCCTTCGTCGTAAGTTGGCCTAAACAGATTATAGGCGATAAAACCTTTAACGGACTCACATCGTCGCTTGATATTTTTACAACCTCATTAAGGGCTGCTAAAATTGATACACCTGAAAATCTAGAGTTGGATGGTGTAAACCTTTTGCCATATTTGAAAGATGAAAAACAAGGCAATCCACATGAAACTTTATTTTGGAGAAAACTAGAAGAATCTGCTGTTAGAATGGACAATTTAAAACTAATTCATCTTGATAATTATGGGTCGGTGCTATATGATTTGAATACAGATTTGGGAGAAACCAAAGACCTCTCAAAAAGCAACCCAGAAGAATTAGAAAAACTTATTTCAAAATACAATAGTTGGGAAACTACACTAATGTCACCATTATGGGACGAGAGCAAACCATGGATGCATGTTACGTATCATATCCATAAACAACTGATGGAAAATAAAGTGCCAGAATATAAAGACATCTGGCACCCAGCTTTTAAAAATAGAACCCAAAACTAAACACGTTTCCTAACATAAGAAGGAATATATCCCTTTACTTTTTTAAACTGCCTGTTAAAATTAGATAAATTATTAAATCCTGATAATTCGGCTATTTCAACAATTGGTAAATCTATCTGTTGTTCCAAAAGCCTTGTAGCATGTTCCACCCGTATTTCGTTTAAAAAGGTAATGTATGTTTTGTTAGTGCGTTTTTTAAAATATTTACAAAACGCGTTTTTTGTCATATTTGCAACACTAGCAATGGTATTTAAGTCAATTGGTTTATGGGCATTTTCAATAGTATAATCAAATACGTTTCGCATTCTTTCTCCTTCTATATCAGAGTAAGATTTTTCATGAACAAATCTCGAAAGTATTTCAGATTTAGCCTTAGCAATGTGTTTTAAAATTTCTATAAACAAAATAAATCGTTCTAACTTAGAAGCTTTTTTAAGTTTTTTAAAGCATTCTATAATTTCACTTTTATTATTTTTTACAATCAAACCTTGTGTCGATTTTACAAAAAAACGATTAAGTTCTGTAAATTCACTCAATTCAAAAAAAGTATCACCAAAAGAAGATTCAGTAAAAAATAAACTCAACATTCTAGATTCAGTTACACCGTGTTTATCACTTTTAAAAGCGTGTGGTAAATTACTGCCAATAATAAAAATATCATTTTCTACATAACTAGAAATATTATTACCTACTAATAGCGTTCCGTTTCCTTTTTCTATAAAGCTAAGCTGAATTTCGTTATGTTGATGCAACTTATCATAAAAAACAGCTTCAATATCTTCCTGATAAATTAATGCACTATTTTCTGGTTTAGGTATTTTAAAAGGGTGGATTTTCATTAATACAAAAATACTCAAAATATAAAAATGACATGAATAAATGGATAATATAATATTAAAAATGAATAATTTAGTAGTATTGTTGATAGTAATATTTATGTAGTTTTATAACTCATTAAAAAGAATAAAATAATATGAAATCCAATTGGGATGGTGTAATGCCTGCAGTGTTTACATGGTTGAAAGAGTCAAAATCTGGCACTCTTGAAATTGACTTTGATACAACACAAAAACAGGCGGCAGGTATTTTAAAAGCTCAAGGAAAGGGAGGAAGCAGAATGAGTGGACTTGTCGGTTCTGGTACTCTAGGTGAGAATAGCTACCTAAGCACCAAACAGCGTCTTTCTTTACTTAAATCACTTTCTGAGGTTGCTAAAGAATACAATGTTCCATTAATCAGCGGAGCTTCAGCAGAAACTAAGGAAGAACTTGCCAAAATCATTGAAGGACTTGCAAAAGTTGGAGTTGATACAGTCATGGTTATGCCGCCAAAAACTAAGGAAGTGCCTTCTGAAAAAGAAATGTATGAGTATTATGCGCTTTCTGAAGCAACTGCAAAGGATGTAGGTGTAACAATGATGCCTTATAACAATCCTGATGCAGCTGGATATCATTCGCTTTCAACTAATCTTCTTTTAAGACTTTCTGTTCTTCCTAAAGTAACTGCTCTTAAAATATCGACTATAGATGTTTCAATTATTGAAACGTTGATGCTAGAGAATAAAGATTTAAAAGTTTTGGCAGGAGTAGATACAGTTACCGTACATGCAGGACTTGCTGGTGCATGTGGAGGAATTACGGGTGTAGGTTGTATCTTTCCAAAAGCAAGTGTTACCATGCAGGAATATGTTTTAAATGGAGAATGGGCACAGGCAAATAAAATTTCTCAGGCTTTAAATTCCATATCGTATCTAGATGCTCAGTCGCTGCTTTTGGAATATCTTAAACTTGCTATGGGAATTCACTATAATGATGTTGCTGGAGGGCTGCGTACCTTTGGTAAGAAATTAACTAAACAGCAAATTGATGATGTCCATGCAAGATATATTCTGGCAAAAGAACGACTTGAAGCACTGGACTTAATAAGTTGATTCTTTCAAATATTCAAAATTGAAAAAGCTTCGTTTTTACATAAATTTTAAAAAAATATTTAATAATAAGTCAAGATGATTACAGGAAAAAACTATATCGGGCAAACACTTAAAGCTTTAGGGCATAACACATATAAAACCGTTAATCCAAAATTGAACATTGAAAACGATACGATATTTATTGATGCGACTGAAGTTGAAATAGATGAAGCCGTAAACCTAGCTTGGGATGCATTTAAAGTGTACAGAAAAGTATCAGGAGCTAAACGTGCCGCGTTTTTAAACGCCATTGCCGATGAGATTTTAGCTTTAGATAAAACATTAATTGATATGTACATGTCAGAATCAGGTTTACCAGAAGGAAGAGCTGTTGGTGAACGCGGTAGAACCATTTTCCAGTTACGCTCCTTTGCAGAATTAATACTTAATGAAGATTGGAGAGACAACACGTTTGATGCTGCGCAACCCGATAGAGAACCCTTACCAAAAGCCGATTTAAGAAAAACAGCTATTCCGTTAGGGCCTGTTGTGGTTTTGGGTGCCAGTAATTTCCCGTTGGCATTTTCAACAGCAGGTGGCGATACGGCTAGTGCTTTAGCAGCTGGTTGTCCTGTTATCGTAAAATCGCATCCTATGCATTCTGGAACTGGCGAATTGGTTGCCAACGCCGTCATTAAAGCGGCAAAAGACACAGGGATGCCAAACGGCGTGTTTTCAAATTTGAATGGAAAAGGTGTAGAAATTGGGTCGGCTTTAGTAAAACACCCTAAATTAAAAGCTGTTGGTTTTACTGGTAGTGTTGGCGGTGGTCGCGCTTTATTTAATTTAGCAGCGCAACGTGAGGAACCTATTCCGGTTTTTGCCGAAATGGGAAGTATAAACCCAGTAATTATTACACCTAAAGCCATCGAGAAACGTTCGGAAGCTTTAGCATCTCAATATGCAGGTTCTATTACTTTGGGAACAGGTCAGTTTTGCACCAACCCCGGATTATTACTTACGATTGATAGTGATAAAACACAAAATTTTATAAACGATTTAGCTAATAAAACAGTAGCTATAGACGCGCAGTGTATGTTACATCCTAAAATTAAAGCAGGATTTGTAGAAAATGGAGCAAATGTAGCTACTCAAAAAGGAGCGGAGACTATTGCAAAAATTGAAGCAGCAGTAGCGCCTAATTATGCGCCATCGCAAGTAGTAAGCGTTTCAGGAAAAGATTTTTTAGAGAATCCGAAATTGCATCAAGAAGTTTTTGGACCTTTTTCATTAGTAGTGAAAGCCGAAAATGAATCGGAATTAATTACAATTATAAACGGTTTAGAAGGACAATTAACAGGAACTATAATTGCCGAGGAAGAAGAATATACAAACCTTCAAGATATTGTTGATGCCCTTGAAGATAGAGTAGGACGTATCATTTTTAATGGTGTGCCAACTGGTGTTGAAGTTTGTGCTTCCATGCAACATGGGGGGCCTTATCCAGCATCTACCGATTCTCGCTTTACAGCTGTTGGAACTAATTCCATTAAGCGTTGGGTGCGTCCTGTGAGTTATCAGTCTTTTCCAAAAGAATTATTACCAGAAGCATTGAAGTAATGAACTAAAGTTTTTGAAAATGGCTAAAAGCACTTTTGTTTGTATTGATGGGCATACTTGCGGAAATCCTGTACGTGTAATAAAACAAGGCGGTCCTAAATTGGTAGGCGCAAACATGAGCGAAAAACGACAACATTTTTTAAAAGAATTTGATTGGATTCGTACAGGTTTAATGTTTGAGCCTCGTGGACATGATATGATGAGTGGTAGTATTTTGTACCCACCACATAACCCAGAAAACGATTTTGCAATTTTATTTATTGAAACCTCAGGGTGTTTGCCTATGTGTGGTCATGGTACAATTGGCACCATTACAATTGCTATTGAAGAGGGATTAGTAACACCAAAAACACCTGGAAAAATAAGGATGGAAGCACCTGCTGGTTTGGTAGAAATTGAATATCAGCAAACCGATAATAAAGTAGATTGGGTGCGTTTAACCAATGTGAAAAGTTATTTAGCTGCCGAAGGTTTAACCATTGAATGTCCCGAATTGGGAACGCTGGTTTTTGACGTAGCTTACGGCGGAAATTTTTATGCGATAATAGACCCACAGAGCAACTTCTCAGGAATTCAAGATTTTTCAGCAAGTAAAATCATTCAATATTCTCAAGTGGTACGTCAACGTATCGATCAAAAATATCCAAATACATTTATTCATCCAGAAAATAAAACTATTAGAGATGTATCACATGTATTGTGGACGGGAACTCCAATAGATTCTAAGTCTTCGGGAAGAAATGCGGTTTTTTACGGAGATAAGGCTATAGATAGAAGCCCTTGCGGTACAGGAACATCAGCACGAATGGCGCAATTATATGCCAAAGGCAAATTGAAAGTAGGCGAAGACTTTGTTCATGAAAGTTTTATAGGAAGTAAATTTATAGGTCGTGTTGAAGCGGAGATGACACTTCAAGGTAAACCTGCAATTATCCCAAGTATAAAAGGCTGGGCAAAAATTTATGGATATAATACTATTATTATAGATGATAAAGACGACCCTTATGCACATGGGTTTCAAGTGATTTAATTTTGATATGAATAAAAACGTAATCGTTATCGGTGGTGGAATTATAGGATTATGTTCAGCCTATTATCTGCAAAAGGAAGGCCATCAAGTTACAATTATTGATAAATCGAGTATGAATTCTGGAGCTTCTTACGTCAATGCAGGTTATATCACACCAAGCCACTTTATTTCTTTAGCAGCTCCAGGAACGTTATCAAAAGGTATTAAATGGATGTTTAATCCTAAAAGTCCACTTTACATCAAACCCAGACTAGATGCAGACTTCTTAAAATGGGCGTGGGCTTTTAAAAAATCGGCAACAGCTTCAAAAGTAGAAAAGGCAATTAAGCCTTTATTGGAGATTAATTTATTGAGTAGAGCATTATATGACGATTTGAAAGCATCAAAAGATTTTAACTTTCATTTAGAAAGAAAAGGATTGTTGATGTGCTATAAAACTGATAAAGTAGGTGAAGAAGAATGGGAAGTGGGCAAACGAGCAATAGCCGAAGGTTTAAAAGTAGAACATTTATCGGCATCTGAAGTTTCAAAATTAGAGCCTAGAGCCAACTTAAATATTAAAGGTGCTGTTTATTATCATTCAGACGCTCACATGACACCTTGTAATTTTATGGAAGAGATGATCGCTTTTTTGAAGCGCAATGGTGTTAAAATTTATGCGAATGAAAGGGTTGAGGATATTAAAATCACCAATAATAATATTTCAAAAGTAATAACAGATAAGCAGGATATAAGTTGTGATGAAGTGGTTTTGGCAGCTGGAAGTTGGAGCCCTAAAATCAGTCAAAAACTTGGGTTAAGAATATTGCTTCAAGCAGGAAAAGGATACAGTATAAATGTGAAACGAGATACGAAAATCACCATTCCAACTATATTATGTGAAGCAAAAGTAGCCGTAACACCTATGAACGGTTTTACCAGGTTTGCGGGTACCATGGAAATGTCAGGAATAAACCATACTATCAGTTCTTCTCGTATAGATGCTATTACAGAAGCTAGCGCATCTTATTATAATCAACTTAACATAACTTCAGAAGAAAAAGCTAATGCCAAATGTGGTTTGCGCCCATGCACACCAGATGGATTACCATATATAGGTAAATCTTCAAAATGTAAAAATCTTACCGTAGCAACCGGACATGCTATGATTGGGTGGAGCTTAGGACCAGCAACAGGAGCATTGGTTTCAGAATTAATTTCAGGAAAGAAACCCAGGCTAAGTCTATCTCAGTTTCATCCCGATAGGGCTTTTTGATAGACTCATGGTATTTCAGTAAAAGTAAACTGCAAAAAAATATTGAATTACTGTTTAATTTTTAAATAAATTTATATAACAAAAAAACAGTGTTATTGTATATGTATGGACATGTTTAAAACTATGGAAGTAATATTATATACTTATCAATTCCATAAATTTCATTCTTAATTATTCATTTTTAATATAAATATGTGCTGTTTGAGATTAGATTTTGGACATCAAGTATATTGTAGTGATTTCTAATAATTCTTTGTTATAACGCAATTTTAAGTGTTTTTGTACATGTTTAAAGCAGTTTGCTTCATATTTATTGTCTTTGTTTCTTATAAATTTACATACCTATTTTAAGTAAAGTCATTATTATGAAAAAGAACCTTTTATTGGGACTGATATCTGTCAGCCTTATCACCCTAACAATTCTGTTATTTCAAAGCAGTCTTTTTGATGTAAACGACAAAGCACTTGAGTACGATTATGGTACTGATTATGAGAATTATGAAGAAGAAACACCTGAAGAAATAGCTTATGAAATGGCTATGGATGCTGAAGCACTTCCTAAACCATTTAATTTTGAAACCCTTGATGGAGATGATTTAGCAGACTATAATTCTTGGTTGGCTAAGGCAGAAATATCGAATTTTAAATTTAGTAGTCAAAAGGAATTTTCTGATTATTTCGCGCAAGCAAAACGCAATATGGAGATGCCTCCACCTGATAAGTACTTTTATGCTAACCGTACGCTTTCAGGAACATGGGACCAGAAATATTTGCACATGACCTCGGATACACCACCAGGTTATAGTGAAGGTGGTTTTAGAACTGATGGGTCATTATATGATCCAGTAAACGAGGAAATGTATATTGTGTCTTTTGCAGGACATATCTATAAAATTGACGAAAGTGCATCAGTAAAGTGGTCACTTAGAAATCATTCAAAAAGTTTTGAAGGTGATAAATTTAATGGTGTTAATCTACCAGATGGTTCATTTAGGATGCTTAACCAAAAAAACAATGGTAGCATGGAGTTTTCCGATGATGAAGGCAGAACATGGATGGATGCGAATGGTGCGTTCTTTGAAGGCAGTGCAAATTATACCACTGTGGTAACAAAGCAAAACATAGGAAAGCGTATTGTAGCTCACGGAGCTAGACGAAATGCTTCCGATGGGAACGCTTGGTACGATTATGTTTATATTTCAACAGATTATGGATTAAATTATACAACATCAGCTTTAAATTTTAAAAGTAACACGTTTGATGTTGAGATTTTAAAACCACATGGTAGCAGAGCCGTTTATCTTTTTGCTAGAAGAAATAGTGATTCTAAATTGTACGTGTACAAAATGGATGAAAATGATACTGACTTTGCATTAATTCATGAACCAACAACAACGGTAGCCTCTTTGGATTCCGTGCAAGGAACTACAGTAAATGGTACAACTCATTTTTATATTAGTTATGGCAATAATACAATTTTTTATTCAGGAGATGAAGGTGCTACATGGACACAAAGTGTTACGGCTAGTGATACAGGAAGAAACATAGAAGAAGTACACCCAACCCAACCCAATATTGTTTTTAAAGGCTTTGTGGAGTTGTGGATTTCTACAGATTACGGTGTAAATTGGACAAGAAATCAACACGTACTAAGCAACAACGATATTTATGTTTGGGATTTACAACATTTTAAAACTTTTGATAAAGAAGATGGCGGGTTTTTCACCATATCGGGATACGATTTTGGAACGTATTATTCTACAACACCTGAAAATTGGAATTCTTGGATAAGTGTAAGTAGAGGTAATCCAACTACTATGTGTTATGATGCAGAAACAAGTGAGAAATACAATTTAGTTTATACGGCCAATCAAGATAGAGGTTCTCAAAGTTTCTCTGGAGATAATGATTATGACAAAAGTATTCCGATACCAACAGCAAGAGAAGCTAATACCGATGTCTTAAGGGTTACTATTGCAAATGGTGGTGAATCGGCTTGGTATTGGTATTATTATGGTGCTATTGGTAGAAGTTCTGTTAATGATGGTGGTAATTTTAGAACCGTAGTTTCTAAAAGAGACCTTTACTCAAATTGGGCAGCTACAAGCATGACGCCTTCGCCGAACGATAGCGAAGATGCAGTATATATCCCGTGGGGTACGCAGTTACATAAAATTAGTTATGATGGTACTGTAGTAGAGGGAACATTGCATCCTTTTGTTTTTAACGAAGGTGCGAGCAGTTTTGGTTATTCAAAGGTTAATAAAAACCGTTGGTATGTGGGTTTAAAATCAGGACGATTTATGTATTCTACTGATGGCGGAAACTCATTTGCGGCAGGTAACTTTAGTGGTTCATGGCCACAGGAGGATAGTTCGCATAGAAAAAGGCGACAAGTTATTGCTACTAGCCCAATAGATGAAGCAACCGTATATTATGCAGGTAAAGGCAATATGTTTTTAATTTCTCATGATGGTGGAAAAACATTTAAGAATCATAATTCAGGACTTAATGTGGATCGTATTTCAGAGTTAGATGCATCACCAAACGGGCAATATATTTTTGCCGCTTGCGAGTTTGGCGGGGCTTGGGTGTATTCTGTTCAGCAAGATCAATGGTTTAAAATGGATGGACTAGATGTTCCAAATTCAGTTGGCTATACAGATGTACAATTTATTGAATCTGAAAATGCAGCGCGTTTTGCAACTTATGGAAGTGGTATTTTAGATTTTATATTAGATCAAGATTTTTCAGAAATTTTCGTAGCTGCAGATAACTTTACTATTGAAACTGTCGATGAAACCTGTCAAGGGAAAAATGGGCAAATACAGATAGATTCAAAATTCAGGCATAACTATAATGTAACCATTGGTGGTATAGAGTATAGCTTTAATGAGGTTTTAAACCTTCCAAATTTGGAACCAGGCACTTATGATGTTTGTATAGGAATTACAAATACTACTTATCAGTATTGTGTGAATCTTGAAGTAAAAGGCTCTGAATTATTATCAGGTAAGTTCTCTTCAACAAAAGAGGGTAAAGTAGCTGTTAACATTAAAACAGGTACAGCACCATATAAAGTTTTTGTAAATAATTTACAAGTTTTAGAAACTTATGACACATCTTTTAATGTCGAGGCAAGTGATGGCGATATCATCAATATTGAAGCCAAAGCAACTTGCGAGGGTAAATTAACCAAGGTTATAGATGCTTCAGGAACTTTAAAGGCATTTCCAAACCCCGTTAAAGATCAGTTTGAATTGCGTATTCCAAAAACTTCAAAGTCAACTGCAAATTTAGAATTATATTCCATCACCTCAGGTTTAATAGAAAAAAAAGAATATTCTGTAATTGGAGGAAAAGTTGTTGTAGATATGCAAGAATATCCATCAGGTATTTACTTTATAAGATTAGACGATTCCAAGAAACCTCAAACTCTAAAAATTGTTAAGCAGTAAAAAAGAAAAATCATGAAAAATATTATATACAAATTAATACTCGTTGCATTTATATGTAATTCCTGTTCTTCAGGAGGAGATTCTGATGGAGGACCAGCTGAAACATCAGATTCTAAACCTTCATCTCCCGCACTAATTTTTCCTGCCCAAAATCAATTATGTACTACAAACACATTAAATTTTGAGTGGGAAGCCGCTACAAATGAAGACGGTAGTTTAGTAATTTATATTTTGGAAATAGCTAAAGATAATCAGTTTTCAGACAAAGTCGTTGATGAGGTACTTACAACCTTGTCAAAAATAGTAACTCTTGAGAAAGGTTTTGCGTACTATTGGAGAGTTAAAGCAAGAAGTACTAAAAGTGTAGAAAGTAATTACTCACCAACGGCACAATTTTATACTGAAGAAGTTCCTAATAGTAATCATTTACCATTCGCTCCTAGTTTAGTAAAACCCTTTTTAGGACAAACCTTAGAAAGTGTCACCACTGAAATTACTCTTGAATGGTCTGGAGCAGATGTTGATAATGACCCGTTAACGTTTGATGTGTATTTTGGAAAAGATAAAGATGCGCTAAGTCTAGTAGCAGAAAATACAATGGCTAATACCTACGTAGCTACTTTGGATGCAGTGGATGCAACATATTACTGGAAAATAGTAGTAAAAGACGATAAAGATGCTTCTGTCACAGGGCCACTTTGGTACTTTAAACTTTAATTGAAACATTATTACAACTAGAAAAAAAACTATGAAAACAAATAAATTATCTTTCAAAATATTGTTTAGCCTTATATGCTTCACAATTTTTTTAGTAGTATCGTGTTCTACCGATGAAAAAACGGATCCGAATGATGAACAATTTGATGATGACGATGAAGAAACAGTAACAGTCGCAAAACCGTTACTAAATTCTGTAAACACCAGTAATTGGATATTAATGTTTGAAGACAATTTTGATAAATTTGAACCAACCAAATGGACTAAAAACAATTCAACAAAAAGTAGGGCAGCAAGACCCGGTATAGGAATTAATCAATGGTTTTGGAAGCCTGAAAATGTGAGTTATAAGGATGGAAATGTTGTCCTTAAGAGCGAAAAAAGAGCGAATGATGTTTTGCATTGCGGAGGCATTTTTACCAATAACTTATTTGAATTTAAATATGGCTATATTGAAGCTAAAATAGATATTGCAGAAACGTTGTTTGGTACACATACTGCCCTTTGGTTACAAGGTGATAATATGGGGAATGTAGATGGTACGGGTAATGATGGCGCAGAGATTGACGTGTTTGAATCTGCATGGATAGGAGATTTTACCAAAAGCGTTGTGCATATTGATGGTTATGGTGCATCCCACAAAGCAAATACCAGACGATATGATACTCCTGGTATTCATTCTGGGTACCATACCTACGGATTATTATGGAATGAAGATATGCTTGAAATTTATTATGATGGCGAGTTTAAAACAAGATATCAAGGTATTTGGGTACCCCAAGTAGAGGAGTTCTTGTGGATATCCACAGGCGCAAGTTTTGGAGGTGCTGCTAATTCCAATTTCACGTCAAGAAATATTGGAGACTATACCGAGGCAAAGGTGGATTATATTAGAGTTTGGAAGATGAATTAAAACCTTTTTAAAAATAAAGTATATCCTGTAATAAAAGCTATCTGGCTATCTAGGTAGCTTTTTACATGTTTTCCAAGAGTTGCTTTTTGAATAATTTTGTACACTTCTGTTTTACAAAAGTTTGCAAATTAAGTGAATATCGGCTGCTTTAATAAAAATAGTAATATCGTCTAGGTTTTGATAATTATTATCCATTTAATCACCATCAATATTTTCTAATTTTAGTGAATAATTAACAAACTAAATATATTACATTATGAAAAAAATTACGTTTTTATTTTTAATCTGTTGTTCGGGGTTTATTTACGGACAAACAATGGTAGATGACTTTGAATCCGGAGCAGGT
This sequence comes from Algibacter sp. R77976, assembly GCF_044594645.1. Lineage (GTDB taxonomy): Bacteria > Bacteroidota > Bacteroidia > Flavobacteriales > Flavobacteriaceae > Algibacter_B. The sequence continues at coordinate 2,710,170 of NZ_CP138989.1, forward strand.
GGTTTGGTTGCTAATGCTGGGGGGATAACAACTGCAGTGGTTGCTAACCCTAACCCTTCAGGTATAAACACGACAGCTAATTGTATGGAAGTAAAACGAAGTGCTACACAATGGTGGATTTTAGCAGGGGTTAACGTTACTCCAGACTTAGCTATCTCTGATACTGAAACGAAGTATCTTAGCATGTTAGTGTATTATCCTGCGCAGCCAGATTTAGCAATACGTTTTGATGCACCTGATGATGGTTCAAATGGTACAGGAACTGTTAGAGCTTTAAACGCCTATACCACACCCAATCAATGGCAGGAAATTGTTTTTGAAATAAAAGACAATGATACAGGAGCAACATCTTTTACACACGGCACATTATTTAGATTATCAATCCACCCTGATATAGGCTTTGAAAATGACCCCGCAGGTCAAGTGCTTGATGCTGCAGGTACCATTGCTGGTTATATAGATCAAATTCAAATTTTAGATTCTAACCCTTTAAGCAATAAAGAATTTGAATTAGAAAAAAATATTTCTATATATCAAGATGCTTCTAGATCTAATTTTAGAATACAAACAAAAAATAATGTAAAAATCACTAATGTTTCTATTTATAATATGCTAGGAAGTAAAGTGAACAATATTTCTAAAATTGATACGAATGTATACGATATAAGCAATTTGTCCACAGGTCTATACATTGTTAAAATACTTGATGATAGAGGCGTATCAATAAGTAAAAAACTAGTAAAGCGTTAGAAAGAATTATTTAAATTAGGATATTGATTCCTATTTGTGAGTGTTTTAGATCAGAAATAGTCAGTTTACATTTCTATAATTATTTAATTTGTAATAAAATTTTGAATACCAGAAAGCATAAACTACATACGTTTTGAATGCGATTTTATAAAATAATATTTTGAGAAACCTTGTAAAATGGTTTTATAAAAGCTGGCTTAGGCTGCATAATCACGAGGTCAATCGTTTGAATTTAGATCCCGATACTCGGTGAAAAGTATAATAATACAACGGTTTAGGTTTTTACTAAACCGTTTTCGTTTTCTCATTAGCGCCATTTTAGCGTTAAGGGAGACGTTTATCAGAAATGATTTTAAATAAGGAAAAAATTAAAATAGAGAGCCCTAAAAATTTAATTATCAGGAATACTTTGTAATTAAATAAAAATATGATAGCGTGTATAAAATAACACATAACAAAGATCTTAATACTATAGAGGTTGAAAATTCAAAGAGTAAACTGTATGCTAAGATTTATAATAATTATGGCGGCACTTTACAAGAGCTATCTATAAATGGTCAAGTTATAATAGAAAATTTAGCACCTCTAACTTATGATGTAACATACGCGTCCTCAATTTTGTTTCCTTTTGCTAATAGAATAAAAGATGGCACTTACAAATATAAGGGTGAAAAACATCAATTTGAAATTAATCAAAAAGAAGAAAACAATGCACGCCATGGATTGATTTTTAATAAATCATTTCAGGTTATAGAAAAAACAACAAAGGATACTTCAGCGATAATAGTTCTTGAGTATAATGAAGCTAGTGTATCTATAGGATTTCCGTACACCTACAATATTAAATTAAAATATATTTTTGCCCAAAATGGTGTATCTTTAGTTGTTACTGCAAAAAACACATCACAAAAAACATTTCCTTTCACTCTTGGTTGGCATCCTTATTTTTTAAGTGATAATTTATATAAAAGTGTTTTAAGTTTTGACTCCACTAAAAAGGTTATTATGAAAAACCGAAATATAACACATGGTTTTAAAGATATTGAACCGATTAAAACTTTTCATATTAAAGATCAGAAATTAGATGATTGCTGGGTTTTAGATTCTAATGAGATTAAGTTTAAAACACCAAATTATCAGTTAACTATGAGTTCAACAGCTGAAAACAATTTTTTACAAGTTTACGCGCCACCAAAAGCTAATAATATAGCTATCGAGCCTACTACAGGTGTTTCAGACAGTTTTAATAACAAAATTGGCTTGCAAACTCTACACCCTAATGAATCTTATGAAATAACATGGAGTTTACAAATATCTGACAACTAAATTAAAACTAACTAATTATGAGCGCTTCACTAGTAAAAGATGTAAAAAAAACATTCATTAAGAAATTTAAAACTTTGCCTTTATTGATTTTTTCACCTGGAAGAATAAATATTATAGGAGAGCATACTGATTATAATGACGGATTTGTTTTTCCTGCAGCCGTGGACAAAGGTATTGCTGCTGCCATTCAAAAAAGTAATTCAGGTAGTTGTACTGCTATTGCGCTAGATATAGATAGTACTATTGAGTTTGAACTAGACAAGCTCAAACCATCAAATGAAGGTAGTTGGGAAAACTATGTATTTGGTGTCGTGGCTGAAATTCAAAATAGAAATAAAGTAGTTGGTGATTTCAACATTATTTTTAAAGGGAATATCCCTGGAGGAGCTGGAATGTCTTCTTCAGCGGCTCTAGAAAATAGTATTGTTTTTGGATTGAATGAGTTATTTGAGCTAAATCTTACTAAGGAAGATATGATTTTAATATCACAAAAAGCTGAACATAATTATGTTGGCGTAAACTGCGGTATAATGGATCAATATGCTAGTATGTTTGGTAAGAAAGATCACGCTTTGCATCTAGATTGTAGAAGCATAAAGTCAAAACCTTACAAGATAGACTTTAAAGATCATCAACTAATGCTTATTAATACTAACGTAAAACATAGCTTATCTGATAGTGCCTATAACGATAGACGTTCTGCTTGTGAGCGCGTTTCTGAACTTTTAGGTATTAGGGCACTCCGTGATGCAACTGAAGCTGATTTGGAAAAAATAATAGATAAAGTTATACCTGCTAATTATCAAAAGGCCTTATATGTAATTCAGGAAAACAACAGAACTATAAAAGCTGCCAAAGCAATAAAAAATAATGACTTGGAGACTTTAGGTGCTTTGATTTATCAGTCTCATGAGGGCTTATCGAATCAATATAAAGTGAGCTGTGATGAGTTAGATTACCTAGTTGAACAAGCAAAGAAAAACGAACACGTTTTAGGAGCTAGGATGATGGGTGGCGGTTTTGGCGGTTGTACCATCAATTTAATTGCTAAAAGCGAAGCTAAAGCTTTTGCAGAAACAGCTTCTAAAGCTTACAAAAATAAATTTAATAAAGTGTGTTCCGTTTATTTCATCCAACTATCTGAAGGAACACACTTAGTAAGATAATCAATAAACTGACAATTATAATAATGAAAAATTCAAATTTACAGGATTATTCGCATAAGCGCTTTAATATTTTAACGGGCGAATGGGTTTTAGTTTCTCCACACAGAGCGAAAAGACCTTGGCAAGGACAAAATGAAGCGGTAAATAATGAAAAGCGACCGAAATACGACGAAAAATGTTATTTATGTGCTGGAAATACAAGAATTAACGGAGAAGTAAACCCCAAGTACAACGATGTCTTTGTATTTACAAACGATTTTGCGGCCTTACAAAGTGACTCACCAACATTTTCTGTTAATGACGGACTTATGATTGCTGAGAGCGAAACAGGTATTTGTAAAGTGATTTGCTTTAGTCCAGACCACTCAAAAAGTTTAGCAGATATGTCGCCTGCAGAAATTCAGCATGTGATTTTTGCATGGCAAAGAGAATACAGGGAACTCGCTGCAAATCCGAAAATCAAGTATGTACAAATCTTTGAAAACAAAGGTGCAGTAATGGGCTGTAGCAATCCACATCCGCATGGGCAAATTTGGAGTCAGTCTACCTTACCAAACGAAGTAGACAAAAAGAATACACAGCAATTAAACTATTACAACATAAACAAAAGTAGTTTACTTTGTGATTATTTAACACAAGAATTAGAAAAACAAGAACGTATTATTTTTGAAAATGATGGTTTTGTCGTTTTAGTACCGTTTTGGGCAGTATGGCCTTTTGAAGCAATGATTGTACCTAAGAAACATCAATCTAGTATTTTAGAAATTAATGATAAAGAGGCTTTACAATATGCAGAAGTCATTTCGGTTTTAACTAAAGCTTACGATAAATTATTTAACACTTCATTCCCTTATTCTGCAGGGATTCATCAATCTCCAACAGATGGTAATGAAAATAAACATTGGCACTGGCACATGAGTTTCTATCCGCCACTTTTAAGAAGTGCGACCGTTAAAAAATTCATGGTTGGATATGAAATGTTTGGTTCTCCACAGCGTGATATTACAGCAGAAACTGCCGTACAACGTATCAGAGAGTTGATTAATTAAAATAATTAAAAACATAATCTATATTAAAAATTAATATGAAGGAAAAAATAATAGTAACAGGTGGTTGTGGGTATATTGGTTCTCATACAGTTATAGAATTAATTGAAAACAATTTTGAAGTTGTAATTCTAGATGACCTTTCAAATTCAAATGAAAAAACAATAGATCGTATAAATAAAATAACGGGTATAACGCCCAAATTTTTAAAAGTTGACTTAAAAGATTCATTAAAAACAGATGAAGCTTTTAAAGCGCATAAAGATGCAAGTGCTGTTATACATTTTGCAGCTCATAAAGCTGTAGGAGAGTCTGTGCAGCAACCCCTCAAATACTATAAAAACAACTTCTATTCATTATTAAATGCATTAGAAGCACAAAGTGAAAATGGTATAAATAATTTTATATTTTCTTCTTCCGCAACGGTATATGGAACACCAAATGTTTTGCCTATTACTGAGGAAAACGAAACTCAACGTCCATTTTCACCTTACGGAAACACAAAAAAAATAGCAGAGGAAATTTTAGACGATTACACAAAATCTAATAAAGAATTTTCTGCAATTTCATTAAGGTATTTTAACCCTATTGGGGCTCATGAGTCTGGTGAGATTGGAGAATTACCCAGCGGTATACCTAACAACTTAATGCCATATATTACTCAAACTGCAGCAGGAATACGTGAAAAATTGATGGTTTATGGCAATGACTATCCGACCAAAGATGGAACACCAATACGAGATTATATTCATGTAGTAGATTTGGCAAAAGCGCATGTTATTGCTGTTAAGAGGCTACTAAAAAAAGAACAAGAAAAATCTTTGGAGTTTTTCAATCTTGGTACTGGTGTAGGGTATTCTGTATTAGATGTTATAAACACTTTTGAATCCGTTACCAACTCAAAACTTAATTATGAAATTGTAGGAAGAAGAGATGGAGATGTCCCTCAACTTTATGCTTCTACAAATCTTGCTAAAGAAAAATTAGGTTGGTCTACTAATAAAGCACTTGATGATATGATAAGCTCTTCTTGGGTTTGGGAACAGAACCTAAGAAACGAGAATAATTGAATTAGGGAATGATATATTATACCAAATTTCTCTAATTCTAGTATCAAAAGGTTCGACATTTTTTCAGTACACTCTACCTGTTAAGTTCCCTTTATAATCAGCGCCATACTTCGCTCTAATTTTATATTTTACTATAGTTTTTCGATTAAATCCTTAAAAAAACCAAATATTTGGTTTGAAGTCAGGTCTATGTGGTTCACAAAAAGCTTCACTTTAATTAGTGAGGCTTTTTTGTTTTAATAGGCTAATCTTTTTTTTATTAATAAGAAAATCAACTTTAAATAAAAATATTAGAATTTAAGTTGGTTTTAATATTGTACGCTTTTATTTTGGTAAATAATATCTTAAATTTATTTTCATGAAGAAATATATACTAATTGCTTTCTTTCTAGTAATGCTGCCACTTAGTTTAAGTTCGCAAACAAGAGATACAATTTTTTTGTGGCCCAATAATGTTCCTGATCAAATATCTCCTAAACATCCCGCTGTTGTAAAAAAAGGGGCTAATGATAATGTAATTCGATTAACAGATATTACAAATCCATCTTTAACCGTTTTTAAACCAGAAAACGCCAATGCATCTCATTCTGCAGTTATAGTTTGTCCTGGTGGTGGCTATAATATTTTGGCGATTGATAAAGAAGGGTATGAAATTGCTAATTGGTTAAATGGTTTAGGCTATACCGCTTTTGTTTTGCAATATAGAGTGCCAAATAAGAGATTAGGAGCTTTACAAGATATTCAAAGAGCCATTCGGATGGTTAGAAGTAAAGCAGATGCATTTAATTTAGACCCTCAAAAAATAGGTATTATGGGTTTTTCTGCTGGCGGACATTTATCTGCATTAGCATCAACAAGTTATGAAAATGATTCTTATTTTAAGTTAGATGAGCTTGATGCGCTTTCTAGTCGTCCTAATTTTACAGCACTTATTTATCCAGCTTATTTGGATAATGGTATAAAAAAAACGATAAGCCCAGAGATAAAAATAGATCAAAATTCACCGCCATGTTTTGTTTTTTCTACTGCTGACGATAAGTTTGGTAATAGTGCTTTAGTAATGTCTGGAGTATTAAGGGATAAAAAAGTACCAGTAGAATTACATATGTTAAATAGTGGTGGACATGGTTATGGTTTACGAAAAGGTAATACCGCAGCAGAAACTTGGCCTAAACTTATGGAGAAATGGTTAAACAGCATACTTAAATAATAGGGTTTGTCATCTAATTTATTTTTTAGTTTATTTATGCTTTAAGCAATTTAATTATGAGTGATAATTTTACAAACGAATTTTTCGGAATAGGCATTCAGAATGGAAAAACACCTGAAAATTTAGGGGTTTTATGGCGTTCTGCGCAAAATCTAGGTGCTAGTTTTATCTTTACCATAGGAAATCGATACGCTAAACAAGCAAGCGATACTCATGATGCTGTAAAAGCCATGCCATATTTTCATTATGATACGTTTGACGATTTTTTTAAAAACTTGCCAAAAGGCGCGAGATTAGTTGGTATAGAACTTACAGATACTGCAGAAGCTTTAGAAACCTTTCATCACCCAAGACGTTGCGTATATTTGCTTGGAGCTGAAGATCATGGCTTGTCTAGTCAAGCTATAGAGAAGTCTCATTTTTTGGTAAAATTTAAATCAGAATTAAGTTTAAATGTTGCTGTAGCTGGTAGTATTGTGCTTTATGATAGAGGTATAGATAAACCTAGATCTTAAGTTTAGGTCTTAATTAATAACTTCTTTTAAGTTCCCAATCCTCATACAGCGTTCTTCTCCAATATAGTTTGGGTCACCGTGTTTTTCAGACCAAAAGCCTTCTAGAATATCTTTAGAAATACATTTGTAAACTACAACACCTTTAAAAACAGTATTTTCATCCTTGTAATTAAAATTAATTACTAGAATGTTGTTTTTAAAAAATCCATTGCCAAATTGCTCTTGTGTTTTATTAATCAGCCATTTTGCGTTAATTCTATTGTTTTCGTCAATAGTTAAGCTAAGCGAACCTTTATAGGTGTTTGATTCTGCATCTTGATTACTACCAATTACTGAATAGTCACCAACGAGTTCTTGTAGCGTCATAGTTTTTGTTTTATGCCTTGGTAGTTATTAGGACTATTTTCTGGTTATTCATATCTGTTGTGAAAAAGAGATACCTATCGCCACCATCTTTAATTTTGAATTTAGTTCTAAGTTGTTGAACCGTTTCAGGGAAATTTCGAGTGGTAACATTTGCCTTTGTAATGGCTAATTTTTTAAGCGCTTTTTTATTATACGGTATTAGGTTTTCAATTTTAAAAGCTCTTCCTGGAAAATCTATAAGCTGATTACTAGTGTATAGATGTGAGTGTTTTTGAAGCTTATAAAGCTTTAACTGTTTTGATATTTGATTGAACGCACCAGCTTTTAAAACAGCAGCATTAGGCTCGTATAGATAGGTGAGTGGTAAGCTGTATTCAGAATCACTTAGTTTTTCTTCTTCCAAATTAAATTTGAAGGTGTCGTTGCTTTCCTTTTTTATATTTACAGTTTCAATCGAAATTTGGTCCTTAAAACCCAGTTCCAAAACCCATAGCAATTCTTTTACTTCATTGTTTACTGCAACTATATGAATGGTTTTCACATACTTTAACTCGCCAATACCAACAGATAAATCTAATAAAGGAGATGTTTTTATCATGATGTTTTTAGAATGCGAAAAAAGCAATTCTAAATGTTCTGGCACATTTGGTAAGCAATCAATTAAAAAAAAGACTTTCCCTTTGCTGTCATGTCGTCTTGAAGGATCAATATAAATCCAATCAAATCTATTCTTAGAAGTTTTTAAATACGCAATACCATCTGTGTTGATAGTTTTAATATTATTAGCTTTTAATTGCTGAAAATTATGACTAACAATTTCTGATAGTGTTTCATTTATTTCACAATGGGTTACTGTTTTAAACTGCTTTGAAAAGTAAAAACAGTCCACTCCAAAACCTCCAGTTAAATCAATAATTGAGTTTCCTTTTAATAATTCCGATTTGTATTTTGCAGTAGTTTCAGATGAAGTTTGCTCAATATTTAACTTGTTAGGATAGTAAATATTTGAGGTTTTAAACCAAGTGGAAAGCTTTGATTTACTCCGTTTTCGAGCTTCAATTTGCTCCACAATTGTTTTAGTATCTACGTCAGAAAATGAAGTACCTTTTAGTAGTAAATCACCAATTATGGAATTCTCATTGGTTTTTATAAAAAACTGAATATCAGTATTTAATATTGTTTTATTCAAACTGATAGTTAAAGATTTTGGGTAAGTTTCTTAACTATTTTGTTTTCAGATAAAAAGGCTTTTAAAATTACTTTTATAGCTGTATAAGCTGGAACAGCTACAATTAAACCAATAACGCCAAACAAAATTCCTGTAATCAAAATGACTAAGAAAATTTCAAGTGGATGCGACTTAACACTTTTTGAAAATATGATAGGTTGGCTTCCAAAATTATCAACTAATTGACCAATCATAAAAACGATAAATACCCAAAATGTTTTAGGCAAAATAATTTCGCTAAATGACTCTCCAAGATTACTTGTCATCGTTAAAGTAATCATTAAAATTCCTCCAACTAATGGACCAACATATGGGATTAAGTTTAAAAGTGCACACAAAAAAGCGATAACAATGGCGTTCTCAACACCAATAATCAATAACCCAATAGTGTAAATTATAAAGAGAATTAGTATTTGAAATATAAGACCAACAAAATATCTAGATAATAAATCTTTAATCTTTGTAGAAGATGTTTTCCAGCGCGATTCTTTATTATCAGGGATAAAAGTTAATATACCAGATTCAAACAAACGACTGTCTTTTAAAAAGAAAAAAGAGATGAATAAAACCGAAAATAATCCAATACTAAAACTCCCTAGTCCGCTTATAACCGAGTTTAAAAAATCTGGAATTAATGAAAAGTCTATTTTAGAAAGTAAATTAGATTCTTTTAACGACTGTTCTACATCAATTTGATGTATATCAAAATAAGTAATTATTTCGCTGTAAAGGTTTTCAATGTTTATTTGAAGTTCTTCAATATTTAACAGCGATAAGTTTTGACCTTGTTTGATTATTAACGGTATAAATAACCATACTAAACCTGTAAATAACCCTAATAACATTGCCATACTTACTATAACAGCAATGGTATTTTTAAATTTTAATTTACGTTCTAAAAATAAAACTATAGGTCTTCCAATTAATGAAATTACTGCTGCAATGGCTATGTATCCAATAACAGACTGAATTTGGTATAAGAAGAAAAGCAATAAGGCTATGCCTAAAATGATACCAACAGCTTTTAAAATACCGTTAGAAATGGTGTTTGAGTTCAATTATATAATTTTAAAAGTAAATTTAGTCATTTCGAATTAAAGGGAGAAATCACATTCTAATTTTATTATTAGAATTATGAGATGTATCAATCGTACCGCATTCATGATACACTAAAGTAATTGTTTTGTTATTTCGTAAAGGGCAATATTAGTAGCCTGTACAACATTCATACTGCTATTTTGACCAAACATGTTAATGTGAATAATATTATCGGATATATTTAAAATATGTTCTGAAACTCCAAAATTCTCGTCGCCTATAACTAATGCAATTGGTTTTTCTTCTGTAAATTGAATGGTATGAATAGGTTGACTTGACTCTGTAATTTCTAATGAAATGATTTGGTAGCCTTTATTTTTTAACGATTCAGCTGCTTCTGATGCCGATTCTAGAATCTCATAATTCACAACTTTTTCAGTAGCCCTAGAGGTTTTAGCCATTTTGCGTCCCAATTGAATGTTTTCACCGCAAAGGATAAGTTTTTCAATACCAAAAGCATCAGCTATTCTAAATAAACTACCAATATTTGGTGCATTGGTAACGTTATCGCAAATTAATGTGATAGGGAATGTTCGTTTTTTAAAGTTTGTATTGTAGTGGGTGAGTTGCATAAAAGCTATTAGTAAAAAGCATGAAATAGGAAGGCCTATACTTTTGCCATATATAAACGTTTTAATCTCTTAATAATAGTTTGTTAAATGTGCTTGCTCTTTTTTCTTCGCTCATCCAAATTGCAATAGGAACAGTTCCGCTAAGCGTTGTAATAAAACCTAAGTCCCAAAATAAAACAGTAAATAGTACAGCTAGAATAACGCCTCCAGCTATTATTTTATAATTTGGCCCTGCATGCAATCTGTTAATGTGTCTTTTTGTGTGATTTCCACAATGCTTACATCTTTCGTTTATTTCTAGTCCAATTTCTTCTTTTAAATCAAAACGATTATTCGACTTTACTTTTATGTAATTTAATTTTTTACACGAAGGCGAACTACAATAGTAACTTAGTTTCATATAAATTTAATTTTCAAAAGCATATTTAATAATGTTCGCACCCATTTTTAGTGCTTTTTCTCTAACATCAGCAGGGTCGTTATGTACTTCGGTATCTTCCCAGCCATCGCCTAAGTCGCTTTCGTAAGTAAATAGTAACATAAGTCTATCTTCATTAAAAAGTCCGAATGCTTGCGGACGTTTGCCATCATGCTCATGTATTTTTGGTAAGCCGTTAGGGAATTTATAAACACTACTAAAAATTGGGTGGTTGGTTGGTAATTCAACCAAATCTTTATTTGGAAATACTTTTTTAAGCGCTTCGGTAATGTAAGGCTTCAAACCATAGTTATCATCAATATGTAAAAATCCACCAGACATTAAATAGTTGCGTAAATTTTCAGCATCCGTTTCACTAAAAAACACATTACCATGACCGGTCATGTGTAAAAACGGGTACTGAAAAATATCAGCACTACCAGTTTCAACCGTTTGTAGTTTTTCGTTTATTTTAGTATTAATATTGTCGTTACAAAACTTAATAAGGTTTGGTAATGCCGTTGGATTGCCATACCAATCACCACCACCTTTGTATTTTAAAATGGCTAAATCTTGACCGAAAGAGCAAAGAAAAAATAGCGCAAAGAAAAAAGAAATAATTAACTTCATTTAATAATTTATTGCCCGTTATAGGCCTCGTTTATAAAGGCTGCACTATGGCAAGCTACAATAGCTGCCGTTTCTGTACGTAATCTTGTTTCTCCCAAAGTTACAGGAATAAAATTATTTTCTAGTGCTTTGGCAATTTCTTTAACAGAAAAATCGCCTTCAGGACCTATAAGAATAGTTATATTGGTATTTGGTTCTAGTTGTTGTTTTAGCGATTTTCTGTCCGTTTCCTCGCAATGTGCTATAAATAAATCGTTTTCAAAGTCTTGTTTTATAAAGTTTTGAAAAGAGATTGCTTCATTAAGTTTGGGCAAATAACAGCTAAGCGATTGTTTCATGGCCGATTGTATAATGCGCTCAAAACGTTCTGGCTTTATCACTTTTCGTTCGCTATGATCGCAAATAATAGGCGTGATGCTGTCTATACCAATTTCGGTAGCTTTTTCTAGAAACCATTCGTAACGGTCGTTCATTTTTGTTGGAGCAACAGCTAAATGCAATTGGTATGCGTGTTTTGGTTGTAGCGTTTTAGAAACAATAATTGCTGTGCATTTGTTGATGTTGGGAACTGAAATTTCTGCATGAAATAGCCAGCCATTACCATTTGTAATATGTAAGGTGTCTCCAATATTTTTACGTAACACTTTTACAATATGTTTGCTTTCCTCTTTATTAAAAGTGAATTGCGAAGTGTTTTCGGTAAGGTCTGGACTGTAAAAAAGTTGCATTAGTTTTTTGTTTCAACAATTTTTAAAACTTCAATTTCTGAAATATCTTTTGGTTCGTGTGTTTTTAAAACAACATAATACCAATTTTCTGAAGGTACATCAACAGTAAAAATATCATTTAAGCTATGGTCTGTCTTAAAAATTTCATTCTGAAAATCAGGATGCATATCTTCTTTTAAAAACCAACCTAAATCACCACCTTTATTAG